>NZ_JAQSDC010000040.1 GCF_029945705.1 Methylotenera sp.
CAGGAAGAGCTTGTCTGAAGTGGTAGTGTCCACTTTATTCAACAGGGGTCATTAACAATAAGCTAGTAGAAAGTGCAGTATCACCATTTGAACAAAGCAATGTTAAGACCACTTATCGAAACAACGCTGGTACGTTATCACTTTTACATAGACTGTTTCAGAAAGTTCAGAAAGGCGAGCTGACGGCAGAACAAGCAATGATAGAAGCAGAACGTATTCTTGGGAGTGAGGCGGACTCTTCTCCAGAGTTCATGAAAACACTAAATGAAGCACTTAAAAATTCACCTAAGTATCCAAAACAGGAGCCTCTGTTTAAAGTTGAAGAAAACGAATTAAATGGCAGCAACGATGATAGAAAGAAGAACGACCCTACACGCGCACCTAATCCTAAGCAAGATATTCCAACTAATCAATTTCGCGTTGAAATCTGGCGAGATTCAAAACGGGATAAGAAGAACATAAAAATCAGTAAGCTATGAATCGATTCTGTCACTTTGACGCCCTTGCATAGACACTAGACGAGGCGAGCTAAAACACGCCCCGCCTTTGTGATATGCTAAACCAACGCTAACTCCACCAAATTATCACTAAACGTAGTCGAATGCCCCATATCCCCAAACTCCGCTGAACTAATACAATTCACCGTACCATTATTCAACTGGCGCCAATAGCCAAGCGTTGCCACAATAATCCCCGCATTCACATCATCTGAAATTTTAGCCAAACCCTCAAACGCACCTCGGTCATTAAACACCTTCACCACATCACCTGCTTTAATATTACGTGCTGTGGCATCAAGCTGATTAATCATCACGAACTGCTCGCCCTGCCCTTTAATTTTCTCCGCCACATTGGCATAGCATGAGTTTAAAAAGCCATGGCTTTTGGGCGAAATAATATTCAAAGGATATTTAGCCGCCAATGCTGGGTTGCTGGCTGGCGTTTCGCGCGAGGCCACATAATCAGGTAGTGGGTCTATATCCTCGCCTGGTTGAAAGCCTTCGTACATTTGGCGGAAAGGTCCTGCCACAAAGTTTTTAGCGCCTTCTGCCATAAAGTGACACTTACCCGTTGGCGTAGGGAACTCACCTTTGGCATGTCGAGCGCGGGTATCTTTATCGCCAAAGGCTTTTAATCGTGCGAAGCCGTGTTGACGTAGATAATCCAAATCAATACCTTCGCAGGTGGGTGATGCCCAGTCTACGTAGTTTTCTAGGCATTCGGTGTCGTTCCATTTGAAGTTATCATCTTCGTAACCCATACGTTTAGCAAGCTGCCTGAAGATTTCATTATTAGGCAGCGCCTCGCCCGGCGGGTCTATACATTTCTCATTGTAAGTTAAGTATAGATGCCCCCATGACAGCACCATATCCTCCATCTCCGCACCCATGGCGGCTGGCAGCACAATATCGGCATAGGCTGCGGTGTCAGACATAAAATGCTCGGCGACCACGGTGAATAAATCTTCACGTTCTAAACCTTTAATGATTTTATCGGTTTCGGGTGCTTGGGTAATGGGGTTGGTGTTCCACACCATCATTGATTTAATCGGCGTATCAAGCTTGGTTTCACCAGTGAGTACGCGGCCTAACTGTAAATTATTCACCACTGGCGTGCCTTCTGGGATTAAATCTGGGCGGGAGATTACATCAAACTTATAGGGATGTTCCCATACTGGAAACTGTAAAGCGCCACCGCCTACGTAACGCCATGCGCCTATCAGCGCAGGTAAGCATGTGACCGCCCGAATGGCTTGACTGCCGCCGTAACTTCTTTCAAGTGCTACGCCCAAACGAATTGCCGCTGGTGGCGTGGTAGCGTATTCACGTGCAAATTTACGAATGTCATCAGCAGAAATACCTGTAATTTCTGCCGCCCACTCTGGCGTTCTTGTTTTAGCGCGTTCGGCTAACTCTTTGTAACCAACTGTGTAGTTATCCACGTAGTCTTGATCAACCAAGCCTTCTGCAATAATCACATTCATCATCGCCATGGCGAGTGCGCCATCTGTGCCTGGTTTTGGCGCAATATGCCAATCAGCTTCTTTTGCAGTTTTAGAGGCATAAGAATCAATCACCACGACTTTGGCACCACGTTTCTGTGCTTCGTGAATGATATGCCAGTGATGTAAGTTAGTACTTACTGAGTTACATGCCCAAATAACAATGTATTTAGAATGGCTAAAACTTTCAGGGTCAACGCCAGCAGTTGGACCAACGGTTAATAACCATGCAGTACAGGAACCCTCGCCACAAAAAGTGCGTTCGCACACAGTTGCACCCATGCGGTTAAAAAAAGCATCGCCTCCATTGAGACCATGTACCAAGCCTTGATTGCCCAGATAGCTGTTGGGCATAATGGCATGCGGACCATCGCTGGCGATAATAGCTTTCCATTTACTGGTGATTTCAGTCAGCGCTTCATCCCACGTAATGCGCTTGAACTGTTTGCTACCTTTAGCGCCAGTGCGCTTGAGTGGATATAGAAGTCTATCAGGATGATAATGACGCTTTTCGTAATCTTTGAGTTTGACGCATAAGCCGCCGCGTGTCATGGGGTGGTCTTTATTGCCAGTGACTGAAATAAGCTTATTATCTTTCACGGTATACACCATGCTACACGTATCTGGGCAATCATGCGGACAGCCACCGTGAAACGTTTTGATGCTTTGATCTCCATCCATGCTAGTCTTCTCCACCAAATAATATTGAGTTGTAAACTGCTTTTTTAGTTAATATATACTCATCAGTATAGCAATGCAATATGTGCCTTTTTCGCTCAGATTTGTGCATACAACTCAAAAGTAGATTTGTAAATTAATCGTGGCAGTTGGTGTAGAATCTACTAAAATTTTAATAACTAGCGTTTGTAAATCAACCCTTTAATATAGGAAAAGCTATGTTTATATATCGCCACAAACTGCCTACTCGCATCATGCATTGGATTAATGTGACCTGCTTTATTGTGTTGTTTATGACAGGGCTTAATATATTTAACGCGCACTCGGCGCTCAATATCGGCAAATCTTCTTATAACGGTCTAGCACCAGTCTTTGAAATAAAATCACGACAAAATAGCAAAGGTGAGCTAATCGGTGTGACAAATATTTTGGGCTACGAATTTAATACAACAGGCGTCCTTGGCGCCTCAACAGGGCCAAACGGCAACATGATTAAGCGCGGATTTCCCTCTTGGCTGACCATTCCTGGTCCAAAATGGCTAGCGATGGCGAGACATTGGCACTTTTTCTTTGCTTGGTTGTTCGTGATTAATGGCGCTAGCTATTTAACGCACTCCTTCTTAAGTAAGCACGTTCAACGCGACTTACTGGTCAACAAGAAAGACCGCGCTTCTTTTTGGCAATCTGTTAAAGATCATGCCAGATTTAAACACCCAACAGGCGAGGATGCGATTCCCTATAACGTACTACAAAAAATAGCGTACTTGAGTGTGATTTTTATTTTGCTGCCACTCATCATTTTAATGGGCATGGCAATGTCACCTTTTTTAAACTCACTCATCCCTGGTTGGGTTGACTTATTTGGTGGCCGACAAACAGCGCGCACCATTCATTTTATTGTCGCGTGGTTGTTGGTTGGCTTTGTGTTTATTCATGTGTTTGAAGTGATTATCACAGGGCTTTGGAACAATATTCGCTCGATGATTACTGGTCAATATTACATCGACACCTCTCATAAAAAGGGTCAATAATCATGCACCAATATGACAGAAGGCGCTTCTTTAAACGTATGATGTTAGGCGCAAGTGCAGTAGTACTTGCCGGCTGCGATAAACTTTCAAACTCGCAAACATTTACTGGATTACTCAAAACTGGCGAAAGCTTTAGCAAAAATGCACGAGGACTGTTGAATAATCCTAAATCAATGGCGCAAGAATTTAGCGAGGCTGATTTATCTCCTAGCTTTAGAAGCAATGGTACGTCTATGCCCAACAGCGCAGAATATATTGCATTGGAGAAAAATAACTTCGTAGACTGGTCTTTAGAGGTGAATGGTTTAGTGGAAAAGCCGCTTAAGTTAACACTGGCCGACATTCAAGCATTACCAAGCCGCACACAAATTACTAGACATGATTGTGTAGAGGGCTGGAGCGCCATTGGCAAATGGACAGGTACGCCTTTGCATGAAATTTTAGACTTGGCTAAGCCATTAACCAAGGCGCAATATGTTGTGTTTTATTGTGCTGACCCAATGAATGATGATGGCACAGATAAATATTATGAAAGCATTGATATGGTCGATGCTTTGCATGCGCAAACCATACTTGCCTACAAACTCAATGGTGAAACTTTACCCGTTAAAAATGGCGCCCCTATTCGCTTACGCGTTGAACGCCAGCTTGGCTATAAGCAAGCTAAGTACATTATGCGCATTGAGCTCGTTGAAAAGCTTGATCATATCGCGCAAGGAAAAGGCGGCTATTGGGAAGACTCCGCTGGCTATGAGTGGTATGCAGGCATCTAAATCAACTTAAATATTATGCAAAAGAAAAAAAATAACTCATTACAACTATTAGGCGGTTTAGCCCCAGAGACATTTCTAGCAGACTATTGGCAAAAAAAACCTTTGTTAATTAAAAATGCTATCTCTGATTTTGCAGGCTTATTGACTCCCGATGAACTCGCAGGCTTAGCTTGCGAAGATGCGGTGCAGTCTCGCATTGTTAAATATAAAAAAGGTCAATGGTATGCAGACCAGGGGCCTTTTGATGAAGATGATTTTGCAAACTTACCTGAGAAGCCAACGGTAGATAATAATTGGACCTTACTCGTACAAAGTGTGAACCATCACTTACCTGAGGGCGCTGCATTACTACAGCAATTCGACTTTATTCCACACGCTAGGCTTGATGACTTAATGGTGAGCTACGCCCCCAATGGCGGTGGCGTAGGCCCGCATTTTGATAGTTATGATGTATTTCTATTGCAAGGACAAGGCAAGCGCTTATGGCGCATTAGCGAGCAAACGGATTTAAGCTTAGTTGACGGCGCACCGCTACGTATTTTGCAGCATTTTGACACCTCGCAAGAGTGGTTGCTAGAAGCGGGTGATATGCTCTATTTGCCACCTCATCTTGCACATTGGGGCATTGCGGTGTCGGATGGAGATGATGACTGCATGACATATTCAATTGGCTTTAGGGCGCCTAAAAACCAAGAGCTTGCCACGGAGTTTTTAGGATTTATGCAGGATCAGCTGAATCAAGACAAACTTGTACTGAACGGAATATATCAAGATGCCGATTTGCAATTACAAGACCATGCTGCCGAAATCGGCAAAGAAATGATTGCCAAAGTCAGTGCGAATTTACAAAAAATTAAATGGTCAAACGAAGCAATTGCCGAGTTTCTAGGGACCTATCTTTCTGAACCTAAAGCTGATGTGGTGTTTGAGCCCAACAAAAAAATGGCTATGCGTAACTTTACTGAGAAACTAGCAAAAATCGGCATCGCGCTAGATTTAAAAAGCCAAATGCTATTTTCCACAGATAACTTTTACCTCAATGGCGAAGTCACCACGTGGGTTGGCGAGCCTGCAAATATTCTTACTAAGCTTGCAGACCAACGTTATATTGAGGCTCGCAACATTCAAGATGCACCATTATTGCAGCAGCTTTATGATTGGTATATTGCTGGTTACCTGAGTTTTGATTCTTGATAAGACATTCAAAATAATTCAGTCAAATTTAGAGATTTAAACCTATGACGACTAACGAGATTAATAGTGAGCTAATTCCAGATCAGATTATGGTCGGCGAGCATCTCTACGCCGAGGCCATTAATCTTATTTTAACCAGTGCTGAGCGCGAATTATTGATTTTTGACCAAGATCTAAGTCATGGTGATTTTGCCAGTAAGCAAAGATATGAGCTGTTTCAACAGTTCTTAAATAAAAGTCCAAGTAATCAATTAACGATAGTTTTACAAGATAGTGGATTTTTTCAAGGCAAATGCCCACGCCTGTTAGATTTACTCACCATTTACGGACACAAAATGACCGTGTACGAAACCAATCAATCGGCAAAACATGCAAAAGACTGTTTCATATTGGCAGATGACAGACATTACGTTAAACGTATACACATCGACCAAGCGCGCTTTAGGTATGGCTTGGATGACCTTGCAACCGCAGGCTTACTCAATACTAGATTCAAAGAATTGCTTGAAGCGACACAAGATGTTGTGACTATTTCAAGGCTAGGTTTATGAAGCTAAACGACTTTACAACAGTTAGATGGACGCGATTATTTGCCTTTGCAGGCTATTTACTAACGCTCTCAGTCTTTTCACCCAATGCGTTAGCGGCCACTGAGTTTAAGATTATTGACTTACAACATCATTTTGCTGAAGATATTCTGCCTATCATTCAGCCTTTAGTTGGCAGCGACGGGACTGCAACTGGCATGCAAAACCACTTAATCATTCGGGCTAGCCCAGAAAAAATGATCGAAATAGAGCAAATCATTTCGACATTAGATGTTGAACGTCAAAACCTGAAAATTACCGTCAGCCATCAAAATAACTCACAAACTAACGATGATAACCTTGTAGTAAGTGGTCGAAAACGCATAGGCAACGTCACAATAGGGACAAATAAATATCCAAGAAGTGCGGCTGATGGCGTACAGCTTGATATTGAAAGCAATCAAAGTAGCGTACGCAGCAATGGTAACCAATTCATTAATGTGATGGATGGTGAGCGCGCGTTTATTCGCGTTGGGCAATCTGTACCCTATACCCAAGAATGGGTCACACTGACGCGTCGCTATGCCAGCATTCAGCACACTACCGAGTTTGTGGATATTAGCACTGGATTCTCCGTGCGACCTCGCAGCATTGGCAATCAAATCGAACTAGAAATCACACCAAGAATTGCGCAGCTAAAGCAAAATAGAGTCATAGACTTTGAAGAGCTCAGTACGATTGTTAGAGTGAATCGTGGTGAATGGCTTGATTTAGGTGGAACCATGCAGCAAAAAGATGAGGTCAGCCGCACCATTTTAAGTAAGCAAAATGGCCAACAGTCTCAAGGCAATGGACTGTCTATTCGCGTGGAATAGGATGAAATTGATACAGAATTGTTAATTGTTGTGAAAATAATACATTTTGTTGGAAATTTTGTCACTTTCTTCTTGAAAGACACTAGTTTTTTAAAAAAAAACTGGTAAAATTTGCGTCACTCGGTATAGCTAATTAGGTAAAACTTTTAAGCGGTTATCGAAAAAGTTTTTTTAACTAGTTATAAACCTTAAGGAATAAAAAAATGACACGTTCTATTTTACTTGCTGCATTATTAGCTCTTGCTTTAACTGCTTGTGGTGAAAAAGCTGCTGAAGCTCCAGCTGCTGAAGCTGCTCCTGCTGCTGAAATGGCTCCTGCTGCTGAAGCTGCTCCTGCTGCTGAAGCTGCTCCTGCTGCTGAAGCTGCACCTGCTGCTGAAGCTGCACCTGCTGCTGAAATGGCTCCTGCTGCTGAAGCTGCTCCTGCTGAAGCTGCTAAGTAATTAGCCTTTAGTCAGAAGTGACAAAAGCCGACTTTTAGTCGGCTTTTTTACGTCTATTGCTTTTAAACACATGAGAGTAAGTCTAAGTAATCACTCGCCAATCAAAGCCTTCTAGCTGATCAGCAATTCCAATCCAATCGTCTTGGCAACTTAGTACCTTTGCTAAGCTAGCCTTAGCAAGCGCTGGTGTATTGTTTTTTGCACTTAGGTGCGCAGCCAAAATATGTTGCAACTGACTGTTATCTAACTTAGATAATAAATTTGCCGAATCTTGATTCTCAAGATGCCCTAAATCACCACCGACGCGCTTTTTAAGCGCCCAACTATACGGCCCAGCTTGCAACATACTGGCGTCATGATTACATTCCAACACCAATGCCTTACAACCACTTAACGTTTCAGCAATATGCGGTGTTGTGCGTCCAACATCCGTGAGCACACCCAACTTGTGGTTACCATCCGAAAAAACACATTGCATCGGCTCGCGCGCATCATGCGGCACGGGATATGGCTGAACATGAATATCACCTACAGAAAACTCACTATGGCTATCCACAACATTTAATTGAAGATCATGCTGTGTGGGAATATATCTGCTAGACATTTTGAATGTGCCATAGGTGAGCCACACGGGGATTTTGTACTTAGCGGCAAATTTAAACGCACCGCCAGCATGGTCATCATGCTCATGCGTAATGACGATGCCAGCCAATTCATCTGGCTGTAGATTTAAGCGTGCCATTCTAGCGAGCGTTTCTTTAATACTAAACCCACAATCCAGCATGAGTCTAGTTTGATTAACTTCTACGACTAGCGCATTGCCAGCACTGCCGCTACCCAGCGAAGCAAAGCGCATCGTATACTTGTCAGGTCTTTACCTAGGTCAATTCCCAGGTAACCTTATTTTAGCTGCTCGTACATGAGTGCGATGATACGATTAGCTGTAGTCGTTTTAACACGGCCACCATCTTTATCAACCACGGTCACTGCCGTCCCACCTGCATTACCTTCAGCAACTTTGATGCGATATTGTTTTTCTGGATTAGTTTTTTGCTTATCGTCACTACCCCAGAATTTTAGTTTTTCAACCATGCTTTTTTCTTCTTTGGCCTCTTTATTAGCGCCAGAAGCCTCTTTTTTGTCATCATTACCCCAGAACTTCAGGGTTTCGAATAAGCCTTTCTTTTTCTGTGGCGTATCGTCAATATCCACATCGGCATAGCGCACAAAGAACAAACCATTCGAACGGTCTTTATCTTCAATCACAAAGCCAACTCTGTCTAAAGCTAAGCCCACTCGGCGCCATGCGCGGTCAAAAGCATCATTTAACATTAATGTTGCGCTACCATCTGGCTCCTTCACAACATCAGCACGTTTTGGCGTGGTCGCTTGCGCCAAAATGGTTTTAGATTTTTGCTCTTCAACACCAAGTTTTACCATTAAGCGTCGTAATAACTCTGCGTCTAGCTCAGCATCTCTGGCGTCTGCAGTAGGTGCAGACTTTGCATCGGCTTTATAGCCAGTATCAATTTCACCTAGTTGCGTTTGCACACGATTTTTACCATCATCTGGCGCACCGCTCACTGAGCGATGTGTCATGTAGATTTCAGTCGTATTTGCTTCGTCACCACGATCTAAACGCGTACGGAATTTTTTCTTATCCGCAAAACCAGATAGTTTATCTAGCCATTTATCAAACTTCTCGCCAACATTGCCTGAGTCATCTTTTTTAATAGCTTCAGCATCGATCCATTCGGTTTCCATTACACCGATTTGCGCATCCTCTGAACGCACAGCAAAACCTTGGTCTGTCCAGAATTCGCGTATCACTGGCCATATTTTTTCAGCTGGAGCATTAACCACCAACCAGCGCTGCGCACCAGCTCTTTCTAATCTAACGCCGTCAGGATTCGTCAGTACCTTTTCAACACCAGCGTCTTGGCTATCTTGCGCTTGGCTATAAGTTGAATAACTAGTATTGCCAGGAATAGAGTATGCATCGCTCACTGGACTAGCAGTTAAATCTGGCGGCACTTCTAATGGTTTAGATCTACTAGCGCCTTTATAGTCTGACTCGTTATTAATGAACGGAATAGAGTCACAGCCAGCTAAAGTGGCAGTGAGCAGCATGTAAATGACGGTGCGCTGGATATGCATTTGTTTCATTCAGACCTCTTTAGAAAACGATTTTGCTTTATATAAAAAATATTGCTTATAAAATATCGGCTGGTTTGCAGGCATCGCGTAATACATCATGATATTGCGCAGACAAATGCACCATAGGCAAACGAATACCCATTTTAATTAAGCCCATCTGCGCTAACACCCATTTAACGGGCATTGGGTTAGCTTCAACAAATAGTTTTTGATGTAACTGAAACAACTTAGCATTAATTTCACGTGCTTTAATCGCATCACCCGCAACGGCTGCAACGCACATTTCGTGCATTAATTTTGGCGCTACGTTACCAGTCACAGTAATCACGCCTTTACCACCAAGCAGCATTAAAGACATTGCGGTCGCATCATCGCCACTTAATACAGCAAAGTCTTTTGGCGCACGTAAAATCAAATCTGTTCCACGCTCAATGCCGCCAGTAGCATC
Source organism: Methylotenera sp. (assembly GCF_029945705.1). Classification (GTDB taxonomy): domain Bacteria; phylum Pseudomonadota; class Gammaproteobacteria; order Burkholderiales; family Methylophilaceae; genus Methylotenera. Next base: position 10,129 of record NZ_JAQSDC010000040.1, read on the forward strand.
TTTAATACCGATGATATTTTTATGGGCAGCTAAACGTAGCGTAGTATCATTGGTCAGGTCACAACCCGTGCGACCTGGTACGTTATACAAAATTTGTGGAATATCTACAGCATTGGCAATGGCCATAAAATGCTGATACAAACCTTCTTGTGTAGGCTTATTGTAATAAGGTGCGACTAGTAAACAAGCATCTACACCAAGGTCCTTGGCTTTCTGCGTGAGTTCAATGGCCTCTTTTGTTGAATTTGCGCCAGTTCCCGCAATGACTGGCACTCGACCATTCACTTGGCTCACTGCCGTTTTTATCAACAAACAATGTTCATCAAAATCGACAGTAGGTGACTCACCTGTCGTGCCTACGATGACAATACCATCGGACCCTTGATCAATATGATAATCAATCAGCGTATTCAATGAGGGTATATCTAAACGCCCATCGTCAAACATTGGCGTAACGATAGCAACTAGACTACCTTGAGCGACAGAACTACCTTGCAGCATAGCAAACCTAAACTATTTGTAATTCAGCATTTTAACTTAAAAATTCAGTAAATAAACAGCTTCTATGTGCAAACTTATTTGCCTGCTAATTTGCTGATTGCTAATGAATATTCAATATCGTTATATCTGTATAATTATAGATACTTTGTTAAGTGCAAAACTTAGCGCTAGATTAGGCGTCACAATGCTATCAGCACTATTTTTGAATAGTCTTTTAGGATTCGCGACCAAGCATAAACGCGGTATAATTCGCACTGAATTTTTACATACATTTACTTAATCAGTATTGCCCAGAAGCGCATATGACTATTGATTTCCACCATTACATTATGATTTTAATTGGCACAGTGCTTGTAAACAACATTGTGCTGGTCAAAATCTTAGGGCTTTGCCCGTTTATGGGCGTTTCTAAGAAACTAGAAGCGTCCATTGGCATGGCGGGTGCGACCGCATTCGTATTGAGTATAGGCTCAATGACAAGCTGGGGCGTTAATCAGTATCTGCTTGAGCCGAATAACTTGCAGTACCTGCGCACGCTTTCGTTCATTGTCATTATTGCCAGCGTAGTGCAATTGACAGAAATGATTATGGAAAAGAATTTCCCTCCGCTTTATCAAGGCTTAGGCATATTTTTACCTTTAATTACCACCAACTGCGCGGTGCTTGGCATTCCACTACTGAATGCTCAAGCCAGCCATAGCTTTCTCGAGTCTTTACTGTTTGGCATGGGTGGCGCAATTGGATTTTCACTTGTACTTATATTATTCGCCTCCATGCGTGAAAGACTAGAAGCGGCTGATGTACCAGTGGTTCTTCGAGGTTCCGCAATTGCCATGGTGACTGCTGCGCTGATGAGTTTAGCTTTTATGGGTTTTGCTGGCCTAGATAAATATTAGACCAAGCATTAAGCTAAATATCAGGTTAAATATTAAGTATTCAAGAACATCTACATGCTAATTTCACTTTACATTATGCTTGGCCTTGCTTTGGTGCTAGGCACTTTATTAGGCATAGCCGCTTTACTCTTCAAGGTAGAGGGCGACCCGTTAGTAGCGCGTATCGACGCAATTTTGCCACAAACTCAATGCGGACAGTGCGGCTACCCTGGTTGCAAACCTTATGCAACAGCCATTGCCGCTGGCGAGGCGGACATTAACCAATGCCCACCTGGGGGTGATGCTGGTGCACACGCATTAGCCGATTTAATGGGTGTGGAATATAAGCCTATCAATGCAGCTAATGGCGTAGAAAAACCCAAAGCAGTGGCTTTTATTGACGAGGCCACCTGTATTGGCTGCACTTTATGCATACAAGCTTGTCCAGTAGACGCGATTTTAGGTGCAGCTAAACACATGCACACTATCATTAGCTCTGAGTGTACGGGTTGCGAGCTGTGTTTAGCGCCCTGTCCCGTAGACTGCATTACCATGGTACCAGTCGCGGAGAATCCAGATAATTGGAAATGGAAATATCCTGTAATACCCATTACAGCTGTGCCTTTTGAGGTTACGAATGCTAGCTAATAATAAAAGTTAAACTTTAGACAAAATAAATAAAACCAAAAAATAAATCCAAGATAAATAAAACTTAAGCATGAATGCAATTATCAACTTTGCTAGCAATTTAATTCACGGCGTCTCTAGTAATAAAGATGTCTTTAAATTCAATGGTGGCGTACATCCGCATGATCACAAGGCGGAGTCAACCACGCTGCCTATCGCCCAGCTTGCTATGCCAGAAAAACTCATATTGCCATTGCGCCAACATGTTGGTCACATTCCTAAAATTTTAGTTCAAGTGGGCGACTTTGTACTAAAAGGTCAAATGCTTGCAGAGCCTGAGGGCGCATTGTCTGCCGCAATCCATGCGCCAACTTCTGGCACGATTACCGCCATTAGCGAGCAAGTTATTCCTCATCCATCTGGTCTGCCAGATATGTGCATCATGCTAGCACCAGATGGCAAAGATACTTGGGCGCAATTACAACCATTAGACTGGCGAAATACCGATAAAAAAGTGCTAGTAGATAGCCTACGTTCATCAGGCATTGTGGGCTTGGGTGGAGCAACGTTCCCTACACACATTAAATTGCGCACAAACGGCAAGTCTAACGTACATACCTTAGTGATCAATGCAGCCGAGTGCGAGCCTTATATCACTTGCGATGACATGCTGATGCGCGAACGTGCAGAGCAAATTATCAAAGGCATAGAAATCGTACAATCTTTGCTAGGAGCAGAAAAATGTATGATTGGCATTGAGGATAATAAACCTCAAGCCGCCAGTGCAATGTCAGTTGCTTGCGCCAATAAAGCGATGCAAGTAAAAGTCGTCCCTACACTTTATCCGAGTGGTGATGCGCGGCGCTTGATTCATCTGCTACTTGATGTTGAAATTCCTAATGACAAACGCTCGACTGACGTTGGCATACAAGTATTTAACATTGCCACTTTGCTGGCGGTTTATCGTTATTTTGAATTCGGCGAACCTTCCATCAACCGCATAGTGACGATGACTGGCAATGTTGTTAAGCCGCAAAATTTTGAAGTGTTGTTTGGCACGCCCCTGCAATCGTTAATAGCCGCAGCTGGCGGTGCCAAAGTTGATACCACACATTACATCATGGGCGGCCCAATGATGGGCTTTGATTTACCTAACGAGCAAGTGCCGATTACAAAAGCGGCAAACTGTATTATTGCTGCAGCACCCAATTTATTTGCAGCGCCGCCACCTGCCATGCCCTGCATACGTTGTGCGCGTTGCGCGGACGCTTGCCCAGTTAACTTACAACCGCAAGAGTTGTATTGGTTTTCAAAGGCAGATAATTTTGAAAAAGCGCGCGACTATAATTTATTTGATTGCATAGAGTGTGGTTGCTGCACTTATGTATGCCCAAGTGATATTCCATTAGTGCAATATTATCGCTATGCAAAAAGTGAAATTATCGCCTTGGATAAAGCCAAAGAAGCCGCTGACTTAGCACGCGAGCGCAATGATTTTAGATTAGCGCGAATTGAACGTGAAAAACTAGAACGCGCGCAAAAACATGCTGAGCGTGCGCAAGCTGGCAAGGCAGAAGCTAAATCGACTGAAACCTCATCAGCAGAAACTACGAAAGAGAAACCTTCAGAAAATCAGGAAGCTATGCCCAATACTGAAGCGAATACCACTGCAGCCACTGACAAACAAGCCGCCATTGCTGCAGCGATTGCTCGTGCTAAAGCGCAGAAATTAGCCTCGGCGAATGCAGCAGAATCGCCAAAAGAAAATGTTGCAGCTACTGAAACCACTAAAACGCCAGAGGCAGAAGCCGCAGAACTGAAAGCCAAACAGGACAAACAAGCACTTATCGCCGCCGCGATTGAACGCGCAAAAGCGCAAAAGTTAGCCGCGGCACAAGCAGGCGTAGCACCTAAAAATGTTGAAAACGTAAGTGCGGCTGTTCAGGCCGAAATTAATCAAACTGAGGCAATACGCGAAAAAGTAAACTTGGCTACAGAAACTAAAAAGCCGGAATAACAAAAAGCCAGAATGAATAGGAAAATCATTTGAACCGCTCACCGTACATCACCGACGCACCATCCGTCAGCATTATTATGCTCAAAGTGCTGCTGGCGTTGGTGCCGGGCATTATCGCTTACACATGGATTTATGGCGGCGGCATTTTAGTGTCTCTTACCATCGCGACTACAACGGCTTTAGTGGCAGAAGCCATGTTACTTAAAATCCGCCAGCGTCCAATTAAGCCTTATTTAATGGACATGAGTGCCGTAGTAACTGCATGGTTACTAGCTTTGGCATTGCCACCATTAGCGCCTTGGTGGTTAGTCGTTGTAGGGACATTTTTTGCCATTGTCATTGCTAAACAACTATACGGTGGCTTAGGTTATAACCCGTTTAACCCTGCAATGGTCGGCTATGCGGTATTGTTGATTTCTTTTCCATTGATAATGACTAAGTGGCCAGCACCCTTATTATTGGCTGATCACCCGTTAAGTTTTATGGAACAATTAAACTTTATTTTTAGCCATGTGCTGCCAAATGATATTAAAGTAGATGCGATTACTTCCGCTACACCACTCGACTACCTAAAAACACAATTGATGCTTAAACATGAAGTGGCCAGCATTACAGAGGCGCCTATATTTGGACAGTTTGGCGCAAAAGGTGGCGAAGTCGTGACTGGCGCCTACTTACTTGGTGGTTTGTACTTAATCCAACAGCGCATTATTAGCTGGCATTTACCAACCGCATTTCTAGCAGCTTTAGCGACAATCTCACTTGTGTTTTATGCCATCAGCCCTGCTCATTACGCTAACCCGCTATTTCACTTAATGAGCGGCGCATCAATGTTGTGTGCATTTTTTATTATTACCGATCCAGTCAGTGGGCCAACCACACCCCGCGGCAAACTTTACTTTGCGGCAGGTGTTGGCATACTCACTTATTTAATACGTGTATATGGTGGCTACCCAGATGGCGTGGCATTTGCGGTGTTATTAATGAATATGTGTGTGCCATTGATTGATGCTCATACACAACCTCGCGTCTTTGGTCATAAAAAATAGTCTGGGCATAAAACAGTATGCAAGAAACCATATTTAAACATGCAGTAAAAACGGCCATCACGCTGGTAGCCTTTGCTTTTGTTGGTACGGCAATGCTTGCTTACGTATTCGACATTACGCGTGCGCCTATCGAAGCTAGCGAAAAAGAAGCGCGCTTGGCACTGTTCAAACAAATATTGCCTGAAAGCACCTACGATAACGATTTGTTAAAAGATAGTGTTGAAATTGCACCGAATGAACAACTGGGCAATCACCAACCCACAGTTGCCAACATCGCAAAACTCAACAACAAAACTGCGGGTGTAATACTAGAAGCCATTGCACATGATGGTTACAGCGGCGACATTAAATTACTGATTGCGATTCGTGCAGATGGCTCAATCAGTGGCGTCCGCGTACTCACGCATAAAGAAACCCCTGGACTAGGCGATTATATTGATATTGCACGTGGTAACTGGATAAAACTATTCAATGATGAATCTGTCAATAAAACACCAACTGAGCAATGGCATGTAAAAAAAGATGGTGGTAAATTTGATTATATGGTCGGCGCAACCATCACACCGCGCGCAGTTGTGAAAGCTGTTTATAAAGCGTTGCAATTTTATGATGTGAATAAAACAACACTTTTTGCAGTTGCTGCAATTGAGTCAAAAAATCAATAGGAATTAGCCATGAGCAACCTTTATAAAGAAATTAGCATCAATGGTCTGTGGAAACAAAATCCTGGCGTAGTTCAGTTGCTGGGCTTGTGCCCAACCTTAGCCGTAACTACTAGCGCAGTGAATGGATTAAGTTTAGGCTTTGCCACCGCATTAGTCATGGCCGCTGCCAACGGCTCTGTTTCACCAGTGCGTAGATTTGTACCTAACGAAATCCGCGTGCCTGTTTTTATTTTGGTCATTGCGGCACTCGTAACAGTGATTGACTTATCGATCAACGGCTTCGCTCACTCATTGCACAAAGTATTAGGCATCTTTATTCCACTCATTGTGGTGAACTGTATTGTACTGGCACGTGTAGAGTCATTTGCCGCGAAGAATGCACCTGTACCATCGATGTTGGATGGTTTTATGATGGGCTTGGGCTTAACGTTGGTGCTAGGTTTGCTAGGTGCTATGCGTGAGCTTATAGGTAAAGGCACGGTATTATCAGGCTTAGATTTAGTATTTAGCAACATGCCTAAACAGCTTTACATCATTCCTGACTATCATGGCTTCTTATTAGCCGTATTACCACCTGGCGCATTTTTAGGTTTAGGTACACTCATCGCGGTGCGTAATTGGATAGAAATTAGAAAAACCGCTAAAATTAATACGCCTGCGCCTAATCTCAAACCAGCACTTAGTCATTAATATTCATGAATGAGCAAAAACGCTTTGAAATCTTTAAGCGCTTAAGCGTAGCTATCCCGAATCCATCGACAGAGCTCAAGCATAGCAGTACGTTTGAGCTATTAATTGCGGTGATTTTATCCGCTCAGGCGACTGATAAGGGTGTGAACCTTGCCACCGATAAACTATTTGCTATCGCCAATACACCAGAAAGCATTCTGGCCTTAGGTGTAGATGGTTTAGAGTTTTACATTAAAACGATAGGCTTATATCACGCAAAGGCAAAGAACGTGCTTGCCACCTGCCAAATGCTGATTACACAGCATGATTCGCAAGTACCTAATAATCGAAAAAGCTTAGAGGCTTTACCTGGTGTTGGTCGCAAAACTGCCAACGTGATTTTAAACACTGCGTTTGGTGAACCCACGATTGCAGTAGATACGCATTTATTCAGACTAGGCAATCGCATTAAACTGGCAACAGGCAAAACTGTTTTAGAAGTTGAAATGAAGTATCTAAAAACGATACCCAAAGAATTTATGCAAGATGCGCATCATTTACTCATCTTGCATGGGCGTTATGTTTGCACCGCGCGTAAACCAAAATGTGCCGAATGTTGTATTCAAGACTTATGCGAGTACGGCGCAAAAGAATACGCTACTTATCCAACTTCAAGTCAGTCATGAAAGTCGCGACCGCCCTAGTACTCGGCAATAAAGCCAGCCCTGCCTTGGTGGCTGAAGCCGTATCTATCGCCATGTTAAAGGCGGACATTACCGTTGCATCAAGTGTGTTACTACTCCTTACCTCCGAATTTGCAGATGACCCGCAACCCGCGATTACTGCCGCAGCAAAAGCCGCAAACTGCACACAAGTGTTTGGCTGCTCAGCGACGGGTATATTTACAGAGGAAGACTGGGTTTTAGATTCTCCCGCTGCCGCTGTGATGGTGTTTGAGGGCGATGTGAGTATACAAACTGCAAAGCATCATCAGCCTGAACAAGTGCTACTCACCATTAGCGCCCCCAATGCGATTAATAGTACTTGGCTGAATGACGGCAATGCTCGTTACGGTGGTATATCTGGTGATGTTGTGGGCCAAGGACCCTTCTCGGTCTGGCAAAATGCTAAAGGTGGAAATAAAGGAAAAGTAGATGCATACATTTCTGGCGTGAAGTTGGCAACCAAAGCGTCCCATGGCTTTAAAATGCTCACCAAACCCAAACAAATTCAACAAACCAATGACTTTGACATTACGCAATTAGACAATAAACCACCGTTAACTACCTTACAAAAGGCTTGGAAGACGCATGGCAAGATTAATGCCCCAGCCCCGCTACACTTAATGATGGCCATCTATTCCGATAGTGCGGAAGCGATTAACCAGGGCGAATTTAATCAAACCAACTTAATCAGTATTGATGAAAATACCGGCAGCATTACCTTAGCGCAGCCACTTAGAGTGGGACAGTTTTTAAGTTGGGGCTTACGCGACCAAGTTGTTGCTGAAGCAGATTTGGTATTAACAACGCAACAATTAACTGATGAGCTAGGCGCGACGCCAGCATTTGGGCTATTGTTCTCTTGTTTAGGTCGCGGACCCTTTTATGACGGCATTGATCATGATTTAAAAGTCATTGCCCAACAACTACCCAATATGCCATTGTTAGGGTTTTATGGAAACGGTGAGATTTCGAATATTGCAGGTAAAAACCAGCTGCTGCCTTACTCGGCTGTACTCAGTTTATTTGCAGAAGACAGTGACTTAATTTAAGAGTCTATCCATTTAAAATACAATCTATTTAAAAACAGCCTATTTCAAAGTCCTATTTATAATTTTATGAGTTTATACAATCCTACTCGCGATCAAGCCCGTCAATTTTTGTTTGATGCTTGGTCTAAATTCAAACAGCAATTAAGTCTGACTGATTTAGAGAAAATAGCGGTAGAAGTCATACAAATGCATCCTGAATATCATGTGATATTGGATTCGCCAGAGCGTTTTATGCACCAACAGTATTTTCCTGAAATGGGCGAAACTAATCCATTCCTGCATATCACCCTGCATTTATCAGTGATAGAGCAAATCAGCATTAACCAGCCAATTGGCATCGCGCAGATTTATGATAAATTACGCCTGCAGCACAACGATACGCATCTTGCGTATCACGATTTAATCGATTGCCTAGCAGAAACCATCTGGCAATCGCAGCGTAATAGTCAAGCTTTAGATTCTGAACATTATTTGAACTTACTAAAACAAAGGTCAGGACTAATGACATGATTGAAAATCGAATGAATAAAAATGTCAATGACTGGCTAAATGACCATGGCGACTATCTATATCGCTTTGCCTTAGCAAGGCTACGTGATCCTCATCAGGCTGAAGACGCTGTACAGGAAACCATGCTGGCCGCGATTAAGAGTGATAGCTTTGAAGGCAACTCTTCTGCCAGAACTTGGTTAACTGGCATACTCAAACACAAAATTATCGATTTGCAACGTAAAAAAATTCGTGAACAACCGCTTTCTGATCTAATAGATTTAGATGCATCAGACAGCAGTATGGATGACTTTTTTGATAAGAGCGGTCATTGGCTGGATAAACCACAAACACTGGACATGCCAGAAAACGCACTTGAACAAAAACAATTTCTTAGTATTCTAAGTGGCTGTATGGACAAGCTGCCAGCTAAATTAGCGGCTATTTTCATGATGCGGGATGTCCATGAAGTTGATAATGAAAATATTTGTAAGGAACTTGATATTACCGCGACCAATGCTTGGGTGATGTTGTATAGAGCTCGAATGGGATTAAGAAAATGTCTGGAAATAAACTGGATTACAGGTTAGTAATATGGAAACTCATAAAATGAAATTAATGCTTACGTGTAAACAAGCCAGCCAGATTATCTCGCAGTCATTAGATAATCCTTTGTCACGGTCTGACCGCATGAAATTAAAGTTTCATTTGTTTATTTGTAATGCTTGCACACGTTTCAATCAGCAATTACATTTAATTAAAACTGTAGTTCAGCGCATGAAACATGACACTGAAAATGACGACACTATACAACTTACTGTAGACGCGAAAGCCAGAATTAGTCAGGCAATTGATTCTAATCATCATTAAACGCATATTTTAAGTTTTATCATTTAATTTTTTAAAGGATTTATCATGAACAACACGCAAAAAACTATCGCTCTTGCTCTTAGCGGCGCATTCGCTTTATCAATCGCAACGACTTCAATGGCTGCAGCGCAAAATCCATTTGCGGCAAAATCATTATCATCTGGCTATCAAGTGGCTGATGCCGATACCAAAATGAAAGATGGCAAATGCAGCACTGGCAAATGTGGTGCAAACAAAAAAGCTGCGATGAAAAAAGCAGAAGCTGAAAAAACAAAAGAAGGCTCATGCAGCGCTGAGAAGATGAAGGACGGTTCTTGTAGTGCAGAAATGAAAGCTTCTGCAGAAAAAGCGCATGAAGGCTCTTGCAGTGCCGAAAAAATGAAAGATGGTAATTGCAGTGCTGAGATGAAAAACAAAGCAAAATAATATTGATGTGTTATCTGATGAAACATCACTGTTTTAGCCGTTAATATGGTGATGTTTAATCAGACAATCAGCAGAATTAACGGCGTGGGCTTGGGGCTAAAGCGTGAGCTTATTCCTCAAATCCAAGCCGTTTTTGGCGATAACTCTATTGCCAATCTTAATTTCGTTGAAATCGCACCAGAAAACTGGATAGATATTGGCGGCAAAGCAGCAAAGCAACTTGATTGGTTTGCTGAGCGCTATCCCATAGCTTGCCATGGTTTATGTCTTTCACTTGGCGGCCTAGCGCCACTCGACATAAACTTCTTGCACCAAGTGAAGCAGTTTCTACAGCAATACAATATTCCGCTCTATACCGAACACTTAAGCTACTCAACTGATGGATATAAAGGTCAACAAGGTTATCTATATGACTTGCTACCGATTCCATTCACTGAAGAGGCTGTGCATTATGTTGCTAAACGTATACGCCAAACTCAGGACATTCTTGGGCAACGCATCGCGATAGAAAATGCGTCTTTTTATGTGCAAGCACCCATCTCCAGTATGGATGAATTGAGCTTTCTAAATGCTGTGTTGACTGAGGCTGATTGCTTACTGCACTTAGATATCAACAATATTTACGTGAATAGTGTTAATTTCGGCTTTGATGCGCATGAGTTTTTACGAGGTATTCCTGGTGAACGTATTGTTTATGCGCACATGGCTGGACATTATCAGCAAGCGCCAGACTTACTGATTGATACCCATGGTGCCGATGTAATAGACCCCGTATGGGCGTTGCTGGAAGAGGCTTACCAATTATTTGGCGCATTCCCCACCTGTTTGGAGCGTGACAATAACATACCGCTTTTGCCATTGCTGATGCGTGAAGTGAACAAAATTGCTGACTATCAACGACATGTCAAATGATGACTAAGGACTTGCTTAGCTTTCAGAAGTACCAACTGGCATTCACTTCGCATATCCGCGACCCACTCAATCAACCTAGGCCAAAAAATGTAAAAAACAAGGGCATGGATGTTTACAAAGAGATTGTATTCAATAACCTCTTTGAATCAGTTTCAGCTTGTTTTCCTGTCGTGCAAAAGGTCATCGGCAAGCGTGCATGGCATAAGTTAATCCGCGGCTTCTTTAGTGAACACTCTTCATCAACGCCTATTTTTAGAAAGATTCCTGAAGAGTTTCTTGCATACCTGTCAAACATTCATGCACTTACGCCAGAGAATTTCCCACCTTATCTAACAAGCCTTTGTCACTACGAGTGGGTTGAATTGCTAGTTTCAACTATGAAGGATGAAACAGATAAACGTAATATCAATGCAATAGGTAATTTACGTATGAATCAGCCTGCATTTGAACCCGCAATGCAGCTACTCAATTACGAATATGCCGTGCAAAAAATATCTCCTCGTTATAAACCTAGCGTGAAAGAAAATACACAGCTTTTAGTCTTCCGAAATACAGAGCTTGAAGTAAAGTTTATAGAACTCAATAGCATTACTTATAGATTAATTGAAATACTGAAGCAAAATAAAGTAAATTGTGAGCAAGCACTTACCATGCTTGCAATCGAGATAAATCAGGTCGAAACTGAAAGCATTATCCAGTTTGGCTTAGATATATTGGAAGACTTAAGAAGCCAAGGTGTGATTCTTGGGGTGTATTGAAGTTGTTGCTTAACCTTGTAAGTTAGAACTTAAAGCCTGATTAATCAAAGCTCACTTGCTGCAACTGCCGTTCTTCAAGCGTGACTAGCAACTCCTTTTGCGCGTCTCGCCCCATATCCCACCAAGCTTTAATTTCATCAATAGTGCGATAGCAACCATGGCACAAACCACTCTCATCATCCATTGCACAAACGCCTATGCAAGGTGACTTAACTTCTGCTTGTATATTGTCAGACATAAAATTAACGCTTTTCAGAATTTAGTGTGGGTGTAATTAACTTGACTTTAATTAGCTTAATTTTTAATTAACTCAATACGCCATGACATTGTTTATATTTTTTGCCAGAACCGCATGGGCATGGATCATTACGGCCGACCTTTACTCCATCACGTATAACTGGCTGACCGTTGGCTAATAGTGCTGCTTCAGTATCCTCTGGATTGGCTAAAGCTTCATCATAGTCAGCATGCTGATAATGCACATTTTCTAATTCCACTGGCTTTTCAACCACTTCAACATCTGCCTCAGTTTTCACTTGAACGAGCATCGTCACTTTAGTCACTTCGCTTTTCACGGTATTGAGTAAACCTTCAAACAATTCAAATGCTTCACGTTTATATTCTTGCTTAGGATTTTTTTGTGCATATGAGCGCAAATGAATACCTTGACGTAAATGATCTAGTGCAGCCAAGTGTTCACGCCAATGGTTGTCTAAACTTTGCAACATCACAGAACGCTCAAACTGGCGCATCACATCAGGGCTAGCTTGTTGCTCTTTCTCAACATAAAGGCTATTCGCCGTATCAATCACGCGCTCACGTAAGGTTTCTTCATGCAGATCTGGATTATCTTCCAGCATTTTTTGCAACGGAATATCTAAATTTGCCTCAGCTTTCAGCTCACGCTCTAGACTTGGTATATCCCATTGCTCCTCAACACTGTTCGGTGGAATGTGGGTTGCAATCATGCTCGTCAGCACATCTTCACGCATCGCTTTAATAGTGTCAGCAACATCAGCCGCTTCTAATAACTCATTGCGTTGCTCGTAAATCACTTTACGCTGATCATTTGCTACGTCATCGTATTCAAGCAATTGTTTACGAATATCAAAGTTACGACCTTCAACTTTACGTTGCGCATTTTCAATTGCACGCGTGACCCATGGATGCTCAATAGCCTCACCATCAGGCATATTTAGCTTTTCCATAATCGCTGAAACACGATCAGAGGCAAAAATACGCAGTAGTTGATCTTCTAATGAAAGGTAAAAGCGACTTGAACCCGCATCACCCTGACGACCAGAGCGACCACGTAACTGATTATCCACACGACGTGACTCATGGCGCTCAGTACCTGCAATATGCAAGCCGCCAGCGGCCAATACAGCTTCGTGACGTTGTTGCCACTCTGCTTTAAGTTGCGCTACTCGAGTTTCTTTTTCAGAATCGCTAATTGCTGCATCATGTCTAACGGCTTCTATATCAGTCTCAGGATTACCACCTAAAACAATATCGGTACCGCGACCTGCCATATTAGTAGCAATAGTAATGACACCAGCACGGCCTGCTTGGGCAATAATATGCGCTTCGCGCTCATGTTGTTTCGCGTTTAACACTTGATGTTCTAATTTTTCAGCGTTCAATAACTTAGAAATCAGCTCTGAATTTTCAATAGAAGTAGTACCGACCAATACTGGCTGACCGCGACTTTGGCAGTCTTTAATATCTAAAATAACCGCAGCATATTTTTCTTGCGCTGTACGGTACACTTTATCCATATTGTCTTTACGCAGCATAGGGCGATGCGTTGGAATTACCACTGTTTCTAACGCATAAATCTGATTAAACTCATACGCTTCGGTATCTGCAGTACCCGTCATACCAGAAAGTTTGGTATACATACGGAAGTAGTTTTGGAATGTGATAGAAGCCAGCGTTTGATTTTCTTTTTGAATCTCAACGCCTTCTTTAGCTTCAACCGCTTGATGCAAACCATCGGACCAGCGACGGCCTGGCATCATACGGCCATTGATTTCATCCACAATCGTAACTTCACCATCACGAACAACATAATGCTGATCTCTGTGATAAAGATTACGCGCACGCAATGATGCGTATAAGTGATGCACTAAAGTAATGTTAGAAGCTTCATATAAACTTGAACCTTCTGCAAGCAAACCAGCTTCTGTCAGTAAATTTTCAGCGTGCTCATGGCCTTCTTCAGACATGACAACATTTTGGCCTTTTTCATCAACCCAGAAATCGCCAGAGCCTTCCTCTTCAGTTTGTGCAACCAACTTAGCCGCAACCACATTAATTTGATTATAGAGCGCAATACTGTCATCCGCTTGGCCAGAAATAATCAACGGCGTACGTGCTTCATCGATAAGAATTGAGTCAACCTCATCAATCAAAGCATAACTTAAACCGCGCTGAACGCGATCTTCACTTCTGTGCACCATGTTATCGCGCAGATAATCGAAGCCGTATTCATTATTAGTACCGTAAGTAATATCCGCCGCATAAGCTTGGCGCTTTAAGTCCGTTGGCATTTGCGATAAATTGATACCGATTGAGAGACCTAAAAAATTATAAAGCTTGCCCATCCACTCAGCATCACGTTTAGCCAGATAGTCATTCACTGTCACGACATGAACGCCCTTACCCGCTAACGCATTGAGGTAAACTGGCAATGTCGCACATAAAGTTTTACCTTCACCAGTACGCATCTCGCCGATTTTTCCAGCATTGAGCACCATGCCACCTATCATTTGCACATCAAAATGACGCATACCGAGCGCACGTTTACCACCCTCACGCACCACAGCAAAGGCTTCTGGCATTAATTGGTCTAAGGTCTCACCTTTGGCATAACGCTGCTTGAACTCTTCAGTCTTAGCTCTTAAAGCTTCATCTGATAAAGCTTGCATGGCAGGCTCTAGCGCATTAATTTGCTGTACTTTTTGCGCATATTGCTTAACTAACCTGTCGTTACGGCTACCAAATAATTTTTTGAACAACGTAGATATCATGAAATGAGTGACTTTCGACTTGAGAGGATAAATGCTTTTTTAATGAAGGATAGTTTTTATAAGCTGCACCGCAAAGTGCAAAATTCTTTACTTTATATTTTAGGATGCTTCTTAACGTTTAGTTGCCTCATATATTGGGCTTATTCTTATAAATTCAATTGCTAGCTTTAAGATATTTTCTAGGGTCTAATGCATTACCATTTAACCTAATTTCATAATGCAAATGTGCGCCTGTCGAGCGCCCTGTACTACCAACCAATGCCACCACTTGGCCTTTTTCTACACGATCACCAACTTTAACCATTAGTTTTGAAGCATGAGCATAGCGTGTTTCTAAACCAGACCCGTGATCAACTTTTACAATGTTACCATAATCTGGTGTACGTTCTGCGGTTGTGACTATACCGCCAGCCGCTGCATAGATTGGTGTACCTTCAGACGCAGAAAAATCCAAGCCTTCATGAAACGCCTTATTGCCATTAAATGGATCAATACGCCAGCCATAGCTAGATGAATTAAACGCAGCATTGATCGGGCTACTGTTAGGTAACATGCCCTTCAATACACCTTGTTGCAACAACTTTGCTTCTATATCACTTAGATAGTCAGTATCAAAATCAATTTTAGCCATGGTTTCAGTGATTTTTTGCTGTAAATCTAACTCGGTAATTGGAGCATTAAGCACCAACGGGCCGCCACGACTAGCGGGGTCAGCCTTACCAGCATTAGTGCCTAGATTAGGGCTTATTGGCGCAATTTTGTCTGCTACAGGTTTTTTTTCACCAGCCAACTTAGCAAGACGCTCGCTTTGCGCATCAAGGCGCATAATGCGTGCCTGCAACTCACCCAACTGTAGCGCGTAAGCATCTAAATGTTTTTGTGGATTATTAATACCGAATGCAAGTTTAAGTTTTGAGGGAATCAGTGATTTATCCCCTTGTTGCGTTGCAGACTCCTGTGGCACAATCAGAAATAGAATGATGACTACTGGTAACAATATTAGTATTAGCGCTATCAAACCTACTTGTAGCGTTGATAGCGTTTTTGCTTTCGCCATGTTATTTGAGACAAAAATGATATTCATAGCAGCCCTAATTACCACTCCAGTTATTCATACCGGCCTTTATCATGCGCCAGTTTAACTCGCTACTTAAACAACCCGAGCTAATTGCATTAAATGCGCGCAACTTAGAGGCTCAAGCTGCACAAGAAATCTGGAAAGCGGTTGCGCCTGATAGTTTGGCAAAATTTAGCCATGCAAGCAGCATTAAAAATAAACAATTTAATTTATTTGCTGACAACAATGCTGTCGCCGCAAAAATTAAACTTTTTATACCTAGCTTATTGATTAAGCTAGAAAACCAAGGGTGTGAAGTTACTTCAATTCAGGTGAAAGTGCAAGTAAAATCTACCCCACCACCTAAAGCAAAACGCATTAAAATGCTGAGTTTGCATGCTGCAACCGAACTAAATCAACTCTCCGAAAAACTCTCTGGCACGCCGCTTGGTGAGGCGCTGGCTCGATTAGCTACAAAAGCGAAGTGAAATATAAATCATACTGTTTCTAGAACTCCTCCCACCTCTTTTCTATCGTCAAATATCCAAAAACCATCCATTAATCTATAGGTTGTTAGCCGCGCTTAATAGTGCAATAATGAACCGTTGTTACAAATTATTTACATTATTAAAGTCACTTGATTGAAGTAAATTGCAGCATCAGATTTGGTAAGGTTTTTGGCACTTAGTCTTAAATTTGTATTTGTTTTATTTTTAACATTTTAAATTTAGTTTTTAAATATTGTTTTAAGTTAGCGATTTATAAAAATTTAGATAGGGAGAAGTCATGTCAGCACCAATAATGATTGCCGTCGGTGCCGCTATTCTAGCGGTGTTATACGGTGTAGTAATGAGTAAATGGATTAGCAATTTACCAGCAGGCAATGCGCGCATGCAAGAAATCGCCAGCGCAATTCAACAGGGGGCAGCGGCATATTTAGCTCGCCAATATAAAACCATCACCATCGTCGGTATTATTCTAGCCATTTTAATTGGCGTGTTTCTTAATATCACCACTGCTATTGGCTTTGTTATCGGCGCTGTTTTATCTGGTGCTTGCGGCTTCATCGGCATGAATGTGTCAGTCAAAGCTAACGTACGAACGGCACAAGCCGCAACTGGCGGTATTGCTCCTGCATTAGATGTAGCATTTAAAGGTGGCGCAATCACAGGTATGCTGGTGGTTGGTTTAGGGCTTTTAGGCGTGGCAGGCTTCTACTGGTATTTGGGTGGCGAAGCTGCAACAGACTTGAATCCGCTTATTGGCTTAGCTTTTGGCTCATCACTTATCTCCATATTTGCACGTCTAGGTGGCGGGATATTTACCAAGGGAGCTGATGTTGGCGCAGACTTAGTAGGCAAAGTTGAAGCAGGTATTCCTGAAGATGACCCCCGTAACCCTGCCGTAATTGCCGATAACGTAGGCGATAACGTGGGTGATTGCGCCGGCATGGCAGCCGACTTGTTTGAAACTTACGCCGTGACTTTAATTGCGACCATGGTGTTAGGCAGCCTGTTACTCACTAATGCTGGTGCCAATGGCACACTCTACCCGTTGATGCTGGCTGCTGTTTCTATTGTAGCCTCTATCATTGGCTGCTTCTTTGTCAAAGCATCACCTGGCATGAGAAATGTGATGCCCGCTTTATATAAAGGCTTAGCTGTAGCGGGTACTTTATCTTTGGCTGCATTTTACTTTGTCACCATGAAAATGTTCCCTGAAGGTTTGATTGCTGGTGATTTGACTATCTCTGCAAATCAATTATTTGGCGCTTGCGCAGTTGGTTTAGTCCTCACAGCGGCATTAGTGTGGATTACCGAGTACTACACAGGTACGGATTACGCGCCTGTGAAGCACATTGCACAAGCTTCCACAACAGGTCACGCAACTAATATCATTGCGGGTATTGGAATTTCAATGAAATCGACTGCTTGGCCAGTACTTTCAGTGTGCGTGGCGATTTTCGTGTCACACCATTTAGGCGGCTTATACGGCATCGCAATTGCGGCAACCTCTATGCTCAGCATGGCGGGTATCGTAGTGGCTTTAGATGCTTATGGCCCTATCACTGACAATGCGGGCGGTATTGCTGAAATGGCAGGCTTACCCGCAGAAGTACGCGATGTGACTGACCCGTTAGATGCGGTTGGCAACACCACCAAAGCTGTAACTAAAGGCTATGCGATTGGCTCTGCTGGCTTAGCGGCATTGGTGTTGTTTGCCGATTACACACACAAGCTACAAGGTGCGGGTATCGACGTTAAGTTTGACCTAAGCGACCCAATGGTGATTATTGGCTTGTTTATTGGTGGCTTAATTCCGTTCTTGTTCGCTGCGATGGCGATGGAGGCCGTTGGCCGCGCAGCTGGTGCTGTGGTTGAAGAAGTACGCCGCCAATTCCGCGACATCAAAGGCATTATGGAAGGCACAGCTAAACCAGAATACGGCAAAGCAGTAGATATGCTTACCACTGCCGCGATTAAAGAAATGATGATTCCTTCACTTTTACCAGTGGCTGTACCTGTTGCAGTAGGTTTATTACTTGGCCCTGTGGCACTAGGTGGCTTATTGATGGGTACGATTGTGACAGGTTTATTTGTTGCAATTTCTATGTGTACAGGCGGCGGTGCTTGGGACAATGCGAAAAAATATATCGAAGATGGCAACCATGGTGGTAAAGGTTCAGAAGCGCACAAAGCCGCTGTCACTGGCGACACTGTTGGTGACCCGTACAAAGATACGGCAGGCCCTGCGGTAAATCCGTTGATTAAAATCATCAACATTGTGGCTTTACTGATTGTGCCATTGCTGCATATGTAAGGTACTTGATAAACAAAGTTAAAATAAAAAGGGTGGCTTCGGTCGCCTTTTTTATGGGCTAGGATAAAATAGCAATCTAATAGATAGCACTGTATGAAGATGATGCAACTATCGTCATCTCCGTTAAATTAGGGAAACCACTTGAGACATTCTGAATTTCATCGCTCACACCACATTGGATGGCTACGAGCGGCAGTTTTAGGCGCAAATGATGGCATCATTTCAACTTCCAGCTTGATTATTGGCATTGCGACCGCGCATGCCACCCATCAAAATATTTTACTGACTGGTATGGCTGGCTTGGTTTCTGGCGCCATGGCGATGGCTGCTGGTGAATATGTTTCAGTGAGCTCACAGGCGGATACCGAGACAGCAGATTTAGTCCGCGAGCAAGATGAGCTCTCGACCCAACCTGAGCATGAGCTAGAAGAACTCACGGGTATATACATGCAGCGCGGTTTAACGCATGAGCTTGCCAAACAAGTGGCGACTCAGCTCACAGCACATGATGCACTTGCGGCGCATGCGAGAGATGAACTTGGAATTATAGATGCCATGAATGCACGCCCTATACAAGCCGCATTGGCTTCTGCAGGCACATTTGCGATTGGTGCTGCATTACCTTTACTCATCGCATTTTTTGCATCCGCAGCTAATATTGTGCCTTTTGTCGCAGTGACATCACTAGCATTTCTAGCTTTACTTGGCGGTTTAGCGGCTAAAGTGGGAGGCGCTAACATTTGGATAGGCACTGGACGGGTTGCATTTTGGGGAGCATTGGCAATGGCCGCTACGGCTGGCGTTGGTAGCCTGTTTGGTGTTGCTATAGCCTAATCAACTACGAAACGAAGTAAATAAAAAGGCAGCTAAAGCTGCCTTTTTATTGATAACTTAAAGTCTAACTCAAACTTTAAAACGCTGGTTTTACCATAGCGTTATTATAATTTTCTACACCTTCTAGAATCTCTTTTTTCGCTTGGTCAATATCACCCCAACCATTGATTTTTACCCATTTGCCTTTGTCTAAATCTTTGTAGTGCTCAAAAAAGTGTGAAATCATATTCAAGCGCCAGTCAGAAACATCTGTGTGCGCTTTCAAATGGCCATACAAACCACATACTTTTTCAACTGGCACAGCTAACACTTTAGCATCTAGACCTGCTTCATCTTCCATTAACAACACACCTAATGGACGGCAACGCACAACTACGCCAGGAATCAAAGGCACTGGCGTCATCACCAATACGTCTACAGGATCGCCATCATCAGCAAGCGTATGCGGCACGTAGCCGTAATTAGTGGGATATTGCATGGCAGTACCCATAAAACGGTCTACAAAAATCGCGCCGCTTTCTTTATCAACTTCATACTTAACTGGATCACCTTGCATCGGGATTTCAATGATGACATTGAAGTCATTTGGTACGTCTTTGCCGGTTGGCACATCATTTAACGACATTGCTTTTTCCTAGAGAATAAAATGTATTGGTTAATTTTCTGAGATCTAATTTTGAGCCGCAATTATAGCAAGCAGATTGACCATCGTATCAAAGGCTTGTAACTAAATTATGACTTTAACCTGCTCTCGGCAGCTTTGTATGATTTCTTTGGGAATGAAGAATAACGCGATATACAGCAAAAGTGGAATGATGATGACATCATCTAGCTGACCTAATACTGGAATAAAATCTGGAATCAAATCAAACGGCAACAACAAATAACCTATTGCTAGCCATAAACATATCTTTGCAGGCAGAGGCGTTCGGGGGTGTTTAAGCACCAAGCGATAAACCTCAAACTCCTGTTTAAGGTGTTTAGTTAACGACTTTAGTTTTTCAAACATATTTCATTACTAAACAACTCAATCAGCAACAAGCGGGTGGCCAGTTAAACGCTCAAACGCTTCCATGTATTTTTCACTGGTTTTTTGTGCGACATCTGCAGGTAAGGCCGGTGCTGGAGCCACTTTATTCCAGCCTGTACTTTCCAGCCAGTCACGTACAAATTGCTTATCGTAACTTGGTGGGTTGCTACCGACAGCATAACTATCCGCTGGCCAAAAACGTGATGAATCTGGCGTGAGCACTTCATCCATCACATGTAATACACCATCTGCATCTAAACCGAACTCAAACTTAGTATCGGCAATGATAATGCCGCGAGTCAGCGCATATTCCGCGGCTTGTTGATAGAGCGCAATAGCAACTTTTGCGACCTGCTCAGCCATGTCTTGACCAATCAAATCGGCACATTGCTGCAAGCTAATATTTTCGTCATGCTCACCCACGGCCGCTTTGCTGGATGGCGTAAAAATTGGCTTAGGCAATTGAGAGGCTTCTTGCAGTCCAGCTGGTAATGTAATACCACACACTGTGCCTTTGGCTTTGTACTCTTTCCAGCCGCTACCTACTAAATAACCACGCACAATCGCTTCGATAGGCAAAGCTTTTAACTTTTTTACGACTACCGCACGCGAGCCAAGCTGAGCCTGTTCTGCAGGACTGCTCACCACAGACTTTGGGTCAATTCCAGTTAAATGATTTGGCACAACATTTTTAAGCTTTTCAAACCAGAAGTTAGCCATCTGCGTCAGCATAGCGCCTTTATTAGCAATGCCCGTCGGCAGTATCACATCAAAAGCAGACAGGCGGTCTGTGCTGACCAACAACATGGTATTAGCATCAATATCATAAATATCACGCACTTTACCTTGATGGATGCGTTTAAGACTTTGGATGGAAGTTTCTAATAAAGGTTTGTTCATATTAATTTTTTTGCTTTGTTTATACAGTTTATTTATAAGGTGAGTTAAGTAATGCAGATAAAAACACAGTTATCTTATTATAAACTTTATCTATATAAACTTGAGCGACGAATTGACG
This sequence comes from Methylotenera sp., assembly GCF_029945705.1. Taxonomy (GTDB): domain Bacteria; phylum Pseudomonadota; class Gammaproteobacteria; order Burkholderiales; family Methylophilaceae; genus Methylotenera. The sequence continues at coordinate 31,552 of NZ_JAQSDC010000040.1, forward strand.
AATTCAGCTGATTCGTTTTGGTTGAGGCGCCAGATACTCATCAAGCTAATGAATCTAACTGGGCTTGTTTATTCTCACCAATTTTCACTATTTTGAGTGTATTTGTCCCGCCTGGGCTACCAATCGGCTCGCCAAATGTGAGTAAAACTATATCGCCCAACTCAACCGCCTTTTGTTGCAATAAGACTTGCTCCATTTCTCGTAGAATTTCATCTCTATTTTTTGTGCCTTGCTCAATAGGAAACGGATAAACGCCGCGATGCAGGGTAAGCTTCCTTCGCGCATATTTATCTGGTGAGAGTGCATAAATCGGCATTTCTGAATCTGCTCGAGATAGCCATTGTGCAGCATTTCCAGACTGCGTAAGTGCCGCAATCGCCTTCACTTTTAAGTGCTGCGCGGTATAAATTGCAGCTGCGGCTATCGCTTCATCAGTCTTAAGGAATACTTGCTCTACTCTTCGCACATGCGGTTGAATGTAATATTCTTTTTCGGCTTCCATTACCACGCGATGGACTGCCTGCACACTTTCTAAGGGATATTGTCCTGCCGCTGTTTCAGCCGATAACATGATCGCATCCGTACCATCTAATACTGCATTAGCCACATCAGAGACCTCAGCCCGCGTTGGAATTGGACTGGTAATCATAGACTCCATCATTTGCGTAGCCGTAATCACTAATTTGTTTTGCTCACGCGCCATGCGTATCATACGTTTCTGCAAGCCTGGAATAGCGGCATCACCGACTTCCACCCCTAAGTCGCCTCGCGCAACCATAATCGCATCGGAGGCATCAATAATAGACTCTAAATTATCAATTGCCTCCGCACGCTCAATTTTGGCAACAATACTGGCTTTACCACCAGCCTGTTGCACTAACACGCGAGCAAGCTCCACATCTAATGCTGTTCTAGGAAATGACAAGGCAACATAATCCGCTTCTAGTGCAACTGCCGTTAGAATATCTTCACGGTCTTTTTCCGTAAGCGCTTCAGCCGACAAACCACCGCCAAGGCGATTAATACCCTTATTATTGCTTAATACGCCACCATTCATCACCAAGCAATGAATCTGATTGCCTTTTACTCTATCCACTTGCATGGTAATGCGGCCATCATCTAGCAGCAGAATAACGCCCTCTACAACTTCTTGCGGTAATGTTTTGTAATCCAAACCCACATGATCTTGATTACCTAACTGACAATCAGAATCTAGGATAAAAATGTCACCTGTTTTTAAAGTGATTTTGCCTAACTCAAACTTACCAATACGTATTTTCGGCCCCTGCAAATCACACAGTACGCCAATCGGGCGGTTCAATTTCAAGGCAATGGCACGCACCATTTCTGCCCGATTAATATGTTCCTCTGCGCTTCCATGCGAGAAGTTTAATCTCACTACGTTTACACCAGCCATAATCATGCGTGCCAGCATTTCCTCACTATTAGAGGATGGGCCTAGTGTTGCAACAATTTTTGTTTTACGTAATGTCAATGCAATGCCTTTTCAACTCTTTATTACTATAAGTATAAGCTTAAAATTCAAATAAAAATGGGGCTTATCGCCCCATTTTTTGTATTGCTAATTTGAGAAAAGTTAAGCTGAGGCTCTTTGCTCAAGTATCTCAACGGCTGGCAATTTTTTGCCTTCTAAAAACTCTAAAAATGCACCACCTGCTGTGGAGATATAATCGACCTTATCTTCGATACCATATTTTTGTATCGCGGCAATCGTGTCACCACCGCCTGCCAATGTGAAAGCTTTTGTGTTTGCAATGGCGTGAGCAATTGTTTTTGTACCTTCGCCAAATTGGTCAAATTCAAAAACACCTACTGGACCATTCCAAACCACAGTACCTGCATTTTTAATGATCTCTGCTATTTCATTAGCAGATTTCGCGCCAATATCAAAAATCATATCATCGGCAGCCACATCAGCTGCATCTTTCTTGATTGCAGGCTCATTCGCATCAAATTTCTTACCGCAAACGACATCTACTGCAATAGGCACCGCCGCTCCTCTTTGGTTCATTTTGTCCATTAAGGTGCGAGCCACTGGCACTAAATCATCTTCACACAGTGATTTACCCACTTCATTTCCTACAGCTTTCAAAAAAGTATTGGCAATACCACCACCCACCACCATTTGATCGACTTTTTCTGACAAGCTCTCAAGCACGGTCAGTTTAGTGGAAACTTTACTACCACCAACAATTGCCACCATCGGACGTGCTGGGCTTAGCAGCGCCTTTGTTAAGGCATCTAACTCATTCACCAATAAAATACCTGCGGCGGCAACAGGCGCGAACTTAGCCACACCATGCGTTGAAGCTTCTGCACGATGCGCTGTGCCGAATGCATCCATGACAAATATGTCACAAAGTTTGGCATATTTTTGTGACAATTCGTCGTTGCTTTTTTTCTCACCTTTATTAAATCTGCAGTTTTCTAATACAACCAACTCACCAGCAGCGACTTCAAAACCACCATCTACCCAATCTTTAACTAAACGTACAGGTTTTACTGAAGTATAAAAGTCACCTAGTTTGGCAGAAATTACATCAACCACAGGTTTTAATGAGTTTTCTTCTGAATAAACACCTTCTTCAGGACGACCTAAATGCGATGTTACCATCACCTTTGCACCAGCTTTAAGCGCATATTCAATCGTTGCCATCGATGCCGTAATACGTGCGTCAGAGGTAACTTTGCCATCGGCGACTGGTACATTTAAATCTGCGCGTATTAAAACGCGCTTTCCACTCAAATCTAAATCCGTCATTTTAATTACATTCATACCCTGAAACTCCCCAAAGTCTATCTATTACACACGGCTATCTATGGCTATACACAGCTATTATTTACTGTACTTTTTATGATTTTATCCAGTAAAACTCAACTTCATCTTTATCGCCCATCGCTTTTTCTATAATCGCGGCTAAATCCAAATCAGCACCACGCGCTTTTAGTGTTTCCAAAGCATCACGATTTACCCAATATTCTTGGTCATCTTTATGTTCTTCGGCTAACTCATCATTCAAAAACTTTAATTGGGCGTAGCTAATCTGGCCTAACCAACGATTATTGCTTTTATCTTTCAGCGTAATCATCTATTTCCTTACCTTTAAAATTTGGAATCAAATCGAAATAGGCTGAAATCAGCCTATTCTATTGACACAACTTGCAACAATTACTTGGCAATATGTTGTACTAATCGCATCAAGTTACAGGTATAACCATACTCATTGTCATACCAAGCGACTATTTTTACGAAGGTTGGATCTAACAAAATACCTGCATCTGCATCAAATACTGATGGGCAGGTTTCACCACGGAAATCGGTAGAAACAACTTTTTCAGTAGTGTAACCAAGCACGCCTTTTAACTCGCCTTCAGAGGCTGTTTTCATGGCTTGGCAAATGGCTTCGTAAGTTGCATCACTATTTAATTCGCAAGTTAAGTCAACCACTGAAACATCTGATGTTGGCACACGGAAAGCCATGCCTGTGAGTTTTTTATTTAACGCTGGAATCACTTTACCAACTGCTTTAGCCGCACCCGTGCTGGATGGGATGATGTTTTCCAAAATACCACGACCACCGCGCCAGTCTTTATTTGATGGGCCATCTACGGTTTTTTGCGTTGCTGTTGCCGCATGAATTGTGGTCATTAAGCCACGTTTAATGCCAAAGGCATCGTTTAATACTTTAACTACTGGCGCTAGACCATTAGTTGTACATGATGCGGCTGAAACAATCGCCTCACCTTTATATTCCTTATGATTCACACCATAGACAAACATCGGTGTGTCATCTTTACCTGGTGCAGATTGCACTACTTTTTTAGCGCCTGCATCAATATGTTTTTGACACGTTTCTTGTGTTAAAAAGAAGCCCGTGCATTCAATCACGATATCAGCTTGAACTTCGTCCCACTTCAGGTTGGCTGGATCTTTTTCAGCAGTCAAGCGTATCGTTTTGCCATTCACCACTAAATGATTACCGTTGACAGACACATCACCTTTGAATCGACCATGCACAGAGTCATATTTAAGCATATAAGCTAGATAATCTGGCTCTAACAAATCGTTAATTGCGACCACTTCAATATCTGTGAAGTCTTTGATTGCCGCACGAAACACCATGCGACCGATACGACCGAAACCATTAATTGCTACGCGAATTGCCATGATAATTCCTAATTTTTGATGTCAATAATCGCCATGTAAACGAAAAAAATGATTAAATGACGTAAAGAAATACTAATCTCATAAACAAATAGGGCACCTCACAAGTGAGATGCCCTATTAAACTTAGCTGCTAATTAAACTGCAGCGCTTAAAATTAAAGCACCTTAAATTACAGCACCGATTTAACAGTTGCAACTACATTTTCAACTGTGAAACCGAAGTGTTTCAACAACACGCCGCCAGGCGCTGATTCACCGAATGTATCGATACCTACAACAGCGCCTTCTAAACCTACATATTTACGCCAGAAGTCAGTTACACCAGCTTCAACAGCCACGCGTTTAACGCCTGGAGTTAATACGCTGTCTTTGTAAGCTTTGTCTTGACGATCAAATACGTTAGTTGATGGCATTGAAACTACGCGTACTTTAGTACCCGCAGCATTTAACTCAGCAGCCGCTTTAACCGCTAATTCAAGTTCAGAACCGTTAGCGATAATGATAACTTGTGCGCCAGCAACATCAGACAATACATAACCACCCTTACGCATTAACGCAAATTGTGCAGCATCATGTTTCATACCTGCAACGTTTTGACGGCTTAATACCAAGCTCGAAGGACCATCTTTACGCTCAACCGCAGCTACCCAAGACACAGCAGTTTCTGTTGAGTTACCTGGACGCCATACGTCCATATTTGGAATCAAACGTAAGCCCGCAGTATTTTCGATTGGTTGGTGTGTTGGACCATCTTCACCTTGACCGATAGAGTCATGAGTCAACACCGCAATAACACGTTGTTTCATTAATGCAGCCATGCGCAATGCGCTCTTCGCGTAGTCAGAGAACATATGGAATGTACCGCCGAATGGAATCAAACCACCGTGCAATGCCATACCGTTCATGATGGCGAACATACCGAATTCACGTACGCCGTATGAAATGTAGTTACCTGGTTTTTTAGCATCAACGTGCACAAAGCTGCCTGTTGAAGTTAAGTTTGAACCAGTTAAGTCAGCTGAACCGCCTAAGAACTCTGGTAACAATGGCGCTAATGCACCGATAACATTTTGCGAAGCTTTACGTGTTGCAACGCCTTCAGCTTTTTCGTTTGTCGCTGCGATGATTGCATCAGTAGCTTCTTTCCAGTTAGCTGGTAAGTCACCTGCCATGCGACGTGTGTATTCAGCAGCTTCAGCTGGGAATGCTTTTGCATACGCTACAAATTTATCATTCCATGAAGACTCATCAGCAGCGCCTTTAGCCGTTGCATCCCAACCAGCATATACATCTGCTGGAATGACAAATGGCTCGTGGTTCCAACCAATGTTTGCACGTGTTGCAGCAACTTCTTCTAAACCTAGTGCAGAACCGTGGCAGTCATGTGAACCAGATTTGTTTGGTGAACCCATACCAATAACTGTTTTACAGCAGATTAATGATGGTTTGTCTGTCACTTTTTTAGCCGCTTCAATTGCCGCACCAATAGCAGCTACGTCATGACCATCTACTGATTGAACGTGCCAACCATATGATTCAAAGCGTTTAGCAGTATCGTCTGTGTACCAGCCTTCGATATGACCATCGATAGAAATACCGTTGTCATCCCAGAATGCTGTTAACTTGCCTAAGCCCCAAGTACCAGCTAAAGCACAAGCTTCGTGAGAAACGCCTTCCATCATACAACCATCACCTAAGAACACGTATGTGCTATGGTCAACGATTTCATGGCCTGGTTTGTTGAATTGGTTAGCTAATAATTTTTCAGCCATTGCGAAACCAACACCGTTTGCAATACCTTGGCCTAGTGGACCAGTCGTTGTTTCAACGCCAGGAGCATAGCCATATTCTGGGTGACCAGCACATTTTGAATGCAATTGACGGAATGTTTTGATTTCGTCCATTGGCAATGCATAACCAGTTAGGTGTAGCAATGAGTAGATCAACATTGAACCGTGGCCATTTGAAAGCACGAAACGATCGCGATTTGACCAGTTTGGATTTTTTGGGTTATGACTTAGATGGTGATTCCAAAGCTCTTCAGCAATTTCTGCCATGCCCATAGGTGCGCCTGGGTGACCAGAGTTAGCCTTCTGTACCGCATCCATAGATAACGCACGGATGGCGTTGGCTAGGTCTTTACGTGTTGCCATAGATTTCTCCCTAATAATTAACTTGTAGTTTTACGATTCGAATCTGACTAACTAATTACTTGAACATCACTGCAAGTCTTATAGAAAATCGAATAAAACCTTGATTGAATTCTTTAAAAAGTCAGCGTTATGCACTGCTTTTTGGTAAAAGTGAAATTATTGCTTAATTACCCTTTTTCGGCAAGGGCTTAGGCTGTATTTGGCGCGTAGATAATAATATTTATTTAGCATTTCACTAAATTGAATATTTATTGATTGCGTAAATTGCAGCCATAAAAAATAAAGCCAGCAAATAAGCTGGCTTTATAAATTACAACTAGTTTTAAGAAATCAAGCCATCACTTTGATGACTCATCTTTTACACCAAGCTTAACTACAAAAGTTTAGCTGCCCACTCTTGTGCACTAATCTCTTTGTCACCTGAAGTATCTTTATGCGCAAAAATGGTTTGATGGAAAGCTAAAAATTCCGCTCTTGTGACTTTATGATCGCCATCAGCATCCATTGTTCCCATCATTTTCATTGAGCGTAACTCTCTGCTATAACCGCCAGTTGCAAGATCAAGTTTAGAGTGCTTAGTTGGCCCAGCCCATTCTTTTGCATCAACTGAGCCATCTTTGTCTTTATCAAGCTCATCGAAAATGCTGTTGTAATAAGAATCAGCTTCGGCAGCCGTTACCATGTGATTGCCATCAGCATCTAACATTTTCATCATGCCCATTTTGCTAAATTCACGCGCATATCCACCTGTACCTAACATTGCATCTGCAGCAAACGCTGGCGCTGAGAGAACGCCAGCTGAAAGTAATGTCACTGCCACTAATACTACGTTTTTAATTTGAATGTTCATCTTAATATCTCCTGAATAACCACTATTTGAAAAAGAATTTTGCTTGCAACCCTTAGTCTTGTAGTACATCAAGTTCCTTACATTTAATTATTAATTTCTTTCAAACGCATCTTGGATCCAACATTAATTTACGCCTTAATTTGGCGTATTACCTTAAACTAGCTTGATGAAATCTATACGCCATTTATTTTTAATTGTTGTCGCAAGCGCGACTTTCTTCACCTTATTCGCTATGCAGATTAACGCCAAGCAAAGTGACGCCAACGTATTGCTGGCGAAAACTTATCAGCTAGGCACGGATGTACAGCAATACTTGGTCAGTGAAAAGTTTGATGGAGTACGTGCAGTATGGGATGGCGGCACTTTTCATACGCGCACAGATCATGTGATTGCGGCGCCAGCATGGTTCACTAAAGACCTACCTAAAACACCATTGGACGGCGAACTATGGCTTGGGCACGGCAAATTCGAGGCGCTTTCGGGTGCAGTGAGAAAAGATGTGCCGATTGACGAAGAATGGCGAGGCATTTCCTACATGGTGTTTGAATTGCCAAATGCAAAAGGCACTTTCGCCGAGCGTGCAAAAGCGATTGTCAATATCGTCAAACTGGCAAATAGTCCGCACTTAAAAGCTGTGAAGCAATTTAGAGTGAGTGACGAAGTAGCGCTACACAAACTACTCAATCAAATAGTGGCACAAGGTGGCGAGGGGCTAATGCTACATCGCGCCAACGCGCTTTACTTGACAGGCCGCAGTGATGTGCTACTTAAATTAAAATTGTTATACGATGCCGAAGCTATCGTAGTAGCGCATACCGCGGGACAAGGAAAATACAAAGGCAAGCTTGGGGCGCTAGAGGTAGAAACGCCAGAAGGCATACGCTTTAAGTTAGGCACAGGCTTCACCGATGCGCAACGGGAAAACCCACCAAAAATTGGCAGCACTGTTACCTACACATATCGCGATAAAACTAAAGCTGGCAAGCCAAAGTTTGCCAGCTTCTTACGAGTACGCAATGAGCAATGAAACTACAGCCCAAGTAACGCCTTTTTTAAATTAGTATCAACTGCATGATCGCCCAGCCAAACGCGCAATAAAGCTTGATTAAACAACTCGCCGTCAATGTTACCTAGCAACTTGCCATTCAAACTCACCTTCGTACCTGCTGAAGTACAATCTAACAAAATAACATCACCCTCATTCACTTCTTTTGCAGAGGTCATCATTTTCTGAAATGACTTCATTTGTGTGTCAATTGAAGACATTTCTGCCTGAGTGTTATTGTCGGCAAAACCTTCGTTCATCCCTTGCAACAACTGCGCTGAACTGACATCACGTAAAAAATGCATCGCTATACGTTTATTGCCATGATCATTAATCACGGCATTTGCATCAGTTTGCTTTTGCGTCAAATAAAGCGCACCAGCATAGACCTTAAACATCATTTTAGTACGCAAACCAGCGCCGTTTAATAGTAAAGCACTACCGCTAACTTGCGCGGTTTCGTCAATTTTCACGCCTTTGATTTCTAACGCTTGAGCAGACAAAGTAAGCACTAATAATATTGCAAAAATTGAGCTTCTAACGAGAATTTGCCCAACACTAAGCTGACTAAATCCAAATTTCATAGCAAACCTCATAAAAGCACCTTTATATTCCAACCCGTAATATTTAAAGCTTAGGCTAAGCTCACTTGACCACCACTACTCACAGATTGCAACACAGCTTCTATCGTTTTGCAGTTAGCTTTCGCGTCTGCAAAGGTTAAATGCGGCGTTTTATTATTCAACACGCAATCACTGAAATGCTCAATTTCTAAAGTAAAGTGATTGCTTGGCGCAAAGCGTTCTTCGGCGTATTTACCATCTTCCAACGCCCATGAAATAACAGGCACATCATTTTGAAACACCCAAGCTGCGAGACATTTCACCCAACCTTTAGTGCCAATGATTTCATATTCTGATTTGCGACTACGTTCAAAGCTAATATCAAAATGACCAAATCGGGCACGGCCTTCTGCATCGCACCCAAAATCTAACACGCCACTGGTGACAATATCCGCGCCGACTTCATTCAACTTAGCATGTGCAACCACACTGACCGGCTCTAAACCAAAAGCCCAGCGTAACGAATGGATCGCGTAAGGCCCAATATCCCACATCGCCCCGCCACCCTCTTTAACCCCGCTAGCAATGCGATACATACGCGCTGGGCGCATCAAAAACGAGTAAGAAGCTCGGCAGGACAACACATCGCCAATCAAACCTGACTCAACAATCTCTTTAACACGCGTATGCTGCGGATGAAAGCGATACATAAAACCTTCCATCACCTTCACGTTATTTTTAATTGCAGCCGCTTCAATCGCATTAATATCTGTAACGGTCAACGCCATCGGTTTCTCTATCAACACATGTTTACCTGCATTGATGGCTTTAAGCGCCCACGCTGCATGCTCGTTATTCGCCATTGGACAGTAAATAGCATCGACGTTTTTATCTGAGATTAAAGCATCCATATCATCATAACAGCTGACGTTTGGATGGCAAGGCGCGTACTTATCCAAAGTAGCTTTTGCCGCGCCATCACGGCGGCTAGCAATTGCGACTAATTCAGAATTTGATGCTTCGATAATTGCGGGGAGTAAGCGCTCGTTTACACGTGCTGCGCCTAGAATGCCCCATTTAAGTTTAGTCATACATTACTCCATTTAATACTACATCCGATACTGGCAACTTGCTCTTTAGGACCCATTCCCGTTTCAGCAACCTGCTTCATGGCATGAAATAAATCACGCGTGCTATTAGGCGCAGTTTCTTTGCGGCTTTCATCGAAACGGCCACGATATTGCAACTCGCCTTCGTTGTTGAATCCAAAGAAATCTGGAGTACAAACCGCGTCATAAGCTTTTGCGATTGCTTGCGTTTTATCCAACAAATATGGAAATGAAAACTCCATTTTGTGCGCGACTATTTGCATATTTTCTAAGCTATCTTCTGGATAGTCTGTTGGGTCGTTAGACATAATCGCCACTGTGTTAATACCGAGCATTTTCAGCTCACGAACGTCACCGACCAACCTTGGAAAAATGGCTTTTACATAGGGGCAGTGATTGCAAATAAACATGACTAACAAGCCATTTTTGCCCATGATGAGGTCGCGTGAAATCATGCTGCCATCAATATTTTGTAGATTAAAATCTGGCGCTTGCCAGCCAAAATCACACACAGGTGGGTTTAAACTTGCCATACTTTTTCCTTATTTCAATTTTTTAGCTAATTACCTTTTCTGTCATACTGACGAAGGTCGGTATCTAGTGACATTAAACGCCGCTGGATTCCGTGTCGTAGCACGGAATGTCGTTTTTAAGATACTATCACTTTTATTCAAAATTTAAGCTTTGCAAAATGCCTAACCCTCGTTTTTACAGTGTAGAAAATCTGCGCATTGGCTCTACCGTTAAACTGAGCGATAACGCCGCCACTCACGCCACGCGTGCACTGCGCTTAAATGTAGGTGATCATATTCATTTATTTAATGGCGATGGTTTTGATTACGCATGCGAGCTGATGGTAGTTAAAAAAAGCGAAGTGATTGCCAAGGTTAATGCTAGCCAAGCTCGTGATACTGAGTCACCACTCAACATTATTTTATTGCAAGGCATCTCTAGTGGTGACCGCATGGATTACTCCATTCAAAAGGCGGTAGAGTTGGGCGTTAAACAAATACAGCCAATCGCCACTGAACGTAGTGTGGTTAAGCTTTCTGCCGAGCGTGCCGAAAAACGATTGGAGCATTGGCAAAACGTTGTCATTTCCGCCTGCGAGCAATGCGGTCGCGCGACGATTCCTCAAGTATTCGCGCCAAAAACTTTAGCTAATTGGTTATCAACTAATTTAGCATCTAGCGCTACGCGCATTTTGCTTAACCCAATTGGTGCAAAACGCTTAGCAGAGTTGGATAAACCAAGTAGCGAGATTCAATTACTCATCGGCGCAGAGGGCGGTTTAACCCAAGCGGAAATCAATTTAGCTATTTCGCAGGGTTTTCAATCTGTCATTCTTGGGCCAAGAATCTTACGCACAGAAACAGCTGGGCCAACTGCGATTGCGGCATTGCAATCACTTTGGGGAGATTTTTAGGTGGCTTAGTTGTGAAGTTCTTAGCATTAGAGCAAACCTTAGTATAAAATAATTTGCATTAATTACATAAATATTTTATATTATTGTAATAATTACACTTTATGCTTTAGGTTTAGATTAACATCACCATGTCTATTGGCCACTCTATACGCACTCGGCGCAAGTCGCTGAACATTACGCTGCAAAACCTCGCCAATCAAGTTGGAGCGGATGCAGGCAATTTGTCGCGTATTGAGCGCGGTGAATTAGGGATTAACGAAAATAGTCTACGCAAGGTCGCCGAGGCGCTCAATTGCACACCAGCTTATTTGTACGCACAAAGTGATATGCCAAAAACCGCATTATCCGTGCAAGAGCATCGTCAGCCTTATCTCACCACTTTATCGCAAGTGCCTAGCAAAAATAGTACGTCTAACATTAAAGACTTCGTGCAGTGGTTTAGGTCTGTTGCGCCTTATATACACGCCTTTGGCGGTCGAACTTTTGTGATTGCATTTGGCGGCGAAGTCGTTAATGAAAAGCAATTTATTGCACTTTCACATGACTTAAACTTACTTGCGAGCCTAGAAGTGAGGCTAGTATTAGTGCACGGCAGCCGCCCACAAATTGAAAAGCGCCTACGCCGCGATAAACTTTCAACCAAATTTGTGAATGGTCTGCGCGTGACCGATGATGCGGCGATGGAAGCCGTAAAAGAAGCCAATGGCGTTATTCGTGTTGAAATTGAAGCGTTATTGTCTATGGGTTTGGTTAACTCACCGATGGCAGGCTCTGACATTCGCGTAGCGAGTGGCAACTTTGTGACTGCAAAACCCATGGGCGTGCGTGATGGCGTCGACTTGCAGCACACAGGCGAAGTACGTCGGGTAGATGCAGTTGGCATACAAAAACGTCTTGATGACAATGAATTAGTTTTGTTATCGCCATTGGGATACTCACCGACTGGCGAGGCATTCAATTTAAGCTTAGAGGATGTGGCGGTGAGTGCTGCGGTTGCGCTAGATGCTGACAAGCTGATTTTTTTGATGGACTCTGAAGGTGTACATAATCTACGTGGCGAATTATTGCGTGAAATGACCGCAGGAAAAGCTAAAAATTTACTGCGTAATGTGACAGGCAATGAGCAAGCGATCAATATTTCTGAAGATATTAACTACTATTTGCCTGCAGCAGTAAGAGCTTGCGAACACGGCGTAGCACGTACTCATCTGATTTCACGGCACATCGATGGCGCTATCATTCAAGAGCTTTTCACACTTGACGGTATTGGCACTATGGTGACCGAACTTAGCTTAGAAAGTATGCGCCAAGCCAATATTGACGATGTAGGCGGCATATTAAAGCTGATTGAGCCACTTGAAGCTGAAGGCTTTTTGGTTCGGCGGGGGCGCGAACATATTGAAATGGAGATCGAACATTTTTATGTAATGGAGCACGACAATCGAATTATTGGTTGCGCCGCTTTATACCCATTTAACGCTGAGCGTACAGCTGAATTTGCCTGCTTGGCCATTGACCCCGCCTACAGAGGCGGCGGCCGTGGCGATAAATTATTTTATTACTGTGCCAGCCAAGCCAAAGAATTAGGCTTTAAAAGCCTATTCTGCCTCACGACACGCACCGAGCATTGGTTTTTAGAACGCGGATTCACCGAACAAAATGTAGAAAAGCTACCTACTGAAAAACAAAAACTTTACAACTTTCAGCGTAAATCAAAGGTGTTTAGCAAAACTTTATAAGCAATTTTTAGTTACAATGACACAAATTGCATTTACTAAATTCAAGCTCATGGAAAACTTATGTTAAGCCAAACAACTGCCGCAAAAAAAGCACGCACGCTTGCCGAAGCGCTGCCTTATATCAAACGTTTTTTTGATAAAACCATCGTCATTAAGTACGGCGGAAATGCCATGACTGACGAGCATCTTAAAGAGTGTTTCGCGCAAGATGTTGTATTGCTAAAACTTGTAGGCATGAACCCTGTGGTTGTACATGGCGGCGGCCCACAAATTAACGAAATGCTCGATAAACTTGGTAAAAAAGGTGAGTTTATTCAAGGCATGCGCGTGACTGATGCAGAAACCATGGATGTGGTTGAGATGGTGCTGGGCGGTCAAGTCAACAAAGAAATCGTGAATTTGATTAACCGTCATGGTGGCAAAGCGGTAGGTTTAACAGGCCAAGATGGTAATTTCATTCATGCCCACAAACTACTGATGGAAGACATGAACGACCCAACTAAAATGATAGACGTTGGTCAAGTAGGTGAAATCAGCGCAATTGATCCAAGCATTATCAACTTCTTAGACAAAGGTGACTTTATCCCAGTCGTTGCGCCAATTGGCGTAGGTGTAGATGGCGAAACTTACAATATCAATGCAGACGTCGTGGCAGGTAAATTGGCTGAAATTTTAGGCGCTGAGAAATTGATTCTGCTTACGAATACACCTGGTGTTTTAGATAAAAACGGCGAACTATTAACGGGCTTAACGCCCAAACAAATTGATGACCTAGTGGCAGATGGTACCCTTTCTGGTGGTATGTTACCTAAAATCAGCTCGGCTTTGGATGCAGCACGTAGCGGCGTAAAAGCTGTGCATATTATTGACGGCCGTGTTGAGCATGCGTTATTGCTAGAAGTATTAACAGATGAAGGTGTTGGTACGCTGATTAAGGCCAAATAAATTGGCTTTAATCCATAGGTCAAAAGTCTGGATTTTTGACCTAGACGACACATTACATAACGCTTCTGCGCATATTTTCCCAGTGATGAACCGCACCATGACGGAATATATCATGGGCCATCTGAATATGGACGAAACAGCAGCGCACCAACTACGCCAGCACTATTGGCGTGTCTATGGTGCCACACTCAAAGGCTTGATGCGTCATCACGGTACTAGCCCGCATCATTTTCTTGAAGAAACGCACAAGTTTCTTGATTTGCCCGAGATGGTGCTTGAGGTAAAACGTTTGCGTCACATGCTGCAAAACCTTCCAGGACGTAAGTTAGTATTCACCAACGCGCCTAAAAGTTATGCCATTCGCGTGCTGGATATTCTGGGCATCACTGATTGTTTTGAACTTGTGTTTAGCGTGGAGTCAACAAAATTTCATGCAAAACCCTCAATACGGGGCTTTCAGATGTTACTCAAAACGATTAAGGTAAAAGCCAGTGACTGCGTTATGTTAGAAGATAACCTCGCTGCATTAATGACGGCAAAACGATTAGGCATGAGAACAATTTGGGTAACAAAAAAACTACAAAAACCAAATTTTGTGGATTATCGATTAAGTGAAGTGTTAGCACTTACTCACCTTAAGTTATAATTTCGAAAAATAATAAGTAAGACTTCATCACCAAAACTTAATAACAAGCTCAATATAAGTATTTTAGGGGAAAAAGATGGCAGGGGAACGGAAACAGCAGATTTTAGAAACGCTCGCCAAAATGCTAGAGGCGCCAAAGCGTGAAAAAATTACAACCGCATCACTTGCGGCAAAACTTGAAGTAAGTGAAGCCGCGCTTTACCGCCACTTTGCCAATAAAGCCCAAATGTTTGAGGGTTTAATTTCCTTTATCGAAGAAACCATTTTTGGTTTAATTAATAAAATTGTCTGCGAAGAAACCGACGGCTTAAGACAAATTCAACGCACGATCACCATGCTACTTGCGTTTGCAGAGAAAAATCCGGGCATGACTCGTGTGTTAATTGGCGATGCTTTAGTCAATGAAGACGAAAAACTTCAGGTACGCATTAACCAACTTTATGACAGAATTGAAGTCACACTCAAACAAAGTTTACGCATTGCTGAAACGCAAAGTGGTAGCAAGGGCGATGCAGAAGCACAGGCCAACTTAATAGTTTGTTACATCATTGGTCGCTGGCAGCAGTTTGCTAAAAGTGGTTTTAAACGCAAACCAACAGAGTATGTACAACAACAAATTACAACACTTATTAATTATTAAGTGCTTGTGACTAATAAATTTGATTAAACGATATAGATAATACTGGGGACTTAAATTGCAAGGTACGATATTTGGATTTACAGAAGCACAAATTAGCCAATTTGGCATGAATTACGCAGTGACAGGGCTAATGATATTAATGATGATTATCGTCGCCAAGCTCGCGTGGGATTCAAAAGCAGGTAAGTTTGGTGGCGTCGCATTATTTATTGGATTAACACTTGGTGTCGCAGGGTTTGTCATCAAACTCCTCATTGAACACTTTTTGGGAATATAAGCTTCTAGCTATTGCAACGCTTGCTTTACCGCTTTGAGTCTTGCTTCAAATACAGCCGCTTTTATTCTTTCTGGCTCTGAATATGCACTTGCAATAGCGCCCGCATCTACACTAGCTGAGGCTTCTAGCACTTTAAGCATTAAATCTGCGGCTGGCGTTGTACAGGTTTCAAAACCAGTTCGCCCACGTGAGTCAGCCTCACAGGCTTTTAAAAAATCTTTAAATCTAGCGGGTTGGCGAATGGCATCCAACTCGACTAGAAACTCTAACAAGGTACTTGGCTTCATTTGAGGTGCTTGGTGCAACTTGCCATGGAACTTAGCCACAATATGACCGAGCTCTTTGCAATCATTCGGTACACGTAAACGCTTACATATATCTTTTAGCAACTTAACACTACGTTCTTCATGGCCGATATGTCGAGGTAATATATCTGCTGGCGTAGTACCTTTACCTAAATCATGCATTAAGGCGGCAAAGCGCACAGGCAGGCTAAAATTTTCCTTGGCAGCATAATCTACCACCATCATCACATGCACGCCTGTATCGACCTCAGGATGATGCTGTGGTGGTTGCGGCACACCCCATAGCTTATCTAACTCTGGCAATATTTTTTTGAGTGCACCACAAGCACGCAACACATCAAACATACGGCTTGGTTTGGCTTCCATCAAGCCTTTAGCAAGTTCTTGCCATACACGCTCCGCAACTAAAGCATCCACTTCGCCTGCGCTTACCATGTCTTGCATTAACTGATTGGTTTCTGGCGCTACACTAAAGCCTGCGAATCTGGCTGCAAACCTAGCTGTGCGTAATATCCGCACTGGATCTTCAGCAAAGGCAGCACTTACATGGCGCAAGGTTTTAGACAGAATATCCGCTAAACCTTTATACGGATCAATTAACTGACCGTCTTCAGATTTTGCCATCGCGTTAATGGTTAAATCGCGTCGTGCTAAATCTTCTTCTAAGGTAACATCTACTGAAGCATGGACTGCAAAGCCTTTATAACCTTTTGCGGTTTTGCGTTCAGTGCGCGCTAATGCATATTCATCATGCGTTTTAGGATGTAAAAAAACAGGAAAGTCTTTGCCTACAGGTTTATAGCCAGCGGCTTCCATCTCCGTTGGCGTGCTGCCAACCACGACATAATCTTTGTCTTTGACAGGCAAGCCCAGCAACTCATCACGTACTGCGCCACCGACCAAGTAAATCTGCATGACGCGACCTATTTACCTAGCGGCGTTGCGACGAAAGCGATCATAAGCACCACGAGGTGTTTGATCGATTAGGTATTGTGGAATTACCGTTTCCATCGCGGTAGGGGTGATATTAAAAACAGTTGGAAAAGCTTGTTCACTCACGCTATCAATTTCCATGGAGCGCACATTGTCACGTGACATCAGTTTAACTGGCATCAGCTCCATCATAAAAGCTTGCGCATATGAAAGTGTATCGTTAAGGCCGATAATTGGTCGCTGTACTTGCAAGGCATTCATCACTGATTTAACCAACTCACGGAACGTATACACTTTTGGTCCTGCTAATTCATAAACTTGACCATAAGTAGCGTCATTAGCGATGCTCGCAACAAAACAACTAGCGACGTCTTCTACCCAGACGGGTTGAAACTTGGCATCAGGTTTAGCTAACATGACGACTGGTAAAGTCTTGATAAGCGTTGCGAATAAATTAATAAAACTATCACCACGGCCAAAAATAACAGAAGGCTTAAAGATTGTGATATTTAATTGATTTTGGTACTCAAGCAAAGCCTCTTCACCTGCGCCTTTAGAACGCAAATACTGACTAGGCGCGCTTTGACCTGCACGCAAACTACTCATGTGAATCAAGCGTTTAATGTTTAAATCTACACAGATTTTCGCTAACTGCACTGGCAACTGATGGTGAATGGCATTAAAAGTTGAATGTCGATTTTGATGCAGAATACCCAGCAAATTAATCACGACATCGGCACCTCTTAAAGCTGAGTTCAAAGAATGGTAATCGTTAACATTGCATTCTTCTACCTGAACGTTAGGCAACAAAAATAAGTGCTTGGCAGAGTCTCTACGGCGCGTAAGCACTTTCACTGAATAGCCGGCTGCATCAAGCTTTGCCACAATCGCGCTACCGACAAAACCTGAGCCGCCTAATACGCAAACTTCTTTTAATTGATCTTTTGTTTTAAACATGGGTGTTCCTAAGCTAATACTTTCAAAAAATTCCGTGCCATCTTGTTTCATTATTGGTCATCATCTGCGCTAGTATCCTCTGGTTTTCCAGTTCCAGGAATGATGCCTAAACGTGCTTTCAATGTTTGAATCCTCACACTTTTATTCTCACTAACTAAGCGTGGTGCGTAAATCTGCGCATTGGCCATTACTTTTTGCACGTAGTTTCTAGTTTCCGTAAATGGAATGCTCTCTATGTAAATAGCCGCCTCCATTGGCTCAGTAGCCATCCAGCGTTTCGCACGGCTGGGTCCAGCATTATAGCCAGCAGTCGCCATCACAGCTTGCCCACCCATTAAATCTAAGGTGTAGCGCATATAGTAAGTCCCAAACTCAATATTAGTACTTAAATCATGAATCATACTATTATTGTAGCCATCTTTACCCATGCGCTTGGCGACCCATTTTGCCGTAGCAGGCATCAGCTGCATTAAGCCTGCAGCCCCAACACCTGATTTTGCATAGTGCATAAAGCGGCTTTCTTGGCGTGTAATGCCGTATACCCAAGCCTCATCCAAACTCACCTCATTGGCTGATTTTCGGAACAAATCTCGGTAGGGGGTTGGATAGCGCAAGTTAAAATTATGTGTTTGCTTGGTGTTATCTGCAGTGCTAATCGCAACGTCATACCATTTCTGACGCATGGCATATTCCGCTGCGGCTAATAACTGTTTATCATCATACTGCCTTGTTGCCCAAAGCCATTCGGCCTTAGCTTCCCAACGCATATCCAAACGTTGCAACTCCAGCGCGCGTTTGATTTCTGGCTGGCTGGCAATCGCGGTGACTTCATTGTCGGTTACTTTATACTCGATAGCTTGGCTGCTCATCAAACTTTCTAGCTCTTCCGCAGCTAACCAGCCATAGTAATGTCGCTCAGTTGAGAGCTTGCTGAATATTGTATTCGGCTCAACCACATCGCCCGTCTCTCTGAGCGCTCTCGCTTTCCAATAACGCCAAGCGCTTTCTTCTTGCTGCTTAGCTTGCATAGCAGAAATAGTTTTTAACACCACAGGCCAATCTTGAGCACGCAAGGCTGCACGTACTTCCCAAGCAAGTTGCTCTTTATCTAAGACGCTATTTTCCGCCAAAGCATAAAACTCAAGCGCTTGCGGGTTATGTCCGCGTGCAGCGTGATAGGCGATACGTCCCCATCCAAAAGCGCGGTTATCAACATCAAATAGATTTTGCACTTTATTGTAAGTACCAATGGCTGCATCTAACTTACTACGTGCTAAACGGTCAAGCGCGTATAGATTCACTTCTGCGCCAAAGCGTGTTTTGAAAGAAACGGTTTTTTTATCTAATATAAGCTGTGGCGACTGATGGGCTTTATCGAGCAGTTTGAGCGTGGCTAGCTCCACATTGGGCAAACGCGTAATCACGTTTTTAGCTAAGCTTAGTTTGCCATCTTGCAATGCTAGTCTAAATCTTGCCCAAATATCATCATTACTTAGTGCACCTGATTTTTGTAGTGCATCAAACAATTGATTGCAATTGCTTGGCAAGTCAGTACTTGTCATCCATAAAGTCTTAGCTTGGCTTGCTACATCAAAATCGGCTAATTGCGTATGACCAAGCATGGCATAGCATTGCACGGCAACATCTTCGCGATGGAAATTGTTTAGCTCTTCAAAAAAAGGTCCCCAGTTTTCATTTTTAGCTAGCTTTTTGAGCCATTCACCACGAACGCGGTCATTAAAAGGCATATCCACATACTTGGCTAAAAAGTTCTGAACCTCTTCATCTCTAGCCTGATCCATATTGAGTAGCATGAGCCAGTAATCTGCATAGGGTGCCAATATGTATTGCTGAGTATTGAGTTGCGCGACATCTTCAGTGAGCGCGATGGCGTTCTTTGCAGCATAAGAATCACGCGCATGCTGAAACAAGGCGTCATCTGATAAGGCGAATGCTTGACTTGAAAGTGTAATGGTTACTAACGCTAGTAAAAGGCGAGTAAATATCATGGTACGCCCCTTGTTTCATTATAGGTTTGATGATGAATCTGGCTGCAATACCAGAGTTCGATATTTCGTATATCAGTAAACTGGCGCAGCGAACAATTGTGGTTCTTGTGCCGAAAAGGTTTCTGGCGCATCTTCTTGTTTTTCAAATGTCGCATATTCCCATGCGGTTTCATCTTGCATAAGGGCGCGTAACAATTGGTTATTGAGCGCATGACCAGATTTATAGGCGTAAAAAGCACCCAAAATTGGATGCCCTAACATGTATAAATCGCCAATGGCATCCAATACTTTATGTTTTGCAAACTCGTCGTCATAGCGCAAGCCATCGGCATTAATCACGCGATACTCATCTAAAACAATGGCGTTATCTAAACTACCGCCACGCGCCAAACCATTGGAACGCAAATACTCAACTTCGTGCATAAAACCAAAGGTACGCGCACGACTAATTTCATTAATGTAGGAATCTTCAGCGAAATCAATTTTTACCTGACTGCCTGAGTTCTCAAATACTGGGTGATTAAAATTGATGGTGAAATCGACTTTAAAACCATGATAAGGCTCAAAACGCACCCATTTATCGCCTTCAATCACTTCTACTGTTTTTTTAACCCGAATAAATTTCTTGGCGGCGGCTTGGTCAACAATGCCAGCTTCTTGTAATAAATAGACGAATGGTCCTGAACTACCATCCATAATCGGTATTTCAGAGGCATCTACTTCGATATAAACATTGTCCACACCTAAACCTGCAAGTGCGGACATGATATGTTCAACGGTGGCAACGCGCGCGCCATTGGCCTCTAACGCAGAACACAAGCGTGTGTCATGCACTGCGTTAGGAGTCGCTAAGATTTCATTGGGTTGAGGCAGATCAACCCGTTTGAAAACAATACCAGTATCAGCTGCAGCCGGACGCAGGGTAAGAGTAACCTTTTCGCCGTTATGCAGACCGACGCCAGTGGCGCTAATCGCTTTTTTTAATGTACGTTGCTTTAACATCAATATTCCTAATTTCTAAAACTCTAAGTTCAAACTTTTTGCTGCATACTCTATGTCCGCATTACTTTACAAAGTAATTTTTACCTTAGCAATCAAGCATATAGTAGCATATTTTATGCAGTTTTTCTAAGGTGCATTAAGCGCCAGAGCGCATAGCACGCACTACTTATAGCCTACAACTTATTGTTTTATTAAATAGTAATCTTAACTATTAATCCGCTTGTTTGCGTAAAAATGCAGGAATATCATACTCTTCAACACCTGACATTTTCATCGCCTCTACTTGCGCACGGCGGTTGTTTGAACTGAACACTTGTGGTGTATCATCTTCATCCACACTACCGCCCACAAACATTGGCTGGTTAGTTGTACCGTTACGCACTACTTCTTGTGTCATCACGCGTAGTTCTGGTTTTTGTTGACGACGTTGTGCACCAGTTAAACCAGTTGCTACCATCGTTACACGCAAGCCATCACCCATCGCTTCATCAAACACGTTACCTACGATTACAGTTGCATCATCGGCTGTAAACGCTTTGATAGTATTCATCACATCATAATATTCTTTCATTTTGAAAGAAGCAGAAGTTGTAATATTCACTAAAACGCCGCGAGCATTTGCAAGGTTAACATCTTCAAGCAATGGACTTGCAACCGCTTGTTCAGCCGCAATTCGCGCACGGTCTGGACCAGACGCAATAGCTGAACCCATCATCGCCATACCCATTTCAGACATTACTGTACGTACATCGGCAAAGTCAACGTTCACTAAACCTGGGCAATTGATGATTTCGGCAATACCAGAAACCGCGTTATGCAACACATCATTAGCCGCTTTAAAAGCTTCTAAAAATGGCACATCTTCGCCCAATACTTCCATCAATTTTTCGTTAGGAATCACAATCAGTGAATCTACGTATTTTGACAACTCTTCTAGACCATCAGTTGCAACTTTAGTGCGTTTACCTTCAAAGGAGAAAGGTTTAGTCACGACTGCAACAGTCAAGATGCCCATTTCTTTTGCGATTTGCGCAATCACTGGTGCTGCGCCAGTACCAGTACCACCACCCATACCCGCTGTGATGAACAGCATGTCTGCGCCGTCGATTAACTCTGCAATGGCATCACGGTCTTCAAAAGCAGCATCGCGGCCGATTTCTGGTCTTGCCCCAGCACCTAGGCCCTTGGTCATCGCCACGCCCATTTGCAATACTGTTTTTGCTTGGCTCTTTTTCAAAGCTTGCATATCAGTATTGGCGCAAATGAACTCAACGCCACCAACGCTTTTTTCTATCATGTGCGCTACTGCATTACCACCACAACCACCCACGCCAATGACCTTAATAACGGCTTCTTGAGCATTTTTTTCCATAATTTCAAACATTTAATATCTCCTCTTTTTAAATTTACATCTGCCTGTTTATTACAGTTAACTACCTACTTCTGCCTGAACTACTCGTACAACTTTTTACTACTTAAAAATTTCCTTGAAACCAACTCTTCATTTTCTCTAACATTCTTCCAAATGAACTTGATTCCATTTGCCCACTAATATGTCTTTCTAACTGCTGCTTACCCATTAACACCAAGCCAACACCTGTAGCATAACGAGGGTTACTGACCACTTCTGATAGACCGCCAACATAGCGTGGAAGCCCCATGCGCACAGGCATATGGAATATTTCTTCGCCAAGTTCGACCATGCCTTTCATCATTGCGGAACCGCCAGTAATCACGATGCCTGATGCAATCATTTCTTCCATGCCGCTACGGCGTAATTCATTAAGTACCAACTCATATAATTCAACGATGCGTGGCTCTAGTACTTCCGCCAATGTTTGTACTGATAATTGGCGTGGCTCGCGGCCATCAACACCAGGCACTTCAACAATTTCACGTGGGTCAGCTAACTGACGGAGCGCACAGCCATGCTTCACTTTAATATCTTCGGCTGATTGCGTTGGCGTGCGGAAAGCAACCGCCACATCATTAGTCATTTGATCGCCAGCGATAGGCACCACTGCGGTATGTCGAATAGCGCCTTGTTTGAATACCGCAATATCCGTTGTACCGCCGCCAATATCAACTAAACAAACACCTAACTCTTTTTCATCTTCTGTTAATACTGCAAGGCTAGAAGCCAGTGGTTGAAGGATCAAATCACTCACTTCAATACCGCAACGCTTGATGCATTTCACAATATTTTGTGCGGCTGCTACGGCGCCAGTGACGATATGCACTTTCACTTCAAGCTTCATACCGCTCATGCCTAAAGGTTCACGTACGTCCTCTTGACCATCGATGATGAATTCTTGCGTGAGAATATGCAGAATTTGCTGATCTGCCGGTAAAGCAATCGCACGGGCTGTTTCAATCACGCGGTCTACATCCATTTGCGTGACTTCAGCATCTTTAATTTTCACCATGCCATGTGAATTCAGGCTCTTGATATGGCTACCTGCAATGCCCGTATAGACATTGTTGATTTTACAATCAGCCATCAACTCAGCTTCTTCCAAAGCGCGCTGAATGGATTGCATGGTGGATTCAATATTCACCACCACGCCTTTTTTCAAGCCGCGTGAAATATGCTGCCCTAGCCCGATGACTTTCACCGTACCTTCTGGTTGCAATTCAGCAACGATGGCAACAATTTTTGATGTGCCTATATCTAGGCCTACAATCAAATTCTTATCTTCCTTTATTCTACTCATGGCTTGCTCCCTCCGTGCTTAGCGCACGGTTATGTCTGTTGCTTAATAATGTCAGTTGGCTTAGTTTTGCCAGGTTTCAAAACACTGGGTTTTGAAATGCTAGGTTTCAAAGTACTTGGTTTTAAAATTGTTGTATCCAAATCCTTACTTTCTGCGACGGGCTTCACTTGCACTGGCTTACGCACTGCGAACCCATTGGGGTAGCGCAAATCGGCATAAGTCACTTTCATATTCAGGCCTGCAATTGTGCGGCTATAGACACTGACAAACTTTTCTAATCTTGGCTGCATTTCTATGCGTCCTAGCTCTACCACCATGCCATTTGTTGTTGTCACTTCCCAAGCACGTCTTGGCGTAAGGGCTAAATTTGCGATGTCTAAATTAGCCGTTTTCAATATTTTGCTAAACTCACCGTACTGAGATGCCACTTCAATCACGCCGTCACCTGGCCCGTAAAACATGGGTAAATCACTACCAGAAGCTGCATGAAACAACTCACCATGTGTGTTCACTAATGCAATCGTTCCCCAACGCGCCAACGCTTGATGCTCTTCGATCATCACTTCTAAAGTATCTGGCCAGCGACGACGCAAACTCACATTGCGTGCCCAAGGTAACTTTTCAAAAGCATTACGCGCTTTTACTAAATCCAATGTAAAAAAATTACCTTTTAGGTGCTTAGCGACAATCAGCTTAATTTGCTCACGATTCACGTGGCTAAGCTCGCCATCAACCTTCACTTCACGTAATGGAAAAATTGGTAAATGCACCACGGCAAAGAGCGCCGCATAGAGCATCACCACCACGCTCAAAGCAAAGAGTAGGCTCGCAATCCAATTTAGCAATGTAGGTTTATCCCACATCCGCAAGCTCCAAAATACGTACCACTAACTGCTCAAAACTAATACCTGTCGCTTTTGCCGCCATCGGCACCAAACTGTGGTCTGTCATCCCTGGACTTGTATTCACTTCTAAAAAGTAATGATCTCCCGCGTCGTCCATTAAGAAATCCACACGTCCCCAACCACGGCAGCCTATTGCTCTAAACGCCTGCAAAGCCTCTTGCTGAATTTGTGCTTCTTTCTCTGCGCTTAATCCGCAAGGGCATAAATACTCAGTGTCGTTACGTAAATATTTCGCTTCAAAATCATAAAATTCATTTTTTGGCACAATACGAATAATGGGCAGCGCTTGATAACCACCTTTACCATCACCAATAATGCCCACGGTATATTCACCGCCATTGATAAATTTTTCAGCAATCACCAATGGATCCGCTTCTGCGGCAATTTTATAAGCTGCTTCTAAACCACCCGCTTGTTTTACCTTGCTAATGCCGATGCTAGAACCTTCATTCGCTGGCTTCACAAACAACGGCAAACCTAATTCTTTCTCGATTACGTCAAAGTCACTCGTAGCTGTCACCAACTCAAAGTCTGGTGTAATAACGTTCATCGCGCGCCACAATAATTTTGTGCGCCATTTGTCCATGCCAATGGCTGAGGCCATGACACCACTACCCGTATATGGGATGTGCAACATTTCAAGTGCGCCTTGTATGCAACCATCCTCACCAAAACGTCCATGCAAATTAATAAATACATGGTCAAATACTTCTAAGTCATGCAGTGGCTTATCGCGTGGGTCAAAGCCATGTGCATCAATCCCTTGCGCTTGCAATGCTGCTAACACCGCGCCTCCACTTTTTAGCGATACTTCGCGCTCACCTGATTTTCCACCAAGCAATACCGCTACTTTTCCAAATTTCTTACTTAAACTGTTGTCATTCATACCCTAATATTCCCCAATGACTTTTACTTCTTGTTGCAATGCCACGCCCTGTTTCTCTAACACGGTTTCGCGCATATGTTTAATCAACAACTCAATATCTAGCGCGTTTGCATCGCCAATATTCACAATAAAATTGGCGTGCTTTTCTGAAACCTGCGCACCACCAATGATGTAACCTTTCAAACCACTGGCTTCTACCAGCCTTGCGGCATAATCACCTTGTGGGTTTCTAAACGTTGAGCCTGCACTTGGTAAATTAAGCGGCTGTGAAGCTAATCTTGTCGCCAATAAATCTTTAATCTTTTTTGCTGACTCATGCGCATCGCCTGCTTTTAATGCTAACCAGGCCGCAATAAACCACTCGCCCACCACGGGCATATCGACATGGCGATAACTTGCCATAAACTCTGCCGCAGCACGTTTATTTAACTCACCTTGACGGTTAATCGTAGTCACACTATTCACGACATTCCAAGTTTCTGTGCCGTAACAACCAGCATTCATTGCTAGCGCACCGCCCAAAGTACCTGGAATACCGGCAAAGAATTCCGCACCTTGTTTGGCTTCTTTCGCGCAAAATTTAGCCAACTTGCCGCAGGTCACGCCTGCCTCGGCGTACACCAAGTCGCCATCCATCTTCAAGCCAGTTAAAACGTTATGCATGATGATGACCGTGCCGCGTATGCCGCCATCTCGCACTAATAAGTTAGATCCTAAGCCAACAAAGTGGATGGCTTGATTCGTCTCAATATTTCTTAAAAACGCCTGTAAATCTTCCAAGTCTGCTGGAATGTAGAGTTGATCTGCCTTACCACCCACGCGCCAGCTGGTATAGCGAGCCATAGGCTCGTTTAATAACAACTTTCCAGTGTGTTGTTGAGTGGTAGCCATCATCACGTTTACTGCACTCCCACTTCCAAAACACTTGCGGCTAAGATTCTGGTTTTTTCTGCCACATGCCCTATCGAACCAGCGCCCATCACAATCACTACATCGTTGGGTTGCGCCATGTTGAGAATTGCCTCTGGCAACTCATCCGTCGTTTCTACAAATAACGGCTCAACTTTGCCTGCAATGCGAATTGAGCGAATTAACGAACGCGTGTCTGCTGCCACAATAGGTGCTTCACCTGCTGAGTAAACTTCTGTGAGCAATGCCACATCAGTACTTGAAAGCACGCGCACGAAATCTTCAAAACAATCACGTGTACGCGTATAACGATGCGGCTGAAATGCCATCACTAATCGGCGGTTTGGAAAAGCCGCGCGTGCAGCGGCTATGACCGCTTGCATCTCGACTGGATGATGCCCATAATCATCAATCAAGGTAAACGCACCGCCGCCTTTAACTGCAATTTCGCCGTAGCGCTCAAAACGTCTGCCCACACCTTTAAAGTCTTTTAATGCTTTAATAATTGCCGCGTCAGGTACATTCAACTCGCTGGCAATCGCAATCGCCGCAAGCGCATTGAGTACATAATGATTGCCTGGCAGATTCAAGGTCACATCAAACTCTGTTACCACGCCATTGATGCGTTGCGCCGTGAAATGCATTTTTCCGTCATCTGCACGTACGTTGATAGCTCTAACCCGCGCATCTTCACTAAAGCCATAAGTCATCACGGGCTTAGTCACGCGAGGCAGAATCTCGCGAATATTGGCATCGTCGATACAAACCACTGCCATACCCCAAAACGGTAATTGCTGTAAAAATTCTACAAACGCGCTTTTTAACTTATCAAAGCTGTGCTCGTAAGTATCCATGTGGTCTTGGTCGATATTGGTCACTACCGCCATGACGGGTGTGAGGTGCAAGAACGAAGCATCGGATTCATCTGCTTCTGCCACAATGTATTCACCAGTACCTAATTTGGCGTTAGCATTGGCTGCTTCTAATTTGCCGCCAATCACAAAAGTTGGATCCATACCCGCTTCAGCCAAAATACTGGCAATCAAGCTAGTTGTGGTCGTTTTGCCGTGCGTACCTGCAACTGCGATACCTTGCCTAAAGCGCATTAACTCAGCTAACATCAACGCACGTGGCACTACAGGAATATTTTTTGCACGCGCCGCTTTGACCTCTGGGTTTTCTTCATTCACAGCGCTTGAAACCACGACAACATCAGCATCACCTAGATTTTCTGCCACATGTCCTTGATGCACGATTGCGCCAAAACTTTCTAAACGTTTAGTCGTGCCATTACTGGCTAAATCAGAGCCTGAAACTTTGAAGTCTAGGTTAATCAGCACTTCAGCAATGCCGCTCATACCAGAGCCGCCGATACCGACAAAATGTATGTTTTTAACTTTATGTTTCATGTTTTTGCGCTAAAGCGCTACCTCCATACAAATTTTCGCTACACTTGCGGTCGCTTCTGGTTTGCCTAATGCTCGCGCTTTAATCGCCATATCCAAGCATTTTTCGCGGCTTAAATCCTTTAACAAAGCCACTACTTTTGGTACTGTAAACTGTGGTTGCGGTAGCAAAATCGCCGCACCCGCATCTGATAAATATCTTGCGTTAGAAGTTTGGTGGTCATCCACAGCATGTGGAAATGGCACTAATACACTCGCCACGCCAACAGCAGAAAGCTCTGCAACAGTCAGGGCTCCTGCACGACAAATCACTACATCAGCCCATGCGTACATATCAGCCATGTTATTGATAAAGGCTTTCGCATCGGCACTTACACCAGCGGCTTGATAGTTGGCTTGTAGCGTCGCAATATGCTTTTCGCCCGCTTGATGCACGACTTGCGGACGATTTTCAAGTGCAATTTCAGCAAGCGCTTTAGGTATCACTTCATTCAAAGCTTGAGCCCCCAAGCTACCGCCTACAACCAACATGCGTAAAGCGCCTGTATTAAGTCTATTTTCAGGTGCTGCAACTTGAGTAATATCTGCGCGCACTGGGTTACCTACTAGCTGAGCTTTGTTACCGAATGCATTTGGAAATGCAGCCAACACACGCGTTGCAAACACCGCTAATACTTTATTGGTTAAGCCAGCAATTGAATTCTGCTCATGTATCACCAATGGCTTGCCTAATAATTTAGCCATCAAACCACCTGGGAATGCGGCAAAGCCGCCCATACCCAACACTACATTTGGCTGATGTTGACGAATCGCTGAAATACTTTGTGTAAATGCTTTTGCCAATTTAACTGGCAGCAACACCCAACCCATTACGCCGTTGCCGCGCACGCCACGCATAGTAATCATGGCTTTTTCATAGCCTTTATTTTCAGTCAGGCGATTTTCCATACCGCCTTCGGTGCAGAGCCACACAATATTCCAGCCTAGATTTTTCAAATAATCAGCCACAGCCATTGCAGGGTAAACATGACCACCCGTGCCACCAGCCATCACCATTAATGTTTTCACTGGCGTACTCATGCTGGCAGACCTTTTTGCAAGCGACGGTTCTCAAAATCAATTCTGAGCATGATGGCCATCGCGATACAGTTAGCTAATATGCCGCTGCCGCCAAATGAAAGTAGCGGCAAGGTCAGCCCTTTTGTTGGCAACAGTCCCATATTCACACCCATATTAATGATGCCTTGCACGCCCATCCAAACACCTATACCTTGCGATAACAGCGCTGCAAAATAACGCTCATTGGCGATAGATTCCTTGGCGATACCAAACGAGCGAATGACTATCCATGAGAACAAGGCAATCACGCCTAACACGCCAACAAAACCCAATTCTTCAGCAATCACTGCTAATAAAAAGTCGGTATGCGCTTCTGGCAAGTAGAGCAATTTTTCTACGCTAGCGCCTAAACCTACGCCAAACCATTCTCCACGCCCAAATGCAATCAGCGCATGTGAAAGTTGGTAGCCTTTTCCATATGGATCAGCCCATGGATCCATAAAGCCAATGACGCGTTCTAGGCGATACGGCGAGCTCCAAATCAAGAAGACAAATCCGACTACTAGCAATACCAGCAAGCCCGCAAAAATACGTCCGTTGATACCGCCTAACCATAAAATGGAAATCGAGATGGCAGCGATTACCGCAAATGCACCGAAGTCTGGCTCGCGTAATAGCAATCCACCTACTACCAGCATCACCATTAACATTGGGAAGAAGCCGTGTCTAAAACTATCCATCACCGCAGCTTTGCGCACGGTATAGTCGGCAACGTACATGGCTGCAAACAGTTTCATAAACTCAGAGGGTTGTGGGTTAATCACAAATAAACGCAACCAGCGCCGACTTCCACCCGCTTTTAAGCCTATGCCTGGAATCAGTACCAATATCAGCAATGCCAAACCAATCAAAAACAGATAGGGCGCCATTTTTTGCCACCAAACGATAGGTATGTTAAATGCCACAAATGCTGCGCTTAGCGCCACCACCATAAATATGGCCTGATGCACTAAGTAGTAACTACTGTTATAACCTACGCCTTTGTCGGCCTCAGCAATGGCAATGGAAGCTGAGTACACCATCACTAAACCGATACCTAGCAAGCATAGGACTACCCAAAGTAAACCTTGGTCGTAACTTGGGGAGTTAATACGATCGCGATTGAGCATGGCAGTAATCATGCTAGCTCCTTCAGGCTGGTTTTTAATGCAGTCACCGCTGCCACAAACACCTCTGCACGATGTACGTAATTTTTAAACATATCAAAACTTGCGCAGGCAGGTGACAGCAACACGGCTTCATCTGCTTTGGCTAACTTTTTGGCAATGTTGACCGCCTCAGGCAAATCAATGGCTTGATAAAGCGGGATATTCGTTGGAATCAATACAGCCTCAATTAACGGTGCATCGCGACCAATCAACACTACAGCGCTTGCGTTCTCGGCTACTGCAGCTGCAAGCGGCGTAAAGTCTTGGCCTTTACCATCGCCACCAGCGATTAACACTACTTTTTGCGCTAAGCCATTAAGTGCCGCGCAAGTGGCACCGACGTTAGTACCTTTTGAATCATCGTAATAATCTACGTTATCAATATTGGCAACCCACTCAACGCGATGTGGCAAACCCTTAAAATTATAAAGGGTTTGAATGATGTGGGCATAATCAACGCCTATGCCGCGGCACAGAGCAACCACCGCCAAAGCATTCGCTGCATTATGTAAGCCAACTATTTTCAAATCTTGCAAGTTGATAAGTTCTTTATCGCCTTCGCAAAGCCATGTATCGCCATCCACCTGCTTTAAGCCGTATGAATTTTCCTCGCTGTTATTATCATTGCCATCGTCCAAGCCAAATGTCACCTGAGTTAATTTTGGACGCGCCATCATCATGCTCCACGCGTCATCGCGATTAAGCACTTGCAGCTTAGCATTGTAGAAAATTCGCGCTTTCGCAATGGCGTAATCTTGAAAGCTTGCGTATCTATCCATGTGGTCTTCAGATAAATTCAGCATAGTGGCAGCATCAATCTGCAGGTTACTTGTCGTTTCCAACTGAAAGCTAGAAAGCTCAAGTACGTAAACATCAGGTATTTCCATCATGAGCGCATCTAGCACTGGCAATCCAATATTGCCCGCTACAATGGTTTTCAAACCCGCTGCTTTACAGATTTCACCGACTAAAGTCGTGACCGTTGTTTTGCCATTCGCGCCAGTAATGGCAATCACTTTCGCGCTAGCTGGCCGATATTGCGCAAACAATTCAACATCGCCCACAACACTTACGCCGCGCTGAATAGCCGCTTGAATTTCAGGCTCGCTTAAAGGCACACCAGGGCTGGCAACAATTAAGTCAACATTAGCAAAACTAACTGCTTTAAATGCGCCAATGTAAATAGTCACTTGTGGCAACTCTGCTTTTAAAACATCCAAACCCGGAGGATTTTCACGCGTATCGGCCACAGACAAAAGTGCGCCCTGCGTGGCAAGCCAGCGCAAGGAAGATAGACCCGTTTCACCAAGGCCTAGCACTAATACTTTTTTGTCTTTTAGGGCGATTTTCATATTGATGTATTTAATAAGCTGCCTATTTATCTCAATTTCAAACTAGCTAAACCAATCAACACCAACATCATGCTGATAATCCAAAAGCGCACGACGACTTGTGTTTCTTTCCAACCTTTTTCTTCGTAGTGGTGATGCAATGGTGCCATTAAGAAAATGCGACGTCCGACGCCATATCTCCTTTTGGTGTACTTGAAATACATCACTTGCACCGCTACCGAGAAGGTTTCCACCACAAACACGCCACCCATAATGAATAAAATGACTTCTTGACGAACAATGACTGCAACAATACCCAACGCTGCACCTAATGCCAGTGCGCCCACGTCGCCCATAAACACCTCGGCTGGATAAGCGTTAAACCACAAGAAACCAAGACCAGCACCAGCCATGGCGGCACAAAACACCATTAACTCACCTGCGCCCGCAACATACGGCACACCTAGGTATTTTGAAAAGTACAAATGCCCAGCTACGTAAGCAAAAATGCCCAATGCTCCCGCCACCATAACGGTTGGCAGAATTGCCAAGCCGTCTAAACCATCAGTTAAATTCACAGCATTGCTGCTACCCACCACCACTAAATAGGTCAGCACGATAAAACCTACTGCGCTTAAAGGCAGTACTAGGTGCTTAAAGAATGGAACGATAAGTGTAGTTTCCACAGACGTGGTAGAGGTTTTGTACAAAAATACCGCTACAGCGATGCCAATCAAGCTTTGCCAAAAGAACTTCGCTTTTGCAGATAAGCCTTTTGGATTTTTGTAAACCACTTTACGGTAATCATCTACCCAACCCACAGCGCCAAAACCTAGTGTTGTCGCTAACACAACCCATACAAAACGATTACTTAAATCTGCCCAGAGAATGGTAGAGATTGCAATTGCAACCAGTATCAAGGCTCCGCCCATGGTTGGGGTTCCAGTTTTAATCAAATGCGTTTGTGGACCGTCATCACGTACCGCTTGACCGACTTTATACTCAGTCAGTTTGCGTATCATGCTTGGACCAACGATAAATGAAATCGCTAAAGCAGTTAGTGTGGCTAATACAGCACGCAAAGTGATGTAATTGAATACATGGAATCCACGAATATCGTGTGACAGCCATTGTGCTAATGTAAGTAACATTTAGTGTCCCTCTCCACTTTTTACAGTTGAACTTTTTATTATAATTTCATCCACCACACGCTCCATCGCCATAAAGCGTGAGCCTTTCACCAACACATTCACGCCCTGTTTCATCTGCTTAACCAAATCAGCAGTTAATGCTTGAGGTGTTGAATAATGTCTTGCACCTTCACCAAAAGCTTTTGCGGTTTCCACACTCATTTCACCCAATAGATATAAGGCATTCAGACCACTTGTTCTAGCATAGCTACCAACCTCTGCATGCATTTCTGCCGCGTTATCTCCAAGCTCACCCATATCACCAAGTACCAATATTTTTTCACCTGGTATTGCCAACAACACATCAACCGCCACCTTCATCGACATCGGGTTTGCGTTATAGGTATCGTCAATGACTAAAGCGCCGTTTAGCCCTGACTTTTGCTGTAAGCGGCCTTTGACACCCGCGTAATTTTCTAGCCCTGTTGCAATCGCTTGAAGTGTCGCACCCATTGCCAATGCCACTGTAGTTGCCGCGAGAGCATTCATTACGTTGTGTAAACCTGGGGTTGGTAGGCTTACTTTCACATCACCTAGTGGTGTTGTGATTTCAATATCACTCGCACTGGCTTGCAGTTGATATTGAGCAGTGACATCCGCTTTATTTTTAAGCCCAAATGTCATGATTTTGCGTTGACCAACTAAGCCCAGCCATAGCGGTGCAAAGACATCATCCGCGTTAATCACCGCGGTACCATCTGCAGCCAAGCCTTCAAATATTTCACCCTTAGCTTGCGCAATCGCTTCAAATGAACCAAGTTCGCCTATATGCGCATTGCCTGCGTTATTAATTAGCGCAACTGTTGGCTCACCAATGTTAGATAAATAGCTGATTTCACCTGTGTGATTCATACCCATCTCAGCCACGGCATAACGATGTTGAGCATTCAACTTAAGCAAAGTAAGTGGCAAACCGATGTGGTTATTTAAGTTACCCACGGTGGCTAACACTTCATCAGACTGCTTGCATTCAGCCCTTAAAATTGAAGCCAACATTTCTTTAACGGTAGTTTTTCCGTTACTACCCGTTACCGCTGCAAGTGGAATGTCAAATTTGCTACGCCAATATGCCGCTAACTCGCCCAACGATTGGCAAGTGTCTTCAACCAATATGGCAGGCTGAACATTAAGGTTTTTATCTGAAATCAATACAGCAGCTGCGCCCTGAGCAATGGCTTGCGCAGCAAAGCTATGCCCATCAAAGTTATCTCCCTTCAAGGCCACAAATAGCTGACCTTTGGTGACGTTGCGGCTATCTGTACCCACACTTGTGAATGCCAAGTCTGTGCCTAACAAGGTAGCTTTTATGGCTTTTGCAGCTTCGGATAGCAACATCATATTGCAGCTCCGTTTCTGGATTTTGCTTGATACTGTTTAAGTGCCGCTTGAGCAATCAGCGCATCATCAAACGGCTGCTTCACCCCTAAAATTTCCTGATAGTTTTCATGACCCTTACCAGCCACCAAAACAATATCCGCTGCATTTGCACCAAAAATCGCAGCGTGTATTGCATTAGCACGGTCACTATCAATCACATAGCCAGCCTTCATCTCACTGACGACGGCAGCAATAATGGTTGCTGGATTTTCACTACGTGGATTATCTGAAGTCACATATACTTGATCTGCTAGTTTGCTGGCAATCTTACCCATTAGCTGACGCTTACCTGCATCACGGTCGCCACCACAGCCAAATACGCAGATTAATTTGGCAGGTTTTTCTGCTAAGTCGATCTGCTCTTTTAATGTGCTTAATACTTTTTCTAAGGCATCTGGCGTGTGCGCATAATCAATCACCACTAAAGGCAACTCGCCACCACCGAATTGCTGCATACGCCCGAGAACAGGCTTGATTTTTGCAATAGCCTCTAACGCATCTGACAAACTTATTTTAAGTGCCAATAATGTTGCTAGCACCGCCAACACGTTATAGGCGTTAAACCGACCAAGCACTGGCGCGCTAAGAAGCGCATTGCCTTGTGGCGTATCTACCTGCATAGTTAAACCTGCATCATGCAACTTCAACTCACTGCCTTGCACATCTGCACTCGTTAAGCCGTATGTCAAATATGACTTTGCTTGCGCTTTCAACGTACTTGCTAACGATTGTCCAAACACATCATCTGCATTGACTACCGCCGTGCTTAAACCTTCCCAAGCAAATAGTTTCTGCTTGGCGGCGGCATAAGCCTCCATGGTTTGGTGATAATCCAAATGGTCACGGCTTAAATTGGTAAGCACAGCGACATCAAACTTCACGCCATTCACGCGACCTTGATCTAAACCGTGCGATGAAACCTCCATCGCAACCGCATCTGCCTGCTGCTCAACATAATCAGCCAACATCGCTTGCAACAATATGGCATCTGGCGTGGTATTAGCGGCCTCAGTTTGAGCGTCTAAAAAACCATTACCTATCGTACCCAACACCGCTGTTTTCTTGCCTAACAATGACAAACATTGCGCAATCCATTGGCTCACCGAAGTTTTACCATTCGTACCAGTCACACCAATCATAGTTAATTGGCTTGATGGATTTTGATAAAACTCTGCCGCAATAATGCCTGCTTGCTGTTTTAAATCTTGCACAGCGAGGTTAGCCACTTGACTATTACTATTCTCAGCACTATTCCAACCATCATTCCAAGCAAAACCTTCTTGCTCCCAAACCACAGCCGCAGCACCAGCTTGTATGGCTTGAGCAATGTGTTGGCGACCATCGTTATGCGCCCCTGGATATGCCAAGAACAGTGAACCTGTTTGCACTTTTCTGCTATCGGCAGTGATAGAAGTGAATGATTGATTTAATGAAGAGAGAATACTCACATCCCCTCCTTAGCATCTTCAGCATTACTTTCAAGCACCACATTATTATCTGGCGCATCTTGCGGCACAGCGAACAAGCGCAAAGTGTCTGCCATAATGTTGCTAAATACTGGTGCGGCTACCGTACCGCCATAATATGAGCCGTTACTTGGCTCATCAATCATCACCGCTATAATAAAACGTGGATTAGATGCAGGTGCCAACCCAACAAATGAGGCTACGTATTTTTTCTCTTCGTAACCATGGGCACCCACTTTGTGCGCCGTACCTGTTTTACCACCAACTCGGTAGCCCAACACTTGCGCCTTAACTGCTGTACCACCAGGTTGCACAACTAACTCCAACATGTCTTTGACGCTATTTGCTGTAGCCGCTGAAAATACTTGCTGACCAATTGGCGCTTCATTAATCTTAAGTAACGATATAGGACGCAACTCGCCTTCATTAGCAAATACGGTATACAACCTAGCTAACTGCAACAAAGTCAAACTGATACCATGCCCAAAAGACATGGTTGCCATTTCAATAGGACGCCATGTTTTATAAGGGCGCAATCTACCAGTGGCTTCACCAGGGAAACCTACACCTTCCACATGCCCCAAGCCAAGCTCGTTGTATACATTCCACATAAACTGCTTATCTAAAGTGAGGGCAATTTTAGAAGCGCCTACGTTTGAAGATTTTTGTATCACCTGAGCAACAGTTAAAATTCCCTCTACATGCGCATCATGAATTGTAGCTGGACCTATACTTAATGTACCAGGCGCAGTTTGAATTTTAGTATCTGGCGTATATTGACCAGATTCAAGTGCCGCCGCCGCAGTGACTGGCTTCAATGTAGAGCCTGGCTCAAACGTATCAACAATCGCCCGATTGCGAGTTTTACCCTTGATATTCACAGGATTGTTTGGGTTATAGGTCGGCACATTCGTCATCGCCAACACTTCACCTGTTTTGGCATCTAACACAATCGCCGCACCGGCTGCTGCCTTATTAGCCTCAACAGCTTTAACTAATTCGCGATGGGCAATATATTGAATTCTAAGATCTAACGCCAACGAAATATCACGACCATCTTGCGGTACTTTTACAGCTTGCAAGTCTTCGATAATATGACCAGACCTATCCTTAATGACGCGGCGACTACCATCCACGCCAGAAAGCGGACCATTCATCGCCAGCTCATAGCCCTCAAGCCCTCTATCGCCCGTGCCTTTATCATCTGGCCCAGTGAAGCCAACCATGTGCGCAGTGACATCACCCGCTGGGTAATAACGCTTGTATTCACGCTGCAGCTCTATTCCAGGAATGCCAAGCTTCATTACCTTTGCCGCTAACTCAGGGGAAATACGGCGTTTTAAATAAACAAACTCACGCTCATCATTGGCTAACTTTTTCTTAACTTCATCAAGCTTTAAATTCAACAACGCTGCAACTTGTTTGGTTTGAGCAGCATCAATCACCACATCTGGAGGGCTTGCCCACACGGATTCCACTGGCGTACTGATAGCCAATAGTTCGCCATGTCTATCCGTTATTTTTCCGCGCTGAGAAGTTAACACAAGGTTACGGCTATAACGTGCATCACCTTTTTCTTGTAAGAATTTCTTGTGGATGCTTTGTAAATAAACGCCTCGTCCCAGCAAAGCCACAAAACCCGACAATACCGCAATCAGCAATACGCGGCGGCGCCATGCAGGCAACTTCACCACAATAGGCGCAGCGATGGATGATCGATTGATGGAGCGAAAAGCCATTAAGGCGTCACCCCGTTTGGCTGGGTTGATTGCGTTGCTGGCTGCACTACTGATGACTGCACTTCAGTTGACTGCATTACAGCTGCTTGCATATCTGCCGTTGAAATCACTTGCACACGCTTAGCATCTGGCACTTGCATTTGCATTTGCTGCGATGCAATTTGCTCAATGCGCGAGTGCATCGCCCAAGTACTTTGCTCAAGCTGCAACTGACCATATTCTTGCTCAGTTTGTTTTGCAGCTTGGTTTGCGCGCTCTAATTCTATATAAAGATTACGCGCTTTGTGCTGTGAATTCACTAGCCCTAAAGCCGAGAACATCAACGCAAAAAATAAAATGAGATTTAAACGCGTCATGCTACGTGAGTTCTTTCAGCCACACGCAGCACCGCGCTTCGTGAGCGCGGATTTGCTTTAACTTCTTTAACACTTGGCTTAATTGTTTTGCCCACACCCTGCATTTTTGGCTGTGGTAAATCTGCTGCACGTACTGGAAAGTTAGCAGGCAAGTCATCGCGATTCGCTTGATCGCGAATAAACTGCTTCACAATACGGTCTTCTAGCGAATGGAAACTAATCACCGCTAATCGACCCTGTGGCGCTAACAGTGCCAAACATTGCGGCATCGTTAACGATAACTCCTCAAGCTCTTGATTGACGAAAATCCGTAAAGCTTGAAATGTACGCGTTGCGGGGTTCTGCCCAGGCTCAAACCGCGTGACTGCCCCTGCCACGACCTTGGCAAGTTGCCCTGTAGTGGTGATGGCGCGCCCGTCATTGCGCTCCGTAATAATCGCCCTTGCAATCTGCTTAGCAAACCGTTCTTCACCATAATTTTTTATAACCTCCCCTAAATACTGCTCCGTTGTATTGGCTAGAAAATCTGCCGCTGTTTGCCCACTACTTTGATCCATGCGCATATCCAGCGGCGCATCGTACCTAAAACTAAAACCTCGGCTTGCATCATCGATTTGCGGTGATGAAATACCTAAATCCAGCAAAATACCGTCTACTTTTGAAATACCCATTTCGTTCAGCTCGGCCTGCATAGCCGCAAAATGGCTATGTACCATGCTAAAACGTGGATCTGTAATTTCCTTACTTGATTCAATCGCCTTCAAATCACGATCAAACGCAATCAAACGGCCTTTTTCGCCAAGCTGTTCTAATATTTTTCTGGAATGTCCGCCGCGACCAAATGTGCCGTCCACATAAACGCCATCCGCTTTAATATCAAGCGCCTGCACAGCTTCTTCTAGCAGTACAGTAATATGGGAGTTTGGATTGGCGGTTAATTCGGACACTTCTGTTTGCTGCTTTTCTAAATTTAAAGCGCCTTTTGCAGACGCTTTTTTTGGTGACGTTTCTTTTAAAGACGGTGAGGCTGTGGTGGGCGCGCTGTTCACGCCCTTAATCACAGCGAGAAGCCCTCGAGTTCTGATGGCATAGAGAAGTTGTCGTCTTGCATCACTTGCGCCAGTTGCGCGCGCCAAGCTTCCATATTCCACAATTCAAAGTGACTGCCTTGGCCTACCAACATCACTTCTTTATCCAAGCCTGCAAAATCACGCAATACAGGTGACACCAACATACGTCCAGCGCTATCCATTGCCACATCTTCCGCATACCCAACCAACAAACGCTGTAAAGCACTTGATTGCTTATCGAATGATGACAACGCCATCATCTTGGCTTGAATCGGCTCCCAAGCTGGCTGCGGATACAATAACAAGCAGCGATGCGGATGCGCGGTCAACACCAAATCACCAGCACATTGAAGCTGCAAAGCCTCTCTGTGCTTAGTTGGTACTGCTAATCTGCCTTTAGCATCCAAACTTAATGATGTCGCGCCGCGAAACATGTTTAAATAATTAACCTAAAATGGTCGCCATAAAATATGGCAAAAAATATAATGAAAAAAGTGAGGGACTTCCAACTGCCCTTAGCCTCAGTTAGAAATAGGTTTAAGTAGAAATCTCCACAAAACCCCACTTTTCCCCACTAAGATGAACTATAGATAAAAAAATAGGGCAATGCAAGCCCTTTCTTACTATTTTTTCTTTATATCTCAATGACTTAGCGCATTTTCATGCTAAAAATAATATCGTTATAAATTAAGCACATACGAAATTAAGTGAATGTAGATTATAAGAACAATGATGAAAGCGATTGAATTGTAATTGGCAAGCAAATTACATGCGGGATTAGCCGAGAAAATAACGCAATAAAGGATTGAAGCTGGCCGATAAGCCGGGTTCTGTTTGCGTCTTGCAACGCACGACAGTCATTCATCTAGGCGTACAATTACTTGCACGCTCAAGCAACCTACCCGCTAGCAGCGCGAACCACGCCTTATTACACCAAGGATTAACCTCAGAGTAAAGTGCTAGCCTATTTGGTCTTGCTGCGAATGGAGGTTACCGCGTTTCACCGTAACTAAATACGCTCGTCTCTGTGGCCCTATTCCGCGCCTTATACTCAGTTACCCAAGCTTTCAACGTACGGCCGTTAGCCGTCATCCCGCTCTATGCAGCCCGGACTTTCCTCCCCTCACCTACGTGAGCGG
Organism: Methylotenera sp.; assembly: GCF_029945705.1. Lineage (GTDB taxonomy): Bacteria > Pseudomonadota > Gammaproteobacteria > Burkholderiales > Methylophilaceae > Methylotenera. The sequence continues at coordinate 71,094 of NZ_JAQSDC010000040.1, forward strand.
CGACTGTCTAGCCAGCTTCAATATGCATTTTAACATGCCTCAGGATGCAATCCTTAAACAATCTAGAGCAGTTATAATGCATCAATCAAATAACTACTATAGTTAATCATGCCACTAGAAAAAGTCGGACAACTTGATGCTTCATGGCAAGCAGTGATTGGTGAGGAATTCGATAAACCTTATATGCAAGCTTTGCGCGCTTTTTTAAAACAAGAAAAAGCAAATGGGAAAATCACATTTCCACCTAGCCAATTGATTTTTAATGCATTTAATCACACGCCTTTTGATAAAGTGCGAGTAGTCATTATTGGTCAAGACCCCTACCATGGCCAAGATAAAGAACAACCTCAAGCACACGGCTTAAGCTTTTCAGTGCCTGCAGGCGCGGCTTTACCACCTTCACTGAAGAATATTTTTAAAGAAATTGAAGCAGACATAGGCGTAAAAATGAGCAACAAAGGTGACCTAACACCATGGGCGAATCAAGGTGTATTGCTCTTAAACGCGACACTAACCGTTGAAATGGCAAATGCGGGCTCACATCAAAAACGTGGCTGGGAAACCTTTACCGACGCCGCAATTGCCGCTTTAAATGCACACCATGAAGGATTAGTATTTGTGCTATGGGGCAGCTATGCGCAGAAAAAAGGGGAAATAATAGACCCGAAAAAACATTTGGTACTTAAGTCAACGCACCCCTCGCCTTTATCTGCGCACCGCGGATTTTTTGGCAACCATCAATTTTCTAAGATTAATGAATACTTAAGCAAGCATGGACAAACCCCGATTGAATGGCAGCTTTAAACTACAGTTAAAACTTGCCACTTAATTATTAAGCACGCTACCCGTCATTCCCGCGCAGGCGGGAATCTAGGCGGCGCGGATTATTGCAATCTATCAATCAACCATCATTCATGACCACCATCAAAACTGGATTCCCGCCTACGCGGGAATGACGAATGAGAGAATTTGAAATAAACCACCAACCATGAAAACTCAACGCTGCTTTTGACTTTAAGTCCCCTGCTACCGCGCCTGTTCTGCTGAGTTTCATGGGAGCTTTCGGCAAGCGGCTGTTTGAGCGCAGCGAGTTACCGATTGCCGCCCATGAAGCTAAGCAGAATAGGAATCAAGCGGCAGGGGGTAGCCTTTTCTTTGGTTACTATCTTTTGGCTAAGCAAAAGAAAGAAACTCGTATGTCGCGCGAAAGCGGCCACTTAGAATAAAACGCAATGCATTTCAGTTACTGCATCCTCACGCTAATACCCAACACAAAGAACATCGCCTTCATTACATTTCGCTTGAAGAACCTTAATACGCTCTTCGGTCATTTTTGCAGGACATAAAGAGTAAAGTATTTGAGTCTCGCGCCCAGCATTTGGCAAATGTGCGCCTGTAGCTCTATTACATTCACTATCTCTAAATTTAACCCAATCTCGCTGTGACGCTTTTAAGTCCACAATCATAGCTTCTGCATACTCTTTTTCGCTAGATTCAGTTGCTTGCTTTTTTAAATCCTGAATAATCCCCTTATAAATCTTATTTAGCTTTGCATCAGACTTTTCAAACATGTCGCTTGCACATTGCTGCATTGATAATGACATTCCCTTATCCGCTTCAGCTTGGTCACATTTTGCAGCTACATTAAAACTCAAAAATAACCCACAAACTAAAATAAAAATCCTCACAATCTACCCTTTGCAATCTTAATTAAGAACTTAACTAGAAAAGACACCAATAACAACTGCAGCATGTATGAATCATTACACTACACAACCACTCACAGTAAACAAAAAATTAAACAAGATACGCCTACAGGTATTACATCAACCTCCAGTTAATCTTCTGCCCCGCCCTCAACGGCACCAACACATCAGCCCCATCAAATGGCAAACTTTCAGGCACTTTCCAACTTTCTTTCACCAAAGCAATCTGCGCTTTATTCCGCGGCAAACCATAAAAATCTGCGCCATAAAAACTTGCAAAACCTTCCAACTTATCAAAAGCACCTGCCGCCTCAAATGCCTCGGCGTAAAGCTCTATCGCAGTATGTGCGGTATACATACCTGCACATCCGCAAGCCGCTTCTTTAGTGTGCTTAGCATGCGGTGCGCTATCTGTGCCTAGAAAGAATTTAGGGTTGCCAGAAGTTGCAGCCTTTACCAAAGCTACACGATGCTCTTCGCGCTTCAATATGGGCAAACAATAGTGATGCGGCTGTATGCCGCCTTTAAACATGTCATTACGGTTCATTAATAAGTGATGTGCAGTAATCGTCGCGGCGACATTGTTTGGCGAACTCATCACAAAGTCTGCCGCATCTTTAGTGGTGATATGCTCAAACACTATTCTTAAAGCTGGATATTTTTTTAATAGCGGAATCATATGGCGCTCAATGAATACGCGCTCTCTATCAAATACATCCACATCAGCATCTGTGACTTCCGCATGCGTTAACAGCGGCATACCGAGCATTTCCATCGCTTCCAATGCGCTGGCACATTTCTCTAAACTAGTTACGCCTGAATCGCTATTGGTGGTTGCACCTGCTGGGTAAAGCTTCACACCGTGGATAATGCCACTGGCTTTTGCTTTGACTATTTCCTCCGCCGTGGTGTTGTCAGTTAAATACAAAGTCATCAGTGGCTCAAACTCCGCGCCTGCGGGTAGTGCATCTACAATACGCTGACGATAAGCGGCAGCTAATTCAGTAGTGGTCACTGGTAGACGTAGATTAGGCATTACAATGGCGCGGGCAAATTGTCGAGCCGTGTCTGGCAACACGGCTTTCAAGGCTGCGCCATCACGTAAATGTAAGTGCCAGTCGTCTGGGCGCGTGATTTTAATTGAAGTCGTGGTAAGGGAGTTTGGAATAGTCATATTTAAGTGCTTAATCAATTAATTTATTTAAGTATTTTCTTTTAACTTTAATGCAAATTCGTACAATACATTTTTCTTTTCATGCGTGATTTCAGTGGCTAATTTTACTGCCTGTTTAAGCGGTAAATCGGCTAGTAGCAACTTTAATATTCTGACCGTTTCTTCTGGAATCTCTTCGGCTTCTTTTACCGCAGCCGCTTCTACTAACAATACAAATTCGCCACGCTGTTGATTGGTATCGGCCTGCAACCAAGCACTGGCGTTAGCCGCCGCACAAGTATAAAATGTTTCAAAAGTTTTAGTGAGTTCTCGGGCAAAGGTCAAACGGCGCTCACTGCCAAGTACATTGGCTAGATCTTCCACACATTCAATAATGCGGTGTGGCGCTTCGTAGAATACTAAAGTCACGGTTTGTGATTTTAAGCTTTCCAAAACCTTACGGCGCGCCGCACCGCTAGCGGGAAGAAAGCCGTGAAAGTGAAAGCCATTTTGCGTAATGCCAGAAGCTGATAATGCCGCAATAACTGCACTCACACCTGGAATCGGCACAACTTTAACGCCCGCCTTACGCACTAAATCCACCACCACTGCGCCAGGATCGCTAATACCAGGCGTGCCAGCGTCTGTGACTAAGGCAATATTTTCACCTGCTTGAAGTTGCGTCAGTAGCTTTTCTGCGGATTGATGTTCATTATGCTCATGGACGGCAATCAATTTTTTGCTAATGCCAAAATGTGAGAGCAAGCCTGATGTGTGGCGCGTATCCTCAGCAGCAATCGCATCTACTGTTTTAAGTGTTTCCAAGCCGCGAATGGTCATGTCGCCCAAATTGCCGATGGGCGTTGCGACCACATATAATGTACCTATTGATGTAACCGCACTCATGCAGACCAGCCATTTAATTTAAAATCGTTCATACTAGAAGTTTACAGCTTTAGCTAATATCTCGTCCATGAAATTAAGTCTATGAAATTAAGCAAAAACAACGCCGGACTTGAAGCTGAAAGGTTAGCTGCAACTTTTTTGGCGAATCACGGCCTTAAATTAGTGACGCAAAACTATCATTGCAAATACGGTGAAATTGATTTGATTATGAAAGACGCCAAAACTCTCGTATTTATTGAAGTTAGGCTAAGATCAAACAGCCAGTTTGGCAGCGCTGGCGCCAGTATTACTCAACAAAAGCAACAAAAACTCATTCTGACCGCACAACATTATTTACAGCAACATGGCGACTGCCAATGCCGATTCGACGCCATCTTAATGAATAAGGCCGACGTCAGTCACATAGAGTGGGTTCGTAATGCATTTGACGCATAATAAGCGTATCATTCGCGAAAATGCTGCATTAAACAGCTGATGTAAAAAATATTAAAGCTTAAAAATATAAGTTAAAAACTAACCTAGGGGTTAACTAAAGTGGTTATCTAAAGCTGCTATCTAATATCACGTCAAGGAGCAATCTATGAAGTCAAACATGAACAAACAAACGGTACTAAAACTCATCCTATCAGCAGCACTCATTTCCCAAATCACCGCTTGCGTACCTGTTATCGTTGGTGGAGCTGCAGCGACTGGCGCAATGGCTGCAGATAGACGCACTTCTGGCTTTTATGTGGAAGATCAAAATATCGAACTTAAAGCCATTAAGAAAATGGAAACCAATTTAGGCGAAGACGCGCATGTGAATGTGACCAGTTACAACCGCAATGTACTGCTAACAGGCGAAGTACCAGTGGCTGAATCTAAATCTAAAGCTGAAAACTTGGCTAAAGAAATCACTAACGTACGCTCTATTACTAATGAAATTACTGTTGGGCCAAAATCTACCATAGGCTCACGTAGCAATGACAGCTATATCACCTCAAAAGTCAAAGCACAATTTGTAACAGAAAATAAATTTCCCGCGAACTATGTAAAAGTAGTCACCGAAAATGGCGTAGTTTACTTATTAGGTATCGTCACAAATAAAGAAGCCGCAGACGCGGTAGAGATTGCCCGCAATACTGACGGCGTGACTAAAGTGGTTAAAGTATTCGAATACATGCCATAAAAAGAAGCCTCTGCGTGCCTTGAGCATATCACTCGCTTAAGGCCGCCCTTCTATGCTGAAAATGCTATAATACGCGGCATAAATAACACAGAACAGCTCTGAAATAAGCTAAAAGAATTGGTAAATCAAAAATGACAACACAACCCACAATGACACAAGTAAGCGGCGAAATTATCATCGAAGGTAACACGCGCGCAGGAAAACCTTTTCGCCCTAGCGATTGGGTGGATCGTATGTGCAGCACCTATGCTACGTTTGGCGAAGACCGCAAACTAAAATACTCACCGTACTTAAAACCAAAAGTGGTAAACGGTGTACGTTGCCTAGCGGTGGATTTGAAGTTAAAAACCGTGAACCCTGCAGGCTATGCGCAACTAATGCACTTTGCTGATGAAAATCAGCTTAACGTGTTAGACGCTGAAGGCAACAGCATCGCAGTGCCGCACTAGCGCTTAACAGGCAATTGCAGTTCACTTGCCAACGCCAATTATTTTTTCAATATATTGCTTAGTAATTAAGCCACGTTTAATTTTAACCAACTCACCTTGTGGGTTATAAATAAACGTGGTGGGCAATACATCAGCCGTTCCAATTTGAGCAGCAACTTCATCATCACCTAGAACTATCGGATACGACATCAACATATCATCCACGTAATCCGCCACCTCTTTAGTGCTTTTGTAATCAAAAACAACACCTAGTATCATCAAATCTTTTTTTCTGCGGTGATCGTAAAGATTGACTAAATCTGGCACCTCTTCTAAACATGGCGGACACCAAGTCGCCCAGTAATTCACCAGCACCCATTTACCTTTGTAAGCTGTCAACTTATGGGTAACACCAGTGGTATCCTTTAGTAAAAAAGTAGCTGGTGCTTTTTCCGCAGCAACTACCAATGAATTAGTCGTGATCAACAACAAAAATGTAAGACTTAGTAAAAGTTGGCGCATTGAGTCATTTTCTAAAAAACTTAAGCTAAAAAGCTAGCGTTGAAATCAAATAAACCACCCATTCAGTCGCTAATTTAGCGTTACCCAGATGCGTGTCATTTTGCTAGTGTAAATGTAAACATTATCATACAATCATAAAACTGCCTCAGGCCTATAAAAAGTAAAAAATGGCGTTAAACCTTCATATTCCTGCACTTAAAGATAATCCAATTATCATTGCTGAGACTCGGCCACAGAAAATCAGCCAGTCGCTGCTAGATCATATTGCCAAAAATCCGCTAGACATTGCCTCGCACTTGCATAGTGAATTAGAAATCTTAAACCGCCAAAAAATCTCTCCGACCAACAGAGTGCAAGCCTTAGATGCCTTCCGCACATTGTTAATCAATACCGTGCTAGCACTTTCTGAGGACTACACCAATGCGGCATTACCTCTGCACGACAAAGCCAAATTAGCAGCAGCGGCGGCAGAGTCATTATGGTTAGAGTTAGGTTACGGATACAAACTGGTGCTTGTCGATTTGCAAAATCAGCTGATTAAACTGGGCACCGATAAAAGTTCGGCAAACGCCATACAACGCGCCATGCACGCAGTTGCAGAGCACGCGCTGACTTACTATCAAACCTACTCCACTCCGCCAGAGCATATTTGGAGCGATTTACATCAACTCTATTTTTGCGCTGTTAAACTTGGCGTACAAAACGTTAAAGTAGATGAAGAAAAAACTGTCGTTGGATCAACCGCCACAATAGCTAATAACATAGAAAATACCTACAAACACGCATTATTGATGTCACTTGCTGACCCTCAGCACTTAACACAAAAGAATATGCGTTTAGCGGCAGAATATTTAGCATTTCATGTTGAAAACGCAAAAATATCCATCGTTGCACCTTTAGAAATCACAACCAGTTGCTTTATTGTCAACCTATCTTCAAATAAGCCTCCAGTTCCATACAGCAAACAGAAAATCGCGCCGAACCCTGATAGCGATATTTTGCTACAGACCTTAGATTTAGTAATTGGCATACATCAAGATTTAAATTCTTTGCAAAATAATCAACTGCCTAAAGATGGCGGCGTTCCTGCAAATGCAAATCGTGATGAATATATCGACCTGTTAACATACCTTATCAAACACTGGGGTGTAACGCAGAAGCGTATTTTTAATCGAACCAAGTCAGATGGTGAAATTGAGATTGTGACTGGCATTCCCACCATACATTATTTCTCTAGCGCAAATTCAGATCACAAAGTGAACGCTAACATTAGCAATTTCCAGAATAGCGAAAATACACCAGCACCTTCACTCTGGCATATTATTAACATTAGCGCGATTGGCATGTCAGTTAGACGCCATGCTACAGCTGAAAAAAATATACGCATTGGTGGGCTATTAGGTTTTAAAACAAAAAATGAACAACACTGGTCTATAGGATTGGTACGTTGGGCAGCTTGCGGCAGCAGAGATAGACTAGATATTGGCGTGCAACTGATTGCGCCACGAGCGCAAAGCGCAATCGCTCAAGTCGATAAAACTGGCCGTGAAGAAATGGTGTTATTACTGCCTGAACTCGTTGCAGTAAAACAACTTGCGACAATTATTGCGCGAGTTGGCACATATCAACCTGCGCGCCAATTATCCATCACTTACAACAACAGCACACATGTGATTATGCTCACTAAAATCGTGGAGCGCTCACATCATTTTGAACGTATACAATATAGTGTCATTAATTAGTAAAACTATCTTCAATCAAAGTGGTCATTACCTGAACACCAGTTAACATTACAGAAACTTACTTTAAACGAGATGTTTCGCATTTTGCACTTCACTAAAAGTGTTTTTTTCGTTACGATACGTAATTAATTTTTTAAAAGCATTAACCAATTAGAGGTTTTCCATGAGCGAGCATATCACACACCTTAACGACGCAAGTTTTGAACAAGACGTTTTACAGTCTCAACTTCCTGTTTTAGTAGACTACTGGGCAGAATGGTGTGGTCCTTGCAAAATGATTGCGCCAATATTAGATGAAATTTCTAAAGAATACGCTGGTCGCCTTAAAGTGGGCAAACTTAATATTGATGACAATCAATTAACACCACCAAAATACGGTATTCGCGGCATTCCAACATTAATGTTATTTAAAAATGGTAATGTAGAAGCTACAAAAGTAGGCGCATTATCAAAGTCCCAATTAACTGCATTTATTGACAGCAACATCTAAACCATTTACGCTGTACCTGTCATCACAAATGCTTGATTTCTAAACTCATTACAAATCAAGCATTTTTTGAACTATCCTTTAATTTAAATCTGTAGTTCTCAATCCTGCCCCACACAATTCTTGTTTTAGTGAGCCTCCATGCACTTATCCGACCTTAAGCACTTACCCGTTACAGAGCTAGTAGAAATGGCTATCGCCGATGAAATTGATAATGCTAGCCGAATGCGCAAGCAAGATTTGATTTTCGCCATTTTGAAACATAAAGCAAAAAAAGGTGAAAGTATTTTTGGCGATGGTACGCTTGAAGTCCTACAAGATGGTTTCGGTTTTTTGCGCTCACCTGACACGTCATACTTGGCTGGCCCTGACGACATTTATGTATCACCTTCACAAATTCGCAGATTTAATCTGCATACTGGTGACAGCATACAAGGTGAAATTCGCATCCCTAAAGATGGTGAACGCTACTTCGCACTTGTTAAAGTGGATGTAGTGAATGGTGAAGCACCTGAGAACACAAAGCATAAAATTCTATTTGAAAACTTAACGCCGCTATTTCCAACAATTCCGCTCACATTAGAGCGTGATATTAAAGGTGTTGAGAATATCACTAGCCGTGTCATCGATATGATTGCACCTATTGGTCGCGGTCAGCGCGGTTTGCTAGTTGCTAGTCCTAAAAGTGGTAAAACTGTCATGATGCAAAATATCGCGCATGCCATTACCGCCAATCACCCAGATGTAATTTTAATTGTACTGTTAATTGACGAGCGTCCTGAAGAAGTGACAGAAATGACACGTTCAGTACGTGGTGAAGTCGTTGCTTCAACTTTTGATGAGCCCGCAACACGTCACGTGCAAGTCGCTGAAATGGTGCTTGAAAAAGCTAAGCGTTTAGTTGAGCATAAAAAAGATGTTGTGATTTTATTAGACTCCATCACTCGTTTAGCCCGCGCTTACAACACAGTAATTCCATCCTCAGGCAAGGTACTCACTGGTGGTGTAGATGCCAATGCACTGCAACGCCCAAAACGCTTTTTTGGTGCTGCGCGTAATGTTGAAGAAGGTGGCTCATTAACCATTATCGCCACAGCCCTTGTTGATACAGGTTCTCGTATGGATGATGTTATCTATGAAGAGTTTAAGGGTACGGGTAATATGGAAATCCATCTTGACCGCAAGATGGCTGAAAAACGCCAATACCCTGCAATCAACGTTAATAAATCTGGTACGCGTCGTGAAGAGCTTCTTATCGAAAAAGATGTTCTACAGAAAATTTGGGTACTTCGTAAACTCCTCTACCCTATGGATGACCTAGAGGCAATGGAGTTCTTGCTAGACAAAATCAAAGCCACGAAAAACAATGCTGACTTTTTTGACAGCATGCGCCGCGGCTAAAAGAGCTTTAGTCGTTAATACTAAAGCTTACTAAGATTTATTGGCTTAATTAACGCATAACCTTGCGCACGAGCCAGAATGCAAATATAATGCGCGGTTACAGCAAAACTGTATTTTTACAGCAACTTGCACTTACTAACGAATTACTAAATAGTGCCGTATCTTTCGGCAACACATATTGAGGCTATATTATGAAAGATGGAATCCATCCAGAATACCGCGACGTTGTTTTTCAAGACATCGGTGCAGACTTTAGTTTTATGACACGTTCTACTATCGTAGCGCGCGACACAATCAAATGGACAGATGGTAAAGAATATCCATTGGTTAAAATCGAAGTATCATCAAAATCACACCCGTTCTACACAGGTAAACAAATGATTTTAGATACAGCTGGTCGTGTTGATAAATTCCGTAAAAAATACGGTATGTAATCAATTTTGCAATCTATATTGCAAATATCAAGGCAGCTCAGGCTGCCTTTTTTATTTTCGCAGCTCAAAGCACGATATTGATAACGTGCCTTCATTTAATTCAACAGAATTTCTTGCTGTACGCCGCAATCGGTTAAAATATACACTTAAAACTAATAAAAGCAAATTTAGCGACTCAACATTATGCGCTTTCAACTGGATCACGACTGGCAAGGTAATATGTCTACACCCCGTGCGCGCATTGGTGATGGGGCAAAAACACAGCTATTACTTTTACTATGCGCGATTTGGATTGTGTTAGGTTTAGTTGGCCATGCACCTTGGAAACCGCTGGAGTCCACCAGCATCAATATTGTCAAAAATATTTTAGATGGCGGCAGCTTACTTTCACCCTTGGTCAGCGGTGAGTCTTTCCCTTCAACCCCGCCTCTTTACTACTTAAGCGCAGCCGCCAGCGCTAAATTATTAGCTCCACTACTTAGTATTCATGACGGCGCTAGGTTATTTAATACCATTTGGCTTGCCATATTATTGTTAATGGTGGGGATGACTGGCCGCGAGTTATGGACACGCGGGGTCGGGCGCCACTCCACATTTATTATGATAGGTACTATAGGTTTGATCATCAGCGCACATAGCTTGAGTGCCGAGATCGCAAACCTGACATGCTTGGCAACTGGCTTTTATGCATTAGCACTATCTAAACGCCGCCCTTGGCGTGCAAGTGGCCTTTTGGGAGTTGCGCTTAGTATTGGATTTTTAAGTTTTGGTGTGATGCCTGTGCTTATTTTGGTAAGCACCTCGCTTACATTGCCTTTAATATTCAAAATTTGGCGCACAAAAAGTTTTGTAAAATTCTTGAGTCTAGCTATTCTCATCGCGACGCCCATGGTCTTAACTTGGATTTTGTTACTGCAATATTACTATCCAACTATGCTAATGAGTTGGTGGAACTTTAACCTCAATAATTTTAATCAACTCAACCATCTGTATTTTTTGCGCATCTTAATTTGGTATGCTTGGCCTGCCTTACCATTTGCGCTATTAGGCTTATGGCGTTATCGCCAACAGTTACTCAGCAAACCTAAGTTTCAATTAATGACTAGTTTTTTCATTTGTAGTTTATTTTTCTTAGGTTTAGGTGCCAATTCTAAAGACATCAATGCGCTACCTTTACTTTTACCTCTCGTAGCCTTGGGTGCAGGCAGCGTGGAACATCTAAAACGAGGCGCAGCGGCGGCTTTAAATTGGTTTGGCGTGATGTTATTTGGTTTAATTGGTGTGCTAATTTGGCTAGGTTGGCTAGCTATGCTAACGGGCCATCCAGTCAAAATTAAAGAGCGTATGCAGTTCTTATCTGGTGCGTATGAAACTCACTTTAACTGGCTATCATTCCTTATCGCCCTAGCCATTACTCTCATATGGATGCTAGTTTGTATGCGTGCTAAACAAACTAATAAATCCACAGTGACTAATTGGGCGGTAGGCATGACTTTTGGTTGGGGTTTACTAATGACGCTTTGGCTACCGCTAATAGACTCCGCTAAAAGCTACCAAGCGGTATTTTTAAGTATGAATAAAATATTACCTAGCACCTATAATTGCATGAACAGTCTAGATGTAGCGCAGCCACAGAGCCTATTGCTTAATTACTACACTGATATTCAATTGCAGCCATTTGAAACCACACAGCAATTAACTTGTGATTTTTACTTATTACAAGACGTAAAAGGCATAGGGAGAATGCAACCTGGGCAGGAGTGGAAACAAGTTTGGGTAGGCAAACGCGCAGCTGATAGAAAAGAAGGGTTTAGATTATTTCAGCGCATAAAGTAGCGTAACAGCAGCTACTCAAATTGTTCAAAGCATTAAATGTGCTTTGATTGCATTCTGCACTTGAGTGTGTATTCCAGTACCGCTTTGTTGATTAACATACTCAGCAATTTGTTTTCGCATGGACAATGCCCAAAACTTATTGATATGCTCTGCAATGTCTTTTTGAGCGTGGCTTTGGTTTGGATATGATTCGTAAAAATCACCAATTTGATTAGCCATTGAAATTAAGCGTTGAATATCCATTTTTACTTTTCTCTAATCTTACTCATTCAAAATATTATCGGCATGGCTGTAAATAACATAACGACTTTCTCTTGCAAAACCAACGAGGGTTAAACCGCATTGCTCAGCCACTCGCACTGCTAAACCTGTAGGTGCAGAAACCGCGACTAACATACTCACGCCAGCGCTGGCGGTTTTTTGCACCATTTCAAAGCTTGCACGACTGGTAGTGATAATAAAACCAGCTCTATCAAGCTCGTGTTTTGCTAACGCGCCAACCAGTTTATCTAAGGCGTTATGCCTTCCAACATCTTCGCGCACCAAGCTCACCGTGCCATCAGACTGCACATAAGCACTAGCATGGGTTGCACCCGTTTGCTGTTGCAACTTTTGCTGTGACTGTATTGCTTGCAAGCCAGTTACTATGGCTTTGCTACTAAACGTGCGCTGTGTTCTTAATAGCGCTGGATAACGCATGGCTTGTGCTAAATTTTCAGCTCCGCACAATCCACAGCCAGTTTTACCTGCCAAGGTACGACGTCGCTCTTTAAGCTGCATAAAACGTTCACTAGCAATTTCACAGTGTAATTCTATACCGTTACTTTGTACCCGCACTTCAATACCATACAACTCGCTAGCGCTCTGCACGATACCTTCGCTAAGCGAAAAACCCAGTGCAAAATCCTCTAAATCCTGCGCAGTTGCCAACATCACCGCATGCGAAACGCCATTGTAAATTAGTGCTACTGGTGTTTCTTCTGCCAAGCAATCTTGCGTTTTTACTACTTTACCGTTTTTCCATTGTGAAACACCTAACGTGCTTAATGGCACATCTGTAAGCAACTTATGGCTAAAGCTCAATTTTCGCAGCTTCTAGATCTCTATCTGCAAACGCTAATTGTGCTTCACTAAAGGTTTTGTAATGTTGCTGCCAGTCAGAAAGCTGATTCACGCGTGTTACTTGTACAGCTGTTACCTTGAACTCAGGACAGTTCGTTGCCCAATCTGAGTTTTCTGTCGTAATCACGTTTGCACCAGATTCTGGATGATGGAACGTGGTGTAAATCACACCAGGTTGCACGCGCTCGGTAATTTTTACACGTAATACAGTTTCCCCTGCACGACTCGCTATACCCACCCAATCACCTTCGTTAACGCCACGTTCTGCTGCATCATGCGGGTGAATTTCCACAATGTCTTCACTATGCCAAGCCACGTTTTTAGTACGACGTGTTTGTGCGCCTACGTTGTATTGGGAAAGAATACGACCCGTCGTTAAAATCAGTGGGAACTTAGGCGTTACTTTTTCAGTGGTCGCCACATATTGCGTCACGAAGAATTTACCTTTTCCTCGTACAAATTCGTCGATATGCATGGTTGGCGTACCAGTTGGCATCTCGTCGTTACATGGCCATTGAATGCTGCCTAATTCGTCTAGTTTTTGGAAGCTTACACCCTTAAATGTAGGCGTTAAGCTAGCCACTTCGTCCATAATTTCAGAGGCATGTTTATACTCCATTGGGTAGCCAAGTGCATTAGAGAACTTAGCCGTTACTTCCCAATCTTCCATACCATTCTTTGGTGTCATCACGCGGCGCACTGGTGAGATACGACGTTCTGCATTGGTAAACGTACCGCTCTTTTCTAAGAACGATGCCCCTGGGAAGAATACGTGCGCGAACATCGCGGTTTCATTCAAGAACAAATCTTGCACGATGACACATTCCATATTCTCTAACGCATGTGTTACGTGTTGAGTATTAGGGTCAGACTGCACAATATCTTCACCCACACAGTAAATCGCTTTAAAGCTGCCTTCTATCGCATTGTCTAGCATGTTAGGGATACGTAAACCAGGATCATTACTTAATGGACGACCCCAAGCACTTTCAAATAAAGCCTGTGTCGCAACATCTGACACATGGCGATAACCTGGATACTCATGCGGCATAGAGCCCATATCGCAAGAACCTTGCACGTTATTTTGACCACGTAATGGATTAACGCCCACACCTTCACGGCCAATGTTAGCGGTCGCCATGGCTAAGTTTGCAATACCCATCACCATTGTAGAACCTTGGCTGTGCTCGGTAACGCCCAAACCATAATATATAGCTGCATTGCCGCCTGTGGCATATAGCCTTGCCGCTGCGCGTAATTCCTCAGCTGGCACGCCCATTGCCAAACCTAACACTTCAGGTGAGTTTTGTGGAAGTGCAACAAAATCGCGCCACTCTACAAATGAATCCCACTCGCAACGTTCTTTAACAAATTCTTCATTAACCAAACCTTCAGTCACAATCACGTGGGCAATAGCGGAAATTAACGCTACGTTAGTACCTGGTTGCAATTTGAGATGATAATCTGCTTTAACGTGAGGAGAGTTCACCAAATCAATCGCACGCGGATCGGCAATAATCAGTTTTGCACCTTCGCGCAAACGACGTTTCATTTGTGAAGCAAATACTGGGTGACCGTCGGTAGGATTAGCACCAATCACAAAAATCACATCTGACTGCATCACAGAGTCAAAGGTTTGCGTACCCGCTGATTCACCTATTGTTTGTTTTAAACCATAGCCTGTTGGGCTGTGGCAAACGCGTGCGCAAGTATCAACGTTGTTTACGCCAAATACGGCACGTACTAATTTCTGTACGACATAAACCTCTTCATTGGTACAGCGTGACGATGTAATCCCGCCCACAGAAGCTTTGCCATATTTGGCTTGAATACGAGTAATTTCACTAGCGGCATAACTAAATGCTTCATCCCAGCTCACTTGTTGCCATTCATCGTGAATACTCTTACGTATCATTGGTGTGGTAATGCGGTCTTTATGCGTCGCATAACCCCAAGCAAAACGACCTTTTACGCATGAATGTCCGTGGTTTGCACCACCATTTTTATTAGGCACCATGCGAATAACTTCTTCGCCTTTCATTTCGGCATCAAATGAACAACCAACACCACAATAAGCACAGGTTGTTGTTACGCTATGTTCAGGCACACCATGATCAATCACCGTTTTTTCAATCAATGTTGCCGTTGGGCAAGCTTGCACACAAGCACCACAAGACACACATTCTGAATTCATAAAATCAGTCACGCCTGCGGCTACTTTTGACTCAAAGCCACGACCTGAGATAGTTAACGCAAACGTACCTTGTGTTTCTTCACAAGCACGTACACAGCGTGAACAGACGATACATTTACTTGGATCAAAAGTGAAATAAGGATTGCTTTCATCTTTTTCGGCTTTTAGATGGTTTTCACCCTCATAACCATAACGCACTTCACGTAGCCCAACTGCGCCAGCCATATCTTGCAACTCACAATCACCATTAGTTGCGCAAGTTAAGCAATCCAACGGATGGTCTGAAATATAGAGTTCCATTGTACCGCGGCGAATATCAGCAAGCTTAGGCGTTTGCGTATGTACTTTTAAACCTTCAGCCACAGGCGTAGTGCATGAAGCAGGATAGCCGCGACGTCCTTCAATCTCTACCACACACAAACGACATGAACCAAAAGGCTCCAAGCTATCTGTTGCACATAGTTTAGGCACGTTAACGCCCGCCATAATCGACGCACGCATAATTGACGTGCCTTCTGGAACGGTGATTTCTCTGTCATCAATCATTAACGTTACTTGAACGTCTGAATTACTCGCAGGCGTGCCATAATCTAATTGATCATCGTAATTGGTGCGGCTATGTTCATGTTGATGATGTGTGTTGCTATATTTAATGTCGTCCATTTTAATACTCCGACCTACTTAGCTATTCCGAAATCTTCAGGGAAATGATTCATTGCGCTCAATACTGGATATGGCGTCATGCCACCCAATGCACATAGAGAACCATTCAACATAGTGTCACTTAAATCGCGCACCAACTTAATATTCTTTACAGTGTCCGTGCCTGCGATAATTTTATCAATGACCTCAACGCCACGGGTTGAACCTATGCGGCATGGTGTACATTTTCCGCATGACTCAATCGCGCAGAATTCAAATGCATAACGTGCCATTTTCGCCATATCGACCGTATCATCAAAAGCGACGATACCGCCGTGGCCTAAAACTGCCCAAATATTATTGAATGCTTCGTAATCTAAGGGGGTATCGAATTGACTTTCTGGCAAAAATGCACCTAAGGGCCCACCGACTTGCACTGCGCGAATCGGCTTACCTGTAGCTGAACCACCACCGTAATCATATAACAGCTCACGCAAGGTAATACCAAATGCAAGCTCAACCAACCCGCCATGCTTTAAATTACCAGCCAACTGAATAGGCAAAGTACCGCGTGAACGACCCATGCCATAATCCGCGTAATATTGTGCACCTTTATCTAAAATAATGGGCACAGTCGCAAGTGAAATGACATTATTAACAACAGTAGGTTTACCGAACAAACCTTCGATTGCTGGTAGTGGCGGTTTAAATCGCACTAAGCCTCGCTTACCTTCCAAGCTCTCGAGTAATGAAGTTTCTTCACCACATACATAAGCACCAGCTGCGCGACGAACTTCTAAGTTAAAAGTATGCGTTGAACCACAAATATTTTCGCCTAAATATCCAGCTGCCTCGGCCTTAACAATCGCCTCATTCAAAGCTTTCAGGGCATGTGGGTACTCACTACGCAAATAAATATAGCCTTGGGTTGCGCCTACTGCTACACCCGCAATCGTCATGCCTTCAATCAGCACAAACGGGTCATCTTCCATAATCATACGATCTGAAAATGTACCTGAATCGCCTTCATCCGCATTACATACAATGTATTTTTGGTCAGACTTACAACCTAATACGGTATTCCATTTAATGCCAGTTGGGAAAGCCGCGCCACCGCGACCACGCAGGCCTGAGTCTGTGACGGCTTTAACAATTTCAGCCCCTGATAGCGTAAGCGCTTTCTTGAGCCCTTTATAACCATCGTGCGCAATATAATCATCTAAAGAAACTGGGTCGGTAATGCCAACGCGCGCAAATGTTAGACGCTGTTGTTTTTTTAACCAATCAATCTCTTCGGTTAAACCTAAGCTCAAAGGGTGAGTCTTAGCCTGTAAGAAATCTGCGTCAAATAGTGAAGGGACGTCTTTGGCTTTAACGGGGCCATAAGCAACACGACCTTGCTCAGTTGCCACCTCAACCATTGTTTCTAGCCAATAAAGGCCACGAGAGCCATTACGGATAATAGTTATTTCTAAACCGCGTTTTTTTGCTTCCTGAGCAATCGCAGCAGCCACCTTTTCAGCGCCCATTGAAAGCGCGCTAGAATCGCGAGGAATATATACTTTAGTACTGATATTAGGAGTTGTCATCATTTAAGCCTTTGCCTCTGCAATCAATGCATCTAAATCTTCAGCAGAAACACGACCATACACCTCTTCATCCATCATCACAGCAGGTGAAAGCGCACAATTACCTAAGCAGTACACGGCCTCGAGCGTAATCGCATCATCAGAAGTCGTTTGGTGATAATCCACATTCAAGCACTTTTTAGCATGTGCCTCCAATGCTTCAGAACCCATAGATTGGCAAGATTCAGCACGACAAATTTGCATCACATGCCGACCTGGTTTGTGCGTACGAAAATGATGATAAAAAGTCACCACCCCATGAACCTCAGCCACAGATAAACTCAGCGCCCGACCAATCTGAGAATAAGAAGATTCTGGCACATATCCAATATTATCCTGAATGGCGTGCAATAGCGGCATGAGCGCACCCGGCATGTGCTGATGCTCACTAATCAATGCGCCTAATTTGGCATCTAAATCTTGTTTTGATTGTAAATCTTGCAACTTATTCTCTCCAAAACATCTAACATTATATTCATATACGCATTAGTATAATACACTTGTTAAATCGTTACCAATTCGACAAGCAATGGCTAAAAAAGTGCTTAATTCATCAAAAATACTTACTCAACATCCGCAAAAAAAGCTGATAGACCAATTTGGTCGCACAGTAGATTACATTCGCCTATCTATTACTGATCGCTGCGATTTTCGTTGTGTCTATTGCATGTCAGAAGACATGACATTTTTACCGCGCGATGAAGTATTAAGTCTTGAAGAGTGCGCGCGGCTCGTTAAAATATTTGTTGAGTTAGGCGTGAGCAAAGTACGTATTACAGGCGGTGAACCATTAGTACGTAAAAATGCCTTATGGCTTTTTGAAGAGGTTGGCAAACTTGAAGGGCTCAATGAGTTAGTACTCACTACCAACGGAAGCCAGCTAGAGAAGCAAGCCCAAGATTTAAAAAACGCAGGCGTGAAACGCATTAACATTAGTGTGGATAGCCTCAATGCAGAGCGCTTTAAGAAAATTACGCGCACTGGCGAGCTGGATAAAGTATTGCGCGGTATACAAGCAGCCAAACAAGCAGGCTTTGAAAATATCAAATTAAACACCGTACTCATGCGCGGTATGAATGATGATGAAGCACTGTCATTGGTAAAATTTGCTATCGATGAAGCAATCGATATTTCATTCATTGAAGAAATGCCTTTAGGCGAAGTAGACCACACAAGAGAATCAACATTTTGCAGCAATGAAGAAACTCTTAAAATACTCCAAAGTGAGTATCCACTTATCGCCAGCACAGAAACGACTGGCGGCCCAGCACGTTATTGGCGAGTGGCCGATAATAATGGTAAGTCCAACACCAAGATTGGCTTTATTTCACCACACAGCCATAACTTTTGCGAAAGCTGCAACCGCGTACGTATTACCTGCAAAGGCGAACTTTACTTATGTTTAGGTCAAGAAGATAAAGTTGATTTAATGCCGCTTTTACGTGCAAACCCAAATAATGACCAAGCGATTATCGACGCCATTCTAGCCAGCATGACAATCAAACCTAAAGGTCATGACTTTGATTTACGTCGAGCAGAACCTGCGGTGATAAGGTTTATGTCGCACACAGGCGGCTAGCTTTACTTCAATAACGCATCTCCTAATTAAGTACACATGCCCATTTCAGCCATTATCCTTTCAGGCGGCCGCGCTACTCGTATGAATGGTGTAGACAAAGGCTTGGTACTTTTACAAAACAAGCCTCTCATTCAACACGTCATTGAACGCCTAACACCGCAAGTTGATGAAATACTCATCAATGCCAATCGAGAGCTTCCTTCCTACCAAGCTTTTGGATACTCCGTATTGCAAGATGAAGTGGAGGATTTTCTAGGGCCGTTAGCTGGATTTAGTTTGGGCCTGCAAAACGCCAAGCATGACTATGTACTTACCGTACCTTGCGACTCGCCATTATTGCCAATTGATTTAGCACAACGCCTAATGGCAGCGCTAGTTGAACACAAGGCAGAGATTGCCGTAGCGACTAGTGACGGCAGCACTCATCCTGTATTTTGTTTGTGCAAAAAAACTACGCTGCCCTCTCTTACTGCTTATCTACAGCAAGGTGAGCGCCGCGTGAGCGCTTGGCAAAAAATCCAACAATACATTGAAGTTGATTTTAGTGATTGCAACGAAGCCTTTACGAACCTAAATACGCTTGAAGATTTAGCGGCATTAGAACTAAAATTGAGTGAAATTAATTATTCAAAATGAACTTTAAAAATGAGCTTTAAAAAATGGTAGACACTTCACTATCTGAAATCATTTCCAACCCTAGCTGTATGGATGACTACGATCCAAACTCCATGCCTGTGGCTAAAGCGCGGCAATTCATCAAACAGTTTTTAAGCCCTGTCATCGCGACTGAAGTTTTACCGCTTCGCGAAAGTTTAGGTCGCGTACTGGCTGCAGATATACTGTCACCAGCCAACGTACCCAATTATGATAACTCAGCCATGGACGGCTATGCGTTTAATTCTGCAGACATTAGTCAGTCTACCGAATTGAAAGTAATGGGTTCAGCCTTTGCAGGCAAAGCATTTGTCGATGGCATTCAATCTGGGGAATGCGTACGCATTATGACGGGCGGCATGATGCCCAAAGGCGCAGACACAGTCATTATGCAGGAGCGGGTAAAAGTTGAAGGCAACTTGATTCGCTTTACAGAAGCGCCAAAACCAAAAGCGAACGTGCGTTACGCAGGTGAAGATTTGCAACTAGGCAAAATAGTGTTAGCTGCAGGTCACATGATGCGTGCAGCTGATTTAGGTTTAATCGCTTCACTTGGGATTGGCGAAGTGAGTGTATATCGCCAGCTGAAAGTGGCTTTTTTCTCCACAGGCGATGAATTAGCCAGTATTGGTAAGCCCTTGCAAGAGGGTCAAGTATACGACAGTAACCGCTACACACTTTATGGTATGCTAAACCGCCTTGGCGTTGAAATCATCGATATGGGCGCAATTGCTGATGACCTAGAGTTGCTTGAAAAGACTTTGCTGAGCGCGGCAAGTCAAGCTGATGTCGTCATTACTAGCGGCGGCGTTTCTGTGGGTGAGGCTGATTATATGAAGCAGCTACTAGCTAAACACGGTCAAGTCATGTTTTGGAAAGTCGCGATGAAGCCTGGACGCCCTTTAGCTTACGGCAAAATCCAAGCAGGCCTTCAAACAAACCACGATGCACATTATTTCGGCTTACCTGGCAATCCAGTTGCCGTGATGGTCACGTTTTATCAATTTGTACGTGAAGCCATGCTAGTGTTAATGGGGCAAACCAACCCTGCACCATTACCCACATTTAATGTTGTATGTACTGAAAATATTAAAAAACAAACAGGGCGCACGGAATTTCAACGCGGCATATTATTCGCTGATATTGATGGACTATGGAAAGTTAAACCAACGGGCGCACAAGGCTCGGCAATTTTAAGCTCCATGTCATTAGCAAACTGTTTTATTGTTCTTGATGAATCAGTTGGCAACCTAGACGCAGGCGCTATAGTACAAGTGCAAGTGTTGGACGGACTGGTTTAATTGCTTTTTAAATTCGTGACCAGCTTGTTGTATAATTTTCAATTAACTTAAAATCCTTTAGCGATTTTTTGTCATCACTTTACTAACTATTTGGAATATTTTTGTCTTTGAACATCGCCGTCAATCATTCCAATCACAGTCAATCTGGTGTAATCAAGGCTAATAGCAACACGCTTATATGGGCGATTGTGTGCTCGATCTTGCTGCATATTTTGCTCGCATTTATTATTCCCAATGTTAAATTTGATGCTGTTAAAAAACCAGTTTTATTAACCGTTGAATTGAGTAAAAAACCTGAACCATTGCCTGTAGTTATACCCGAGCCTGTCAAAGCAGAGCCTGAGCCGATTAAACCAAAAATAGAACCCAAGCCTGAGCTTAAACCCATCACCAAACCTTTACCAACGCCAACCGTAGTGAAAAATGAACCTACGCCCGCTGCCCCGCCACCGCCAGCAGTGACTCATCAAACAGAAGTCATTGCAGTGGCTCCTAAGGTGGATGCAGCGCCATCTCCTATGCCGCCTGCACCTATAGCAACACCAGAGCCACCGAAAACTACAGCACCCAGTCAAGAAGACGTTGATGATGCTCGCGGCAGATATGGCAATACACTTTGGGGTGCGATTGGCAAACATAAACAATACCCTCGTATTGCACAAATGCGTGGTTGGCAAGGTGAGGCTATCGTCGAGTTGCAACTTGATGGCAACGGAAAACTTAAATCAAAAAAAATCATTCAATCAAGCGGTTTTGAGAGCTTAGATAAACAAGCCTTAGAAATGGTTGAAAAAGCCGCCCCCTTCCCAGCGCCACCAGAAGCGTTACGCGGTAGTAACTTCAGCATCAAAGTGCCTATTCCATTTAAACTTGAAGAACAGTAGTTTTCAAGCCTCATCACAAATAACTTGCCAGCATGATTAAAAAAAACAAATCTCTAAAAGATTTATTGCTGATTCATGAAGTAGCCTTTATTTTACTCATTATATTGGCTGCAACAGCGGGTGCCATTGGCATTCACTTGTGGGAAAAATCCAGTCAAGAGGCTAGCCGAATAAGCTCGCTTGTCACTGAGGTACAACAAACTCGTGGAGATTTGTATCGTCAAATGAAAGAGTTATTTGACGCTTACTTTTTAGATGACTCAGGCGCACGTGCCGAGTACGACAACTTCACCATTACTGTTGAAGCACATTTTGCACAATTAAAAAAAATCACCGTAAGCGAAGCTGAAAAAGCGGCCATTAATGACTTGCATGAGAATTATAAAAAATTCGTTGTTGAAACCCCCAGACTATTTGACCAATACCGAGCAACCAACAGCGACTCTGTAAAACACGCTTTAAATACCGAAATTGAAACTGGCTTATTTAAACGCTATGAGGAAATACTCGCGCGCACTGAAAGACTACTCAATCAAAAACAAATTGAGCTTGATAGTCAGCTTAAAGCAAGCAAACGCACATCGGTGATTTTATTGATTATTCCTTTAGTGTTAGCGGTATTGCTACTCTTATTCTCACGCATATTTCTTAAGCGTGCCATCGTAAAACCACTCAACAATGTATTAAAAGCCACCTCTGAGATTAGTGCAGGCAATCTTACACATAAGGCTCCAGAAGTAGGTATCGTAGAGTTAGCCGCAGTATCAAATGCCATTAATGAGATGGCCGACAAGTTAGCCATTAGCCAAGAAACATTAGTACGCACTGAAAAACAAGCAGCACAAGGCCTATTGGTGCCGATGCTGGCACATAACATTCGCAACCCTTTAGCTAGCATACGTGCTACGGCGCAGGTGATGGATGACCCAGAACACGATACCGAAACGCGCTTATCGTTACGCGGCATTATTGATACTGTAGATAGATTGGAACGCTGGACAGGCGCATTATTGGCTTATTTATTGCCGCTAAAACCACAGCCAGAAAATACTAGTTTACAAGAAATCGTGAATGGCGCACTGGCGCCTCTGCAACAAAAAATAAGAGAGAAGTCGATTCAGTTCATCCTGCCAAACTGGCCAAAAACGAGTGCCATCTACACAGACCAGCATTTACTAGAGCAAGTCATTTACAACTTAATATTAAATGCGATTGATGCTTCTAGTAAAAATAGCAGCATAGAAATTACGCTAAAAGTAGCACCAAAAAAATATACCTTATCACTACTAGATCAAGGCTGCGGCATGCCATTTACGCCAGATCCTAGCGCTATAAGCGCGCCAACTACCAAAAGATTTGGCACGGGTATAGGCATTCCGTTTGCTTTTAAAGTATGTGACGTATTAGCAGGAGAGTTAAAGTTTGAAGCACGTCATGAAGGTGGTACGGCCATCACTATTCTGCTGCCTAAAACGTTGAACTTATCTATCAATTAAAACCCTTATTCAAATCTCATTCGTAAAAATCTAATACCCATCAATATTTAATTTTCAATTTACGGCTAAATATTGATAATTCTTTGCATATCCTATTGCCTATTTCAGGCTTTTTATCAACAATGGAGGTAGACAATATGACCGATACACTAATACTCGACAAAGCAGTTCCAGACTTTCAGTTGCCCGCAACAAGCGGTGTGACTTTTCAGTTATCTCAATTTCTTGGTAAAAATCTCATCATCTACTTTTACCCCAAAGATTCGACACCAGGCTGTACTACTCAAGGTATGCAATTCAGGGATGCTTATCCCGACTTTCAGAATCTGAATACTGAGATTTTTGGCATCTCTAGAGACAGCTTAAAGTCGCATGAAAATTTTAAAGCAAAATTTAGCTTTCCATTTGAGCTACTAGCGGATACCGAAGAGCTTGCTTGCTCTCTATTTGGCGTCATGAAAATGAAGAATATGTACGGCAAACAGCTACGCGGTATAGAACGCAGCACTTTTGTTATCGACAAAAATGGTAAGCTTATCAAAGAGTGGTGCGGCGTTAAGGTAGAGGGTCATGCCGCAGAGGTGCTTAACTTCATTAAAACTATTTAGCATCAACTGACTTAATTAAATCTTACAAATTCATTTATCACTCACAATTAGAAAGAATGTAATGGCAAAAAAATCGCTAAATGCTACCAAGCTTTTTGTACTTGATACCAACGTATTAATACACGATCCTTCTAGCTTGTTTCGCTTTGAAGAGCATGACATTTTTCTCCCGATGGTGACATTAGAAGAACTTGATAACAACAAAAAGGGGCTTACTGAAGTTGCCCGTAACGCTCGTCAGGCAAGCCGTAACTTAGAAGAAATTGTAGGTACAGACTTAACTAATCTTGAACTAGGTTGCCCGCTGAATGTAAATGGTAATCGCCATCTAACAGGACGTTTATTTGTACAAACACTACAAGTAACCACAGAACTACCAGGGCTTGCAGGTCTAAAAGCAGACAACCAGATTCTAGCCGTCGTGCTGGATTTGCAAAAAAGTCAACCAAGCCGCCAAGTAATTCTAGTCAGTAAAGACATCAACATCCGCATTAAAGCCCGTGCAATGGGTATGCCTGCGGAAGATTACTTTAATGACAAAGTACTTGAAGATAGTGATCTTTTATACAGTGGCATGAAGGAGTTACCTGCTGACTTCTGGGAAAATCACAGTAAAGCAATGGAGTCGTGGCAAGAAGCTGGCCGCATGTTCTACCGCATTAGCGGGCCTTTATGTAAGTCATTTCTAGTAAATGAATTTGTTTATTACGAGTATGAAAAACCATTCCACGCCTTAGTGCGCAGTGTTGATAGTAACATCGCAGTATTAGAGGTTGTTAAAGATCACATGCAGCCTAAACACAATGTTTGGGGCATTAATGCACGCAATCGCGAACAGAATTTCGCGCTCAATTTATTGATGGATCCAGAAGTAGATTTTGTCAGCCTATTAGGCCAAGCGGGTACAGGTAAAACATTGCTCACATTAGCATCTGCACTCACACAGGTACTTGATAAAAAGATCTACTCTGAAATCATTATGACGCGTGTGACGGTTTCTGTCGGTGAAGATATTGGCTTTTTACCGGGTACTGAAGAAGAAAAAATGGGCCCTTGGATGGGCGCGCTGGATGATAATTTAGAAGTGCTAAATAAAAGCGATGAAGATGCTGGTGAATGGGGACGTGCCGCAACGCAAGATTTAATTCGTAGCCGCATCAAGGTGAAATCACTCAACTTCATGCGCGGGCGTACATTCTTAAATAAGTTCTTAATCATCGATGAAGCTCAGAACTTAACACCTAAACAAATGAAAACGCTGATTACACGTGCAGGTCCAGGCACTAAAGTGGTTTGTTTAGGCAACATCGCACAAATCGATACGCCATATTTAACTGAGGGTAGCTCAGGTCTCACCTACGTGGTGGATCGATTTAAGGGTTGGCGCCACAACGGGCACATTACGCTACAACGTGGTGAACGCTCTCGTTTAGCCGACTTCGCAACTGAAGCTTTATAAGTTCTATTAATAACTCCACCATGACTCGTAGACTCGCCACTAACTATACTGTAATACCACAAGGTAAAGTTCATCAAGGCGAAGTCGAAAAGTCAGGGTTGATTTAGAAATGGAATAACATGACCAAAGGTTTTTATACCCTATTAATTGCTCAGTTCTTATCTGCCGTTGCTGATAACGCTTTACTGTTCGCTTCCATCGCTTTACTTTCGAAACTCAATGCGCCTGAATGGCACGAACCTTTATTACGTGAATTCTTTGTCATCGCATACATCGTTTTGGCGCCATTTGTAGGGCCCTTCGCTGATGCCCTACCCAAGGGTAAGGTCATGTTTTTAAGTAACGGTATAAAGTTTATAGGCTGTTCGTTAGCCTTATTAGGCTTGCCACCCTTATATGTATACGCTATTGTCGGCATTGGTGCAGCGGCTTACTCGCCTGCAAAATATGGAATTTTGACAGAAATGCTGCCTCACCATCAGCTGATTAAAGCCAATGCTTGGATGGAAGGGACTACTGTCACGGCAATTATTTTAGGGCCAGTATTTGGTTCAAGCATTTCAGCGCACGATCCATATTTCGGTATTGCTATTATTACCTTAATTTATCTATTGGCGGCAGGCTTCAACTATTACATTCCAAAAGTACCTATCGATCACAAAATGCCTAAACGTGATTTAATTTCTCTTCTAAAGGATTTTTGGCACGCCTTTACTACGCTATGGCGAGACCCACAAGGCCAAGTATCATTGGCTGTGACTACTTTATTTTGGGGTGCAGGTGCAACATTACAATTTGTGGTACTACGCTGGGCAGGCTTAAAACTAGGCCTAGATGAACAATCAGCAACAAAACTGATTGCCATATTAGCCGTTGGCATTGCCATCGGCTCAGTTGGTGCATCCATGTTTGTTAAATTAGAAAACGCAGTCAAAGTTTTACCAGCAGGCATACTCATGGGCATTTTGGTCATGGGTATGATACTGGTTGAGTCACCCGAAGTCGCGGCCGTTGTGTTGTTCTGTATTGGTGTTCTAGCGGGTTATTTCTTGGTACCGCTAAACTCGTTACTGCAGCATAGAGGGCATACTTTACTTGGCGCAGGACATTCCATTGCGGTGCAAAATTTCAATGAAAATATTGGTATTCTTGTATTGCTAGGCATCTACACGTTGATGGTGCATGAGAACTTACCAATTAACATTATTATCATCATCTTTGGCGCGTTTGTGAGTATTAGTATGGCAGTTATTTATAAGCTGTACTTAAAACATACCAAGACAAAATGCTAAGGTTGTCATTCCGAACAAATATTTAATCAATAAAAAAGGTCGCCATGGCGACCTTTTTTATTGATTAAAATACTTAATGAAGCTTCACTTGCGATTCAGATCGCCTGGTTATAGTGCGGGCTAACGTTTGCAATGCAGTACTCCAAAAACCATGCAAAGCCATCAAATGCATTTTATAAAGTGACTGATACATTAACCTAGCGAATAAGCCTTCAATAAATAAACTGCTACCAGAAAGTGAGCCCATTAAGTTTCCAACCGTAGTGTAGTTACCTAAATTGACCAAAGATCCATAATCTCGGTAAGTAAACTCTGGCAGCTCAGATTTACCCACCACACGACACTTGACTGATTTAATCAACACTGAAGCTTGCTGATGTGCCGCTTGCGCACGTGGTGGCACGCTCTCACCCGCATTACCAGTCCATGGGCAAGCTGCGCAATCACCAAAAGCAAAAATATTCTCATCTAACGTGGTTTGCAATGTTCGGTTCACTACAAGCTGGTTGATACGGTTAGTCTCTAAGCCATCAATTTCACGCAAAAAGTCTGGAGCTTTAATACCTGCCGCCCATACGACTAATACTGACGGAATAAAGCGGCCGCTATGGGTATGCACCCCTTTGTCTGTCACCTCTGTTACACGCTCCCCTGTGTATAGATGCACACGTAGCTTGCTAAGCTCTAGCTCAACAGAGTTAGAAAGCTTAGATGGAAGCGCAGGCAGCACACGAGTATTAGCTTCAATTAATGAAATTTGAATATCACGATCTGGATTAATTTTATCTAGTCCATAAGCAGCTAGTTCACGTGTCGTATTATGTAACTCGGCTGATAGCTCAACGCCTGTAGCTCCCGCCCCGACTATCACTACTTCTAACTGACCAGCATGCACTGGTGCAAGCTGAGTTTGTGCACGCACAAGCGCATTGTGTAAGCGCCTATGAAACTTTTCAGCTTGGTCTTGAGTATCTAAAGCAATGGAATACTCACTCGCGCCTTTAACACCAAAGTCATTCGTTGTGCTACCAACTGCAATAATCAATGTATCGTACTGCACGGTACGACGCGGGATAACTTCCTGACCATCCTCATCAAAATAAGGTGAAATAGATATCTCACGCTTCGCTCTATCAAGGTTATCCATGCTGCCTAAACGGAACTTGAAATGATGCCAATGCGCCTGTGCAAGATAATTTAATTCATGCTTATCAGGATCCATACTGCCCGCTGCAATTTCATGCAGTAGCGGTTTCCATACATGGGTTTTTGTTTTATCGATAAGCGTAATCATAGCCTTACCTTTGCGGCCTAGAGAGTCGCCAAGTTTAGTTGCCAACTCTAGACCACCAGCACCACCACCAACAATCACAACATGATGCAAACTATTTTGATTTTTATTATCCATAGCCATCCCAATCAATACTTAATATCAAAAGCTTAAAATAAAAACGCGCCTGCTGAACAACAGCAAGCGCGTTATAAAACCATTCAGATAATTACTCGTTACCTGTCAAACCAGTACCCATGCTACGAATCCAAGCTTGAACTTTCAGCAGTTCATCAGGCGTAATACCATTTTTAGGATCAGTAGGATCCATTAAACCAAGACCTTTTGCACCCATACCGCCATTTGTACCATGCCAGATTGTTTCAAACATACCTTTGTTCGTTGCATCTTTAGGATAACGGAAAGTAGGGCCTACTAAACCAGGACCAACTTGACCTTTTGCTTCTGGACCATGGCACTGTGTACATGAATAAAGACCAAAAACTTTTTTACCTTTGGCAATGGCATCTGCATTACCGATGTATGGGTTCTTACCTGTCGCTAAAAATTCTTTTGCTGCTGGAGTATCAAACAACTTTGCATCAATTACTAAAGGTTTACCCTCTTGTGTATCAACAAAACTAATCGCAGGGCCACCTGCATCAGCTGGAGCAGTTGCACCAGCGCCAGTCGAGGCTTTTTTGTCACAAGCACTTAATGCCATTAACATTAAAATCAATACTAAACTAAACTTACTTTTACCCATTTCTAATCTCCCGATTCTAAATTATGAGCTCTGACTTCTAAGCCCTAATACTAACAAGTTTTAACTTTAAACAATCATCTCCACCATGGCTTTATCACCTATGACTAGTCTAGTCTGAAGCATAAAAAACGGCTACTGTAATTATACAGCAGCCGTTTAAGTTATTACAGCACTACGTTTTAATATCAGTGAGATTGCTAACCCACTAATTTTATTGAGTTATTTCAACCAATCTTTTTCGCCATCGCCTTTATAGACAGTACGAATATAAGCAACTGCTTTTAAGATGTCATCTGTTGATAAGCCATCGCCTACATGTTCTGGCTGCTGTGCATGCCAAACAGGCATTAAACCACCAGAAACTCCTGGTGTACCAGCAGAAATAGTCTCAAACATGCCTTTGTCAGTTGAATCTTTCGCATACACCCATTTTGTATCAAAAGCGCCTGTACCACCATTTTTAACAAGAGAAGGTGCCATCAAACCGCCTAAATTACCACCATGACAACCTGTACAGCCATTGTAAGTCATCACATGTCTACCACCGTCTTTTGCAAGTGCCGCAGCTGGGTCAGCTGCATATTTAGCTGTATACGGATTTTTGCAAGTTGCCAAAAACTCTTTAGCTTCTGGAGTATCAGTATCAAGTGCTTTTACTGCTAGCGGTGAACTATCTTTTGTTGAAACTAAATTACAAGCAGCGCTTGCTTGTGTTGTTGCAGTTAAACCCACAAAACCAAGCATTGAAATTAATAACGCAGCTTTAACTGATTTAAAACCTAACATATCATCTCCTTATTGTAATGAATTTTGCTACGATCATTTTTGCAAACGCATTACTGAACGTGTTTTCATCTAACGTACTTATTATTTAATTGGTTGACACTTCAATTTCAAATACTACGTTAGTAATTATTGTTGCCATTGCTTAGTTACATAAAACAGCGGTTGCGATTATACATTAGCTGCTGAATTAATTACAGCTTAGTCAATCTTCCGACTCATGAAGTAACTTACTTAATAGTAACTTAGTTAAAAGTTACTTCATCCAATCTTTTTCACCATCGCCTTTGTATTCGGTACGGATGTAAGCAATGATTTTTAAAATTTCATCTGTTGACAAACCATCACCCACTTTATCTGGCTGTTGTACATGCCAAACTGGCATTAAACCACCTGAAATTCCTGGTGTACCTGCGGCGATTGTTTCAAACATGCCCTTATCAGTAGAGTTTTTAGCATAAACCCATTTAGTGTCATAGGCACCTTGTCCACCTTGTTTATTTAAGGCTGGAGCCATGACGCCTTCTAGTTTACCGCCGTGGCAACCTGAGCAACCGTTATATCCAAATAACTTTTTACCGCCCGCTTTAATCAAATCATGATTTTCTGCATAAGCTTTTGTATAAGGATTAATGCACGTTTCTAAAAATGATTTGGCTTCTGGTGTGTCTGTATCTAAAGCTTTTACAGCAAGCGATGTTCCATCTTTTGTTGAAACTAAATTACAAGCTGCACTAGCCTGCGTCGTAGCTGTTAAGCCAACAAAACCAAGCATTGAAATTAATAAAGCAGCTTTAATTGATTTAAAACCTAACATGCTATCTCCCTGATTGAATAAAAATCGCTACTAGTGCGCATAAGCACATTGTTACATTTGTACATCTAACATATAAAAAATGCTTGGTTGATATAACTCAACCAAGCAATTGCTAACCTTACTTCAAATCTTAATTAATTGCCTTCTTCTTTCTTAACGTTGGCACCATACTTTTTATATGAATTCATCAAGCTATCGCCTTCTACTACTGGCACATGCGGAATTGAATATTCATCTAAAATTTTCATAATTTTATCTTGGTTCCTATCTAAAGCACCTTGAATCATTGCCATACGATCTTTATCTTTTTTACGTACGCCGACTGAAATATTCCAGTATTCTTTACCTTTAGCATTTTGTGTTTCATATTCAGGAACAGGCACAACCACCATAGGGACTTTTGATTGTTTTGCATAATAACCACCTATTGGGCCCCAAGCAATCGCAATATCAATATCACCTTTAGCCAAATCATCAATCATAAAACTAGCGGGTAAATTTAAATCACGCTGCATACGATATGGACGAGCGTTACTTATCAATCCATGTGCATCCATAGGGATTGTTGCAGGGCTGTGGTCAACTACCCCAATAAAACCCTTATGTAGATCTGGTGATGACCAATCTGTAATATTGTAATTGCTATCTTTACGCCACACATAGACATTACCTGTACGGTAGTATGGTTTAGATGTTCTCATCATGTCGTCATCTGAAACGGTACCAATAACCACATCGCAGCGGTTAGCACCTAAGGTATTTCTGAAGAAGCCTTGGCGACTATATGCATAGGTATAAGTAAGTTTCTTGCCTAGATCATTGGCTAACAACTCAGCGATTTTATCTTCAAATCCTTGTTTTTTAATATCTGAATATGGCAAATTTTCTGGATCCGCACATACTTTAAACTCTGACTCATCTACAACACGTCGAACCTCGCCGATACGACCTTCATCAGCACTAAGAGTTGGGATATCAGGATCTGCTGCATAACTGATGTTTGCTGTAATGGCTAACAGTAACGTCAAGCCTAATTGCTTCTTAACATGCTTCAACATTATTTATTCCTTAATTTTCAAATATGCAGTTTATTAATAACCGCCTTATTGCTATAGAGTACTTGGCTGATAAAAAAGTTCTTATCTTTTAGCCCTTACAGAAGTCGCATTTCAAACAACTCATTATTGTAACTAATTTGCTGCTTTATAAGCAGTTTTATATCAATAAAATACCCCGATATTGATTCAGATTATTTGTATTAAACATAAAAAAACACCCCGACAAGTCGGGGTGTTTTTAGTATTACATTTGAACTAACTTGTATTTAGTTACAATTTAATCTTACGATTAAATTATAGGCTGAATACTGTTAATGCACCGCCGCCAGGAGCCGCGTTGTATTTTGTTAATTCAGCATAACCACCAGCAGCGCCTAAAGCATCTGTTGGGTTAGTCATACCAAGGTTCATCGCAACGCCAGCCCAGCCACCGATACCTGATAGTGTACCAACGTATTGTTTACCTTTTAAGCCGTATGTGAATGCATTACCAATCACGCCAGAACCCACTTGGAATTTCCAAAGTTCTTTACCTGATTGAGCATCAACAGCCTTGAACCAACGATCAAGAGTTCCGTAGAATACCAAGTTTGAAGCAGTAGTTAAAGCACCACCCCAAGCAGAGAATTTCTCTTTGTTGTACCAAACTTTTTTGTTAGTCATTGGATCATAAGCGCCGAAGCCACCCATAACACCGTCAGGACCAGCAAACATAGTCAATGTAGCACCAACCCATGGTTGACCAGCAACATATTTAGACTCAACTGGCTCGTATGTCATACATACGTGGTTCAATGGAGTGTAAATTAAACCAGTTTTTGGTGAGTAAGCCGCTGGTTGTTGATCTTTAGTACCCAATGCAGCTGGGCAAACGCCTTTAGCATTGTAATCTTGGTGAGTTGAAGCTGTAGCAAGTTTTTTAGGCACGCCTGTTTTCAAATCAACGCTAGAAGCCCAGTTTACGAATGGGTGTACTTTTTCAGCAGCAATCAATGTACCGTTTGCAGCATTCCAAGTGTAAGCAAAACCGTTACGGTCATGGTGCCAAGCGTATGTTTTACCACCTTTGTCGAACAAGATTACTTCGTTAATACCATCATAATCCCACTCATCATGTGGAGTCATTTGCATGCCCCATTTTGCAACGCCTGTATCTAAATCACGTGCAAATATAGTCATAGACCATTTGTTATCGCCTGGACGTACATCTGGGTTCCAAACTGATGGGTTACCTGTTCCGTAGTAAACCAAGTTTGTACGTGCATCATACGGCCACCAGCCCCATACAGAGCCACCACCATGTTGCCAACCATCTTTAACTGCTTGTGGTTTTAACCATGTACGTGTACCAAGATCTTTTTCACCAATTTTGATTTGGTCATTTGGCAATGCTGCGAAAGAACCGCCTTGTTTGTTACCACCGTTTACATCTTGGTAAACTGACAATGCACTGTATTGTGGATTTTCTTTATTGAAATCTGCACCGATCAACACTTCAGAATCTGGACCTGTTGAGTATGCTTTCCATGCCAATGAACCGTCTTTTAAGTTGTAAGCAGCGATAAAGCAACGAACACCAAATTCAGCACCTGAACAACCAGTCAACACTTTGTCTTTGATCACGTGTGGAGCGTTAGTGTTTGTAGCACCAACTTTTGGATCGTTAACTAATGTAGACCATACTTTAGCGCCAGTTTTAGCGTCTAAAGCAACCAAGTTACCATCATTTTGTTGTAGATAGATTTTACCGTCGCCGTAGCCTAAACCACGTGAAACGTTATCGCAACATAGTACAGCTTGTACTGATGGATCTTGTTTTGGGAAATATGACCATACGATTTTTTGATTGTCGTTTAAGTCAAGAGCGTATACGTTGTTTGGGAATGCTGTATGTACATACATCATGTTACCAACAACAACTGGTGAACCTTCGTGACCACGGTTTACACCAGTAGCGAATGTCCATGCTGCTTTAAGGTTTTTTACGTTACCTTTGTTCACTTGTGCCAATGCACTGTGTGCTTGGTTTGTGTAGTCACCGCGCGGTGCTGCCCAGTTATTACTATTTTTAATTGCTGCTTCTTGGTCTGCTGCTGCTGAAGCGATCATTGGCATTGCCGCTGAAAGACCTGCAACCAAACCTAATGCTAATTTGATCTTGTTGATTTGCATATTAATCTCCAAAGTTGAACTACTAAGGGTTTATAAATAATCTCTTTTACTTGTTGAAGTTTTTGATGTTATCTCAAATTTTCTAGCAACTAATTGATACTATTTCTCATCACATTCTCATGTGCGTACAGCACTATATTCTAGTCACACACGAATTGCAATACATTAGTTACAATTTACTTACAATTAGTTCTACATTTTTTAAAATAAGTGTTTAGCGTTAGGCTGGATAGTGTTAATATTTCTTAAAAGTCATTTAAAATCAATTAGAAAGCATATTTTTTGTTATGCAAAATAAAACTTACAATTTGTATCCTGAAGTCAATAATTTTGAGAAATTCACTTTAAAAGCAGGAAATCTTCATGAAATCTATTATGAAGTTTGTGGAAATCCCAAAGGAAGTCCTGTCGTTTTTTTACATGGTGGTCCTGGTAGTGGATGCAGCCCTACGCAACGTCGCTTTTTTGACCCCGCACACTATCGCATTATCTTAATTGACCAGCGCGGTTGCGGTAGAAGCAAACCACAAGGTGAGATTGAGCAAAATACTACAGATGATTTAGTCAACGATATTGATACAATTCGTGCAGCACTAAACATTGATAAGTGGTTGGTATTTGGCGGCTCATGGGGCAGCACCTTAGCTTTGGCTTATGCCTTACAGCATACAGATAGAGTAGCGGGCTTAATACTGCGCGGCATTTTCTTAAGTCGCCCTTCCGAGCTTAATTGGTTTTTAGGACAAGTACAGGCGTTCTTTCCAGAGCCGTGGGAATCTTTATGCGCATACTTACCCGCCAATAAAAGGCATAACCCTATAGAAGCATACGAGCAGCTTGTTTTCTCCGATGATACGAAGAGTAGCATTCCAGCCGCCATTCGCTGGAATACATTTGAAAGTAGCATTATGAGTTTACTGCCTAGACCAGCTTCGCCAAGCAGTGAGGTGAACGGAGAAGTTGAGCTTGCACGCGCTAGAGTACAAATACATTACATACAGAATAACTGTTTTGTTGGTCAGCGCGACTTATTAGCTGAAGCAAAAGCCAAGCTGGGGCATATTCCAACAGACATTGTTCAGGGTCGCTACGATATGGTATGCCCTCCGATTACCGCTTGGGAGCTTAGCCAAGCGATGCCGCATGCTAGTTTTCACATGGTTGAAGATGCGGGACATTCAGCAATGGAAACTGGCGTTACCTCGGCTTTGGTTGCAGCGACTGAAAAATTCAAATCATTCAATAGATAGGTTGCATACTCAATAAATGATGAAAGAAGAAACCAACACCAAGCAGCAATCAAGCCTACAAAGCGCCATCAACAAGCCGCTTGAAGCATATGAAAAGCAGCGTTACAGCACGCCGCTGTTTGTATTGCATGAAATGCTTGGTGCTTTTCGGCGGCATAACGTATTAGGTTTATCGGCTTCGTTATCATTTTATGCGATGTTCGCGTTGATTCCATTGGTGTTACTTTTGTTCTTTCTGCTTAGCCACTTAGTATTTACCTCAGATTACGCAGTGGTCAAACTTGCCATCATTACAGGCAACTTAGTACCAAAATTTAGCAGCGCGATCATGGTAGAGGTTTACAACACAGCGCAACAAAAGGCCGTTTGGGGTGCTGCAGGGCTATTTGTGCTGCTTTGGACAGTGACACCGCTAGCAAGCGCAATGCGAACCAGCTTTTACACCATCGCTACATTAATTGAAGCACCATCCTATATTCGTCGCAAGCTGAAAGATGTCATCGCGGTCATCGGCATGTTGGTATTATTCTTTCTGTTTACCTTTGCGGGTCTTATGTTAGAAAAAGTGATTACCTTTTTGGGCGCAAATCACCAGTTCTTTCAATACGACATTATTGCTGCACTTACCTCACTAGCACTAACCACGCTGCTGATAGCTGCTTTTTATTTTGTATTTTTTCCCGTTCGATTAAACCTGAAACATATTTTGATTGGCGCCCTATTCACAGCCGTGCTGTGGTTATTGATGCGTCCAGCATTCACCTTTTACTTATCGCTCAATGAATCTTACGGCTCGGTATTCGGCAGCATGAAAAATCTATTCATCTCAATTACTTGGTTGTATTTTAATTTTTCAGTATTTTTACTTGGCACAGAGCTCATTGCTACATTACGCAAAAAAGACGTGCTGATATTAAAAGGATTGTTCTCAGACAATCCACAAGAGCCGCAATCTAAATCTCAAACGAATTACTTAGAAAAGCTAATGCAGCGTTATGGCAGAAGCTATCAGCAAGGTGAGTTCATTTTTAAGCAAGGCGATTTAACTCGCAATCTGCACTACTTGGTGAGCGGTCAGGTGCAGTTGCTGAAAAATGGCAGGCTCCTACGCACAATAGAAGCTGGGGAATACTTTGGTGAAATGGCGATGCTCACCAATACGCCAGCGATTGTAGACGCAGCGGTAAGTTCGAAACAAGCCGACGTGATTCTCATTTACCCAGATAATATTGAAACGCTACTTTTAGACGAACCTAAAGTAGCCATGAAATTCTTACGTCAAATGGCGACTAGATTACAAATACAAAGTAACACAGATGTAAGTTAATTAATTTTGCTCTAAAATAGCCTAAATTATCAAACTAGCGGTATTACTCATATCATGGCAAAACCAGCTTCATCATTCGCCCCGCAACCCAGTCAGCTTGAAATGCAACCTGTATTGAGCTTATTCAATGCTGGCAAACTTGCTGAAGCAGAAGCCGCCGCTAAAAAATTAGTCACTCGCTACGCTAATACTTTTATTCTCTACCAAATATTAGGGATTTCTCAAGACGGCTTATCCAAATTTAATGAAGCCGCTGAGAACTACTCAAAAGCGCTGACCATACAGCCTAATACGCCAGATTTGCATTTCAACTTAGGCATTACCTTAACTAACCTCAATAGATTTAAAGAAGCTGAAGCCAGCTATCGCAACGCCATCGCATTGCAAGCTGGCTTTTTTGAGGCACATGGCAACTTAGGTACAGTGCTACAAAAACAGGGAAGGCTTGAAGAGGCCGTAGCTAGCTACCGTGAAGCACTTACTATTCACGAAGACCCAAGAGGTCACTTTAACCTTGGTACTGCACTTAGAGATGAAGGCAAGCTAGATGAAGCAATCCATCATTTTAAGCAAGCCATTAAAATGTTTCCCAACTATGCTGATGCACACAATTACCTAGGTGAGTGTTACCGTGACCAAGGCAATATGGAGGATGCGATTAAGTGTTACTTTGATACCTTAGCACTCAACCAAAACCATGCTGGCGCAAACTACAATATGGGCGAGTTTTTATATCTTGCAGGACGGTTTGATGAAGCTGTTGATTATTTGGAGCGATCAAAACTTGATGACTGGCAAGAGCGTGCGCTTTACTGTACTTACAAAGCCGAACATTTTGATGCATTTAAAACCAAGCTAGATCAGATTATTCATACCCATGAAAAACACAACGCACCTTTCCTACAAACCCTCTCTACACATCATGCGGTCAATTTTGGCCTAGAAGATCAATATAATTTCTGCAAAAATGGTTTTGATTTTGTTTACCAGCACAGTATTGCGGAGTTGGCAGAGCCTGATAGTCAGCTATTAAAAGACCTACTAAACGACATCAATAACACCGCAATAGAGGTGCGTGCCCAAGGCATGATTATCAACGGCAAACAATCTGCAGGTAATTTATTCAAGCGACCTGAAGCTTCCTTTAGAAAACTAGGTGAGATTGTTAAGCAAGAATTTCTCAATTATAAAAATAAATTCTCAGGCGCAGATTGTGAGCTGATTCAATCTTTCCCAAAAGAGTTGGAATTTACCAGTTCTTGGTATGTAAGATTGCGAAGCGGTGGCTATTTAGAAAGACACATTCATGAAGTTGGCTGGATAAGTGGTGCGGTATACCTTGTTTTACCAAAAGAAAAAAGAGATCCTACTGAAGGCTGTTTTGAATATGGCTTGCATGGTGATAATTACCCGCAAAAACACAATAATTTCCCAGTAGGCATTGCTAGCCCTAACGTGGGCGATATTGTATTATTCCCATCCTCATTATTTCACCGCACGATTCCGTTCACCTCTAATGAAGAACGCATCTGCATTGCTTTTGATTTAAAACCAGAAGGTAATATTTTTATTAAATCTAGTTATTAATTGTTGATAATAATATGTCAAAATTAAATACACGAAATGTGTCAATATAAGCTACTTTTCTGTCTTACATTGAACACTTGACGTCTACGATATAATCGTAGAATCGCACAAAGCTTCAAAGTAATTAAATACCAGAATAGGCCATAGCAGCACTTACTCTTTTGATTTATTTGAAGTATTTTAGTTTTAACTTTACTTAATTTTACAACTTAGCCCATTCTCATAAGAGTGGCTTGATTATTGCTTTTCTTGAGTAGGCAAAAGCAATATTCAGCTAGTTTCAGGATAACTATTAGTGATAAACATACAATCATTTGACGACTCCTCAGTACTCATTGTTGATGACCAATCGACCAGCCGAGCGATACTTGCGCAGGTAGTAAAAAGTATCAACCCTAAGATCACAGTCGCTGAAAAAAGTAGTCCTGAACAAGCGTTAGAATGGGCGCAAGAGCATGTTGCAGATCTAGTATTTGTAGATTACTTAATGCCTGAAATGAATGGTATCGAGTTTGTGCGTTTACTTAAGAAGCTTCCGGAATATGCAGCAGTGCCAGTGATGATGATCACGATTAAAAAAGACGCCGAAACTCGCTACACCGCCCTAGATGCTGGAGTAACAGACTTTATCAATAAACCTGTTGATATGCACGAATGTGTAGCGCGCAGTAAAAATTTGCTGACGATGCATATTCAGCACATTACGCTACAGAACAAAAGTATCCTGCTTGAAAGCTTGGTCACTGAAGCGACAGCAGACATTAAAGCACGTGAAAAAGAAACATTGATGCGACTCGCGCGTGCCGGTGAACACAAAGATTATGATACCGCTTTGCATTTACAGCGCATGTCTTTATACAGCAGAGCACTAGCAGATGCGATTGGTCTAGATGAAGATGAAGCTGAAATTATTGAGCTTGCTGCACCTTTGCATGATATTGGTAAAATTGGAACACCAGACCTTATCTTGCTAAAAAAAGGCCCTTTCGACGACGATGAACTACAAGTCATGCGCAAACACCCTCATGTTGGATTTAAAATTTTGGAAGATAGTCCGTCTAAATACCTGCAAAAAGGCGGCGAAATTGCCCTGTCGCACCATGAACGCTATGATGGCTCAGGCTATCCAAATGGCCTTAAAGGCGAGGACATTCCACTTTCTGCCCGAATTGTAGCGATTGCAGATGTCTTCGACGCCTTGACCAGTACTCGCCCATATAAGAAAGCATGGAGTTTTGAGCAAGCTTATCAATATATATGTGATGAAAGTGGAAAACACTTTGATCCAGAATTGGTAAATGCCATGATTAAAGCAAGATCTGTTTTTGAAAAAATTTATTCTGAGAATTCAACTTCTTCAGAACCGCTATAACTACTGAAATAAATGAGTGTTAGCAGCATCAGAAGCGCCAGAAAATTTAGGCAAACAGCTTTACTCATTGATGACCAGTCAATTGTATTGGATATTCATGCAGCAATTTTGAAATCTCTAAAAATGGATCTCAAAATTGTAAAAATGACCGACCCAGTTGAGGCCTTGGAATGGATGCAAAATAAACAAGTGGATTTGATTATTACCGACTTTCGTATGCATCAAATGGATGGCATGCAGTTTGTACAAGCTATTAAAAATGCTTGTAATGAGCTATGCCACTCCATTATTGTTGTCACCGCCATTAAAGATCAAACCACACATCAAGAGCTCATTGCCGCAGGTGTTTCGGCTTGTTTGACCAAGCCAGCACAAACACAAGAGTTAGCTCGTATTGCTAAAAACTTACTAGAGGAAAGCAGAGATCACTATAACAGTGCTCTGTTGGAGTCAAAGTAAAAACATGCTGACACCTTTTAAAAATTGGCACAAAAACTCTACTGTACATTGCGACCCTTTAGAGCTTGAACAAGCAATTACCAGATTAGCAATAGGCACTACATTTACGTTATATCTACTCATTTCGTTTTTTATTAGCAAATCTATTAGCCAAGGTGAAATGGAAGGGTTTTATTGCTTAATTGTTTTTGAAGTAGCCGCGCTGCTGCTGCTGCTTGCCGTCAGTACGAGTAAAAAGCCGTCTGGAATTAGAAGGCTATTTGGCGCTTGGTTAGATGTCATCGGCACATCATCATTCTTGGCGCTTTCTGGAGATATTGGTGTAGTGTTGATCGGCGTTTATCTGTGGGTGACTTTTGGAAATGGCTTTAGATTTGGTAAAAACTACCTCTATCATGCTCAGGTCATTAGTATTTTAGGTTTTCTAATTGCTACTCAAGTGAACCCTTTTTGGGGGCTTCACCAGCCGATTGTATACGGCTTTCTGTTAATGTTAATCGCACTACCTTTATATGTAGCCAAGCTGATTGAACGGATGCATGAGGCAAGACAAAAAGCTGAAACTGAGAGCTTAAGAGCGGCGGAAGCTAATCTAGCCAAAACCCAATTTGTTGCCAACATGAGTCACGAAATTCGCACACCACTCAACGGCATTATTGGAATCAGCACATTACTTAAAACAACGCCAATGAACGCTGATCAGCAAGATTTACTGAAAACACTAGAAGGCTCATCCAAGCTATTGCTTTCATTACTCAACAATGTTCTAGACTTTACTAAAATTGAAGAGCGTAAATTTACAGTTGAAAATATTGCCTTTTCACCTAAAGAGGCTATATATGAAACATTAGAAATTTTTAGCGCCCACGCGAAGGCAAAAGGTATCCAATTAGGTGCTAGCGTCTCTGATTCACTGACAACCCTTAATGGTGATGCCTTTGTATTACGGCAAGTGTTAGCCAATTTACTTGGCAATGCAATTAAGTTTACGCAAGAGGGTAGCGTGACAATTTCCGCTACCCTCTTGCAAGATGATTTAGCTAAATCAACGGTACGTTTTGAAATTGCTGATACGGGAATTGGAATCCCTGCAGACAAGCAAAATAAAGTATTTGAAAGCTTCACTCAGGCCGATGCATCAACAACGCGTAAGTTTGGCGGTAGCGGATTAGGGCTTACCATAGCAAAACATATGGTTGAAGAGATGGGCGGCGCACTTTGCTTTCAAAGTACAGAAGGTGTTGGTAGTCACTTTTGGTTTGTGCTCTCACTAGAGAAAACACAACATCAAAGCGTATCCCTAGACAAAACGAGTTCAACAGAATCAAACTTAGGGAAATCTACTGTTGAAGCGATTGGGTCTGTAGACAAAGTTCAAATCAATACCCCTTCAAAATTGCTTAAAATTTTAGTATGTGAGGATGAAAGCACTAACCAAAAAATCATCACGCGCTTACTAACGCTGCCTGGACACCACGTTAATCTAGTCAGCAATGCCGACGAAATGTTGGATGCTTTAGAGCAAAATAAATTTGATCTTGTGATTACAGATTTAAATATGTCTGGCATGAATGGTGCAGATGCATTGAAGCTTTATCGATTCACCCAACCTGATGACCAAGATACGCGTTTTATACTATTTACTGCTGACGCTACACTATCTGCCAGAGAAATGGCTACCGAGGCTAGCTTTGATGCATTTTTAACTAAGCCTATTGATGCTGCTACTTTGTTTAACACTATCGAGCGTATTTTTAACTTACCGCCTAATACCACAACGCAATGGATGAAAAATGCGCTCAATGGCAACATTGATCTTAACTCTAGATTCGAAACTAACAGCACGTCGTTAGACTTAGATACCTTAAGAGAATTAGAAAAAATAGGTGCGGGTGACGACTTGTTCATGCATAGACTTCTACGCAACTATTTATCTGATTCAACCAAGCAGATTGTTAAAATCGAAACTGCAGCAAAGAACAAGCAATTTGGCGCATTACAGGACTTGTGTCACGCGCTTAAAGGCAACAGTTTAAGTGTTGGGGCAATTCAACTAGCTGCCACTGTAGAGAAGTTTGGGAAATTAAGTTCGTTAACTCATATCTCACAAGTGAATGAAATGCTGGAATTGCTGAATAATGATTTCTCGCTGCTGTCGGTTGCCATAGAAGGCTACCTTAGGAATCCTGAAGTAGCCTTAAATAAATAATTAAGCAGACTGTTTTTCAAATATTGGCGTTACCTCTGCGCTAGTTTTTGAATTCTGTGCACGTACCAAACGCTCCATTACTTTTAGGTTACGCTCATCTAAACGTAAAGCGGCATCTACCCATATTTCAACAATGTCATTTAACTCTTCAAACGTAAGCGGATTTACCCGCTGTTTAGCTTTGTTAATCGCTTGGAAAGAATTTAAAGAGCGATGATTCTTTTTAATCCAAGTATCTAACGCATACTTACCTTGACCATCCTCTGCAAGCACATCCACTACGCCCATAAGATAAAGCTCTTCGCCAGTATATATTTTTCCAGAACGCACCATTTTTTCTGCCGCAGGCATACCAATTTTACGTGACAGAAAACTCAAGGCCCCCATACCTGGGAATAGATTAAACAAAACTTCAGGCAATCCCATCACCGCACTCTTTTCTGCCACCAGAACATGTGCAGCTAACGCAGCTTCGAAGCCACCTCCCATCGCCTGACCTTGCACTAATGAAATGGTTGTCACAGGTGCCTGCATGTTATAAAAGGTCCAAACATTACTAATACATAATCTCGCATAACTTAATAAATGATCGCGAGCTTTTGCTCTAATTAAATCTCCAAATACAAATAAATCACCGCCTAAGTTAAAAACGCCAGGCACGTCAGAGGCTAACACTAAATAGTTTGCTTTTTTAACTTCACCATTATCAATAAATTGACCCTGCATTTTTTCTAAGCTTGACTGGCTTTGATGCAACTCTGTCATGCAGATTTTATTAAAACAGGGCCTAGGAGCAGGGTTCATGTAGTAAGTCATTACACCAAATTCTTCTTCATAACTCGTTCTTACTTGTTCTAATGTAGCATTATTAAATTGTTGAAAATCTACAATAGTATTCATATTAAGCCCCTTAAATTATCATTGATGTGAATTAAAAAACTACTGACACAACTATAGGCTTAAAAAATTACCGTCTCAAGTAAATGATTTTATTTAATAAAAAAATTTGGCTTAGATTTGTTGGGTAATTGCAACAAGATCTGATTAGCTTCCTTGTAACAAATTTGTATCAAAAAGTATCTTGTTGTGTTATTTTTTTGATTATTATTAATCCAGTCATTACAAAAATATAATTATGAAAAAAATATTACTATCCTTTGTGATCCTCTCTGCGCCAATCGCATCGCAAGCCGCTGGCTTCGCACTAATTGAACAAAGTGCCAGCGGCATGGGAAATGCCTTTGCGGGCGGTGGTGCCATAGCAGAAGATGCCAGCACGATATTCTTCAATCCAGCAGGCATGACCTATATAGAAGGAACTCAATTAGTTGGCGCCATTCACCTAATCAAACCTAGTGCTGAATTTAATAATAATGGTGCTGGTGCTGGTGCTGGCGCAGGTCCCTTTCCTAGCAGACCTTTAGGAGGATCTGGCGGAGATGCAGGCGACTTATCTGTAGTGCCTAATTTTTACTATAAAATGGATTTAACCGACACTGTGAAACTTGGCTTAGGTGTAAATGCTCCATTTGGCCTTAAAACTGAATACGATAAAGACTGGATCGGGCGTTTTCAAGCGATCAAGTCTGAACTTAAAACGGTCAATATTAATCCTGCAATTGCATTTAAGCTTAACGATCAATTATCAATCGGCGCAGGAGTTTCTGCTATGTGGGCTCAAGCTGAACTGACAAGCGCAGTAAACTTAGTTACGTCTGAAAGAACATCTAAAGTTAAAGGGGATGATTGGGGGTTCGGTTTTAACCTTGGTGCAATTTACCAAGCAACTCAAGATACTCGATTGAGTATTGCATATCGATCAAAAGTAGAAGAGCACTTGGATGGAGATGTTCAGTTTTCAATCTCTAACGTCCAAACACCTAATGGTGACGTTACTGCGAACATTACACTTCCAGAGTCACTTTCTGTTAGCGCATTTAGTAGACTAAATGACAAATGGGATTTAATGGGTGATTTAACGTGGACTCGTTGGAGCCAATTTCAAGAACTAGCTGTCATTAGAAGTAATGGCACAACTCTTGGTATACCTACAACTGAGAATTGGGATAACACCTTACGCTACTCAATCGGCGCAAACTATCATTACAGTGACACTATTAAATTGCGTGCTGGCTTAGCCTATGACCAAGAAGCTGTTAATGACCAATATCGCACAGCTAGAATTCCGGGTAACGATAGAAAATGGCTCTCACTAGGCGCTGGCTGGCAAGTGACGCCAAGCTCCAAACTTGATGTTGGCTACGCCCATTTGTTTATTAATGATGCCTCAATTTCTGACAAACAAAATACACCTGCTTTAGGAAGAAAAGGTGACTTAATTGGAAGCTATGACGGTAGTGTCGATATTTTGAGCTTCCAATACACATACAATTTTTAATTGCAATAAGTCAATAATGAGTTCGCACACGTAGACTTATTATTTATAGATTAAGTTTTCTTAACATCAATATCTATTAACCAAAATACTTTTTTATAGTTTAATGGTTATACTAAACATTACAGATT
The DNA here is from genome assembly GCF_029945705.1 of Methylotenera sp. Classification (GTDB taxonomy): domain Bacteria; phylum Pseudomonadota; class Gammaproteobacteria; order Burkholderiales; family Methylophilaceae; genus Methylotenera. The sequence continues at coordinate 115,332 of NZ_JAQSDC010000040.1, forward strand.
ATTGTTCAGCATAGGGAGTTCAGTAATGAAAAAACTATTTTATATAGACTACCCTCAAGAGCACATAGAAGGCCAAATGCACCGCTATCGCTGCGTTCACTGTAAGGAAGAAACCACGACTATCAACGGCAGACTGGATGGTCATCTTTCTTCATGTGAATATCGAGTGAAACTCGAGAACGCTGGCTATGAGTCAGAGAAAACAATGCCAACGAATAAGTTAGTTTCACATGATGCAGATGATTTTGATTAAGCTACTTTCATAGATAGAGTCATAAGACTTTCTATAACGGAAACTACTATAACTTCCGATTCAACAATACAAAAGCTCACATATGTGAGCTTTTGTATTTTGGTGCCCCAGTTAGTCGAACACCGCAGCAAAGGATTATGAGTAAGGCGAGCGCTCACCATTACTTCACAAAGCTGAAGTGAAGCAGTTTGTGAGAATATTCTGACAATAGAATAAGGTAAACCTAACTTTTTTTTATATGTGCACTGTACAACAATAGCGTCATGGTACTTAAATAAGGACTAATCATGAACACTGCTACTATGTCATTTGCAACAATTGCATCACCAAAAATTGCATTACCAAGACTAAGTGTTACAAGACAAGACACTAACGCAATGATGTGCAAACTGCACAGCCCGTTACAAAATCACTTGCTCGCAGCATTGTCTACTCCTGAATTTAATCGCCTATTACCTCATTTGGAATTAGTGCCAATGTCACTCGGTGAGGTCATACACGGATTGAATAGTCACATCCAGTATGTTTACTTTCCAACGACTGCGATTGTTTCGCTTGTTCATGAATTACAAGATGGCGCTACTGTAGAAACTGCAAGTATTGGCAATTGGGTATTATGGCCCATCGTGACCAGTAAAAACGGTCCAACGTGACCGCTGAT
>NZ_JAQSDC010000041.1 GCF_029945705.1 Methylotenera sp.
TTCGCTTTGCTGAGTACGACTTTTACGGTGCTTAAAACGGTAAGATTCATTTCCTTGTCAATGTTAGTTTAAAAGTGCACCACGATGTCAGTGCAAAAGTGCACCAGTTTAAGACCTATTTTTAAAGCGATAAGAGTCATTACCTGTTTCAACAATATCGCAGTGATGCACCAGCCTATCAAGTAAAGCCGACGTCATCTTTTCATCTGCAAATAGCTTACCCCATTCAGAGAATGCTAAATTCGTCGTGATGACGATACTAGTCTGCTCATGCAATTGGCTAATAAGATGAAATAACAAGGCGCCACCTTTCTGGCTAAAAGGTAAATAACCTAGTTCATCTAATATCACCATGTCGTATTTGCTCAGTTGCTGCGCCAACTTATGTTTCTGCTGATCTTTATCAAGTTCTAGTTGATTGACTAAATCCAGTACATTGTAAAATCGCACTCTTGCACCTTTAGTCGCGGCATCAATCCCTAACGCACTTGCCAAATGCGTTTTACCTGTACCAGGCCCACCCACAAAGATAATGTTGCGCTTATGTTTGATATAGTCGCCATCAAGGAGTAAATCAATGCTGGGTTGATGCACAGGAGACTGCTCAAACTTAAACATCGCCAGTGACTTATGTTGCGGAAACTTCGCTTGTGTAATACGATATTGCACGCTGCGACACTGACGCTCAGTGAGTTCAGTTTGTAATAACCGGCCAATAATGTCTGAAGTCGAGCGCTTACGCGCAATGCCATCGGTCACCACTTCATCCCAAGCGTCGCGCATAGCGCCTAGTTTGAGTTGCTCTAGCAATGCAATACATTCATGCCGTTGCATATTGAGCTCCTGAGCTAAGCAAAGTGTCATAACGTGCTAACTGTGCTTGTGGTGGCATACGCAAGGGCACGTCATAGCTCATGATGGTGGGAATCACAGGCTCTTTGAGGCGATGAATGATATTGAGAACCGCCTCTACGGTTGGCATGTCTTCCTTCAACGCAATAGCCGCGGCGGTCACGCCTATTTCTTCACCATACTCAGCAATCAAGCTTAATAGCTTGACCATGGCGCGATCGCCCTTGGGTTGTTTGAGTAAATGTTGCTGAAGGGTTTTAATCGGCTGCGGTAACGGCCAGTGCAAGAATGGCTCGCCATTACGTAGCGCACCAGGTTTACGCTGTAGTGCTGATAGATAATGCCAAGGATTATAAGTCGTCTGCTGTTTATCAAAACTGCGTGGGTGCCTGGCTACTTCTTGCCCTTCGGCAATGACTTTTATTTCACTGGCACTGATATGCAGTTCAACATTACGTAACGCATACTGGCACGGCACACTGTATTTGTGTGCATCAAAGCCCACCAGCGCCAGTGAGTTAACACGTACCCATTCGACACGGCAACCTTGATAGAGGTTGCATGGTGTGAGGATGCGCTGCTCTTCAGCAAAGCGTGTTGCTACTGTGGTGCTCTTATCATCAGGGTGAGGTGCTGTGAGTATACGATCTTGACATTGCTGTAGTAAGAACGCATTGAAGTCCTGCCAGGTTTCAAAAGACAGCATTGGCTCAAATATTTGTTTACGTAGCGTGCGTACTTGACGTTCCACTTGGCCTTTCTCCCAGCCAGAGGCTGGTGTGCAGGCAACAGGTTCAATCATATAGTGATTCATAAGCCCTAAGAACTGTGCATTAAATTCACGCTCCTTACCTACACCAATACTTTTAACAGCGGTCTTCATGTTGTCGTATATACCCCGTTTTGAGACGCCACCAAAGTAGGTGAATGCATGGTTGTGCGCATCAATCAGCATTTCCATCTTCTGGTTGGGGTAGGCGCGGACAAAGAAAGCGCGACTGTGGCATAAGCGAAAGTGAGCTACCTGTGTTTTTTGCACCACCCCAGCAATCTTGATGGATTCTGTACTCCAGTCAAATTGATAGGCATCGCCTATGGCGAAATGCTGAGGAATGAATACGATTGGGTTGGTTGGGCTTTGTGCATTGAATTGCCTAACATAGGCCGAAACAGAACTGTAGCTACCTTGGTAGCCACAGGACTTGAGCCATTCATAATGACGGCACGCTGTCATACGTTTTATTTTAGGCTGTGTTTGCGCTTCAGTGAGTCGTAAATCAAGACTCGCTAAATAGACCCCCAGCTGAGGATAGCGCTTAGCTGGTTTCTGGTAAGACGGGACTACGGTTTGTTCAATGTGTTTTTTAACGGTTCTGCGATTTAAGTTTAGCTTTAAGGCAATGGCACGAATTGAAAGTGTTTCTTTGTAATACAGGCGCCTTATCTTGGCGATGGTTTCCATACAGATCATCCTAGGTGAGCCTCGCAAAATTGCGAGAGTTTATCAACTCCTAGGGTGGTGCACTTCTACACGCACATCCCTAAGAGATATGGTGCATTTTTGCACTGAAATTAACAGATATGCAGCATGTTAAACAATTTTTACTAGTCCCTTATTTTGGTGCTTGTATTCATGCACCTCCTCCACCTAGCAACCAAGT
>NZ_JAQSDC010000042.1 GCF_029945705.1 Methylotenera sp.
GCCACACATAGTCTCAGTTTGCAAAATTATGGTGGATTTTTAGAGATGCCCTTATGTTTCTTTGACCCTAATATGCAAGAAGCGATTAACCTGCGCGCTGCACTAGAAGTAGATTTACGTAAGGCCTTAGATAACAAGCAGTTCGAGCTTTATTATCAAGTTCAGGTAGACCTATTAGGCAAGGCGTTGGGGGCGGAAGCTCTAATTCGCTGGATTCATCCCGAGCGTGGCTTAGTTTCACCTTTAGAGTTTATTCCATTAGCGGAAGAAACAGGTTTGATTTTACCAATAGGACAGTGGGTATTGGAAACTGCCTGCGCCCAGCTTAAAACATGGCAAGCAACAGCGCATACACAAGGCCTCACACTCTCTATTAATGTGAGTGCAAAGCAGTTCTACCAAAGCACATTTGCAAAGCAAGTTCAGGCTGCAGTGAAACACAGCGGCATTAACCCAATGCAACTTAAATTAGAGTTAACAGAAAGCATTATGCTAGAAAATATTGAAGCGACCATTACTAAAATGGTAGAGCTAAAAAATATTGGCGTTAACTTCTCATTAGATGACTTCGGCACTGGTTATTCTTCTCTGCAATATCTCAAATTACTCCCGCTTTATCAATTGAAGATAGATCGGTCATTCGTGAGAGAGATTGCTGTTGATACTAGTGATCAAGCCATTGTGCGTACGGTGATAGCCATGGCAGAAACCTTAAACTTAGGCGTGATTGCCGAGGGCGTGGAGACCGAAGAGCAGCGTGTACTCTTAAGGAATTGCGGTTGTAATGTCTACCAAGGCTTTCTATTCGGCAGACCCGTGCCAATTGCTCAATTCAATCTAGCTTTAAAAACCTAGATTTTAAATCCACTAGTGTTAAATTCTTAAGCGCTAAACTCACTAATTTTCATCATAGCTTTGTAATGACCCCGTAATAATTCAAGCATAGTGTTTTGAGCTACCGTTAGTGTGTGTAGTGATTCAATATTTTTTGATTGCATCATGCATTAACCATCTGAAATGCTCGGGAAAAACATGCAATTACTTAGATTATTTGAGACCAAATCACCTGAAATTAACCATAGTAAAATTTTACATGACATTATTGATCGTCAAACGTTAGCCAGTGTATTTCAGCCAATCATCAACATTCAAAGTGGCGTTATACTTGGGCATGAAGGACTAATAAGAGGTCCAGAGCAAACGGATTTATATTCTCCGCAGAATTTATTTAAATTTGCTAAAGTTGAAAATAGGGTATGTGACTTGGAGTTAGCGAGCCTTAAAGTTGGATTAGAGACTTTTGCAAAGCACGCATGTTCAAATAAAATATTTGTAAATGTTAGCCCTGAATGTTTACAGGAGTTTGGTCATAACAAACTTATTTCGGTTGACTATATCGAGAGTCTGGGTCTAAACCCTAAGAATATCGTGCTTGAGCTCACTGAAAGTTCTCCGACCTTTGATTATTCAGAACTGTATAAGGTTATCGACAGTTATCGAAATATTGGTTTTCAAATTGCGCTTGATGACTTAGGTGAAGGTTATTCTACTTTAAGACTTTGGTCAGAGTTACGCCCAGAATTTGTAAAAATAGATAAGCACTTTATTCATTCAATTAACTCAGACCCTGTCAAACTGCAGTTTGTAAAATCCATCCAGCAAATAGCCGATAACTCTAGTACTAAAGTGATTGCTGAGGGCGTAGAAACCGAAGCTGAGTTTGTTATTCTGCGTGACTTGAATGTTGCATTTTGCCAAGGATACCTATTGGGGCACCCAATACCAGAGCCTATCCAACAAATAAGTGAAAATATTCAACATCTTTTTACACGCAAAACTATCAGTGTTTTCCCTAAAGCTTCTGGTACTGAGCGGCAGGGTAATATTTTAAAGTTATTAGAGAAAGCGCCTTTCGTTACTCCGACTAAAACTAATGATGAAGTGAATGTGATGTTTGAAAGTAACGAAAAGTTATTTTCTATTCCTGTTGTAGAAAATGGTATCCCAGTAGGTTTGATAAGCCGATTTAGTATGATTGATAGCTTTGTAAGACCATTCAGAAAAGAGCTGTATGGTAAGCATTCGTGTACGGAATTTATGGACACAAAACCTTTAATCGTTGACGGTAGTATTACCTATCACGAGTTGAGTGACCTCATTACTCAAATGGAGCCTCATCATTTAACCAATGGTTTTATCATTACTGAAAATGAAAAGTATATAGGCATCGGTAGTGGTCATGCATTGTTAAGAAAAATCACTGAAATGCAAATTAGTGCGGCTCGTTATGCGAATCCGCTGACATTATTGCCTGGTAATGTACCTATCAACGAACATATAGACCGTTTATTGGAAAAGAAAAATACTTTTTGGGCATGTTATTGTGATCTGGATAACTTTAAACCTTTTAATGATGCCTATGGCTTTCGGCAAGGTGACCTTGTGCTTCAGTTGGTTGGTGAAACATTAGCTAAGTCTGTTGACGTTAACTTAGATTTTGTTGGTCATATTGGCGGCGATGATTTTATTTTAATATGCCAAAGTACCAATTGGGAGGAGCGCTGTAATTTTGTACTTTCTCACTTGGAGGAGGTTATCCCCACTTTTTACAGTGAAGAAGATCGTAAAATCGGTGGAATTGAGATTGATGATAGGCAAGGCAAAAGCACGTTTTACCCATTCAGTACTTTATCCATTGGAGCGGTGAAAATTGTCCCAGAGGAATTTGCTAGTCATTATGAAGTTTCCGCAGCCATGACCGTTGCGAAGAAGGAAGCTAAAAGAATCAACGGCAATAGTATATTTTATGAACGTCGGTTTAGAGGTGACGAGCATTAACGCTTTTGTTTAAATCATTTTACCTAAATTATTTTGTTTTAAATATCCGTCGTTTCATCGCTAAGCTTGTGTTGCGCCAACGCCCAACCAATATGCTCACGTAATAAAGCAGATTCATCGTTCATGCGATTTTGCAGCGCTGCTACTATTTCAGGCGTAGTGCTTGCATTGCCTAAACCAACCGCGATATTGCGCAACCATTGCTCATAGCCGATTCGGTAAATTGCGCTACCTGCCATATATTGCTTAAATTGTGCCTCTGTCCAAGCAAAGCATTGCACTAGGCTCATATTATCTAAGCCATTTTTAATTGCAAAGTCTGGTTCACGAGTAATCTCAGCAAACTTGTTCCAAGGACAAAAAAGCTGGCAATCATCGCATCCATAAACACGGTTGCCAATGAGTGGTCTAAGTTCGACAGGAATGCTGGTTTTAAGCTCTATAGTCAGGTAAGAAATGCAGCGCCTAGCATCTACCTCATAAGGCGCCGTAATGGCTTTAGTCGGGCATACGTCTATGCAGCTGTTGCATGTGCCGCAGTGATTGGTTGCTGTCTCGTCGATAGGTAAAGGTAAATTAGTGTAGATTTCACCTAAAAAGAACCATGAGCCACGATTTTTATTGATAAGCAGCGTATGTTTGCCGCGCCAACCTAATCCTGCTTTTTCAGCCAAGGCAACTTCTAATACTGGCGCGCTATCAGTGAATGCGCGATAGCTGAAGTCAGCTATTTGATATTTTGTCATTTCGGACTGAATTTTTTCACAAAGTTTTTGTAGTTTGTTGCGCATCACCTTGTGATAGTCGCGCCCCATCGCATAGCGTGAGATAAAGGCTTTAGAATTGTCTTGCAATACAGATTCACTATCTACGGCATTAGGCGGCATATAGTCTAATCGAGCAGAAATTACTCGCATGGTATTCGGTACTAATTCTGCAGGGCGAGTGCGCTTCACCCCATGTTTTGCCATATAATCCATTTCACCATGAAAACCTTTAGCTATCCATGCCTCATGCTCAATCTCCGCTTCTTGCAAATTGGTGTCAGTAATGCCAATTTGATTAAAGCCCAGCACCAATCCCCATTGTTTAATGTCATTGGCAAGCTTGGTAAACTTAGATTGATTAAAATCGTTAAGGTCATTCATGGATAGCAATTTTACACTTGATTTAGCCGACGAAGCAGCAACCTTAGCTTTTGGTGCTGCCATCGCGAAAGCTATACAGCCAAACTTAACGATTTATTTACACGGTGATTTAGGTGCGGGAAAAACTACATTAGTACGCGGCTTGCTACATGCTTTGGGGCACATAGGCAAGGTTAAAAGTCCGACCTATACATTGGTTGAGTCCTATGAAGTTAAATATAAGGTAACTTCTAGCTTAATGTTGTATCATTTTGACTTATATCGATTTAATGATGAAGAAGAGTGGGAGTCTGCAGGGTTTAGAGACTACTTTAACGCCAATAGTGTCTGCGTGATTGAGTGGCCTGAAAAAGCACAAAATGTGCTGCCAATACCAGACCTTAATATTACTTTTTCTATAAAAAGTGTAGGTGAAAATTTAGGGCGTAGTGTTAATCTATCGGCACATTCAACACTAGGGCAACAATGCTTGCATACAATTTGCACTCAGAAATGATGATTTAACATGATGAACTTCAAGAAAATAAATAATGTATTTTGGTCATTTAAAAAGACCAACTATTTTGGCTTGATGCTGTTGGTCAGTTTTAATTTGACACCGCTTAGTTTTGTTACATCAGCGCAAGCTGCGAATATCGTTACTGCTGCACGTGTATGGCCAGCTCAGGACTATACGCGGATTACGCTAGAGTCTGCTCAACCGTTTGTTTATAAGATGTCCCTCATCCAAAATCCTGATCGCGTGGTGGTGGATATTGAAAATATTGATTTAAACCTAGTGGTTAAATCATTAACCGATAAAATTTTAGCGAGTGACCCGTATATTAAGCAAATTCGCATCGCTAAATTTCAACAAAACGTGGTGCGATTAGTCGTGGATTTAAAAACCGAAGCTAAACCTAACGCATTTACTTTAATGCCAACAGGCGATTATAAGTATCGCTTGGTACTTGATGTTCACCCACTTAAAGATCCACTGATGGCAATGATTGCTGAGCGAGATGCTGTGGCTAACTCAGCAAACACTAGTTCATCGAATGCTAGCTTAACAACACAAACTGAAACGCCTAATCAAGTAATTGTTACGCAAGAGTCAAGCAATAGCTCAAGTCAGCCAAATATCATTGTGGAGCCTTTGCCAGCCCAGGTTGAAGCTAGCGAAACTAATGCAACTAAAACAAGCAAGTCTGCTGAAGCCACTAAGACAGCTGAAGTCGGTAGGCCAGTTGAGCCACCTATAACAAAAGTAGAAGTAAAGGCGCCAGAGGTTAAGGCTTCCGAAGTGAAAAACCAAGAAGCTAAAAATCAAGAGGCTAGCCCAAATACTTCGCCAGAAATAATGCAAACTAAAGTCAAAAAAAGTGGCCGTCAAATCGTCATTGCGATTGATGCAGGTCACGGCGGCGAAGACCCAGGTGCGCGTGGCGCCAATGGTAGCCATGAAAAAGATGTTACTTTGATGATAGCTAAAAAACTCAAAGAAAAAATTGATGGCGAGCCTAATATGCGTGCAGTTTTAACTCGCGACAGTGACTTTTTTATTCCTTTGCATGGTCGTGTAGTAAAAGCGCGCAATATGCAGGCTGATTTATTTGTTTCTATTCATGCAGATGCATTTACTAATCAATCTGCAAGAGGCTCATCAGTATTTGCATTATCGGAGCGTGGTGCTACCAGCGCTGGCGCTCGATATTTAGCCAAAAAGGAGAATGAGTCCGATTTGATTGGTGGCGTGAGTCTAGATGATAAAGACCCTGTGTTGGCGAGAACCCTGCTTGATCTATCGCAAACCGCCACCATCAACGATAGCTTAAAGTTAGGTAAGGCAGTGCTTACACAAATTGGTGCAATCAATACCCTACATGCTAGCCGTGTGGAACAGGCGGCTTTTGCGGTGTTGAAATCACCCGATATTCCGTCAATTTTGGTTGAAACTGCTTTTATTAGCAATCCAGAGGAAGAGCGCAGGCTGAATGATCCGCAATATCAGGATAAATTGGTCACATCGATTTTGACGGGGATTAAAAAATACTTTTCTACAAATCCAGCACTAGCTAAAACCAAAGTGGCATCAGACTAAGTTATGATTTAGCTAAAACTAAACTTTCTAGAATTGAATTTACTACGTTATTGATTCTTAGCGTTTAGTTTTCAAAAAATCAATTTCTCTCGATGTGTCACCATAACCTGCTTGGATTAGCAGGGCTTTTTCTATATAGCCACTCACGCGCTGACGTAAGGCGCGAACATAATCTCCATCCACAAAAGTCTTAGCAAATTTAAAGCTTAGCCACGCGTACAAGCTTAAGTTATGGCTTAGTAGCTCTGCAGTTTCTAAGTGCTTAGGGCTGTCTGAATCTAACCAGTTGGGTGGGGCAGGTAAGTGGCGTACCTTAGAGTCAACCACGCTTTGCAAACAAAGTAAGTAATAGTCTTTCTCAAACGCAACATTGAGCGAAATCGGCGCGCAGACAAATGTAAATTTGTCTTTTAATGACATCGTTGGTGCATGCTTATCCACCAGAATAGCTTGCGCAATCTGCGTGTTAAGCGATGTTTGTACGAATAACTCTGAATCAATACGTGTTCTTTGTTGATGGTATGTGAGGACTTCGGCGATTTTTCTGGTGTGTAATTTCTGAGAAATTTCCCCAATTTGACCGAAACTAATATTCACGGGAAGCTTTGTTAAATCTGACGTGTCGTCTACATTAAGCATGTGCTCAATATGAATTAACTCATCATTCTCAAGCACGTTTACATAACCAGTATCATAAATGCCGAATCGCCCTGCACGCCCTGCAATCTGGCGTACTTCAGTTGAGTTAAGGTGGCGCGAAGCGATGCCATCAAACTTATGGATGTTGGAGAAAATAACCCGTCGAATCGGCAGATTCAAACCCATGCCGATGGCGTCCGTTGCAACTAAAATATCGGCTTTGCCAGTGCAAAATCGTTCGGATTCTGTACGTCGCACTTCAGGTGAAAGCGCTCCATAAATACTCGCGACGGTAAAGCCCCATTGCCGAAACCTTGCAGAAAAAGTCAGTACATCTTTGCGGCTAAACGCAATGATGGCATCACCTTTTTGCAGTTTTGGCTTGAGCTTTTGACGGCTGTAATGTTTGCCACAAATGCTTTCATCCTCTAATAGCAGTGGTGTTTTTCGGGTTAAATAAGTGATTTCATAGGTTTCATGCATTGCCTCAATGGTGGCAATGCATGGCGCTGTCACTGCGGTTGAGCCGCAGATAAACACCTGCTTCGCAGGTACGCCAACTAAGGCAGCTGTCCATGCGCTGCCTCTATCGGGATCTTGCAGCATCTGAATTTCATCGATAATTGCCACTTCTACAATATTAGATGGACTCATCATTTCAATAGTAGAGGCGGTATGTTGCGCACCAGCCATCAGTACTCGCTCTTCGCCAGTAATCAAGTTGCACGGCACGCCTGCTTCAACTAATCGGTCGCGAATTTCCATGGCGAGCAATCTTAAAGGCGCTAGATAAACGCCAGACTTTGCTTTTTCTAGGGCAATAAGTGCCTGATAAGTTTTCCCTGAGTTAGTTGGGCCTAAGTAAAAGTGGTGATGGCGTTTGAGCATGCGAGCGTGAGTAAAACTTTTTGCATAATGATGAGCCATTGAATATTTATAACAGAATGAATACAGGTGATGAATTTAGCGTAAACAGTCACAATTGCCAATTGAAAAATTGGTGATGGTTGGAATGAGTTTTGCTTATTAGTAATTAAAGTAAGTACTAAAGAAATATTTTTCAGATACAAATTTTTTGAGACGAAGGTTAGGGAGTTATTTTGAGTTTAGAAACACGACGCAATCAAAGTGCAGCAAGTTACGCAAATCATGAATTTGATATCACGAGTGAAACTTTTGGCCATTTAATTAATATTTCAGGGCGTCAACGCATGTTGTCTCAGCGCATTATTCTGAATATATTTCTTTCAACTCATGGTCATGAAAATGCGTTAAAAACAGCCCGTGATGATTTGAATTTATTTAGAGATAGCCATCATGCCTTGGTGATTGGAAATAGTGAAATGCCCGGCGTGTTCTTTGACAGCCTCAGGCTTGCTTACTATAGCGAGCTAGATGGGCACAAAAAGAACTTAGAATTCATTAATCTAGCTGAGCAGACTCTCAGTGCTTATGAGGCTAATTATCGCACTGCACAAGGCTTGCTGGATGAGTTGGGCTTACTCGCGATGCCTATTGTTAAGCTGCTAAATCAAATAACAATGGTGTATGAAAATGAATCTAAAGAGTTTGTTAAATTAGAGCAAAGAAAGCGCCGTTATTTAATGAACGATATTCAAAGCATCGCAAAGCAGGCCAAAATTGTGGCAGTGAATGCACAAATTTCAGCTGCGCGCGCTGGTGAAATTGGGCGTGAGTTTTCTGTTGTGGCCACTGAGCTGACGCATATAACTGAAAAAATTGACTCCTTAGTAAAAACGGCACTGCAGGATTTTAGCTAGCAGGAAAAATTAAAGAATAGAGTTTGTAATTATGCTTCTTTTCTACGCACCTCGTTATGGTGCATTATTCTTTTGAAAGACTGAATTAGACCTTTATTGGTGCGGAATCAGGCCTTTAAGTCCTCCATTTTTATTGCTCAGAATAGTTAAATTGAAATTATCAAAGCAAGGTAAAATATAGTGATTAAAAAATAACTATATTTTATGGCGCTAATTCACTTACTCCCAGATCAACTCATTAGCCAAATCGCCGCGGGCGAGGTGGTAGAGCGCCCTGCATCAGCACTTAAAGAACTGTTGGAAAACAGCTTGGATGCTGGCAGTACTGATATTTCCGTATCATTAGTGCAAGGCGGCGTTAAGCAATTGCGCGTGGCAGATAATGGCAACGGCATTGCGCAAGAAGACTTAACCATGGCGCTGACGCGGCATGCAACCAGTAAAATAGCTAGCTTGGATGACTTGGAAGCCGTTGCTAGCTTAGGTTTTCGTGGTGAAGCCTTGGCAAGTATTGCTTCTGTTTCACGTACACAAATCAGTAGTCGTGCACTTGATACTAAACACGCTTGGCGTATTGCTTCAAATGGTAGCGAGATTTCTCTCATCGAACCAGCCGCTTTAGATGCAGGTACGATTATTGAAGTTGATGATTTGTACTTCAACACACCAGCGCGCCGTAAGTTTTTAAAAACAGAAGGCACGGAGTTTGGTCATTGCGAAGCCGCATTTAATCGTGTGGTGCTGTCACGCCCAGATGTCGCGTTTATGCTGCAACACAATGGCAGGGCGCTTAGCCGCTATGCCGTAAGTGAGCCAACTAAGCGCTTTGGTGAAGTACTAGGCGCAGATTTCGCTGCTGAAACAATTGCTGTGGATGAATCCGCGGCTGGTTTGCGCTTATGGGGCGTAGTTGCCAAGCCAACGTTCAATCGCAATAAAAGTGACACGCAATATGTTTATGTGAATGGCCGTTATGTGCGAGATAAACTGATTTCACACGCTATTCGCCAAGCTTATCAGGATGTATTGCATCATGACCGCCATCCTGCTTTTGTGTTGTTTTTAGAGCTAGACCCTAACTTGGTAGATGTGAACGTGCATCCTGCAAAAACCGAGGTGCGATTTAGAGATGGGCAAGCGATTCACCGCTTTATTTTTCATTCGCTACACAAAGCGCTAGCTTCACCAACAGGCGTGTCAAATGCTAGCACAGCTAATCAAGCCGCTTTCAACCCATTTGGTGGTCAAAATGCTAGTTCACCAAGTTACTCAGCTAGCCCTTATCCGCAATATCAAGCGCAAATCAATCTAAGTGCGAATGAACCGAATAGTTTTTATCAAACCTTATTTGGTGCTAATAATGCACAAAACTATTCAAACAATTCATTCAATAACACTGCCCTGCAGACCAATAGGGATGGGCTTGCTGGCGGTGCTAGTTTTACAAATTATGTTAATGAAAATACGGATGTAAATAACTTTCCTCTTGGTTTTGCCGTTGCACAAATTCATGGTGTTTACGTGCTCGCGCAAAATGCAGAAGGCTTGGTTGTTGTGGATATGCACGCGGCGCATGAACGCATTATGTATGAGCAACTTAAAAATACGCTTGACGGTAAAGATGGGCATAACAAAACTGTAGCTATGCAACCTTTGTTGCTGCCTGTTAGTTTTAATGCCGATAGGCTAGAAGTTGCTACAGTGCAAGAAGCCTTGGCAAGTATCGATGGCAGCCTGCAACAATTAGGTTTCGATATTGCCATTTTATCTCCAACTACGCTAGCGGTACGCGCTGTACCCACCATGTTGCAAGATGCTGATGCAGTAACTTTAGCGCGTGATGTATTACGAGATTTACGCGAATACGGCGCCAGCAGAGCACTCACAGAGCGCCGTAACGAATTGTTAGGCACCATGGCTTGCCATGCCGCCGTACGCGCTAATCGTAGCCTGACGATACCTGAAATGAATGCTTTACTTCGTGATATGGAAGCAACGGAGCGTTCAGGACAATGCAATCACGGCCGCCCAACTTGGTTTCAAGTCAGCATGAGTGACTTGGATAAGATGTTTATGCGGGGCAAATAACTGTCTGCAAGTAATCTGATTGATGATAAATGCAATACGGTCTTGATTTAACGTACGTAATAACGTACCATCATTTCGACATATTAAGGAACTCACCATGCAAATATTATCCGCAAGTTCAGCCCGCACTAATTTATACCGCTTAATTGATGAGGCGGCAAGTTCACATCAGCCAGTAGTGATCACAGGCAAGCGCGCTAATGCTGTATTGGTTTCTCAGGAGGACTGGTCTGCCATTCAAGAGACTTTGTTTTTAGTGTCTATTCCCAATATGCGCGAGTCGATTCTAGAGGGTTTGAATACACCTGTAAGTGAGCTTAAACCGCAGTTAGATTGGTAAATTTAATGGCGTTATATCAACTGCTTTACACCAAAGCAGCGCAAAAAGATGCAAAAAATTTGAGTGCCGCAGGCCTTAAAGAGAAAGCGCTGTTGCTCTTAGAGCTTATTGCGGAAAATCCATTTCAAAATCCTCCGCCTTATGAAAAGCTTATAGGCGATTTAGCTGGTGCGTATTCTCGACGTATTAACATTCAGCATCGTTTGGTCTATCAAGTGTTCGTGGAAGAGAAAATCGTTAAAGTGCTTAGGCTCTGGACACATTATGAGTAAAGCTTTGCCTAAACTCCCCCCAGCCATTTTCTTAATGGGTCCAACCGCCAGCGGTAAAACTGGTGCGGCGGTTGACCTTATTTCCAAGCTTCCTGTTGAAATCATCAGCGTCGATTCTGCCTTGGTGTTTAAAGACATGAACATCGGTACGGCCAAGCCTGACGCGGCAACGCTGGCAAAAGCGCCACATCATTTAATCGATATTATTGAGCCTACTAGCGCGTATTCTGCGGCAAACTTCAGAACTGATGCTTTGCGTTTAATGGCGGATATTACTGCGCGTGGCAAGATTCCGTTATTGGTGGGCGGCACCATGTTGTACTTTAAAGCCTTGCAAGAGGGATTGAGTGGCTTGCCCGAGGCGAACCCAGAAGTTCGTGCACGGCTGGATAAGCGAGCTGCTTTTATTGGCTGGCCTGCCATGCATGAGAAGTTGGCTTTGATTGACCCAATCACCGCTGCGCGATTAGAACCTAACGACACGCAACGTATTCAGCGCGCTTTGGAAGTGTTCGAGCTCACGGGTGAAGCGATGTCTGCGCTTTATGCCAAGCAAACGAATGAAGTTTTGCCATATAAACTACTCAAAATTGCCTTAGTGCCTAGTGATCGCAAAGTGTTACACGAGCGCATTGCCATCAGGTTTGAGCAAATGCTTAAAGAAGGTTTTGTGGATGAAGTTAAACAGCTTATTGCAAAATATCCATCATTGACACCAGAGTCTACTTCAATGCGCTGTGTGGGTTATCGGCAAGCTTTAGAGCATCTTGCTGGTGAATTTGACCTTGCTGAATTGCGCGATAGAGGCATATTTGCTACACGCCAATTAGCGAAACGTCAGCTTACTTGGTTACGCGGCATGGATGACAATGTGGAGTTGGATTGTTTAAATCCACAGCTAAATGAATTGGTTTTTAATGAAATAAATCAGTTTATTAAGCGTTAAACTTAATAAACTGATTTAAGTTAAACCGAGATTATCCATTGGATAATTAATGCATCGAATAACATGCAGCTCCCTGTAGGAGCGACGTCTCGTCGCGAAACTATACTGCAAATCGCGACGAGGCGTCGCTCCTACATGCAATTTATCAAGTGCTTTAGCATTTAGATAATTGGAGTGGCCGTGGTGCAAAAACTGAAGCACTAATAAACAATCTCGATTTAATGAGATTTTATTTTGGGGCTGTCCTAGATAACTAGCCCATATGTTTCTTAACCCATTGTTTTATT
>NZ_JAQSDC010000043.1 GCF_029945705.1 Methylotenera sp.
TAGCCACACATAGTCTCAGTTTGCAAAATTATGGTGGATTTTTAGAGATGCCCAATAATGATTCCAACCCATTTCAACACTTTTTTCATATTTCTCCCTTTTTAAATTGTTTACTAAATTCGCTATTAGCCTAGCTAGTTATGCCAAATATCATGTACTACCTAATTTTCATTAGAGATAGTTAATATTTTTTGTATTCAAACGTGAAGTGCAGTTTAAAGGTACATGTACCGTGGCTTACTGTGCATCATAGCTGAATAATCAGGGCATGCCAAACCTTTCTAAAAACCGACAAGATCCTGCGCTTCTGGCGCTTGGACTAGCAATTAGAGAAATTAGACAGTCGAGAAATATTTCTCAGGAAAAACTGGCACTTTTGGCAGAAGTGGACCGAAGTTATGTAGGGAGAGTTGAGAGGGGTGACAATAACGTTGCGATTCTCACCTTGTTGAAGCTGGCTTCTGCTTTGGATGTAAATTTAGAAAAGCTTATGCAGAGAGCAAGCCTCTAATGGCTTAATATTAGCTTCTAACTTTTAATTTGTAGTTCATTGCGTATTTTAGTATATGAGCTACCTAGCAATCACTTGTAAAAGTCCGCTCAATAATTTGCAAATTAGTCACTCATAATTTAATCATTTGTGAGAATAAAAGTAGTAAACTCAGCATTGGTAGACGATCAATGTCACAAGCAACTAATTTCGACTAAGCGACTGATTATGTAATATTAGATGCTTACATCAAATGACCAAGACAATAACTAATTGCTTTATGATTGATGCCACTATAAGCAGTCCATTAATAATCAGCATTAGTCAAATCTACAGATCGACGAGGTTACTCCTCACGCTCTTTAGTTGTATGTTGTGAAAGTTGCTGGATGAGAGAAAGTTTTGAAACAGACAATAACAGCAGATATTCTTAATCGTTTTTTGCTATTAATGACTGCGCTTTCGAATGGCAGTTAAAGTGCCAGTGAAATAAAAAACGTATAAAAATATGTATAAAAAAACTATTCGATTTCATGGATGCAAGTGCTGGCAATGGGTTGGTGGCGATGTTTGGGTCTCTCCGTCGCACCAGTAGTTAGTTTCAAGTAGTATTAAATAACCTCAAATCCTCACTAATTCAATCTTCTAGTATCAAAAGTACTATCCGAAAGTTGGTAAGTCATTTTGTTCAATCTCCTTACAAAACATATCTAAATTTTTTTTAAAATTTCACACGTTAAACCTTAAGTTTGACTTGTCAGAGGCGCTGATAATTTAGGCAGCTTGCCTAAAGAAAAAGAATGTGTCTTGTGAGATGGCAAGAGCTTATTTTGCTTATGTATTCGAACTTCAGCGAATACTTGCATTTGCATAATTAGGGTCATGATAAGCCAAAGAAAATTCAATTAGCCAAGTATCCTGATTTAACCATGGCGCTAGCTTGCAATATTACAATGCGAATGGGTTTGATGGTGGATAACAACAAAGCTCCATTATTTATTTGCTAGTTTTGACCTGTCTGCCGAATCAATCTTTTATACTTAGGCATACTCCTGCGCCATATTAAGTAGTTATATATCATCCACGAATGACATAAATAAGCTGTTTAATTTTAGTGAATTTGAGCTAAAGTCATAAATTTTTCCAAGAAAAAATAAAGGCGATGTAAAAATCGCCTTTAAATTAATATAATAAAGCTAGCTTTAATTATATTAGTTTAAAAACTCCCTTCATCACTGATGCATGTCCAGGAAAGCTACAATAAAATGAATAACCATCACTCGCTTTAACATTGGATAATTTAATTTTTACAGAAGTTGTTTCTCCCCCTCCAATGACGCTAGTATGACCAATCACGCGCTCGTCATTTTGCTTCACGTAGTTATTCGCTAAACCAGCTGTGCTCCCATCTGCAAGTACCGATTGCATATCTGTAGTTTTCGATATGACAATGTTGTGCCCCATGACAGCTTTTGCCATGGTGCCCGTGTTTTTAAGGTTTAATGTGATTTCTTTGCAAGTTTTTGGCACTGCGATTTCTTTAACATTAAACGCCATTGCAGGGGTTGCTTCAACATTTACATCGCAAGTGCCAGCAAATGCTACATTAGCAAATAGACTACTAGTAATGCCCAAAAGTACAATACTGCTTTTAATATTTAACATTTTAAATTTACCTTTATTAATTGAAAAACTACCTTCTTAATGACCGCTGAATTTATCAAAAGTGCAATTAATTTCAAATTATTTTTTAGCATTAATTAATTAAAAGATGTGCGTGAACTTCTATTAAAATATGTCATCATATCAGCACGAAAATGATAAAGATCAATGACTATTTGGGTCATTTAATGTGCTAATAGAAGCGGATTGATATGTTAACAGCTCAAGAAACAATTTTAGGGTTCAATGCACTGGACTTTGCTAGAGTTCAATTCGCATTCACCATTTCCTTTCATATAGTTTTTCCTGCACTCACTATTGGTTTAGCCAGCTATTTGGCTGTTCTTGAGGGCTTCTGGCTCAAAACAGGTAAGCAGGTTTACAAGGATTTATATCATTATTGGCTAAAAATATTTGGTGTCATTTTTGGTATGGGGGTGGTGTCAGGTTTGGTAATGTCTTACCAGTTTGGTACTAACTGGGGTAGTTTTTCTGAATTTGCAGGCGGTGTAACAGGGCCGCTACTTGCATATGAAGTGCTCACGGCATTTTTTATGGAAGCAGGCTTTTTAGGCGTGATGATGTTCGGTTGGAACCGAGTCGGGCGTGGCTTACATTTTTTTGCCACACTGATGGTAACTGTAGGCACTCTTATTTCCATGACTTGGATTATCGCATCTAATAGCTGGATGCAAACTCCTCAAGGCTTTTCTATTGTCAATAATATTGTGATACCAACCGATTGGTGGGCTATTGTTTTTAATCCCTCTTTTCCCTACCGATTAGTTCACATGGCAATGGCAGCCTTCTTAGCTACGTCACTTTTTGTTGGTGCTTCAGCGGCATGGCAAATATTGCGTAAACAAGATACGGACGCAGGCCGAGTAATGTTATCAATGAGTATGTGGATGTTGATGTTTGTAGCGCCGCTGCAAATTTTGGCAGGGGACATGCACGGTCTAAACACGCTAGAATATCAGCCTGCTAAAATTGCTGCCATGGAAGGGCATTGGGAAAAGTTATCTGAAGCTAAAACTGATAAAGGCATGCCGCTAGTGCTATTTGCTATACCTAGCCAAACACAAGAAAAAAATCTTTTTTCAATCGAAATACCACATGTTTCAAGTTTAATATTAACGCACAGCCTGAATGGCCAAATTAAGGGACTAAAAGATTTTGCGGTTGAAGACCGACCTAACGTGAATGTTTTATTTTGGTCGTTCCGTATTATGGTTGCCTTGGGTTCAGCGATGCTATTGGCAGGGCTAGCAAGTGCATACCTTCGCTATAAAAAACAACTATACACATCGAAAATCTTTCTATGGGCCATTACTTTAATGGGCCCAACAGGTTTAATTGCTATTTTGGCTGGCTGGATTACAACAGAGGCTGGACGTCAACCATGGGTGGTTTACGGGGTTATGCGCACAAAAGATGCTGTTTCACTTCATGATGTCAGCACTCTTGCGCTATCCCTTGCACTTTTTGTTTTTGTCTATATTTTTGTTTTTGGCATTGGTGTTGCTTATGTATTGCGACTGATTCGTAAACCGCCAGTTACCCATGAGGGCGACGAACCTATCGGGCACGATAATATCAGGTTGCCAGTAGCGATTGCCTCAGAGTTTGGCGGGAGAAGTTAATGTCTATCGATATTACAATAGTATGGGCAGCTATCATCTTTTTTGGTGTGATGATGTATGTGGTGATGGATGGCTTTGATTTAGGTATTGGCATGCTCTATCTATTTGTGCCCAAGCGTGAAGATCGTGATGTCATGATGAATACCGTAGCGCCAGTCTGGGATGGCAACGAGACTTGGTTGGTGCTTGGTGGTGCAGGTTTATTTGCCGCTTTTCCACGTGCATATGCGGTACTTTTAAGCGCCTTGTATTTGCCGTTAATTTTAATGCTTTTAGGTTTAATCTTTCGAGGAGTTGCTTTTGAGTTTAGATTTAAAGCCCCAGATGTTGAGCGGCACATTTGGGATAAAGCTTTCTTTGGAGGTTCATTTGTTGCAGCCTTCTTTCAAGGTGTCACATTAGGCACCTATATTAATGGCATTAAACTAACAAATGGCGAATACACCGCAGGTGCTTTCGCATGGGTAGCACCATTCCCGTTATTTGCAGGATTGGGGGTAGTGATTGCATATAGCCTGCTTGGTTGCTGCTGGCTGATATGGAAAACTGATGAATCCTTGCAATCACGCATGCGTGAACTAGCAAAAAAACTATCGTGGTTAATTTTATTTAATATCAGCGTAATTAGTATTTGGACGCCACTTTCTAATCAAGAGATTGCTCACAGGTGGTTTACAATGCCTAACATTCTATGGTTATCTCCTATGCCCATTTTGGTGGCATTAACCATGTGGAAGCTAAGCAGAGCCATTGAGCATAAGCATGAGTTATCACCATTTATTTACTCACTTTGTATTATATTTTTAGGTTACATAGGTTTGGGGATTAGTGTGTGGCCTAATATTATTCCGCCAGATATCAGTATTTGGCAAGCAGCGGCGCCTATTGAAAGTCAACGTTTTGCCTTGGTCGGTACGGTGATTATTATTCCTATTATTCTTATATATACTGCCTGGTCTTATTATGTATTTAGAGGCAAAGTGCGCGCAGAAGATGGGTATCATTAATGGGAACTTCCAATCTAGAAAACAAGTGTTGGCTTAAAAGGCTGGGCTGGTTTGTGTTTATATGGGCTGCCAGTGTAATGGCATTAGCGTTAGTTGCTTATTTTCTCAAGCAGTTATTTCGGCTGCTTGGACTAGCTTAAGTTTAAAGGGCATGGTTAAGTGCTGGCTTAAATCGTTGGTTGGAGTGGTAGAAAATATTGAACGTAATAAGCTGGACATGCCTAGTGCCTATTAAGTTAACGTCTCGGTTCGTTTTTTACTAAAGAGGTTAACTTCAAGCGTTCATTTCAGCTTAAAGTATTTACTTAAATACTGTAATTACTATTAGGTTTGATTGATTGAAAGTGCTAAGCGATAAGCAACTTATCCCTAAACTATCATTATGATTGCTTGCGCCATGTATGTGAGCAAGGATAAAGTGTTTAAACAAGCAATAACAGCAGATGTTTTAGTCGTTTTTTTGCTATAATAAAAACGCTTTCGATTGCTGGTTGAAGTGCTAGTAAAATAACAACATATAAAAAATCTAAAAAACGTTTTCGATTTTATGATTGCAAGTGTTGGTGATTAATTGGCGGTATTTTTTTGCGTTTTTTCGTTCTTAGTTTTAAGCAAATATAGAGCCGCAATGCCTAAATTGATGAGTTGAGTGCTAATTGCACTGGTGTTTGTAATTATGATGTCATGAATAGCATGTAAGTATGAGGTGCAACTTTCATTCGGGCGGGTGACATGTCCTGTCTGTTTCGTTTTTTTTGTAGTTTGGTTTTTAGAAATTGAGTTTGGGGCTGGTAAGTGTTAGAAAATTACTTTCCGATATTGATGTTTATTCTTGTGGGCTTGGCGGTTGGCGTTGGGCCACTGGTATTGGGTTTATTGGTTTCACCACATAAGCCGGATGCTGCAAAAAACTCTCCTTACGAATGCGGATTTGAAGCGTTTGAAGATGCTCGTATGCGATTTGATGTTCGCTACTACCTTGTTGCTATCCTATTTATTTTGTTTGATTTGGAAATTGCCTTTTTATTCCCTTGGGCGGTTGTATTGCAGGAAATAGGCTTATTTGGCTTTATTGCCATGATGATATTTTTGGGTGTGTTGGTAATCGGCTTTATTTACGAGTGGATGAAAGGTGCCTTGGAATGGGATTAAACCTCAGAGCGGGACTGTGTAAGTCATGAGTATTGAAGGTATTTTAGAAAAAGGTTTTGTCACAACTACGCTGGATACGGTGATTAATTACACACGTACTGGTTCAATGTGGCCAATGACCTTTGGTTTGGCGTGCTGTGCGGTAGAAATGATGCACGCAGGTGCTTCACGTTACGATTTAGACCGTTTTGGTATCGTTTTTCGCGGAAGCCCGCGTCAGTCAGATGTGATGATTGTGGCTGGTACGCTTGTCAATAAAATGGCACCAGCGCTGCGTAAAGTGTATGACCAAATGGCTGAGCCGCGTTGGGTGATCTCAATGGGCTCGTGTGCCAACGGCGGCGGATATTACCATTACTCTTATGCTGTGGTGCGCGGGTGCGACCGCATTGTACCTGTTGATGTTTACGTACCAGGTTGCCCGCCAACTGCTGAAGCATTGCTATACGGTATTATCCAGCTACAAAATAAAATCAAACGTACTAATACCATTGCGAGATAGTGCGAGCTAAAAGAAAAATATGTCAGCAAAATTAGATCAATTATTAAGCGATTTGCAAGCTTCAATGGGCGAAAAAATCACTAAGCATGTTGTTGCGCTAGATGAAATCACGATTGAATGCAAAGCCCAGGATTATTTGGCGGTTTGCCAATTGTTACGTGATGAGGCGACCTTAAAGTTTGAGCAGTTAATCGATTTAAGTGGTGTGGATTATCAGGCTTATGGTGATGGTGCTTATGATGGCATGCGCTATGCAGTAGTTTGTCATCTGCTTTCTGTATCACTCAATCATCGCGTGCGCTTGCGTGTGTTTGCCCAAGACGAAGATTTCCCTATTCTGCCGACTTTGGTCGACGTGTGGTCGGTCGCTAATTGGTTTGAACGTGAAGCGTTTGATATGTTCGGTATCATGTTTGAAAATCATCCAGATTTACGCCGCCTGCTCACTGACTATGGTTTTGTTGGCCATCCATTCCGTAAAGATTTCCCTATGATTGGTAATGTTGAAATGCGTTACGACCCAGAGCAGCAGCGCGTGATCTATCAACCTGTAACAATTGATGAGCGCAATAATGTGCCGCGTGTAATTCGTGATGAAGGAGCGCATCGTGGCTGAGATTCGTAATTACACTATGAACTTTGGTCCGCAGCATCCAGCGGCGCACGGCGTTTTACGTTTGGTGTTGGAGTTGGATGGTGAAGTAATTCAGCGTGCAGATCCGCACATTGGTCTGCTGCATCGTGGTACTGAAAAATTAGCTGAAAACCGTACTTATTTACAATCAGTGCCTTACATGGACAGGCTTGACTATGTGTCGATGATGTCGAACGAGCATGCTTACGTGATGGCGATTGAAAAAATGATGGGTATTGACGTGCCTATCCGTGCGCAATATATACGTGTGATGTTTGATGAAATTACTCGTGTTCTCAATCACCTGTTATGGCTTGGTGCGCATGCCTTAGACGTGGGCGCAATGACCGTGTTTTTGTACGCATTCCGAGAACGTGAAGATTTGTTTGACTGCTACGAAGCTGTTTCTGGCGCACGTATGCACGCTGCATACTATCGTCCAGGTGGTGTGTACCGTGATCTACCAACGCAAATGCCGCAATATGAAGTCTCACCTTTGCGTAATGCTAAAACTGTTAAAAGTCAAAATGAAAACCGTCAGGGTTCATTATTAGATTTTATTGACGACTTTGTCAGCCGCTTTCCTAAATATGTCGATGAATATGAAACTTTACTGACGGACAACCGTATTTGGAAGCAGCGTACCGTCGATGTTGGTATCGTTACCCCAGAGCGGGCTTTGCAATTAGGTATGACGGGCCCAATGTTGCGTGGCTCAGGCATTGCTTGGGATTTGCGTAAAACACAGCCTTATGAAGTGTACGCAAAGATGGATTTTGATATTCCTGTTGGCGTGAATGGTGATTGCTACGATCGTTATTTGGTACGTATGGAAGAGTTTAGGCAATCAAACCGTATCATTAAACAATGCGTTGATTGGTTGCGTAAAAATCCAGGTCCAGTGATTTCTAGCGATAATAAAGTTGCACCGCCAGATCGTGAGGGTATGAAGACCAACATGGAAGATATGATTCACCATTTCAAATTGTTTACAGAGGGTTTTCACGTGCCAGCTGGCGAGGCTTATGCTGCCGTAGAGCATCCCAAAGGTGAGTTTGGTATTTACATGGTGTCTGATGGCGCTAATAAACCCTATCGCCTTAAAATACGTGCGCCCGGTTTTGCCCATTTAGCCGCTTTAGATGAGATGACGCGAGGCCACATGATTGCTGACTTGGTGGCGATTATTGGTACTCAAGATATTGTATTTGGCGAAATAGATAGATAATTAGGTCTGATAGATAAAAAATGTTAAGCCCACAAGCTATAGAAAAAATAGATTACGAACTGACCAAATATCCAGCTGACCAGCGTCAAGCGGCAGTGATGAGCGCCTTGCGTATTGTGCAAACAGAGCGTGGCTGGTTATCAAAAGAAAGTATTACTGAAATTGCGCAATACTTGCGCATGCCTGAAATTGCTGCAATGGAAGTGGCAAGTTTTTATAATATGTACGACTTGTCACCCGTCGGAAAATACAAAATCACCATCTGCACCAATATTTCATGCATGTTGCGCGACAGTGATGTGATTGTTAATCATCTTAAAACTAAGTTAAGTGTTGGTTTTAATGAAGTGACACCCGATGGTAAATTTTGCCTAAAAGAGGGCGAGTGTATGGGCTGTTGTGGTGGCGCACCTTTAATGCACGTCAATAATACTGAAATGCATGAATTTTTAACGGTTGAAAAAGTAGATGCGATTCTTGAGGAGCTTAAATAATGGTGACTCGTAAATCAGCAGTTGATAAAACCTCGCTTCATAAACCAGTCGTGATGACTGATTTAAAGGGTCAAACCTTAGTGACGTTGCGTACGCTCACAGAAGATAATCCAGCATCCTTAGAAACCTATATCAAGCTTGGTGGTTACTCTGCGTTAAGACGTATCGTGACCGAGAAAACTAAAGCGACCGATATTATCACCGAAGTAAAGACATCAGGTTTACGTGGTCGTGGTGGTGCGGGCTTCCCAACAGGGCTTAAGTGGAGCTTTATGCCACGCTACTTTGATGGTGTGAAGTACTTGGTGTGTAACTCCGATGAGGGCGAGCCAGGCACATTTAAAGACCGCGATATTATTCGTTACAACCCACACCAATTAATTGAAGGTATGGCGATTGCCGCTTATACCTTAGGTGCGCGTGTAGGTTACAACTATATCCATGGTGAAATCTGGCAAGATTACGAGATATTCGAAGCCGCTTTGCATGAAGCAGAAGCTGCTGGTTATTTAGGTGAAAATATTCTTGGTACCAACTTTAATTTTGATTTATACGCAGTACATGGCTACGGTGCCTATATCTGTGGTGAAGAAACTGCATTGATTGAATCAATTGAAGGTAAAAAAGGTCAGCCGCGTTTTAAGCCACCTTTCCCAGCAAGTTATGGTGTGTTTGGTAAGCCTACTAATGTCAATAATACAGAAAGCTACAGCTCAATCCCTTGGATATTAGAGCATGGCGGACAAGCTTTTGCTGACTTGGGCGTGCCTAACTCAGGGGGTACTAAATTATTCTCAGTGTCTGGGCATGTTGAAAAGCCAGGTAACTATGAAGTTAAAATGGGTACGCCATTTAGTGAGTTGTTAGAACTAGCGGGTGGTATTTGGAAAGGCCGTAAACTCAAAGCCGTGATTCCAGGTGGCCCATCAACGCCTGTGATGCCTGCAGAAGCCATTATGGCAGCAACGATGGATTATGAAGGCTTGAGTAAAGCGCGCTCTAGCTTAGGCGCTGGCTCAATGATTGTGATGGATGAAACTACTTGTATGGTGAAAGCCTTGCATCGTTTATCTTATTTCTTTTATGAAGAGAGTTGCGGTCAATGTACGCCATGCCGTGAAGGTACTGGTTGGGTTTATCGCGTGATAGACCGCATTGTTAACGGTAAAGGCAAAATGGAAGATTTAGATTTGCTAACAGATGTAAGTAACAACATTGCAGGTCGTACTATCTGTGCGTTAGGTGAAGCTGCTGCAACGCCAGTGTTAAGCTTCATTAAACATTTTAGACCAGAGTTTGAATACTATATTCAGCATG
Source organism: Methylotenera sp. (assembly GCF_029945705.1). GTDB lineage: Bacteria > Pseudomonadota > Gammaproteobacteria > Burkholderiales > Methylophilaceae > Methylotenera. The sequence goes on from NZ_JAQSDC010000043.1 coordinate 10,130, forward strand.
GTAAGAGTATGGTAGAAAGTCAATAATGTTAAATATTGAAATAGATGGCAAAGAGTTAGAAGTCGAACACGGTAGCACCATTATTGATGCCGCAGATAAGGCTGGTATTGCTATACCACGTTTTTGTTATCACCCTAAGTTGTCCGTAGCGGCTAACTGCCGTATGTGCTTAGTGCAAGTGGAAAAATTTAACAAACCGTTACCAGCTTGCGCAACGCCTGTTGCTGATGGTATGAGAATTTTCACACGCTCTAAATCTGCCATTGAAGCCCAAAAAAGCGTCATGGAATTCTTGTTAATTAATCACCCACTTGATTGCCCGATTTGCGATCAAGGTGGCGAGTGTGATTTGCAAGATATTGCTGTGGCTTATGGCACCAGTGGTTCACGCTACACCGAAGAAAAACGCGTTGTTTTCAACAAAAATATTGGCCCGCTAGTCAGCACCGATATGACGCGCTGTATTCAATGTACGCGCTGTGTGCGCTTCTTAAAAGAAGTCGGCGGTATGATGGAGTTGGGTATGGTCGGCCGTGGCGAGCATGCTGAAATTACCGCTTACGTCGATAAGAGTGTGAACTCAGAGCTGTCAGGTAATATTATCGATTTATGTCCTGTGGGTGCGCTCACTAGTAAACCTTACCGCTATTCAGCACGTAGCTGGGAGCTGACACGCCGTCCAAGTATTGCACCACATGATGGCTTGGGTTCGCATATCGAAGTGCATGTAAAAGACAATAAAGTCATGCGTGTATTGCCGCGTGAAAAAGAGAGCATTAATGAGTGCTGGTTGTCAGACCGTGATCGCTTCTCTTACGAAGGTTTGAATAGCCCAGACCGCCTCAAGGTGCCGATGATTAAACATAATGGCAATTGGGTGGAAACAGACTGGAAAACAGCACTAGAATTTGCTGCAGGTCAGATTAAAGACATTACCAATGAGCATGGTGCTGAATCATTGGGCGTGCTTGTCTCACCAAATAGCACGATGGAAGAGGGCTATCTAGCTAAGAAACTAGCTGATGGCTTAGGTTGTGGTAACGTGGATTACCGTTTGCGCCAAACTGACTTTAGGTTAGATGGCAAACGTTTAGGTACACCATGGATGGGCTGCAATATTCAAGAAATTGAAGAGCTGGATCGTATTTTGATTATTGGTTCAAATCTACGTAATGAGCACCCATTACTTGCACAACGTTTCCGTAAAGCCGTTGCTAATGGTGCTGAACTGTCCATTATTAGCCCGCTGGATAATGATCCTTTAATGGATATTGCACATAAAGTGATTGTGCGTCCAAACGACATGGTAAACGTGCTTGGTCAAGTGCTTAAAGCAATGTCTGGCTTGCAGAAGCTATCTTTATGTTTGCCACCAACTCTTACGCAATTATTATCAGATATTAAAGTACGTCCTAATACCCAAGCGATTGCTGAAAGTATGGCTGGGCATGGTGAAACTTATGATTTAATTTCACCAAAAGTCGGTATTTTCTTAGGCAATATGGCGTTGAGCGATCCAAGGTTTACTGAAATGTATAGTATGGCTGAGGCTATTGGTGGGATTTCAGGCGCTAAAGGCGGTATTTTGCCAGCAGCGGCAAATAGCACTGGTATGCATATGTTAGGGGTGATGCCTAATAGCACTGGCATGCATGCACGTGCAATGTTAGAAGTGCCTCGCAAGGCATATTTGCTTGTTAATATTGAGCCTGAGCTTGATTGTCAGCATGCGGCTTTAGCTAAGGCTGCGATGGAAAAAGCTGAATGTGTTGTTGCGTTGACAGCATTTAAATCTCAAGCTTTAGAACATGCCGATGTATTGTTGCCAATAGCGCCCTTTACTGAGACTTCAGGCACATTTATGAGCATGGAAGGTCGCGTACAAAGCTTCACTGCTGTAACTAGGCCATTGGGTGAATGTCGTCCAGCATGGAAGGTTTTACGTGTTTTGGCAAATACGCTTGGTTTACGAGGCTTTGACTATGAAACCAGTGAGCAAGTTAAAGACGCTGCTTTTGAAGGTGAAAAACCGTCTGCTGTGGTTTGGCGTAGTTTGAACAACAACTTGAAAGAGTTAGTTGAGATTCAAATTAACATTAAACAAGAAGGTTTACAGCGTATCGGTGAAGTGCCGCAATATGAATCTGATCCAATTGTGCGTCGTTCAACACCGCTGCAAAAAACTAAATATAACATTAAACCAATGGCTCGCATGTGTTCGAGTCAGTTGGCTGAATTAGGCCTGAGTGATGGCGACCTTGTTTCAGTTAAGCAAGATAAAGGCAGCGCAGTGCTTACCGTGAAGCTTGATGAACATGTTGCTAAAGGTTGTGTGCGAGTAGCTGCGGCGCATGAAGATACGATTGGTTTGGGTGATTTGATGGGTGATATTACTGTTGAAAAATTATCTCCTGAATTACTCAAAGGTGATGCAATTGTTCCGGAGGCGCGAGCATGATTGCGTCATTTTTAGCGCTATGTTCAAGTCTATTTGGTAGCTACTGGCCAGCAGTGCAATTAACGGTTTGGACTTTAGTTAAAATCGTTGCCATTGTTGCGCCTTTAATGGGTGCGGTTGCCTATCTAACCTTAGCTGAACGTAAAGTCATTGGCTATATGCAAGTGCGTATTGGACCAAATCGCGTAGGTTATTTTGGTTTGTTACAACCAATTGCCGATGGTTTAAAACTTTTATTTAAAGAAATTGTTGTTCCTACAGCCTCTAATAAAACCTTGTTCTTACTAGGTCCAGTGTTAGCCATTGCACCAGCTTTTGCTGCATGGGCGGTTGTGCCGTTTGATGCAACAATGGTTTTGGCAAACGTGGATGCTGGTTTGCTTTATATATTAGCTATGACATCAGTCGCGGTTTATGGGGTGATTATTGCTGGTTGGGCATCTAACTCTAAGTATGCCTTTTTAGGCGCTTTGCGATCTGCAGCACAAATCGTGTCATACGAAATTGCCATGGGTTTTGCCTTGGTGGGCGTATTGATGTGTGCAAATACATTGAATCTAGGCAAAATCGTAATGGGTCAAGCGGGTGGTTTTTGGCATTGGTATTTCTTGCCGCTATTTCCCTTGTTCATCGTTTATTTTATTAGTGCTGTTGCTGAAACTAACCGCGCGCCATTTGATGTGGCTGAGGGTGAATCAGAAATTGTTGCGGGTTTCCATGTGGAATACTCAGGCATGGCCTTTGCGGTGTTTTTCTTAGCTGAATATGCCAACATGATTTTGGTATCTATGCTCGCTGCCATCATGTTCCTAGGCGGGTGGTTGTCACCTGTGCCATTTATTCCAGATAGTTTCTTATGGCTTTTGGCTAAAGTAGGCTTTCTATTATTCTTATTCTTATGGTTTAGAGCGACTTTTCCAAGATATAGATACGACCAAATTATGCGCTTGGGTTGGAAGGTATTTATTCCAATTACCATTGTATGGATTGTGTTTGTAGGCGGTATGATGCAGACGCCATACGCATACTTATTCCACTAATTTGACTTATTTTGATTTAACTTACTTGATATTGACTTAAAAAATTTATGATCGCAAAAATTAAATCAACGCTTTCTAGCTTAATGCTGGTTGAGCTACTAAAAGGGATGGCGTTAACAGGCCGCTACTTTTTTGCGCCTAAAATTACGGTGCAATATCCTGAAGAGGTGACGCCGCAATCTAACCGCTTCCGTGGTTTACATGCCTTACGCCGTTATCCAAATGGTGAAGAGCGTTGTATTGCTTGTAAACTGTGCGAAGCTGTATGTCCAGCAATGGCCATTACGATTGAATCTGAACAGCGCGAAGATAATACGCGCCGTACTACACGTTACGATATTGACCTAACTAAGTGCATTTTTTGCGGCATGTGCGAAGAATCATGCCCAGTGGATTCTATTGTTGAAACGCGTGTATTTGATTATCACGGTGAACAACGTGGTGACTTGCTGTATACCAAAGAAATGTTGCTGGCAGTAGGCGATAAACATGAGAAGCAAATTGCTGCTGACCGTGCACAAGATAAAGCATTTAGATAGCAAAAAGAATTTAGATAAATATAAGAGTTTAGGTAGAACCGAATCGATATGACCTTTTTTGGCTTACATTTTCAAGACATCGTTTTTTATACGCTAGCAGTTGTATTGCTTTACGCGGCTATCAGCGTCATTACTACCCGTAACCCCGTATATGCCGCCTTGTATCTAGTACTAGCGTTCTTCACAGCTGCTGGGATTTGGTTGCTATTAGAAGCAGAGTTTTTAGCGATCGCGCTGGTATTAGTCTATGTAGGTGCAGTCATGGTGCTGTTTTTGTTCGTGGTAATGATGCTGGATATTAATCTTGATAAGTTACGCGAAGGTTTCTGGAACGCACTACCAGTCGCATTACCTGTTGGTGGTTTAATGGCAGTAGAAATGGTCATGATTGTTGGTGTGCGCAACTTTGGTGTTGATAAAGTGATTGCTCCGCCAGCGCATGCAGCCGATTACAGCAACACTGCAGAGTTAGGCCGTGTACTTTATACCGATTATTTACTGCCGTTCGAGTTAGCTTCAGTTGTGTTGTTAGTCGCGATTGTTGCAGCAATCGCATTGACATTGCGAGACAGAAAAGAAAGCAAATCGGTAGATCCATCTCAACAAGTCTTGGTTAAAAAAGCAGATAGGCTTCGTATCTTGAAAATGGATGCAGTGGTTGAAAAAGCGGAAGATTCAACTAATACGCAGGAGGCTAAATAATGGTTGGCTTATCTCACTACCTAATTTTAGGTGCGCTGTTGTTTGCGATTAGCGTGATTGGCATATTTTTAAATCGTAAAAATGTGATTATTTTATTGATGGCTATTGAGCTAATGTTGCTCGCTGTCAATCTAAACTTTATTGCATTCTCACATTATTTACACGATATTGCAGGTCAAGTTTTTGTGTTCTTCATCCTCACGGTCGCGGCTGCAGAATCCGCAATTGGCTTGGCGATATTGGTTGTGTTGTTCAGAAATCTACGCACGATTAACGTAGATGATTTAGATAGTTTAAAAGGGTAGCGAAAAGAATGACAATGCAACAAATTTATCTCGCTATTCCTTTACTACCGTTATTAGCTGCAATCATAGTCGGCTTATTCTGTAAGCAATTGCCACGTGCTGCTGCACATGTCCTCACAATATTAGGTGTGGGCGCTTCATTCGCTTTATCGGTTTATGTGCTTAATGATGCAATGACAAGCGCACCTTATAATGCAACAGTCTATTCATGGTTAAAAAGTGGTAACTTCACTTTTGAGATTGGCTTCTTAATCGATAGACTTTCAGCCATGATGATGGTGGTTGTGACCTTTGTTTCACTCATGGTACATATCTACACCATCGGCTATATGCATGAAGATAAAGGTTATGCTCGCTTCTTTAGCTATATTTCATTATTTACCTTCTCAATGTTGATGCTAGTCATGAGCAACAACTTTATGCAGTTGTTCTTCGGCTGGGAAGCAGTTGGTTTAGTTTCATACTTATTGATTGGTTTCTGGTACACGCGTCCAACGGCTATTTATGCAAACCTAAAAGCTTTCTTGGTGAACCGTGTTGGTGACTTTGGTTTCCTGCTCGGTATAGGTTTGGTATTGTTCCATTTCGGTAGCTTAGATTACGCTGCAGTCTTTTCAGTAGCACCCCAAATGGCGGATGTGCAAATTAACCTCATTGGCAACGTGCAATGGTCATTGATGACAGTGACTTGTATCTTGTTATTCATTGGCGCAATGGGTAAGTCAGCGCAAGTGCCTTTACACGTATGGCTACCTGATTCTATGGAAGGCCCAACGCCAATCTCAGCATTGATTCATGCGGCAACAATGGTGACTGCTGGTATTTTTATGGTGGCACGTATGTCACCATTGTTTGAGTTGTCCTCAACGGCACTTTCTTTCGTGATGATTATAGGTAGTATTACAGCGCTGTTTATGGGTTTCTTGGGTATTATCCAAAATGACATTAAACGTATAGTTGCTTATTCAACCTTATCTCAACTAGGATATATGACTGTCGCGTTAGGTGCTTCAGCTTACTCTGTCGCGATATTTCATTTGATGACGCATGCCTTCTTTAAAGCCTTACTGTTTTTAGGCGCAGGTTCTGTGATTATGGGTATGCACCACGACCAAGATATTCGTAATATGGGCAACTTGAAAAAATACATGCCTGTCACTTGGATTACATCGCTCATTGGTTCATTGGCGTTAATTGGTACACCATTTTTCTCAGGCTTCTATTCAAAAGACAGCATTATTGAAGCGGCAAAAGCTTCGACGATTACTGGTAGCGGTTTCGCTTATTTCGCCGTGTTAGCTGGTGTATTCGTCACTGCTTTCTATAGCTTCCGACTATATTTCTTGGTGTTCCACGGTGCTGAAAAATGGCGTGTTGTTAAACATGACGCTCACCACGATGATGAACATGACGCGCACAAGGACCATGATCACCATCACGGTTTAGCGCCAACAGATGATCCTCATGAACCTGGTTGGGTGATTAAGTTGCCGTTAATTTTATTGGCAATACCATCATTAGCGATTGGCTATTTTGCTATCGAACCTATGTTATACGGCAGTTTCTTCAAAGGCATCATATTCGTTGATTCTGCAGCGCATCCAGCCATGCATGAGCTTACACATGAATGGCATGAAGTGATGCATAACGCTGCAGGCATGGCTTTACATAGTTTAATGTCATTGCCATTGTTACTTGCGGCTTCAGGCGTTGCGGTTGCTTGGTTTTTCTATATGAAGCGCCCAGATATTCCAGCAGCTATCCAAATTAAATTCTCTACTATCAATAAAATACTTGAGAATAAATATGGTTTTGATGGTTTTAATGAACGCGTATTTGCAGCAGGCTCAGTTTTTATTGGTAATAAACTTTGGCAAATTGGTGATGTGAAAATTATCGACGGTGCCATGGTTAACGGTACGGCCAATTTGATAGGTAAACTTTCAGGCGTCGTACGTAAGTTGCAAACAGGCCTTATTTATCACTATGCATTTGCCATGATTATCGGCGTGTTTTTAATGCTCACATTCTTTAATAAAGTATAAAAATGTTGAATTACTTTAGCTCAGACTATTTTTTTAGTCATATCCTAAGCTACTCTATTTGGGTACCTGTATTAGCGGGTATCGCAGTATTGTTTACCTCTAATGATAACAAGCCAGACACAACTCGCTGGGTTGCGCTTATTGGTGGTCTTGCTGCTTTTTTGGTAACGATTCCGCTATACACACATTTTAATTTTGCTGATGGTGGCTTTCAGTTCCAAGAAGGCTTCAACTGGATACCAGCCTTTCATATTAATTACCATTTAGGTGCGGATGGTATTGCTATTCCATTGATTATGCTGACAAGCTTTACTACGGTGATCGTTATTATTTCCGCATGGCAAGTCATTGAGAAACGCGTTGCACAATACATGGCAAGCTTCCTCATTATGAGCGGCTTGATGATTGGTGTATTCAGTGCCTTAGATGCGATTTTGTACTATGTGTTCTGGGAAGCAATGCTAATACCAATGTTTCTAGTCATTGGTATTTGGGGTGGTCCAAACCGTGTATACGCCACGATTAAGTTCTTCTTGTACACATTATTAGGTTCATTATTAATGTTAGTCGCGTTCATTTATTTATATATGAACACTAACAGTTTTGAAATTGTCGATTTCTACAATTATCAAATGCCACTTAATGTGCAAATACTGATTTTCTTGGCATTCTTTGCAGCTTTTGCAGTAAAAATCCCAATGTGGCCAGTGCATACATGGTTGCCAGATGCTCATGTGGAAGCGCCAACTGGCGGTTCTGTCGTGTTGGCTGCCATTGCACTTAAACTTGGTGGATATAGCTTTTTACGCTTTGCAATGCCAATCGCGCCTGATGCAGCACATTATTTATCTGGTTTTATGATTACTTTGTCGTTGATAGCCATTGTTTATATTGCATTAGTAGCTTTGGTGCAAAAAGACATGAAAAAGCTCATTGCTTATTCATCTATTTCGCACATGGGTTTCGTTACATTGGGTTTCTTCATCTTCAACAACCTAGGTCTTGAAGGTGCAATAGTTCAAATGGTCTCACACGGCTTTATCTCTGCGGCGATGTTCTTATGCGTGGGTGTTTTGTATGATCGCGTACACAGTCGTGAAATTAAGTCTTATGGAGGCGTAGCTAATACCATGCCTACTTTTGCGGCCTTTGCAGTGTTGTTTGCTATGGCCAATAGCGGTTTGCCAGGTACATCAGGCTTCGTAGGTGAATTTATGGTGATTCTTGGCGCTATCCAAGAAAACTTCTGGTATGCGTTCTTAGCTTCATTCACATTGATTTTTGGTGCAGCTTATACTTTATGGATGGTGAAACGCGTGTTTTATGGCGAAATCGCTAATGCAAAAGTAGCGGCACTTAAAGACCTGTGTCAACGAGAGTTCTTGATCTTGGCTATATTAGCTGTAATGGTCTTAGCATTAGGTATTTACCCGCAGCCGCTCACTGATATGACAAATGCTACAGTGACACAACTTCTTTCACATTTAATGCAAAGCAAGCTACCTGTCGGTTTGCCGTCAGGTTTATAAGTCATGGAAAATATTCGTTACGACCTCATCACAGCCTTACCTGAAATCATCATCGTAAGTATGGCGATGTTTATTTTATTGGCAGATTTATTTCTTAAACCAGCCAATCGCATCGCTATTTACTTACTAGCTCAAGTTACATTATTGATTGCGGCTTACATCACGTTTACTACGCATGTACCTAGTGTTAGCTATGCATTTACCAACAGCTTTGTTGATGATGCAATGTCAGATGTGTTGAAACTGATGATTTATTTAGGTACTTCATTAATCTTTGTCTATAGCCGCCAATACATACAGCAACGCGATATGTATCGTGGTGAATTTTATGCATTAACGCTATTTTCAGTAGTGGGCATGATGATTATGGTGTCTGGCCAAAGCATGCTCACGCTGTATATAGGCTTAGAGCTATTATCATTAAGTTTATATGCACTGGTAGCGCTTGACCGCGATAACGCCAAAGCAACTGAAGCTGCAATGAAGTATTTTGTTCTAGGTGCATTAGCATCGGGGATGTTGCTATACGGCATGAGCATGATTTATGGAATGACAGGTAGTTTGAATATTGCTGAAATCAGTGGTGCGTTAATTGGGGCTGATAAATTACATTCTGTGTTGATTTTAGGGTTGGTGTTTATCGTTTCAGGCTTGGCTTTCAAGCTAGGCGCAGTGCCATTCCAGATGTGGGTGCCAGATGTTTATGAAGGTTCGCCAACAGCAATGACCATGCTGATTAGCTCAGTCCCTAAATTAGCTGCCTTTGCATTCGTGATTCGTCTATTAGTTCAAGCATTGCCATCACTAGCCATCGACTGGCAACAGATGCTGATGTTCATGGCGGTCTTGTCCATTATCATTGGTAACATCACAGCCATTGCGCAAACCAACTTAAAACGTATGTTGGCTTACTCAACCATTTCACATATCGGTTTTATGATGTATGGCTTGATGAGCGCTAGTACGAATGGTTTTGTTTATGCCATGTTCTACATTGTGAGTTATGTATTAATGACCTTAGCTGGTTTTGGCATGATTATGTTGCTGTCACGTAAAGGTTTTGAAGCTGATAAATTAGATGACCTAAAAGGGTTAAACCAACGCAGCCCATGGCATGCATTTTTAATGCTTATTGTGATGTTTAGTATGGCTGGTGTGCCGCCAACTCTAGGTTTTTATGCGAAATTCTCTGTACTGCAAGCCGCGTTACAAGCTGGCTACTTATGGTTAGTTGTGTTTGCCGTATTAATGGCGGTGATTGGTGCGTTCTATTATTTACGAGTGATTAAAATGATGTATTTCGATGACCCTGTAGACCATCACCCAATTGAAGCACCAGTGGATATGCGCATTGTCTTGGGCGTTAATTCACTGGCTTTATTAGTGATTGGTTTAATGCCAGAAAAACTCATGGAACTTTGTATTTACGCTATTACAAGAAGTTTAAGTTAAATTTAAATCACTAGATTTTCCAACGTAGTTAATAGCTGCTTTGTAAACAATCGTAAAAAACATATTTCCTACCAAGCTTAAGTCCTTAAGCTCTAGTTCGTTAGAGCAAAAATATACAAAAAGTACTTGTATATTTTTGCTTGTCATTCAAAATACCAACACATTAAATTCAATTTAAATTTAGTATTCAAAGGCCCTTATGCGCTTAGACGACGAACGTGAAAGTAGTAATGTAGAAGATAGACGTGGCAGCGGTGGTAGAATGCCCATTGGTGGAAAAAGCATAGGTATTGGCACTATCGCAATTGCCTTAGTTGCTATGTATTTTGGTGTTGACCCGTCTGTAGTGCTGAATATAGGACAAGGTCTGCAACAGCAAGCGCCAGTTGAAGCTAAAGCCATTCCAGCAGATGACCCAATGGCTAAGTTTGTAGCTAAAGTACTTGCTAGCACTGAGGATACATGGGGCAAGATTTTTGAAGCGTCTGGTCAACAATATCCCGCACCAAAACTGGTGCTATTTAATGGTCAAACTCCCACTGCTTGTGGTTCTGGGCAGGCTGCAATGGGACCGTTTTATTGTCCAGGTGACCAAAAAGTCTACATTGATTTAGCTTTCTATAATGAAATGAAAACGCGTTTTCACGCGCCAGGTGACTTCGCCCAAGCTTATGTAATTGCCCATGAAGTCGGCCATCACATTCAAAACATCACTGGCATTTCAGACAAAGTGCAACAAGCACGTCAAAGCGCGCGTAGTGAGGCACAGTCAAATCAATATTCAGTAAGGTTAGAGTTACAGGCAGATTGCTATGCTGGCGTTTGGGCAAATCGTGCGGATGGCGCAGATCGTATTTTAGAAGCCGGTGATGTGGAAGAGGCCATGACCGCTGCGGCGGCGATTGGTGATGATGCCTTGCAAAAGCAAGCGCAAGGTTATGCCGTGCCTGATAGCTTTACTCACGGTACGTCTGCACAACGTACACATTGGTTTAATCAAGGTTTAAGCACAGGTGATATTAAAAAGTGCGATACCTTTAGTACGCAATCCATTTAGCTTGGTTTTGGCTTAGTAGCAGCGATTAATTACAGAATATTTATGCAAACACCAGACCATGATTTAACAGAGCATTGTATTGATTCACAGACTATTGCTTCGGGTGGCATGCTCACGGTGAAACGCGACCAAGTTCGTTTACCTAATGGCCATACCAGTCAGCGTGAATATGTCACGCATCCCGGCGCTGTCTTGGTTGTGCCGATTCTCCCTAATGGCAATATCGTACTAGAAAAGCAGTTTCGCTATCCATTGCATCAGGTGTTTATTGAGCTGCCAGCAGGAAAAATTGATGCAGGTGAAGATACATTAGTAACTGGCAAGCGTGAGCTTGAAGAGGAAACGGGCTACACCGCAAGTCATTGGGTGAGCTTGGGGTATCAACACCCTTGTATTGGTTACTCCAACGAAGTGATTCATACTTACTTAGCGCATGGTTTGATTGCTGGGGAGCACTTTCGCGATGATGACGAATCTTTAATTGTTTTTGAAGAAAGCCTAGCTAATTGTTTAAGCATGACACAAGCGGGTGAAATTACCGATGGAAAAACGATTATTGCTTTGTTTCTAACAGAAAAATATTTGGCGCTTAATCCAAATTTACTCCAGTCTGAATAGTTAAACTATGGCAAAAGTGCTTATTGTTGGGTGCGGTGATTTAGGCGGTACGGTTGCTAAACAGTTATCGGCTATGGATATTCAAGTAACGGGCGTAAGACGCAGTGATGCTGCCATGAATGGTGTGAAAATTATTCAAGCCGACATTACCGACTCCGCCAGTTTAGAGGTTCTTAAGTCCATTCAGCCTGACATTCTCATCTATTGTGTCGCTGCTAATGGTCAAACTGATGAGCAATACAAGGCGAATTACGTCGACGGACTTTGCAATGTGTTAGCTACGCAATCAGAAAACAAAAATCTGAAACATGTATTTTTTGTCTCTAGTACGCGCGTATACGGGCAAAAAAACGATGCTCTTTTAGATGAGTCAATACCTGCGATAGCTAGCGACTTTGGAGGTGACCGTTTGTTGGAAGCAGAAGCGCTGTTAAATAAACTTTCATGTAATACCACAGTGTTAAGGCTTTCTGGAATTTACGGCGCGGGTCGTTTACGCATGATTAACTTAGCAAAATCGCCACAAAATTGGCCTGCACAAAATAGTTGGTCTAACCGCATTCATAAAGACGATGCGGCAGCTTTTATGGTGTTTTTGGTGCAGCAGGCCTTGGCAAGCAAACCTATTGCAACTTGTTACATCGTGACTGATTCTAAACCAAGTAGTCAGTATGAAGTATTGAGCTGGATTGCGAATCAAATGCAGATGAATAGCGACGTCATAACGCCGGCTATAGAAGGTGGTAAACGGTTAAGCAATCACTCTATGTTAAGCACTGGTTTTCAATTGCAATATCCTGACTTTATGGCGGGCTACAAGGCACTGTTGGCTATAACGGCAAGCATGGATTCAGATTTAGTATGAGATTTCTGATTACTTTTAATATTCTATTGTGTTGCTTGTTTGCAAGCCCAGCCTCTGCACATGAAGATTTTAATGTCTGGCTTAAGGACTTGAAAAAAGAGGCTATCAGCGTAGGTATTAATGAAAAAACTGCCAGCGCTATCGTGAATCATGTGGAAATATTACCTAATGTTATTGAGCTGGATCGTGCCCAACCAGAGTTTGTTAGCCCGTTTCTAGATTATTATCAGCGACGTGTAGATACGCTCAAAATTACGGAAGGTCGAAAGCTCCTTGTTCAACATGCCGACTTGCTTGATAAAATCGAGGGGCAATATGGTGTACCTAAAGCATTGTTAGTCGCGTTTTGGGGAATGGAAACTAATTATGGCCGCTATCAAGGCAATATTGATACCTTATCTGCCTTAGCTACCTTAGCATACGATGGACGACGTGCCAGCTTCTTTCGCAATCAGCTTATAGATGCAATGCGCATGGTAGATACAGGCAATGCTAATACGGAGCTATTTGTAGGTTCATGGGCTGGCGCATTCGGCAATATGCAGTTTATGCCAACTACTTTTGTCACTTATGCCGTAGACGGTGACGGCGATAAGAAAATAGATGTCATCAACTCTCATGCTGATGCATTTGCATCAGCTGCCAATTATTTATCCCAAGTCGGTTGGCAAAAGGGTCAGCCCGCAATGGTAGAGGTGCAATTACCAGCAGATTTTGAATGGCAAAACGCGCAATACACTTTAAGAAAGCCTGTAAGTGAATGGCGTAAGCTAGGCGTAAATACTATGCAAGCTAGCAATTTATCCGCTCCAGGGGGATTGACACAGGTGCGTAGTACAAACAAAAAGATTAAAAACAAAAAGAATCAATCAAACTTACATCAGATTAACTTTAAAACAAAAAGCGCCACTACTGCATTGACTAGCGCTCAAACCTTAGACCCTACTAAATCGGCGCTTCCCAATGTATCAGGGCAAGCCGCTATTCTCTTACCGCAAGGTTGGCGCGGCCCAGCTTTTATGGTGTTTGATAATTTTGATGCGGTCATGGATTGGAATCGCTCAATCAATTATGCACTCTCAGTAGTGCAGTTAGCCAAACGCCTTAATGGCGAGCCGCATATATTGGGCGGTCAATTTGCCGAACTTGGCGCCTTATCATTTCAGCAAATGAAAGCATTGCAAGTAGAGTTAAATAATCATGGATATGATGCTGGGGAGCCAGATGGCTTCCCAGGCATCCGTACACAAGAAGCGGTGAGAGCATTTCAGTTAGCACAACGCTTGCCAGCAGATGGCTATGCCAGCCCAAATATTTTTAATTATCTAAAAGCAGCACAATAACAACTGCAATCGTTAATAATATGTATATAACTTACGTTTGTTATTTGCGCCTAAGTCCACAATCAGCTAAAATCGCGCTTTGTTTGAATTTATACAAAATATATTCAAGCAACTGATTAAAATAATAGGCGGTTAGCTCAGTTGGTTAGAGCGCTTGGTCGACATCCAAGAGGTCACCAGTTCGAATCTGGTACTGCCTACCAAATTTTTAAGTATTGATAATTAAAGTATGCTGAAAATTAAAGCCAAAGCCGTTAAATTAACGGCTTTTATTATTTAATAGGAAATAATATGCCTGTAATTCGCTTGCCTGATGGCTCAGAACGTAGTTTCGATGCCCCTGTTACCGTTGCAGATGTCGCTATGAATATAGGCGCTGGCTTAGCTAAGGCTGCGCTGGCAGGTAAAGTGAACGGCGTGCTAGTCGATACCTCTTATTTGATTAGTCAAGATGCTGAGCTTGCAATCATTACGGATAAAAACGAAGAGGGCATCGATGTTATTCGCCACTCAACCGCCCATTTGTTGGCTTATGCAGTTAAAGAACTATTCCCAGATGCGCAAGTGACTATTGGTCCAGTGATTGAAAATGGTTTTTTCTATGACTTTTCATACAAGCGTGCATTTACACCTGAAGATTTAGTCTCAATTGAAAAGAAAATGACTGAGCTTGCTAAAAAAGATGAGCAAGTGACACGTAAAGTATTGCCGCGCGATGACGCTGTGAGTTATTTTAAATCTATTGGTGAGCATTACAAAGCTGAGATTATTGCTAGCATTCCAGCAGGTGAAGATGTTTCGCTGTATACCGAAGGTAATTTTACCGATCTTTGTCGCGGTCCTCATGTGCCTAATACAGGTAAGTTAAAAGCTTTTAAATTGATGAAGCTAGCAGGGGCCTATTGGCGCGGCGATAGCAATAACGAGATGTTACAGCGTGTGTACGGCACGGCTTGGCGCAACAAAGAAGAGCTAGAAGCTTATTTATTCCAGCTAGAAGAAGCCGAAAAACGCGATCATCGTAAATTGGGTAAGCAGCTTGATTACTTCCACATGCAAGATGATGCACCAGGGATGGTATTTTGGCATCCGCGTGGTTGGAGCATTTGGCAAGAAGTTGAGCAATACATGCGCAAAATGTTTCGTGATTATAACTATCAAGAAGTGCGTACACCTACCATTATGGATAGGACTTTGTGGGAGAAATCAGGGCATTGGCAGAATTACCGCGAAGGCATGTTTGTCACTTCATCTGAAAGTCGTGACTACGCAGTTAAGCCGATGAACTGCCCTGGACATGTGCAAATTTTCAATAGCAGTTTACATAGTTATCGTGATTTGCCACTACGCTTGGCTGAGTTCGGCTCATGTCATCGCAACGAACCATCAGGTTCACTACATGGTTTAATGCGCGTGCGTGGCTTTACGCAAGATGATGCACATATATTTTGTACTGAAGAGCAAGTTGAAACAGAAGTTGCCGACTTTATTAAGATGTTATATAGAGCCTATGGTGATTTTGGTTTTAATGACGTATTAGTGAAGCTGTCTACTCGCCCTGAAAAGCGCATCGGTACTGATGCGGATTGGGATAAGGCGGAAACGTCTCTTGCAAATGCGCTGAAATTAAACAATCTTGATTTTGAATATCAGCCAGGAGAGGGCGCATTTTATGGCCCTAAGATTGAATTCACCCTTAAAGACTCTCTAGGCCGTTTGTGGCAGTGCGGTACGATTCAATTAGACCCTAACTTGCCAGAGCGTTTAGGCGCTGAGTATGTGGCGGAGGATAATAGCCGTAAACATCCTGTGATGTTGCATCGTGCTATTGTTGGTTCTATGGAGCGCTTCATCGGTATTTTGATTGAAAACTATGCAGGTGCAATGCCGCTCTGGTTGGCACCTGTGCAGGTAATGGTACTCAATATCTCTGAAAATCAAGCAGACTATGTGCGACAAGTAGTCGAAGTGCTAAAGAAAAATGGCATTAGATGCGAATTTGACTTGAGAAATGAGAAGATAACCTATAAAATACGCGAACATTCGATGCAGAAAATGCCTTACTTGTTAGTTGCGGGTGAGCGTGAGATGCAAACAGGACATGTAGCCGTGCGTACCAGAAAAGGCGAAGACTTAGGTTCTATGCCGATTGAAGCGTTAATTGAGCGCTTAAAAGCAGAGATTAAAACTAAAGTTTAAGCTTACTTAAGGCCATTTGCAGTTGGTTTTAAGTTGATTTCTGAAAATGCGCGGCTTAACTATTTGGAGAATTTGATATAGCACAGGACAAAGAAACACGAATTAATGGCGATATTACAGGGTCGCAAGTTCGTTTGGTGGGCATAGAAGGCGAGCCTTTGGGTATAGTAACGTTAGCTGAGGCTTTTGCAAAAGCAGAGGAAGCTGATATTGACCTAGTGGAAATCGCACCGAATGCGGTGCCACCAGTGTGCAGATTGATGGATTACGGCAAATTTAAATATGCCGAAAGCAAGAAGCAGCACGAAGTTAAGCTTAAGCAAAAACAAGTGCAAGTAAAAGAAATTAAGTTTCGTCCTGGTACAGATGATGGCGATTATGCAATTAAAGTGCGTAATATTATTCGCTTTATTGAAGATGGTGATAAAGCGAAAATCACCTTACGCTTTAGAGGTCGTGAGATTACCCACCAAGAGTTTGGTTTAGCCTTACTTAGACGTGTAGAAGCAGATACAAAAGAAGTGGCGCTTGTTGAGCAGTTTCCAAAAATGGAAGGTCGCCAAATGGTGATGGTGCTTGGCCCGCACAAAAAAATTAAGTAGTAAAAAAGATGTAGTAAACCCTAGAGTGATACGGCTAAACGGCATGCCTAAGCACTCATAACTTAAGTTCAAGGAGAACAAAATGCCAAAAATGAAAACCAAGAGCGGTGCTAAAAAGCGCTTCAAATTCTTGGGTAACGGTAAAGTGAAACGTACTCACTCTCACTTACGCCATATCCTTACAAAAAAGACCACCAAGCAAAAGCGTAAACTACGCGGCACGGCGATCATCTCACCAACAGACGTCAAACGCGTTCGCGCAATGATGCCAACACGATAAGGAGACCGATATGCCTAGAGTAAAACGTGGTGTCATCGCTCGTGCAAGACACAAAAAAGTATTAAAAGCCGCTAAGGGTTATCGCGGTCGTCGTAAAAACGTTTACCGCGTTGCTAAGCAAGCGGTAATGAAAGCTGGTCAATATGCTTACCGTGACCGTCGTCAGAAAAAACGTCAGTTCCGCACATTGTGGATTGCACGTATCAATGCGGGTGCTCGTGAATTAGGCTTAACTTATAGCCGTTTCATGAATGGTTTGAAAATTGCATCAGTTGAAGTGGATCGTAAAGTGCTTGCTGACTTAGCAGTATTTGATAAAGCAGCATTTGGCCAATTCGTAGAAATGGCAAAAAAAGCTTTAGCCGCTTAAATTGTAAAGTTTGAAATTTCAAACTTAAATTATCAAGTTTGAGTAAAAAAGAGGCCTCGGCCTCTTTTTTTTACTGTAAAATCAATGCATTGTAAAATATAGCTCTAATCAGAAGTTCATTTTAAAGATCAAAAAACATATGGCCGATTTAACGCATTTAATTTCAGAAGCGCAAGTGGATTTCGCAAATAGCGCAACGATGAATGACTTGGAAGTAGCAAAAGCTAAATATCTAGGTAAAACAGGCCTGCTGACCGATGCATTAAAAGGTTTAGGTAAACTTAGTAATGAGGAGCGCCCAGCAGCTGGTGCCGCTATCAATGTGGTTAAACAAGGCGTTGAGGCCGCTTTAACTGCGCGCCGTGAAGCTATTTTAAATGCAGAGCAGGCTAAGCAGCTTGCGCAAGAATCTATAGATGTTACCTTGCCAGCACGTACTCAGTCACAAGGTGGCTTGCACCCAGTGACGCTTACTTTAAGGCGTTTCGAAGAGCTATTTCATTCAATTGGCTTTGAAGTGGCTACGGGGCCTGAAATTGAAACAGATTTTTATAATTTTACAGCGCTGAATATTCCTGAAGACCATCCAGCCCGTGCTATGCACGATACTTTTTACATTGATGAAGCGAATGTGTTACGTACACATACTTCGCCAGTGCAAATTCGCTATATGGAAAATGCACTAAAAACCAACAAAACTCCACCATTGAAAATTATTGCGCCTGGCCGTGTGTATCGTGTTGACTCCGATGCAACGCATTCGCCTATGTTCCACCAAGTGGAAGGTTTGTGGGTGGATGAGGATATTAGTTTTGCTAATCTAAAAGGCGTTGTGCAAGATTTCTTGCAAAAATTCTTTGAGCGTGATGATTTAACTGTGCGTTTTAGGCCGTCATTTTTCCCTTTCACAGAGCCTTCAGCCGAGATGGACATGAGCTGGAATGGCGGTTGGTTGGAGATTGGTGGTTGCGGTATGGTGCATCCTGAAGTGTTTAAGCATGTAAATCTCGATAGTGAGAAATACCGCGGTTTTGCTTTTGGTTTGGGCGTAGAGCGCTTGACCATGTTGCGCTATGGTGTGAATGATTTGCGTCATTTCTTCAATAATGATTTGCGCTTCTTAAGCCAATTTAAATAATATACCTAATAACAAACTTAAAATTTAAGGCCACAAAAGCATTATGCAGTTTTCAGAAAATTGGTTACGAAGCCTTGTAAACACTGATTTAGATAGTCAGGCACTTAGTCATGCGCTCACAATGGCTGGACTTGAGGTTGAAGAAATGCAGCCTGTAGCTGCGCCCTTTAGTAAAGTGGTTGTCGCTAAGATTTTATCTGCAGAAAAGCATCCTGATGCAGACCGTCTGCAAATATGCAAAGTCGACGTGGGCTTAGCTGAACCTTTGCAAATCGTATGCGGTGCAGCCAATGCACGTGTTGGTTTAATTGCTCCTTGTGCCATGGTAGGTGCTGAGTTACCTGGTATCTCAATTAAACAGGCTAAAGTACGTGGTGTAGAGTCTTTCGGTATGATGTGCTCGTCTAAAGAGCTTGGTATTAGTGCTGAAGCAACAGGTTTGCTAGAGTTAGATGAAAACGCTATCGTAGGTCAAAGTATTCGTGAGCATTTAGATCTTGATGATAATCTACTCACCTTGAAGTTAACGCCCAATCGCAGTGATTGCTTAAGTATTACAGGTATCGCACGTGATGTTGCCGCAATAACAGGCGCAGAAACACGTTTTGAAGCTATCGAAGCAGTAACTGCAATGCTTAAGTCAGCTAAAACTGTTATTGTGAGTGAAAAAACAGTCTGCCCACGCTATTGTGGTAGATTAATCAGCGGTGTCAATGCCAAGGCAAGTACACCTGATTGGATAATTAAGCGCATCGAACGCAGCGGTCTACGTAGTATTAGCGCACTAGTTGATGTCACTAATTATGTGTTGCTCGAATTAGGTCAACCTATGCATGCTTTTGATGCGGCTAAGTTAAATGGCGATATTACAGTTCGCTTTGCTAATGTCAATGAGTCACTAAGCTTGCTCAATGATCAGACTATACAATTGAAATCTGACGACTTAGTCATTGCAGATGCAAATGGCGCAGTAGCGCTTGCAGGCATTATGGGCGGTAAACTGACCTCTGTAGATGATGCAACAACCGAAATTTTCTTAGAAAGTGCTTTTTTTACGCCTTCTGTTATCGCTGGTAAGGCACGTAGATTGGGTTTAAGTACCGATTCCTCTTACCGTTTTGAGCGTGGTGTGGATTTTGGAAATACAAAAAACGCACTTGAATATGCTACCAAGCTGATTTTAGAAATTTGTGGTGGCCAAGCAGGTGAAGTGACTGAAGTTGTTGGTAGCTTACCAGTCCGACAGCCTGTCAAATTAAGAATGGCGCGCTTAATATCAGTCTTAGGTATTCCATTTGAAGCGGGTAAAGTTGCACAACTGCTGACGCAGCTTGGCTTTGACTTCACAGAAGTGAACAGCATATTTACTGTTGTGCCACCAAGCTATCGATTTGACATAAATATTGAAGAAGATTTAATCGAAGAAATTGCTCGTTTGCATGGCTATGACCATATTCCTGCAATCGCGCCAGTGGCCAATTTACTCATGCTTTCAGCGCCTGAAGCTAGATTACATCAAAACAAGCTACGCGATAGTTTAGTGGCGGTCGGCTACCAAGAGGTTGTGAATTACAGTTTTGTCGATGAGAGCTGGGAGCGAGATTTGTTAGGCAATGCTGCGCCTATCAAGCTTCAAAATCCGATTGCAAGCAACTTGAGCGTGATGCGTACTAGTTTATGGGGCGGCTTGCTTGATACCTTAGCGTATAACTTGAACCGTAAGCAAGACAGGGCATTCTTGTTTGAAATTGGTGCAGTGTATTTTAAACAGGCCAATAGCTTTGTTGAAACTACACGCGTTTCAGGTCTCGCTTACGGCAGCACAAAGCCTGAGCAATGGGCTGCCGATAGCGCTGATATAGACTTTTTTGAAGTGAAAGCGCATGTTGATAGATTAGTAGGTGCTAAAGCGACCTATGAAAAGGCTGAACACAGCGCTTTGCATCCAGGACAAACAGCACAAATTCTACTTGATGGTAAAGTGATTGGCTGGCTAGGTAAACTGCATCCAAAATGGCAGCAACAATACAGCTTAACGAAAGCAACCTATTTATTTGAGTTAGATTTAGAGGCAATATCTAATCATCAAATACCAACTTACCAAGAAGTTTCTAAACTGCTACCAATTCGTCGCGATTTGGCAGTCGTTTTGGATGAAAATATTGCAGTAGGTGAGGTGTTAAATGCAATAACAAAAGCCGAAATTCCATTGATAATTGACGTGGCATTATTTGATTTATATCAAGGTCAAGGTGTCGCTGAAAATAAAAAAAGCCTTGCATTATCAGTACTTATGCACGATACTCAGAAAACATTAACTGATAGTGATGCCGACACAACCATTACTATTCTGCTACAATTATTACAAAATCAATTTGCTGCAACACTTAGAAATTAGATCAAAAAACTATATGACTTGATTTTAATTGTGATTAAATTTTAAGTGTTGGATTTGTTTATTTAGTCGCTTTGTAAATTTAACTTATTAAAATAATAATCTGTACATTAAAAAAAGCTCAAAAGCTAGAAATGAAATGGGAGTGGGTATGACATTAACAAAAGCTGAACTTGCTGATTTACTCTATGAGCAAGTTGGGTTAAATAAACGTGAAGCCAAAGATATGGTTGAAGCATTTTTTGAAGAGGTGCGTATTGCGTTAGAAACTGGTGATAGTGTGAAGTTATCAGGATTTGGTAATTTTGAATTACGCAAGAAATCGGAGCGTCCAGGCCGTAACCCTAAAACTGGCGAAGAAATACCAATTACAGCACGTCGTGTAGTGACTTTTCATGCGAGCCAAAAGTTAAAAAGTAAAGTAGAAGCAAATTACCTTAACTAATTGAATGATTAAACAAGTTTAACAGTATGAGTGAACACAATATAAAAGTGCAGTTACCGCCGATACCAGCAAAGCGCTACTTTACCATTGGTGAGGTGAGTGAGCTTTGTGGTGTGAAGCCGCATGTGCTCAGATATTGGGAGCAAGAGTTTACTCAGCTTAAACCTGTTAAACGTCGTGGTAATCGTCGTTATTACCAACATCATGAAGTATTACTTATTCGTCGGATACGTGAGTTATTATACGAACAAGGCTTCACCATTAGCGGTGCACGGAATCGTCTTGATGGACCGAATGAAGCTGAATCTAAAGCGGATACAGTGCAATCAACCGCACAATCGGACTTGAGCTTAAGTCCTTCATTATCGGCTAATACTAAAGAGTTTGATTTTACTTCAGTTAAAGCTGAATTGTTAGATATTCTAAATTTACTTCGTCCAGCAGTATCAGTTTAAATGCACGCAGATTTATTTCAGACGTCTTTTATTGCCGCCAACCTTTTACGATATAATGACATACTTGTTGTAAGCTAGTTACAACATCGGTTCGGGGCATAGCGCAGCCTGGTAGCGTACATGCCTGGGGGGCATGGGGTCGCAAGTTCGAATCTTGCTGTCCCGACCAATTCAATTAATTTTAGTAAAAACTAAGCCACTGAGAAGTGGCTTTTTTGTTTTCGACTGGTGCTAGAGATCTAGGACCAGTCTACTTTGTATTGAAGGCTATGATGGGATGCCAAATAGCAAGCAATTAAGTCTGAGTAAATAAAGCTTTACTCACAACTTAATTCTTTGACTATTTATGTTCGCTCGCCTCATCTTTAATCGCTTTGCCGCCTTTTTCAATGTCTTTTCCAGCACCTTCTACCGTATTGCAGCCTGTTAAGGCCATGTTGCCAGCTAGAAATAATGTGGTAAACATTAATGTAAAAGTTTTTTTAAGCATGATGAATCTCCTAAATAAAATGTAAAGCTAGTGTACACAGCAGTTTTACAAATAGATTAATTTTCTTAAAACTATTGCGTACTAGATATTGGTGAATTCGGAATTACTCTTTTTTAAGTAACAAACTGTTTTCAACTGATTTAACGCCTTCGATTTCAGAGGCAATTTTTCCAGCTTGTTTGATTTGATCTTCTGTTTCAACAAACCCACTTAGCAAAACCACAGCTTGATTGGTTTTTACACTAACTTTTAAGCTTTTCAAACCTTCATCTTTTAATAAACTGCCTTTTACTTTTGAAGTAATCACGCTGTCTTTTACAACACGTTGAACTTCTTTTTGTTCAGATTTTGATTTGTAATTGGTATATTCTTGTTCATCAAGTGTACCGTCGTTATCTATATCCGCAGCCTTAAAGTGTTTAGCGAAAAGTTTTTCCTTTTTTGCTTCCGTTTTAGTTAATGTAGTGCTGTTGTCTGTATCCAAAGCCTTGAATGAAGTGCTGTAGGCCGATTGATTGGCATCGCTTAGATCTTCTGCAGCAAAGGCTTGCACGCCTAGTGTGCTGCTTGCCAAGGCTATTGCCAGTAAAGTAGATTTGAAATGTGATTTAGTTGTTTGTGAATTATTTTTCATGGTGATTTCCTATAAGTAATATAAAAGAACTACAATATAGAGTAAGCGTATGGGCTAATCAGGTCTGTACGCTAGCCAACATAGTCACTATGTTGTTTTTTTAACTTAGATTTAAATTTTGAGATTTTAAAGTTTGATGCAAAAGCCACTCAAACTTTAAATTTAAGGTTAAAACAAATGACTAATATTGATAAGGTAATAAGTACCTACTGTTGACGATATAGCGTAAATTTGAATAGAATCTAGCTACAAATGGCACTGTGGGCTTTAAAATATGTAAATTGCTGCACTTATGGTGATAAAACAATTGACAGTTAAATTAAATGCCAGCAAAGTAACGGTGCTTTTATACAAACACTTATCAAGGGAACTAAATATATGAATAAATCTGAATTGATTGATGCTATTGCAGCAAGTGCTGGTCTTACTAAAGCGGATGCAGGTCGTGCTATTGATGCAACGACTGCAGCTATCACAGCAGCACTTAAAAATGGTGATGCAGTTACGCTTGTTGGTTTTGGTACATTTAAAGTAACACAACGTGCTGCTCGTACTGGTCGCAACCCACGTACAGGCGCTGAGTTGAAAATTGCTGCACGCAAAGCGCCAGCTTTCACTGCAGGTAAAACATTAAAAGATTCAGTTAATTAATTCTGACTCTTGGTGAATGATAAAAGGGAGCTATATGCTCCCTTTTGTTTTATGGTCACACAGCTTACTCAGGTAATTTCTTTGCCTAAAGTATCTTCTAAGTGCTGCAAGTCTGTATCGCCTTACCTAGGCTAACTTGTATTGAGCTTTTAGTCTTGAATTTTTATTATGGAACTTAGGTTCATTCTCTTAATCCTATTCAATAATATCTTTAAAAATAGTTAAATTTTTCATTTAAAGAAAGCGATTTGATTTGAAAAAAGTAATTCCAATGATTTTTTTCGTTGTTATTCTTAGTTTGTTAGCTTGGTTTTTATTAATAAACAACCGAAATCAAAGTTCATCTAACCAAGAAATGACTCAGCTTGAACATATGGGTGATGAATGTGTAGGTATTTCAGAGAAAGCTGTTATCGGGATGACGCCAGTCGTTGAGTTTCAGAAGTTGGAGTTGCTAAGTCGAAAAGCGAATGTGTTGAAGAATTGCATGGCGGACAGAGGCTTTCGTGAAGATCCTGCTTGGCGTAAATATGCGGAGCCACTCGCTAGAGTTAGCGCTTCACAACAACATATCTCTTTCGATGAGGCGATAGAAACGATGAGAAAGTCCGATATGTTGCTGTTTAAAAAGCAAGTTCAGCGTCCTCTATATTGGATTTCTGCCAAAAATTAGAATTCTTTAGGGTCAATGATGAAAAAATTACTTCTACTCACTGTAATTAGCGTACATGTTTCTATTGCTCAAGCCCAACCTAATATAGGCGAGATTTTGGCGCTGAGCGACTCTTTGGTACAGGTGGCGGTAGAACTGCCAAGTGGCATTACCGGCACTGGCTCGGGTGTTGTCGTGAGTAAGGAGTATGTCGCAACCAATTGCCATGTGTTAGCTAATGCAAAAGGCGCAAGCATTACTAAATATCATGATTCCTATCAACCGATTGGTTTGAAAGCTGATTGGAAGCATGATTTATGTTTACTCAAGTTTGATAACTTGCCATTTAAGGTCGCGCCCATGCGTGATAGCAGCACAGTAAAGTATGAGGAAGAAATATTCAGCCTAGGCTACCCCATCGGTAATAACGTGCCACAGCCTTCATATGGCAGCATTAAAGGCTCCTATCCGTTTGAAGATAGCGTAGTGATTCGAACCAGTGCGGCTTTTGCCATGGGCTCAAGTGGAGGAGCTTTGTTTGACCAACAGTTTAACCTTATTGGCATTACCAGCTTCAAAAGCCCGGGTTCTCATGGTTTCTTCTACAACCTGCCTGTAGAGTGGATTAAAGCGTTATTTGACTCGCCAGATGTATTGTCATTGAGTACGCATGATGTACCATTTTGGGCTCTGCCATTAGAGCAAAGACCTTATTTTATGCAGGTGGTCATTCCTTATCAAAATAAAGAGTGGATGGCTTTAAAGAAAATTGCGCAGGCTTGGACGGTGCAAGAGCCTAAATCATCTGATGCCTGGTATTTTTTAGGATTAGCGGAAGAGGGCGCCAATCAAACAGTATCAGCCAAAGAAGATTTGAATAAAGCACAAGCTTTAAACAATCGTCATCTAGATGCAATGTTGGCTTTGTCTGAAATTGCCTACTTACAAAAAGATTTAACAGCACTAGAAACACTCAAAGTTAAAATTGATCCACTTGATCAAGAACAAGGTGAGTTGATTACACAAAAAATCACTGAGTTAAAACTTACTCAATAATTAAAAAACTTTCGCCTCACCAGTTTTGCAGCTTCATTAATGCGTTTTAAATTGCTAAGCTGAATCTAAGTTATTTTTACCCTTCTATTTCAAGCATCTATTACATATTATGTTTTCGATAATATGTACATTGGGCATTGCAAATTTTAAATCATATTTTCTTAAATTTAAGTTCTGCATAACCTTACTAATTGCAAAGTGAGTTAAAAATTCACTGTTGCATTATGCATGATTAAAAGGCGCGTAATGATTACCTCTGAAGGCGATATTAAATCAAATCAAAACACCAATAATAAAGCTGGTGCTCAATCTAATAGTCGCTTAGAGAACGAACCTATAAAGGCTAGAGCCAATGAGACCCCGACAACCTCTGAGTTAAATGCCTTGGCTGTAATGTTTAACAATGGGCAATTAGTTGAGAGTGAGCAGTCTGCAGTTAATTTAACTCAACGATATCCAAAAAGTGGTTTCGGTTGGAAGGTTTTAGGCGCGGTGCTTCAGAAGAAGGGTATGTTTAAAGAGGCATCAAGCGCGCTTCATAATGCAGCCTCGTTACTACCTAAAGATAGTGAGGCTCAGTATAACTTAGGTAATTTTTTTTACGATCAGCAACAGTTTGATGACGCGCTTAAATATTATAAAAATGCGATTAAGTTATCCCCCGACTTCGCTAAAGCTCATTACAACCTAGGTAATGTATTTAAAAGTCAGAATCATTTAGAGCAGGCTTCGGTGAGTTATAAAAATGCCTTACGCATTGAGCCTAGTAATATACAAGCTGCATGTAATCTTGCTCAGGTATTTTATGAGCAAGAAAATTTAAATGACTCAATTTCTTATTTTAAACAAGCTTTAAGCATTGATGAAGACTTTTCTGTGGCACATGTTGGTTTAGGAGCTTGCTTTCAGGCAATTGGACAACTAACGGAAGCTGAAGAGTGCTTTAGAAAAGCTATTAATCTGAGCGCCAACGATGTTGAAGCTCAAAGTAATTTGGGTGGGGTTTTAAAAGAATTGGGGAGATTAGCAGAAGCTGAAAGTTGTTACAGAGCTGTACTATCAATTACACCAGAAAATGTAGATATATATATTAAGTTAGCATCATTATTAAAGAGCATAGGCAACAGTGCTGAATCAGCAGATTGTTTTGCAAAAGCCTTGAGCATAAACTCTTTATTGGAGGATGCTCAAAATGATCTAGGACTAGCCCTTGCAGACCAAGGACGATTCTTTGAGGCGGAAATATGTTATCAAAATGCAATTAAAATTGCGCCTAACTTTTGGAAAGCACATAATAATTTAGGACTAACGCTACATAGTTTGGCTCGTTTTAAAGAGGCAGAGGCTGCTTTTGAAAAAGCGGTTGAATTAAATCCTAACGAAGCACTAATCTACAGCAATCTTAGCTTGCCACTTGTCGCGCAAGGACAAATTAAGAAGGCTGAAGTCTATCTAAAGAAAGCGATAGAAATTAACCCCACCTATGTTAATGCATACATTAATCTTGGTACTAACTATTTAGGACAGGGCTTTGCTCAGGAGGCTGAGTTTGCCTTCTTAGAGGCTCTAAGATTTGATCAAAACTCAACTAAGGCTAGAAGCAATTTATTATTCACTTTGAACTATTCTGGTGGGCATACTGCCGAATATCGTCTGCAGCAAGCTCGCCAATACGGTAAAACTGTTGATGAAAAAGTTAACTTTGTATTCACGTCATGGCTTCAAGTATCTGATGTAAGGCGATTGAGAATAGGTCTAGTATCAGGTGACTTACGTCAGCATCCAGTGGCTTATTTTTTAGAAAACTGGGCTAAATATATCGACTCTTCTCGGTTCGAATTAATTGCATATACGACAGACAGTCGTGAAGATGAAGTAACCACAAGACTAAAACCTCACTTCTCCGGTTGGAGGTCGCTAGTTGGCTTGAATGATGTAGCAGCTGCAGAGCTCATTCATAGTAACGCAATTCATATTTTGATAGACTTGTCAGGACATACAGCAGAGAACAGGCTGCCTGTATTTTCTTATAGACCTGCACCGATACAAGTAAGTTGGTTGGGATATTTTGCAACCACAGGAATAACTTCTTTAGATTACTTTATTGCCGATGAAGTAGGTGTTCCAGAAGAGAGTAAAAAGCATTTTGTTGAAAAAATTAAGTATGTAGCAAATACTAGACTTTGCTTTACACCTCCTAGTTCATTAATTGATATTTCTCCATTGCCTGCACTTACTAACGGCTATATTACATTTGCGAGTTTTCAAACACTCGTCAAAGCCAGTGGCGATGTGCTCGCTTTATGGGCAGGCGTGATGCAAGCGGTGCCAAACTCTAAATTACGCTGGCAATGCAAATCTTTTGCAGATTCAGCGGTGGTTAAAGATTTAAAAGTTCGTTTTGCCAACTATGGGATTAACTCTGATCGTTTGATTTTACTGGAATCAGTCTCACGTGATGCATATTTTAAAGCACATGCGGAGGTTGACATGATACTTGATACCTTTCCATACCCTGGAGGAACTACTACTTGTGAAGCGTTGTGGATGGGTGTTCCTACCTTAACGCTTGCTGGAGATACACTCATTGCAAGACAGGGTGCGAGTCTAATGGCTTCAGCTGGGTTAAATGAGTGGGTCGCAGACAATAAAACAGACTATGTGAGTAAAGCGTTGTCTTTTGTTTCCGATATTACTAAACTGAGCAAGCTGAGAATGCAGCTTAGAGAACAAGTGCTCGCTTCCCCATTATTTGATGCACCACTTTTTGCAAAAAATATGGAAATATTATTGTTGGAAATGTGGAATGAGAAATTTCCTATCTGCGTAAAACAAAATTCTAAGCAAGATGAAACTGATTTAACTTCAAGTGGTGATGCTGATGTGAATTTTACTAATCTTTTGAATACTGATTTGGTCATTGTAAGTAGCACAAAATATACGGAAAGTGAGTTTTGGACTAAGTCTCCTTTAGGTCTATCTTTGCCTAGACATCGTAAACAAGATTCAAGATTTACAATAAGTATTACTTTTGAGAGTTCATGTGGTTTGTCCGAAGTATTCAATGCATCTATCGATCAAGCCAAAGAGGATGCCGTCCTTATCTTTATTCACGATAATGTTTGGATTGATGATGCTAATTTTGCGGATAAGATTTTAGAGGGTTTAACCCAATATGATGTGATAGGCGTTGCAGGTAATCGCCGTCGAGTACCTAACCAACCTTCTTGGGCATTGTTAGATGAACGATTTATTTGGGATGATAGCGCCAATTTAAGCGGACGTATTGCACATGGCGAAAACGCATTTGGGGAGGTTGAATTTTTTGGCGATGTTCCAGCGGAATGTGAATTGCTTGATGGCGTTTTTCTTGCTACTAAAAAATCCACACTAAAGCTAAATGCGCTTAGATTTGATAATCAGTTTACTAATGACTTTTATGATATGGATTTCTGCCGTAGTGTAAGGGCCGCTGGCCTGAGGCTTGGTACATGGCAGATTAACCTTACACAACAGAAAGCAGTGTCGATTGGAAATGCGTATTGGCGAGAAAAATATAAGGACTACCTTAACAAATGGGAAATGCCCTCAGAAGTGATAAATACCTCTGAAGTAGTTAGTAGTGATTCCCATGGTCAAACTTTACAAAATGCAATAAATGATGTTTTTCAAATGGCTGTAGATCATCAGAGTGCTGGAAATACACAACAGGCAGAGCAACTTTATCAAGAAATTCTCAACATACAACCTCAGCATGCGGCCGCCAATCACAATTTAGGAATAATAGAAGCTTCTTCGAAGGGAGCTGTGTTAGCTCTACCTCGTTTAGAGCTTGCGGTGCAGTCTCAACCAGAAAGTGAGCAATTTTGGGTGAGCTATATAGATGCGTTGATGCAGACTGGTGCGATTGAAACTGCAACAGATGCCTTAGAGCTAGGACAAAAGTTTGGTCTGCGACCTAAAACATCACAATACATCGCAGCTGAATTTGTTAAAGAGTTTGATCGGCAAGCTCAACGGCAAGAAGAGTTAAGGGTGTCGGCTCTGGACGCATTGCAATTAGAGTTCCAACCAAGAGATAAATCCTTATTTAAGATAAAACCAGAGCTAAAAACAGGAAAGTCAGTTTTTTATATCTGGTCTCCAAATTACACAACAACCTCTTCTGGTATTAAGGCCTTACATTTGTTATGTGACCGTTTAAATGCTATGGGATATGAGGCATATATTACAGCAGTCGAGGTTAACCCAACATTTGTTACTCCAACAGTAACAAAAAAACTGATAGAAATCCATAAACAACAAGGGCGGCTTCAGATTGCTTTCTATCCAGAAACCCAAATGGGGAATCCTCTTTTAGTACCAAATGTTGTACGTTACTTATTAAATACTCCTAATTTCTTTGCTAAAACCTCATGGTTTGGTAGCTTTCACAAAGATGAGTTATTACTTCATTATGCAGATGCAGTTGCTATTCCATGGATTAAATCAGATTCTCTTCGCATTCAAACTATTGATAGAAACATATTTAAGCCCTTATCTAACAAACAAAACGCGGATCGCTCTGGCTTTTTAGTGTATTCACATAGAGTACAACCAGACTTAGATCAGATACCTTCTTGGTGCAAGCCATATCAAGTGATATCAATGGAGGATCCAAAGTCTCCAGTGCAGTTAGCTGAACTCTATCAAAAAGCAAAAGGCTTAATTGTATATGAAAGGACAATGGCGGTAATTGAAGCAATGTTATGTGGTTGTCCAGTGATGACTTGTTCGCAATTTGGACTGAGTAAGTCGGTTGCTTGGTATGAAGGGTATGACGAAGTATTAAAAGCTTGGGATTTTGATCAAGATACATTTACTCAAGTGACTAAAGATATGGAGGCTGTTGGTGAGATTTACGAGTATAACCAACGTTTTGATGATCAAATGATTAATATGACTTTTAATAGGTTAATTTCACATTTTCAACTGGATTCAACTGATGATATAGAAATTACTCCATTATATGGAATAGAACTCGCAAAAGATCACCTCCAAAAAGGCCAGATTAAGGAAGCCGTCATGAATTACAAACAGGTAATTATTGATGATCCAACATGCGTAGAAGCTTACTTCAGGCTTGGAAGTACATTAATGAATGTTAGGTTATTTGCACATGCATTAGGAGTACTAAAGCAGGGAGAAAGTTATTTAATGAAACTACCTGATCATAAGTTTCTAGATTCAATCAGGTTGGCCTATTACAGCATGATGGGTGAAGCGTGCGTGGAACTCAATGAACTTGATGTGGCACGTAATTATTTTGATTTAGCTGCTAAAACACATGATTAGAGTTTGATAAATGAATTACGGAATCTCAAATATTGACCGACAAAGATTTGGCATAATGACTGCAAAAGCTTCATTAAAAGGTGGCGATAGTGTGCTCGAGTTAATGAAAAAATCAAAGCGTGATCAGATTAAGTTACTTATTGTTCGAGTACCAACTAGTCAGCTTGATATAACAACACAATTGGAAGCTGAAGGTGCCTTTATTGTTGATACATTAGTATATTACGCAAAGAGTAAAGCTGACTGGTACTCCGATCAGTTGATTGATGGCTACATTGTTAGATTAGCGAAATTTGAAGATGCAAATAGGTTGGAAGATATTGCATATGAAACATTTAAGGATTACAAAGGACATTACCATGCTGACGATAACTTGAAGAAAACAGATTGTAATCAAGTCTACTCATCATGGGCAGCTAACTCATGCAAAGAGCAGGACGTTGCAGATGCAGTTCTGTTGATAGAAAAAGATGATGAAATTGCAGCATTTGCAACGATTAAAGTTAAACATAAAAATGAAATTGAGGGTGTGCTTTATGGAGTATCTCCAGTTCATCGGCACCAAGGTTTACATTTACATTTGATGAAGGCAAGTCAAAACTGGGCTATAACAAATGGGTACTCTCGTATGATTACTTCAACTCAAATAACAAATATAGCAGTCCAAAAAAATTGGATTAGGCTTGGTTTTGAGCTTGAAAGTAGCTTTTATACATTTCACAAATGGTTTGATTGAACAAGATGATAGAAAATAAGATTCCATTTAATAAGCCCTATTTACATGGTCGTGAGCTCGTTTATATTGCACAATCTGTAGCATCAGGAAAAATATCGGGTGATGGTATGTTTACTAATAGATGTCATGAGTTCTTTGAAAGTAAATATAATTTTAAAAAAACACTTTTAACTACATCCTGTACTGACGCACTTGAAATGGCTGCAATATTGTTGAGTATTAGTGAGGGAGATGAAGTTATTTTGCCATCATTTACTTTTGTCTCTACGGCAAATGCTTTCACTTTAAGAGGAGCTAAGTTGGTATTTGCTGATAGCTGCGACAACAGCCCCAATATAGATCCTTTGCAAATTGAGGCTTTAATTACGCCAAGAACAAAAGCAATTGTAGTGGTGCATTATGCTGGAGTAGCATGCAATATGGGCCATATCATGGCGATAGCTGAATCTGCCGGCATACCTGTCATAGAGGATGCGGCACAGGCAATTGATTCATATTATAAAGATAAGCCTCTGGGATCAATAGGTTGTCTAGGTGCCTTTTCGTTTCATGAAACTAAAAATATTATATCTGGTGAAGGTGGGCTGCTTACCATTAACGATTTAAGTTTAATAAAACGTGCGGAAATAATTCGCGAAAAAGGTACTAATCGATCTTCTTTCTTTCGTGGAGAAGTCGATAAATATGGTTGGGTTGATATAGGCTCATCCTTTTTACCATCAGACATTATTGCAGCATATTTATTCGCGCAGCTGGAAAATATTGATGCAATTCAGGCTAGGCGTAAAGCAATATGGAAAACTTACTATGACTCACTTATATATGTTGCAGAAAAATCTGGACGTTTTATGTTGCCGACCATACCTGATTTCGCGACCAATAATGCACATATGTTTTATCTTATATGCGATAGCATTGAGACTAGAACTGGTTTAATTGACTATATGAAGACTCTTGGAATACATTCTGTTTTTCATTACTTGTCACTACATAAAAGTGACTTTTATGCAGATAGACATGATGGTCGGGAGTTAAGAAATAGTGATCATTACTCAGACTGTATTTTAAGAATTCCTATGTTCTTTGAGTTGAGTGATCGTGAAGTTACGAGAGTAATTTATTCAATACTTGATTTTTTTAATTTACATTGAATTATTAAGTGTTGAAAACAGACAGGAAAAATTGCTGTCTGTCATATATACAGTTCAATTGCATTAATTTTGTGAAATAAAGTATATATAATTAATTGAATGGTAAATCTAATGAAAACTTTTTTACATGTTGGTTGTGGCCCTCGTTATTTTGATTCACATTCTAAGCAACAAGTTCGACCCCTAGGTTTTAGTATAGAAGAATGGGATGAGTTGCGATTAGATATCAACCCTGGCGTCAATCCAGATGTAGTTGGTACCATGACTGATATGTCTGCAGTTGCTTCAGAAAGTGTTGACGCAATTTTCTCATCACATAATATTGAGCATCTCTATCCTCACGAGGTTCCAATTGCTCTGGCCGAGTTTAAACGAGTGTTACGTAGTGATGGTTTTGTTGTTATCACTTGCCCAGATTTACAGTCTGTATGTGCATTAGTCGCGGAAGGTAAACTAACTGAGCCAGCTTATATTTCACCAGCAGGGCCGATAGCCCCAATCGATATACTGTATGGGCACAGGCCGCCAATGAGTCAAGGTAATCTTTATATGTCACATCGTTGCGGTTTTACGCTTAATGTCTTGTTGGCGACTTTAGAAGATGCTGGTTTTTTAAAGACTGTGGGGCTATGCAGACCTAATTACTTCGATTTATGGGCACTAGCTAGCGTTGCTTGTTTAGAAGAGCAACAGGCTCTCGGTCTGGCCAGAAATCACTTTCCCGAGAGTGCTAATAATATCGCTAATCATGATCGAGTTCAAAGTGATCTGCATTTAGCAATTACAGATGTATTGCTTATTGCACTAGA
The DNA here is from genome assembly GCF_029945705.1 of Methylotenera sp. Classification (GTDB taxonomy): domain Bacteria; phylum Pseudomonadota; class Gammaproteobacteria; order Burkholderiales; family Methylophilaceae; genus Methylotenera. The sequence continues at coordinate 43,480 of NZ_JAQSDC010000043.1, forward strand.
GAACCAACAAGAAGGACGATTAGATCAAGCGAAGCAACTTTACCTTGAAATTCTTGAATTAGAACCTAGACATGCTGAGGCTAACTTTCACTTAGGCGTAATAGCGTATAGTCAGTCGGGAGCAGCATCCTCAATACCGTGGTTTGAGGCCGCTTTGGATATTAATCCAGAAAACGAGCAATACTGGGTATGTTATATCGATGTATTGGCCCAGTCTGGACTTACTGATTCTATTTCGGAAGCATTAGAGCTAGGTCAGAAATATGGTTTAACTAAAGAAAAGGCGCTGATGATTGCTAAAGAGTTAAATTTACCTACTGTCTAGAAATACTATTTGGTAAGCAAAGAGTTCATTAATCTAAATAAATCTGTAAAGCATGGCTTCTCGAAATAAAATGAAAGTTGATACTCATCTTCTACAGGCTAAATTGTTATTTGAGGCAAGTCTAATCAATGAGGCTGAGAAACTTTATCTTGAAGTCTTAACTAAATATCCCAATCAGCCAAATGCTAACTTTAATCTGGGCTTGATAACACTTAAAGATCAACGCATTGAACGTAGTTTGATCTACTTCAAAACAGCCCTAGAGGCTGACCCAGAGCAACGGCAATATTGGATTAGTTATATAGATGCGCTAATTCAAGCAAAACTTTATGAAGACGCTGATATTGTATTATCTTATGGTCTTAAAGCGGGATTAAATGGTCACGAAGTAGTGTCGTTAATGGCGCGCTGTCGACATGATGATAAAACTAGTTCTGTGCACATAAATATGCCTGCATCATATGTAGAAGATGAATTAATCAGCTTGTTTTCTGAGGCTCGTTATGAGGAAGTTGAGCATAAGTTATTGACATTGATGCAAGACTATCCAGACTGGCTGGTCGGATGGAAAATTCTTAGTGATACGCTATTGGTGCAGCAAAAAGATGCGAGAATTCCAGCAAAGCGGGCTTTAGAACTCAATCCTAATGATGCCAAAGAACATTGCTATTACGGTTTAATATTAAAAAAAGAAGGTGATTTGAAAGGTGCATTAAGCGCTTTCGAGCAAGCTGTCATTTTGAAACCAGATTATGCTGCTGCTTACAATAACTTAGGCATAGTGTGTAAGGATATGGGGAATGTTGAAGAGGGGATTCGATATTACAGGCAAGCACTTCAGATAAATCCACGATATGCAAGTTGTTATAGTAATTTGTTGTTTTGTCTTTCTCATTCTGAAAATATTGAAGTTAACGCTTTATTTAAAGAGCACCTTTTATTTGCAGAGCAGTATGAATTGCCATTAAAGGCTAAGTGGCCTAAACACCGCAATGTGCCTGATGGTCAGCGTTGTCTCAAAATAGGTTTTGTTTCTGCTGATTTCCGAGATCATTCACTGGTTTATTTTTTCGAGCCAATTTTGAAATATTTGGCTTCATCTTTAAAGCTATCTTTGTACGCCTATTCAGCAAGTGTTATTGAAGACCAGGTAACTGCGCGCTTACGAGCAGAGTTTAGATTTTGGAATAAAGTGGATGCACTTAGTGATGAAGCGTTTGCAAAACGGATTATTGATGATGAGGTTGATATTCTGGTAGATTTAGATGGGCACACCTCGGGCAATAGACTTTTAACTTTCGCATTAAAGCCTGCGCCTATTCAAGTTAGCTGGCTCGGATACCTTGCCACTACTGGTTTGGCAGCTATGGACTATTATTTTGCAGATGGTTATTTATTGCCATCAGGTAAATACGATAGTCAGTTCACTGAAAAATTAGTGCAATTACCAGCAAATGCACCTTTTATGCCTCATGCGCTTGCACCAGAGGTAAATCGCCTGCCTGCACTTACAAATGGATATATTACCTTTGGTTGCTTTAGTCGACCTAGTAAAATAACTCGAAATGTAGTGAAACTGTGGTGTTCTCTACTCAAAGCTATACCAAAGAGTAAGCTATTGTTGGGCGCGATGTCTTTGGATGGTAGCTATGAAATTCTTGTTAATTGGTTTTCTCAAGAAGGAATCACAGGAAGCAGACTAATTTTTCAGCCAAGAAGTGATATGGCTACTTATTTGAGACTGCATTACGAGGTGGATATATGCTTGGATACCTTTCCCTCTAATGGAGTGACTACAACCTGTCATGCGGCTTGGATGGGTCTGCCAACCTTATGTTTGGAGGGAGATAGTTTAACTAGTCGTGGCGCTCAAGGTGTAATGAAGCATTTAAGTTTAGGTGATTTTGTAGCGAAGGATGAGGCTAGTTATGTTGTGAGAGGCCAATCCTGTGTCAACAATATAAACCAACTAGATCTATTGCGACAATCATTAAGAGATCGTTTTAGGCAGTCACTATTAGCAAGACCAGATGTCATTGCAAATGGTTTGGAACTGGCATTTCAACAAATGTGGAAAAGATGGTGTCTGAAATTGCCAGCAGAAGCAATTGAAATCAGTATTTCAGAATAAGAAAGTAAATATTTTTTGTATTTTCTTTGTAGTCTAGAATAATTTTAATCTTATTTTACCTCCATAGTTATTAAATTTTAATAACTATGTCAAATATTAACTAGTTAAATCCCATCAATTTTACTTCACACATAATCTTTAAATATGTTCTCTAGCAAGCACTTAAGGCTTGTTGAGTTGCAGTGTTTATTCGCCAACGATGGTTATTCTGATAGAAACCCCTAAAGTTTTAAAAACTCACACCGATACTCTTTACATCAGGATTGCTTAATCGGCAAGACGAAAAAGAAAATTTAGAAACAACCCTAAACTTTCTGAAAAGCCTACCGATAATAGTTACAACAGCAGCACAATTTGATAACAAGGTTCTAAGTTAAACAAGTTGTAACGCTAAAGGCAAGACAGAGTGTAATAGAACTTAACTTAAACTTTAGGAGAATTATCATGGCTTCAATAATTAACACAAACCTTAACTCATTAAACACACAACGTAACTTAAGTGCTTCACAAGGCTCATTAGCTACAGCAATGCAACGCTTGTCATCAGGTATGCGCATTAACAGCTCTAAAGATGATGCTGCTGGTTTGGCTATTGCAACTAAAATGGACTCACAAATTCGTGGTCAACAAGTTGCAATTCGTAACTCAAATGATGCAATCTCTTTTGCACAAACAGCTGAAGGCGGCTTAGCAAAACAAACTGACGCATTACAACGTATGCGTGAATTAGCAGTTCAATCTCTAAACGGTACTAATACTAGTACTGACCAAGCTAACTTAGATGCAGAGTATCAACAATTGTCTGCTGAGCTAACTCGTATCACTTCTGCAACTAAATTTAATGGTTCAGCAGTATTTGGTGCATCACAATCATTCCAAGTTGGTGCTGATGCTGGTGACACTATTACTACAGCGTCTGTTGCTGGTGCTACGGTTGCTGGGGCTGTTTCAAGCACAGCATCAGCATCTACTGCAGTTACGGCGATTGATGCCGCGCTAGCTACAGCAAATACCAACCGAGCTACATTAGGTGCCATTCAAAACCGTTTTGAATCAGTTGTTAGCAACTTACAAGTTTCTACTGAAAACCAATCTGCTGCTAAATCACGCATCATGGATACAGACTTCGCCGCAGAAACAGCAAACTTAAGTCGCGCTAATATCTTGCAACAAGCTGGCACAGCCATGTTAGCTCAAGCCAACTCATCACCAAACGGCGTGTTAGCTTTATTAAGAGGCTAAGTTTAGCTCAATAGTATAAACCCCTTAACACCCACAGGCCTGATCAGCTTGTGGGGTTTCGCAAAGGAGAAAGTTATGTTTAATTCATCGATAGATAGTTATGGTTCAGTTAGAAGACTGGCCGCTGTGCCTAGTGCCAGCGGCCAAATTGCCATTGATAAAACAACAAGCCCATCAGGGCTTAAACCCGTTGTGGCTGCTGAAAATACCAAAAGCGTTGCTCAACCTGTTGTTGATAAGGCAGACTTAGAAACTGCAGTTAAGAAATTGAATGATTTAGTAGCGCCTGCGTTACAAACCGTTCAATTTTCACTAGATGCACAGTCAGACCGTATGGTGGTAAAAGTGGTGGATACAGCTTCTAAACAAGTGTTAAGGCAGATTCCAAATGAAGAGGTGTTGGCAATGTCTAAAACGCTAGATAAGTTGCAGGGTTTAATGAGCAGGCAAACGGCTTAATCGCTGTAATTTTAATGGCTTGATGATTAGTCTGTTTGAATTTGCAGGGGCGACAAGGTGTCACGATTTGTTAAGTTATTTCGTGATTTCTCGTTGTTCCTGCATTTGTATTTAGATTTAGGGTATTAAAGTAGATTTGATTAAAGTTTTTGAGAAATGATGTCGTTATATACTTAAATAGCAGTTAATTAGGCCTCTTTTAGTGATTAGACTTTTTAGTAAAGTCAACGTAGTTTAAAGAGGCTGTTGTTAAAAAAGGATATACAAAATGAGCATTTCATCTCCAGGAATAGGTTCCGGACTTGATGTAAATAGTATCGTAACCAGTTTAATGGCTATCGAACAAAAACCACTGACGGCGGTCACTCAACAAAAGACAGATTATCAGTCGCAAATTTCGGCCTATGGCACTTTGAAAAGTAGTCTTTCAACATTCCAGACAGCAGTTAGTGCGCTTTCTAGTGCTTCTAAATTTAATGCGCAAACGGTTAGCTCAAGCAATGCTACGGTGTTTACTGCAACAGCTAATGGTACTGCTTCGTTAGGTGACAGTGTTATCACAGTAAATCAATTAGCTAAATCACAGAAGTTAACTTTTGCAGGTACTGCAAATGTAGCCGATACCGTCGGCACAGGTAACTTGACCATTTCATTTGGTACCTATAATCCAGCCACTGCAGTTGCGCCGATTACGCCAAATTCATTTACGCCTAATACGGCTAAAACCGATGTAAGCATTACTATTGATAGTTCTAATAACACGCTTACGGGCGTGCGTGATGCAATTAATGCTTCAAACTCAAGTGTTAGTGCAACTATCGTGAATGATGGCAATATCAATCACCTAGTCATCACCTCAAAAGATACGGGTGAAGTGAATACCTTAAAAATCACCACTACAGATAGTGATGGTAACAATACCGATAATTTAGGTTTATCACAGTTGGCATATGACCCAACCGCTGCAGTTGGTAGTGGTCAAAATATGTCGCAAATGCAGGCTGCAAAGAATGCAATGTTAAATATAGATGGTATTGATGTTGTTAAGTCTAGCAATACTATTACGGATGCGATTAGTGGTGTAACACTGAATTTACTAGCTACCAGTGCAGATAATGTTAATTTAAGTGTGGCAAGTAATAAAGATGCAGTAAAGGCCTCGGTAACGGCGTTTGTTGATGCTTATAATAAGTTAGATACATCGCTACGTAGTCTAACAAATTATGATCCTACAGGAAAAAAATCTGGTGCTCTGTTGGGCGATGCTACGACTCGGTCGGTGATTACTAAGCTTAAGTCTGTGATGACCAATGCGATAACTTCTAATGGTGCATTTTCCTCACTTAGCCAAATTGGCGTGTCATTTCAGGCAACTGGTCAATTGGCTTTAAATTCAACCAAGCTTGACTCAGCAGTCGCTTCTAATTTCAGTGATATTGCTAGTTTGTTTGCAACATCAGCAAAAGCAACTGATCCGCAGATTAGTTATTCCTCAAGTTCCATTAAAACAAAAGCAGGGACTTATGCTGTTAATGTGAGCAGTCTATCTCCTCTAGAAGGTACGATTAATGGGGTTGCAGCAACAGCTATTGGTGGAAGTTTAGTGGGCGCAACAGGTGATGCAAGTGAGGGACTAATTATGAAAATTAATGGTGGTACCACAGGCTCACGTGGCACTGTTAATTTTAGTATTGGCTACGCGGCACAGTTAGATAGTGTAATTACTAATCTGTTAGATACTACAGGTATCCTAGCCTCTAGAACAGATGGAATTAATAGCTCCATTTCTCGCCTTGATAAACAGGCTGATTCACTTACATTAAGACTAACAGCCATTGAAGCTCGTTATCGTACGCAATTTACTAAGCTAGACACATTGATGTCTAGTATGAGTACGACTAGCTCATTTATTACTCAACAAGTTGCTGCATACAATGCGAATAAGTAATTACTAATAACTAAGTATAAGTAAAGGACACGATGATGTTTGGATCAAATCAACATGGAGTAAATGTATATGCCAAAATTGGCTTGGAAACAGGCGTGCTTGCTGCTAGCCCAAACAAATTAATTATTATGCTTTACGATGGTGCCATCACTGCCAGTCACAGTGCAATTATACATATGCAAAATAAAGATATATCTAACAAGGGCGCTATGATTTCAAAAGCGATTTCTATCATAGAGTCTGGTTTAAGACTTAGTTTAGATAAAAAAGCTGGTGGTGAGATTGCTGTAAGCTTAGATGCACTTTACGCATATATGAGTAAGCGATTAATGACGGCGAATATTCAAAACAAGCCAGAGTTAATACATGAAGTCATTAAATTGTTGACTGATTTAAAAGGTGCGTGGGAAGCCATTGATCAGTTAAAAACGCCAACTACAGAGATGCCAATGGCAACTTCTAGCCAAGTCGCGATGACGGTTAATCGTAATATTGCTAATTACGCAAAAGCCTAAATAACGTCAATATAATTAACGGAACGACCATAAATGGAACATCAAGACACAATTTTGATTTATGAAACTGTTGCTGAGTTAACTAAACAAATGTTGTTGGCAGCTAAACAACAAGATTGGGATACATTGGCTGAACTGGAAGCTAAATGCGCCCAGCAGGTAGCCACATTAAAGCTGACTGAAAGTGTATTGCCGCTCCCTAGTGATGTGCGCGAACGTAAGTTGGCGAGTATCAAAAGCATACTGGCGGATGACCGTGAGATACGCAACATTGTTTCACCTTGGATGGCGAGGTTGAACTCACTGATGAATAGTTTACAAATGGAGAATAAACTGACGCGCGCCTACCACCAGTAGTCCGCCTCATTATCAAGATGCTCAAACAAGCTGACATCGCAAGCATAGCTCCTGTCGCTAGAATTTTACCAATACTAGCCGTAGATAGTATTGGCAGTATTCGGCAGGAGCTTGCTGATAGAGCTACGCAGTTTGTGAAGGGGCAAGAGTACTTTGCACAAGTGCTTTCGAAGGTAGGCGACACGGCTTACAACGTAAAAGTTGAAAGTGGTAGCCTTAAAGGTACTCTCCTTAAAATGGATTTAGGGACGTCAGCTAAAGCAGGGCAGATACTCACCTTGCGTTATATGCACGACAATCCTGTGCCTACATTTTTACTCGCCTCTGCGCCTACTAATGCGGCTGGCAGTACGACAGAAATAAGCTCTGCAGCTAATCTCATTGGTCATTATCTAAAACAAGCCGAAAGCGATGGCGTCACGAGCCGCTTTCAGGCGACTGCGGTCGTGACTCATAGCCCAAGTAATCCACAAGTGATGGCGCATGATTTGAAAAACGCCTTGAGTACTAGCGGATTGTTTTATGAATCACACTTGAGTGATCTGGCACAAAGTAATCAGTCGCTTGCTGCTATAAAGCAAGAGCCGCAAAACCAAGCCAATTCACCTATTGCCAATTTAATGACACAACAGTTGGCGATTCTAGAAAATCAACGCATGAGCTGGCAGGGTGAAGTTTGGCCTGGGCAGAAAATGGATTGGGATGTTTATCATCAGCAGAACAGTGCAGATGGAAAACAGTCATCCATTGAATCGCAAGCCGATCAAGATCGACCTATTACTAGCGAGATGACCTTGCATTTGCCGCATTTAGGTAAGGTTTCTGCGCGAATTAGCCTGACCGATGGACGCATGCGGGTCAATATTTTGGCGGATCAGCCTGAAACTTTAGCAATGCTAACAGCGAATCGATTAGGTTTGGCTGAGTCTATCAGTAAGAACGGCCAGCAATTAGATGCTTTGACGTTGGTGCGACATGAATAACCATCAGTTCAACACACATCAACCTAACACGATTGAGCATAATAGTTCAGAGTTCAACCTTAAAGGTGTAGTGAATCCTAACCAGCAAGCCATTGCTTTAGCTTATGCTGCAGGCTCGTATGCCCCCAAAGTGGTCGCTAAAGGTCGTGGCGCTATCGCTGAGCAGATTATTGCCAGAGCCAAAGAGCATGATGTGTTTGTACATGAGTCTAAAGATTTGGTTGCGCTGTTAATGCAGGTTGATCTTGATGATCATATACCGCCAGCTTTGTATCAGGCAATTGCCGAGATTTTGGCTTGGTTATACAAGTTAGAGCAAGGTCAAGCAGATGAAGAGGTGCCAGTTTTCTAATTACTAGCAGTTTAACTAGCTGTATTCTAAATCACATGTAAGCGAGAAATAGTTAAACCTGCATATTCATAATATCGTGGTAAGCAGACACTAGCTTATTGCGCACCTGCACGGTTGCTTGAAATGAAATGTTGGCCTTTTGCCCAGCAATCATTACGTCAGAAAGACTGACACTATCATCGCCCATCGCGAAGCTCTTACCTAATTGCTCTGCTTCAACCTGTACTTTATTCACTTGGTTGAGTGAGGCTTTCAGCGCATCAGAAAAGTTAACTTTTGATGTGCTTGGGCTAGCGCCTTGCATTCCAGAGAGCCCTGCCGCAGAAGCTAATCCTGATGCAGCATCGGCTTGCGGACGCTGTGCAGCCGCTTTTAACTGCGCAAGCATAGATTCTATTCTGCTTGCATCAATTCCACCTGTTTTCATGATTTGCCTCCTTCAACTTAAATTCGTATCTCTAATTAACAATCTTCTTACTTAAATTTAGATAGTTAATTCATCACCATTTCTGACAGTTATTAATTTAACACTCTGTCGTAATAGCGAGCGTGCAAATAGGTCTAGGAAAATTGCTCTATTCCTAAATTTGAAAATAATAGTCATTGGCATAATGGTATCCAATAGCTTATAGACGTAGTTCTTCTGTAAATGCTTAGTGTTTAGAGGTTAAAGACTCAACACGGAAAAGCGCAATAAGTTAAGTATTTGAAAAACAGAACATTAGGGAAATACGATGGTGGCAGAGAATAACGCTGCGCTTATTAATCAAGGCGTGAATGAAGGTGGAACTGGTTTGAACTCACAGTTAGGCAATAAGTTAATTTTGGTAGTTGCAGCCGCTGCAGTCGTCGCAGTGATGGTGGTATTTTGGCTGTGGAGTCAGCAGCCTGATTATCGCGTGTTGTTTTCTAACTATACGGATAAAGACGGTGGAGCCATTGTTGCTGCACTAGAAAAAATGAACGTACCTTACAAGTTCTCTGATAGCGGTACCGCGATTCTTGTTCCAGCCTCACAAGTGCATCAAGCACGTTTAAAGTTAGCGGCTGATGGTTTGCCTAAAGGTGGCAACATTGGTTTTGAAATTTTAGAAAATCAAAAATTTGGCGTTTCACAATTTGTAGAACAAGTTAATTTTCAGCGCGCTTTAGAAGGTGAGCTTGAACGTAGCATTCAATCAATAGGCGCAGTTGAAGTGGCTCGAATTCATTTAGCCATCCCTAAAGCCTCAGTGTTTGTGAGAGATCAACAGCAACCTACGGCCTCAGTATTGCTGAATTTGCGCGCTGGTCGTAGCTTAGATGCACAGCAAGTGGGTGCAGTGGTACATTTGGTTGCCAGTAGCGTACCGAATTTACCAGCTGCGAATGTAACAGTGGTCGATCAAAATGGTAATCTGCTGTCAGATACCTCTAAAAAGATGGGCGCCAATAACTTAGACCCAACGCAACTAAAATATATTGACGATATTCAACAGAGCATCACTAAACGGGTTGAATCCATTATTTCACCGATCGTAGGCGCTAAAAATGTACGTGCTGAAGCGAGTGCAGAGATTGATTTCTCTAGCCTTGAGCAAGCGGCAGAAACCTACAAACCTAATCAAAAGCCTGATGATGCAGCAATACGCAGCTTGCAAAGCAATGAGTCGTTAACTAGTAATGGCGGCGCTGCTACTGGCGTACCTGGCGCTTTGTCTAATCAGCCGCCTGCCAACGCTACAGCGCCAATTACCACGCCAGCGGGTGCTGCAGCGGGTGCAACTGCGGAAGCTGCTCCTGTGAATAATCAAAAGAACACCACCACTAACTTTGAGGTAGATAAAACTGTTCGTTACTCACAACAAGGGATGGGTGGTATTAAGCGTTTAAATGTGGCTGTCGTCGTTAACAATATGCCTGTGGTTGATAAAAAAGGCAAAGTGACTTACAGACCACTCACCGCTGCTGAGAAAACACAAATCAATGATTTAGCAATGCAGGCGATGGGTTTTAATAAAGAGCGTGGTGATGCGTTAACCGTTGTGAATAGTTCATTTGCTGGTGAGCCTGAAGAAATTATTCCTGAAGTGCCTATGTGGAAAAATCCTGAAACCATTGAGTACGGTAAAGATGCGCTTCGCTTTATCGTAGGTATTATGGTATTGCTGCTGATTTATAAACGTGCATTAAGCCCAATGTTGCGAAAGTTAACAACGCCCGCGCCAAAATTATTAGCTGCACCTAGTGAGGAAGATGCTGTAGTCAATTTAAGTGGTGCAGAAGGTGGTCAAGCGCAAATTGCTTCTGTTGCAAGCAGTAGTAGCAACTTAGCGGCTGCTAAGCAGCTTGCCAAAGATAACCCAAGAATGGTCGCAAGTGTTGTAGCTAATTGGACAAGTGGAAATGAGTAGCGAAAATGAGTGATGCGGGCGTAATGAGAAGTGCAATTTTAATGCTTGCGCTAGGGGAAGATGAAGCTGCAGAAGTGATGAAGTTTCTTAGTCCTAAAGAGGTACAGAAGCTAGGTACAGCCATGTCAACATTAAAGTCTGTTGGTCGTGAGCAAGTGGAAAACACTGTTTCAGCATTTATGACTGAGGTGGAGCAAAGCAGTGACTTTGGTTTAGATTCAGATGAATATATTCGATCTGTGTTAAATAAAGCTTTAGGTGAAGATAAAGCCTCAGGGCTGTTAAACCGTATTTTGCAATCCCGTGATGCTAGTGGTATTGAAAGCCTGAAGTGGATGGATGCACCTACCGTGGCAGAGTTTATTAAGAATGAACACCCTCAAATTATTGCCACCATTCTTGTGCATCTCGATGCAGATCAAGCCTCTGACATTATTGGTTACTTTGCAGAACGTTTGCGTCAAGACGTGATGTTGCGTATTGCAACGCTTGATGGCGTAAAGCCGATTGCCTTACGAGAGTTAAATGATGTGATGACTAAATTGCTGACTGGTAATGAGAATCTTAAAAAGCAGACGATGGGTGGTATTAAAGTGGCCGCTGAAATTATGAACTTCATGAGTGGGGACAATGAAGCCATCATTATGGAAGGCCTTAAAAACTACGATGATGACATGGCACAAAAAATTATGGATGAGATGTTTGTGTTCGATAACATTATCGATATTGATGATAAAGGCATTCAAGTCATGCTGAGAGAAGTGCAGTCTGAAACACTCATCATTGCACTAAAAGGAACCACAGAAGAAATGCGCGAGAAAATATTTAAAAATATGTCTTCTCGTGCTGCAGAAATGATGAAAGAAGATTTGGAATCTAAAGGCCCTGTCAAACTTTCAGAAGTTGAGGCGCAACAAAAACAAATCTTACAAATTGTACGCAGGTTGTCTGATGAAGGTCAGATTCAACTCGCAGGCAAAGGTGGAGATGATCAATATGTTTAAAAGCTCTATTTTTAACTACGCTAAAGCTCATTTTTCTATGAGTACTTATCATGCATAGGGGCTCTATGAATATTCCTAAAGAGCAGCAAACAGCTTATGAGCGCTGGGAGATGTCTTCTTTTTCTGAAGGCAGCTCGAGCATTAGTGCTAGCAAGCCTAAGAAAAAAGAAGAGACGGTTGCTTCAGAAAAAATTGCACAAATCTTTGAGGTCGCGCGCAAAGAGGCCTATACAAAAGGCATGCAAGAAGGTTTCGCTGTAGGCATGGCAAAAGCACGAGAGTATGCCCAAGAAGAAAAAAATAACTTTTTAGCGCTCATGAGCTCTTTCAGTGATGCGCTTGAAAAATCGGATGAACAAATTGCAGACGATGCTCTCTCGCTAGCTTTAGAAATTGCTAAAGCGATGTTGAAAGTGAAGCTGAATATTGACACTACAGTGGTGTTGCCTGTGGTGATGGATGCGATTCATTATCTGCCTTATGTGCAAAAGCCAGCAAGAATATTAGTCCATCATGATGATGCGCAAATGTTACGGGAATATCTGGCTGAAGAAATCGCAAGCCAGCATTGGCAGATTCAAGAAGACATTAATATCGAGCGTGGTGGTTGCATTGTTGAAACTGGCGCTAATCAAATTGATGCAAGTAATGAAGTGCGTTGGAAACGTATTAGCGATGCTTTATCGCAAAAAAGTGACTGGTTGCTACCATGAATTCCCCAGAGCTTAGCACTCAGTCTTTAGATCAGCTAGCTTCTAAGCAGCAATTTGGCATGACTGACTTGGAGCAACTTTCTGACTTGGAGCAACTTCGAGAAACTGTTCCTGAACCAGTTCAGCCAAAAGTGGATATGCAAAATATCCACCGTCAACGCTGGCATGATCATATTCGTGATTGCAAAGAAATTTTGCGCATTGTCGAGCCATTAGAAATTGCAGGGCGTATTACAAAGTTAACAGGCTTAGTCATGGAGGCCGCTGGAATTAAGCTGCCAATTGGTAGCGCATGTTATGTACCACTTGCTGAAGGTCGACGTGTAGAGGCTGAAGTCGTTGGCTTTGATGGTGAGCGTATGTTGTTAATGCCACAAAGCAGTGTGGATGGCGTGATGCCTGGTGCAAAAGTATTTGCTTTAGAAGTTGCTGACGCTTTACCTAAACCTCACCACGGTAATCCGCCACGTAGACGCGTGACAGACCGCGCACGCCATCTACCTGTCGGTAATGAGCTACTAGGCCGTGTGGTTGATGGTGCTGGAAATCCTTTAGATGATCTTGGCAAGATTACCGCAGCACAAAGTTCACCACTCAATGCACGTCCAATGAACCCGCTGATGCGTGCGCCCATTGAAGAAATTCTTGACGTAGGTGTGCGAGCCATTAACAGCATGCTCACAGTTGGTCGTGGTCAACGTATGGGTTTATTTGCTGGTTCTGGAGTCGGTAAAAGTGTGCTGCTAGGCATGATGGCGCGTTACACCACGGCTGACGTGATTGTGGTTGGTTTAATCGGCGAACGGGGACGTGAAGTTCAGGAGTTTATTGAACAAATATTAGGCCCAGTTGGTTTAGCGCGCTCGGTAGTTGTAGCGGCGCCAGCAGATGCGCCAGCTTTAATGCGCCTTCAGGGTGCAAATTATGCGACTACCATCGCTGAGAATTTTCGCGATCAAGGTAAAAACGTACTGTTGATTATGGATTCATTAACCCGTTACGCCATGGCGCAACGTGAAATTGCATTAGCTATTGGCGAGCCACCAGCGACAAAAGGTTATCCGCCATCAGTATTCGCTAAATTACCTGCATTGGTAGAGCGTACAGGCAATGGTAAGCGTGGCGAAGGTTCAATTACAGCTTTCTATACGGTGCTGACAGAAGGGGATGATCAACAAGACCCAATCGCTGATGCAGCACGTGCGATTTTGGATGGTCATATTGTATTAAGCCGCAACTTGGCTGAAAGCGGACACTATCCAGCGATTGATGTAGAACAGTCTATCAGCCGCGCAATGCACAATATAACTAGCCCAGAACATCAAAAGCTCGCACGTAAATTAAAGCAACTTAACTCACGTTATATGCGCAGTGTAGATTTAATTAATGTAGGTGCTTATGAAGCAGGGAGTGATGCCGTGTTAGATCAGGCAATTGCTAGACACGAAAAGATTGATGCATTTTTACAGCAAGGTATTTCTGAACGATCAGGTGTTGAAGAGAGTATTGGCCATCTTGCGCATGTGTTAGATGGTTTGGTTATTTAATTGTAAACATAAGATTGAGAAAGTATGGCAACGCAATCAAGCAATGTATTAGGTATGTTACAGGGCATCGCTTCTAAAGAGGTAGATGAGGCAGCTATAGCGTTGGCTAAAGCGATGAAATTGGCTAATGAAGCGCAAGCTAAACGAGAGATGTTGAATGAGTATCGGCTGGATTATGTAAGAAATCTGAATAAAATTTTAGAGGCAGGTATGGGGGCGGAAGCTTATCAAAATTTCCAGAATTTTTTTGGTAAGCTCGATCAGGCAATTGCCGTACAGCAAGAAGTTGTTGAAATGGCGAATCAGCAGGTTAAGGTGCAAAAGCTATTGTGGCAAGAAAGTCAGCGTAAAAAACTTTCTTATGAAGTGCTCTCCGATAGATCTGAAAAGCGCGTGCTTAAAGTAGAGCAGAAAAAAGATCAGAAACTGATGGATGAGTTTGCGATGCGTATTACTAGAACTAAGCATACTTAAGCTAAACATTCTTGGGTTAAGCACTAATAGCATCAATTTAAAAATGAATTACAACTTGAGCGAGCTTTAATTTTTGAGGTTGAACAACATGAAAAATTTATCATTACAAATGACAGAAACATCATTAAAAAAACCAGCAGATGCTATTAACAAAAGTACAGTCAGCAAAAGTACTATGGCATCTGATGGCGTAGCCCAAGCGGAAAATAATGCTTCATTTCAAATGATGCTAAACAAGCAAGTGCAAGCCAAGCAAGCTTCAGCCAGAGAAGTTGAGAATAGACAAAACCAAGCTAAACAACCTCAAAAAACTGTTGGAAACGGATCAACAACAACTAAGCCTGAAAATACTGAAGCGACAACAAACCAAAAAAACGCTCAGAAAGTTAGTCAGTTACAACTAGCGATGATGGCGACCAATCGTACAAAAGTGGTGAAAGATGCCCAAAATATCGACCCCATGCAGCTTGCCGAGAAAGACATAGTGGCGCTTGATGCCAAGCCTGTATTGTTTAAAGAGACCGGTGAGGCCAAGGCTGGGGCTGACGATAAGGCTGTGTCGGATGTTAGTTTGACTGATAAAGCCTCAATCACAGATATTTCTAATGCGCAGATGCTCTCGTCCATGATGTCCGAAATAAAACAAGCTCCACTTGGTAAGGCTGCTGAGACTGGAGAAGGGGCGATGAGTGCTGAGAAACAACTCACGCTTGGCGCTGATAGAGGCTCTGTATTAAAAGATGACGTATTAAGCAATGCATTGTCTCAAGGTAAAAATGCGTCTGATGCAAAAGATTTGACCGCAGTTGATGATAAGGAGTCTCGCCATGATTGGATAGATGCGATGTTGCCAAATGCGTCTAAACCAAGCAGTGGAGATGATATGGCTAAGTTGATGCTAAAGTCTGAAAAAGAGTCTGCGATTAGAGAGGTAGCGATGCCGGCTAATTACCAATCAACGAGTCAACTAGCTGGTCAATCAAGCATGCAAGCTAATGCGGCTGAAGCCATGCAACAACTAGGCAGCAGCAATACCATCAATGCCTATCCAGGAAAAACAGGTTGGGATCAAGCTATTAGTCAAAAGGTCGTATGGATGTTAGGCGCTCAAGAGCAATCCGCTACGTTAACGCTTAATCCTCCAGATATGGGGCCGTTGCAAGTGGTGATTCATGTACACAATGATCAAGCTGATACAACCTTTATTTCTGACAATGCTGAAGTAAGACAGGCGCTGCAAGATGGTATGGATAACTTACGCAACAAGATGAATGAGTCAGGTATTCAACTTGGTCAAGCTAACGTGAGCTCTGGTGGGCAAATGCAACAGCAGTTTCAACAGGCTGCGCAACAATCAAAAGCCAGTGCCTCTCTGAATAACAATGCTTCTGCATCGCCAATTGGGCATGTAAGTAGCGCTAAGACCGTGATACGTACGTCTAACGGTTTAGTCGATACCTTTGTGTAAGCGATGGGTTAGCTGTGGTTTGGTAGGCTACTCTTCTCGTATCAGCCTGCAAGTTGGCATGACATTACTTGTCGAAAGACAATATTTTCAATCACAATCTCCAATTTAACGGCTTTTTCCCTCTCTTATCTAAGCATGTTATTAAGCCGTTTTTTTCCATAATGTAATCATCAATAACGCCAATGACTGCCGCATAGGTAGTACAGGTTTAGTTAATTATGGAAAGGCAATAAAATGGCAGCAGATCCAAAGCCCGATGGCGCTGAAGTAGCACCAAAATCCAAGAAAAAACTGATCATTATAATTGCAGCAGTCGTGCTGTTGGCTGGAGGTGGAGGTGCTGGTTGGTTTTTAACGCATCAAAAAGCAGACCATAAAAAAGAAGAAGCAAAACACGAAGAGCCAGCGCATGCGCCAGTATTTGTGACGCTTGAGGCTTTTACGGTCAATCTTCAACCTGATCCAGATGAAAAATTCTTGCAAACGGAGATTTCGTTACAAGTGGCTAGTCCTGAACAAGAGGAGCTGTTGAAGTCTCAAATGCCAGCTGTCAGAAGTCGTTTGTTGATGCTGTTAACCAGCAAAACAGCCTCTGATATTTCAACTTCTGAAGGTAAACAAAAACTTAGCGATGAGATTGTCGCAGAAGTTAAGAAGCCATTTTCTAAAGGCGCTAAGCCGCAAGAAGTAACAGGCGTATTTTTTACTTCATTCGTGATTCAATAAGGCGTTCGACACTAAGCCATGGCTGATAAGTTTTTATCTCAAGATGAAGTTGATGCCTTATTAAAAGGCGTTGATGGCGATCAAGACGACGATCAACCTGCTGCAAATGCGGGTGATGTGCGGGATTACAACCTTGCTACCCAAGAGCGCATTGTACGTGGACGTATGCCTACGCTTGAGATTATCAATGAGCGATTTGCACGTTTGGTGCGTATTGAGTTGTTTAACTTCTTACGTCGCACAGTTGAAGTCTCAGTAGGGCCGGTGCGCATCACTAAATACAGTGATTTTGTCCGTAATTTAGTAGTACCCACCAATTTAAATCTTATACAAATGAAGCCGTTACGCGGCACCGCACTGATGGTGTTCGATCCAACATTGGTATTTTTGGTGGTGGATAATATGTTTGGCGGCGATGGTCGTTTTCATACGCGTGTTGAAGGCCGTGACTTTACTCAGACTGAGCAACGCATTATTCAGCGCATTCTCAATATCGTATTTGAAACTTATTCGAAGTCGTGGGAGCCTGTTTATCCGGTTCAGTTTGAATATATGCGTTCTGAAATGAATACGCAGTTTGCTAATATTGCCACTCCAAATGAAGTGGTGATTGCTGTGACCTTTAATGTTGAGCTTGGTCCAGCGAGTGGCGAGATACACTTTTGCTTCCCTTATTCCATGTTAGAGCCAATTCGGGACATGCTCAGCTCTCCATTGCAGGGAGAAGTGTTAGGCACTGATAAACGTTGGGTCAAGTTAATGACTCAGCAAGTACAAGCCGCAGAGGTAGAGATTGTGGCTGACCTTGCCAAAACCAATATGATGATTGGTGATGTGCTGAATATGAAAGTAGGCGATGTTGTGCCACTCAATATAGAAGAATCTATTGAAGCGCAGGTAGATGGTGTGCCTGTCATGCTTTGTAAATATGGGATGTTTAATGGCCAGTACGCGCTACGTGTAGAAAAGCTATTAAGATCCAACTCAACTGAATATATTAAAGGAGAACCTTATGGCGATTGATGCTGCAGAAGATACTGCTGTTGCAGAAGATGATTGGGGTGCAGCAATGGCAGAACAAAGCACAGCTGAAGCAACTGATGACTGGGGCGCAGCAATGGCTGAGCAAGAGGCTACAGATACTTCAGTTTTACAAGCCAAAAATGTTGAGCAGACACAGGTGTTTACCGAATTTACAGCTAAAAACAAACTGCAAGATACACAAAATGATATTGATTTCATTTTGGATATTCCTGTACAACTTACCGTTGAACTTGGGCGTACCAAGATTGCGATTAAAAACTTGCTGCAATTAGCGCAAGGCTCAGTGGTTGAGCTTGATGGCATGGCGGGTGAGCCTATGGACGTATTAGTCAATGGTTGCTTAATTGCGCAAGGTGAAGTGGTGGTGGTGAACGATAAGTTTGGTATTCGGTTAACTGACATTATCACGCCCGCTGAACGTATTCGTAAAATTAATCGCTAATAGAAATGCTAGTAATGAAAAATCATCACAACTTTTTGACTTTGAGTGTTTTAGCCATGCTCAGTCTTGCATCGAACTTGGCTTTTTCCGCAGAAGTTGTTGCGGTATCGCCAACAGGTGGTGTGCTTAAAATGGTGATTGGCCTTGCTGTGGTCTTAGCTGTAATGGCGCTCATTACTTGGGTGTTAAAACGCATGGTGCCTGGTGTGGGCAATAAGCAATCAGTGATTCGTATTGTAGGTGGTGTAAGTGTAGGTTCACGCGAACGTGTTGTGGTGTTGGAAGTTGGTGGTCGCTGGATTGTGGTAGGTGTTGCTGCTGGGCAAGTTAGCAGTCTTGCGAACTTAGAGAGTGGCGCTAACAATCTTGCTGAAGGCGTACCGATGGGTAGAAGTATGACGGATTCAGGCAATGATGGCTTTAGCAATACCTTTGCCGCATGGTTACTAAAATCAACAGGTAAGATTTTAGAAAAAAAAGAGTCAGATAATTAAACAGACAATTCAATTTAAGTTAGCTATGACTACACCTACACTAAAATCTATATTCAATACAACCATTGCATGTTCTGCAGTGATTTTAGCCAGCATGTTGATATTACCTGGCACGGCATTGGCTGAAAATGGCATGCCACTGGTGAACTCCTTGCCTGCAGCAGGTGGCGGTCAAAACTATACGTTGAGCTTGCAAACGCTAATTTTGCTGACCTCACTTACCTTTTTACCTGCTGCCTTGCTCATGATGACAGGCTTTACGCGCATCATTATCGTGCTGTCATTGTTACGTCAAGCTTTGGGTACGCAATCTGCACCGCCAAATCAGGTGATGGTTGGTTTGGCCTTGTTTTTGACTTTCTTCGTAATGAGTCCAGTGATCGATAAAATTTATGTAGATGCCTATCAACCGCTTTCAGAAAATAAAATCACCATGCAAGAGGCTATGGAGAAAGGCGCAGCTCCTCTCAAGACCTTTATGATGAAGCAAACGCGTGAAGGTGATTTAGCCTTATTTGTGAATATGGCAAAAAT
Organism: Methylotenera sp.; assembly: GCF_029945705.1. Classification (GTDB taxonomy): domain Bacteria; phylum Pseudomonadota; class Gammaproteobacteria; order Burkholderiales; family Methylophilaceae; genus Methylotenera. The sequence continues at coordinate 62,631 of NZ_JAQSDC010000043.1, forward strand.
GGAAAAGATTGACACGCCTGATCAAGTGCCTTTGTTAGTGTTAGTTCCCGCGTTTATGACGAGTGAGTTAAAAACCGCATTTCAAATTGGTTTTGCTATATTCATTCCGTTTTTGATTATTGATATGGTGGTTGCTAGTGTGTTGATGGCAATGGGGATGATGATGGTCTCGCCATCTATCGTGTCCTTGCCTTTCAAACTGATGTTATTTGTATTAGTCGATGGCTGGCAGTTGCTACTTGGTTCGCTGGTACAAAGTTTTTATTAACATTACACAAATTTTCTAAGACGATTTTTTCTAAAGGAACTAAAATGACCCCAGAAAGCGTGATGACATTAGGTCGAGATGCAATGGAAATCACATTGCTTGTTGCCGCGCCTATTTTACTGGTAGTGCTGGCAATTGGTCTTTTAGTGAGTATTTTTCAAGCGGCAACCCAAATTAACGAGGCTACTTTATCGTTTATTCCCAAGCTGGTCGGCGTATTCGGCACTTTGATGTTTGCAGGGCAATGGATGTTAACGACTATGGTAGATTACATGCACTTAGTCTTTAGCAGTATTCCTGCTATGGCTAACTAGGCCAGAGTTCACTAAGTCAAGATTTACTAGATTAAGCCACGTAAAGTCGCAAGGTTACATCATGATTTCAGTTAGCAGTGATCTTCTACAAACTTGGATAGTCAGCCTGCTTTGGCCGCTCACTAGAATATTAGGTGTAATAGCCGCCGCGCCTATATTTAACCATACGGCAATCCCCAATCAAGTCAAACTAGGCTTGGGCATCATGCTGACTTTAATCATAGTGCCAACATTACCAGCGATGCCGCAATTCGAAATATTTTCATTTCAAGGATTGCTGATTCTAGTGCAACAATTGGTGATAGGTTTGGCCATTGGTTTTAGTATGCGCTTGGTTTTCTCTGCGGTTGAGCTTGCAGGGCAGTTGATTGGCATGTCGATGGGGCTAGGTTTTGCTAGCTTCTATGATCCGCAATCTCAAGGTCAAAGCACTGCTGTTAATCAGTTCTTGGTATTATTAGCTATGCTTATTTTCCTAAGTTTAGATGGCCACTTATTAATCATCACCGCTGTAGCCAATAGTTTTGTGACCATGCCGATTACAGTCGGTGGTAGTGGTATTGAGCCTTTAAAAATCGCCATGTGGGGCGAAACTATATTTAGTGTAGGCTTAATATTAGCATTGCCCGCAGTGGCAGCTCTATTGATTACGAATATGGCATTGGGCATACTCACAAAGACAGCACCACAACTCAATTTGTTTGGTATTGGCTTCCCAGTTACATTAAGCATCGGGCTGGTTGTGATAGCCCTTTCATTACCTGGCATGTTAAAACCGATTGAAAATTTTATTGAACAAGGTGTCAGTAATATGGTGCAAGTGGCGGTGCCTACCAATGCGTCAGATTTGGGAAAGGGAATCGTGAATAAATAGCATCAAATGCAGTGTATATATAGTGATTAGAATACTAGTAGTTAATAATAATGATAGTTGAAAGTTAATGGGAAGATCATGGAAGACGCTACACATGTAAATGATGAAGAACAGTTTATTGTTCAAAATCAAAAGCAAATCATTCAGGTATTAAACGAACTAGCTAAGCAGCACGAAATGCTTAAAGTATCTTTTGGTCACGACACCTGTCTGACTAATGTGATCTCTGTCGATGTTCACAATCATTGGGTGTATCTTGATATTGGTATTGACGATGCATTTAACGATAGATTATTGGCTAGCCATCATGTGGTTTTCACTAAAGATGATGGCGTTAGACTTAAATGGACCAGTGCGCAGCTTACATTAGCCACACTCAAAGACGGCAAGGCTATTAAAATTGCTTTGCCACAAAAATTAATGCGTTTGCAACGCAGAGAATTCTTCAGGCTCACTACGCCTATTGTTAACCCTGTACCTTGCATCATTCCCGTTACAGATGCAGAAAATCCTGATGCAGATAGGATGCTAGAGCTGATATTAGTTGATGTCAGTTTAGGTGGCGTTGGCGTGATAGCGCCCAATCCATTAGATGAACTATTCGTCATAGGCGCTAGTTTCGATCGATGTAAAATTAACTTTCCTGAAGTAGGCGAAACTAGCCTGACACTGCAAGTGCGTAATATCAGCCCAGTCACTATGAAAGATGGCGCAGCTAAATATCGAATCGGACTAAAATTTATATCGCCATCACGCGGTAACGAAGGTTTAATTAATCGATATACCTTTAATTTAGAGCGCCAAGCCATGGCCTTAGCAAGCAAAATGTAGCGTATCTACACCTTAAATTTAGTAAGTAAAAAGCCCTAATCAATAAAATATTGATTAGGGCTTTTTGACTACGAAGTTTACTAAATACCTAGTGTTTCAACCCAAGCCAGTGCTGCAATATGGCATTCATTCACTTTTGAGGCATCGAATTGTAATAATTCGGCTATTTCTAAAATGCGCTTATTGTCTGAGTCTTCGCATGCTTCGGTTAACTGCAAGAAAGGTCCATAAATACCTGAACGTGTGAGTAGTGCTTCAGCAACTGTTTCTGGCAGTTGAATTTTCTCAAGTACAGTTTCCATCGGCATTTTTAGAATAGCGTCTAGTAATGAGAACACGCCAACGATGAATAAATTATCGCGGTCATGTTTCTCAAAGTAGCTTTCACCTAATAGTTCTGTGAGTCGGCCACGCGTGATGGATGTTTTCATTAATGCTGGTGGCGTGGAGTTTTCACCAGCGGTCACCATTAATAACGTTAACCAGCGGTATAGTTGCTTTCTACCTAAAATGGTTAAAGCGTGATTGATGGACTGTATTTCGCATGAAAGCCCAAATCCAACAGAGTTAATATAGCGCAGTAGTTTGAAAGATAATGCGGTATCTTTTTTAAAGCCCGCTTCAATTTCACGGATTTCACCATCTTGGCTCACTGTATTGAGAATATTTAACACGCTATCAAATGATGCGTTGATGACTTTTGCTGTAAATGTTTCAGGGCGTGCAAAGTGAAACCCCTGAAATAGGCGAAAACCGATTCTTTTACAGTCTTCAAATTGCGCGTCGGTTTCCACTTTTTCTGCGACCATTTTTACTGATGACACGTGGAGTTGATTGTATGCTTTTTGCAGTTCTGCAGAATTAAGCGATTGAATATCTATTTTAATATAGTCTGCGCAAGTTATTAATGGAGATGTTTCTACGCTTAAATGCGGATTATCTAGTGCAATTTTAAAACCTTGCTCACGTAAATATTGGCAACGTTCAACAGTTTCTTCATTTGGTGTAACTGTTCGTAAAATTTCAAGTACAGTGCGCTTGGGCGGCATGAGTTCTAAGAATTCGCTTTTTAGCATCTCTTCATTCACGTTAATGAAAGCAAGTTTTTCACCTAAAAGCCATTGCATATCAATGCCGCCTATGGTGTTCATTAATACGCTTGAGTAGGCTTTGAACTCGTCCTCAAATACGGCGCTTTCTGCTTCTGCACTATGCCTAAAGAAAAGCTCATAACCAATGATTTGTTGCTTTTCATCCATAATGGGCTGGCGCCCGATAAATGCTTGATCTTCCATGTTCTCGACTCTCAAATTCAACTTTTAGACAATGTGCTTTAGCTAATACTTAATGACTTACTCCTTCGCAAATGTTACCTGCGATCAGTGCAAATCACTTTGATGAATAAAGCACGTTTATGTGCTTTATTCATGCTTTTCAAAGAATATGTGATTTAAATAGGTGTTATGCTACATGCCCAATCATTAGCATAAAACGATTAGCACGATGGCTAAATCTGACACCATAAAAACAGGCTTACACCCTCGAAATAAGCACAGAGGCCGATACGATTTCGATCAACTCATTCAAGCCAATACTGAATTAGCGCCGTTTGTAAAATTAAATGAATATGGCGATGCTACTATTGATTTTTCTAATGCACCAGCAGTTAAGGCACTCAATCAGGCATTGCTCAAGCAATTTTATGCTGTTTCAACATGGGATATTCCAAAGCAATACCTTTGCCCGCCCATTCCGGGAAGGGCTGATTATTTGCATTACATGGCAGATTTATTAAGCTCGGCGAATGCTGGGGTGATGCCACAAGGTTCATCTGTCAGGGCTTTAGATATAGGTGTAGGGGCAAATACAATTTATCCGCTAATTGGCAATCACGAATATGGCTGGCATTTTGTAGGGGCAGAGATTGATGTGAGTGCTTTAAAAAATGCGCAGCATATTGTGGATTCTAATATGTTATCGAATATGATTGAGCTACGCTTGCAAACCTCAACTAACGCTATTTTTAAAGGCATTATTAAGCAGGGTGAAACCTTTGATTTTACGATGTGCAATCCACCGTTTCATGCTTCTTTAGCTGATGCGCAAGCTGGTACACAGCGCAAATGGCGTGGTTTAGGTAAAACTACAAAAAATGCTGAATCTACCGTGTTAAATTTTGGCGGTCAAACCACAGAGTTATATTGTGAAGGTGGCGAAGAAGCCTTTGTCACTGCCATGATTAACGAAAGTAAGCTGTATGCAACTCAGTGCTTGTGGTTTAGTACGCTTATTTCAAAAGCAACCAACTTACCTAGTGTTTACCGTGCGCTTAAAAATGTAAATGCATTAGGAGTTAAAACCATAGACATGGCGCAAGGTCAAAAACAGAGCCGTATTGTTGCTTGGACATTTTTGAATGTTGAGCAGCAACGCAGTTGGTATTCTTAACAGATTTACCCTAGCAAACTTTAGCCTATTCCCTTACATACTTTTACATAACTTTACGCATTGTGGCATTAACAATTGATAATCCACGACGATATATGTTCATAGGTTAGTTAATCTAATTTGAACATTCAATCGTGAATAAGGAGATTTTAAATGTCAGTAAGCAGCGTTGGAAGTGCGGGTGGTTTTGATGTGTCGAAAATGGCATCACAGATGTCTACGCAGATGATGAAGACATCTGATACTAACGAAGATGGTTCACTAGATAAAGCCGAATTTACAAAAGCATTAACGGCCATGGGTATTTCTTCGGAAGATGCGGCTAAAAAGTTTGATAGCATCGATAAAAATAAAACGGGAAAAATATCACAAAGTGATATTGAGGCCGATATTAAAGAAACGGCTAAAAGTGGTCCTCCATCAGGAAAGCCACCTGCAGGAGGTGCAGGAAAGCCCGGTGGCGCTCAAGGAGGCGATACAAAAAGCTACGATGTAAAAGATACTAACAAAGATGGAACAGTGTCTGCCGCAGAGGAGTTAATCTATGAGATCAAGCATGCGGCAACTGACAAGAAGTCTGAGGCTAGTGCTAATCAGCAAACACAAAACAGTGCAGCACAGCAGAAAGTGGGTAGTGTGGTTGATGTAACTGTGTAACTTTAACTTAATTTAAGCTGACTAAAAGAGGCTTTTTGAAAGTCTCTTTTTTATGGCCAAGTATTGTTGACTAAGTATTCTTGTCCAAATAAACTTGGGTATTTAAAAACTAGTAAGGCAGCACGATTTCTACGCTAAAGCCTTTAGAATTGAGGTTTTTCGCAGAAACGCTGCCACCATGCGCTTCAATTATTTGCTTGGTGATTGCTAAACCAAGGCCGTTACCTATAGTTTGACTGCCAGAAATTCCTCTAATAAATGGCTTGAAAATATCTTCTAGCTCAGTCTCTTTTACACCTAGACCTTGATCAGTAACAGTGATGTATAGATTTTTGTCTATGTCGGAATGTGTTGTGGAAATATTAATTTCACTGGCTTCTGGGCCATATTTTATGGCGTTACGCACTACGTTCTCAATCGCCCTATAAAGTAAGTCTGGCTGACCGTCTAAAACATAATCTTTGTCTATCGCTAGATGCAAATTAATTTGTTTGGATTTGGCTTCAAATTGGGCATCGACAATAATGCTATTCAGCAGGGTGCTCAACTCCAGCGGTTCTTTTTTAATTTGTATAACGCCAGATTCTAGCTTGGATAGTTCCAACAACTCGCCAACTAAACCATCAATACGATTAGCCTCTAGCTCGATACGGTCTAAAAAGTCAGAGCTTGGATCTTGTTTCATTAAACCTAAAGCCATTTGCATTCTGGCAAGTGGTGAGCGCATTTCATGTGAAACATGATGAAGCAGCCTTGTTTGAGCTTGCAATAAGCTTTCTAATCTCGAGGCCATAGCATCAAAATCATGACCTAAATCTGAGAGTTCATCACGTCGCTTACCCATGGCATGCGCCACTCTTACGTCTAACTTACCGTTAGAGGCTTGTTTAAACGCTGCACGCAGGCTGGTGATAGGTTTTGAAAAGTATGCAGCGAGTAGCGCTGCGAAAATCAGGCTAACAAGTGAACCGCCGAATAATGGCACTAATGGAAACCCTGGTGGAGGTCTTGGTGATGACATATGATTCTGTTGCATATGGTCTGGCGGTTGACCGTGGCTATGGTCAAACTCATCTCTGAGACCGTTATCTTGAACAAACAGCAAGAAGGATTGTCCGTCGCTTAGTATGATATTTTTAGCGAAAGACTGGAATTTTTCATCATGTGCTAACTTATTGGCCATCTCAAAACTAGCTTTTGTGTAAGGACGTTGCATCAGCTCTTGTCCACTTTCACGTATGGCTAGTACTTGCGGTACACGTTGGTGTTGCCATTCTTGTAAAAGATGCTTAAGTCCTTCTACGCCACCAAATTGTAAAGTAGAGGATGCTGCAGCTAGTAATGATCTTGCTGGCGGCGACATTTCGACCCCAGCCTCCTGCAATATTTCATGTCTGTTATGCAGCCAAAGGGCACAACTTAGCCCTATCACAGTGGTGAGCTGAGCCAAAAAAAAGAATATGAAGAATTTCCAGAATAGTCTGCCCATTCGATTAACCAGCACTATTCCCTAATCAATTGGTAGCCCATACGATATACGGTTTGAATGTAATCGCTACCATTAGAAGTGGATCCAATTTTTTGTCTGATACTACTCATATGTACATCGACACTGCGGTCAAATCTTACCAATGTGCGGCCCATTGCTTGCAGTGCGAGATCCTCTTTGCAGACCACATGGCCAGCATTTTTGGCGAGTATTTCTAATAAGTTAAACTCGGTGCTTGTCAGGTTAATGGCCTTACCTTCCACCTCAACACGGCGCTGCGCTGGCGTAATTGTTAAGCCGCCAATGATGATTTGTAAGGCCTGTTGAGAGCCATCTTTGGTGATTTTTGACCTGCGTAATAAGGCGCGAATACGTGCCAATAATTCACGCGGCGTACAAGGTTTAGCTACGTAGTCATCTGCACCTGATTCCAAGCCCATCACACGCTCTGACTCGTCACCTTTAGCGGTAAGCATAATCACTGGGATATGACTTGTTTGGCGAATTAGACGCAATGTTTCAATACCATTCAGCTTAGGCATCATGACATCTAGCACGGTTAAATCGAATTGACCTGCAAGTGCATATTGAGCGCCAGTTTGGCCATCATTAGCCACGGTCACCTCAAAACCTTCTGTGACTAGGTATTGTTTAAGCATAACGGTAAGTGCTATGTCGTCGTCAATAAGCAGTAATTTATGCATCATTACACATGTAAAATAATAAAAGATTCAACATCATAGCGATTACTGTGCGTTATAAACAATAGCGCGCTATGACATTTACTTAACTTTACTTTTACCGTGTTTGTTGAAGGTGTTGCAGTGATGAGAATTTAGGATAGATTACTTTTCAACAAAGGCGCGTTCAATCACATAGTCACCTGGGTCACCGATACGTGGCGATACTTTGAAACCTAAGTTATCAAGCAGCATTTCTGTATCAGCCAACATTTGTGGGCTACCACAGATCATTGCGCGGTCATCAGTTGGGTTGATTGGCGGTAAGCCAATATCTTCAAATAACTTGCCTGAATTAATTAAATCGGTGAGACGACCTTGGTTACGGAAAGGCTCTCTTGTGACGGTTGGGTAGTAAATTAATTTATTGCGTATTTCCTCACCGAAAAACTCATTGTTTGGTAACTCTTTTTCAATGAAGTCTGCATAAGCAAGCTCGCTAAGATAACGTACACCATGTATTAATATCACTTTTTCAAAACGATCGTACACTTCAATGTCTTGAATCAAGCTCATAAATGGCGCTAACCCTGTGCCTGTAGAGAGTAAATAAAGATTCTTGGCTGGCTTTAAATCGTGAATGACTAGCGTACCAGTTGGCTTGCGGCTGACTAATAACTCATCGCCCACTTTTAAATGTTGTAGGCGTGATGTCAGTGGACCATTAGGTACTTTAATACTAAAAAACTCTAAGTGCTCTTCATAGTTAGGGCTGGCAACACTATAGGCACGGGTAAGCGGGCGACCATCCACCTCTAGTCCTATCATCACAAATTGACCATTTTCAAAACGTAAACCGGGGTCACGGGTAGTCTTAAAACTGAATAAACTGTCATTCCAGTGGTGGACACTGAGTACACGTTCGTTTGAATATTTGCTCATAATGTTTTCTTAAATTTAGTTATCGAATTGCAGCAGTGAGTGCAGGTATGACGTCAAATAAGTCCGCGACGAGGCCATAGTCCGCCACCTGAAAGATAGGCGCATCAGGATCTTGATTGATCGCCACTACAATTTTGCTATCTTTCATGCCATAGGTATGTTGAATTGCACCAGACACACCGACTGCGATATACAGTTCAGGTGCCACGACTACACCAGTCTGACCGACTTGAATGTCGTTAGGTGCAAAGCCTGCATCTACAGCTGCGCGGGTTGCCCCTAATGCGGCGCCTAATTTAGACGCTAATGGTGATAACACTTCCTCAAAACTTTCTGCACTGCCAAGTGATCTGCCACCAGAGATGACAATTTTGGCTGAACCTAAGGCTGGGCGGTCTGATTGACTACGAACTTCAGACTTCCAGCTGGCTTTTTTAAAAGCTGCTGGTGTTTCTGTACTTACGATTTCTGAACCTACAATTTCAGTACTTGCGATTACAGTACTGGATATCTCATTATTTGCGCCCAAACTTGCCGCAGCAAAGTTGCTACCATGCACTGTCAGCAATTGAACAGCATCTGTGCTTTGTATAGTGGTTAATACATTACCTGCATATATCGAGCGAACATAAGTATTTTCAGCTTTGATTTCCAATACATCAGAAATCATGGCAACGTCCAGCAATGCCGCCACGCGTGGCAATGCGTTTTTACTAAAGGATGAGTGCGCCGCAAGAATAACTTCATATCCTTCGCTAATTGATACAATCAAGTTGGCTATATCTTCTGCTAAAGGGTGTGCTAGGTGAGCGGCATTTGCATGAATCACACGCTCAACGCCATGAATAGACGCAGCTTGTTGAATAACTGCATCAGCGTTATGACCAGCCACTAAAACATGCACTGGTGAATTCCAAAATTGTGCTGCGGTCACAGCTTGACGTACTGATGGGCTTAATTGAAGGCCATCGTGTTCGGCTAGAATTAAAATTTTCATATTAAACTCCTTCTAAAATGCCGTTGTGTGTGCGTAACTTATTAATAAGCTCTTCAACACTTCCGACTTTAATACCCGCTTTTCTTACAGCAGGTTCGGCAACTTGTATTAATTTAAGGCGAGCATCTAAATTCACACCAAACTCAGCTGCGTTAATCGTTTCAATCGGTTTTTTTCTGGCCATCATTAAGTTGGGTAATTTCACAAAGCGCGGCTCGTTTAAGCGTAAATCCGCTGTGATGACCGCAGGTAAAGCCAATGTTAATGTTTCTGTGCCACCGTCAACCTCGCGAGTGACTAAGATCTCATTACCTTCAATTTCTAGCGCGGATGCGAATGTGCCTTGAGGGTAATCCAAAAGTGCAGCCAGCATTTGCCCAGTTTGACCTGCGTCATCGTCAATGGCTTGTTTGCCGAGGATAATGAGGCTTGGCTGCTCACGAGTAACAATAGATTTTAATAGTTTAGCAACCGCTAATGGTTGTAAGTCAGCATTTGACTCTATCAAAATAGCCCGGTCTGCGCCCATTGCTAATGAGTGACGAAGTACATCTTGACTTGCCGATGTGCCAACAGAAACAGCAATCACTTCGGTCGCGATGCCTTCCTCTTTTAAGCGTAAGGCTTCTTCAAGCGCATTCTCGTCAAAGGGGTTGATGCCCATTTTAACGCCATCGATATCGACATCAGAACCATCTGGTTTGATGCGGACTTTAATGTTGTAATCCACTACTCGTTTGACTGCGACTAATATGTTCATGTCTGTTTCCTTTGCAATTGCTGTGCATTTTACAGTAGCGTATAATATTTGCTAAATGAATTATAAAGATAATACATATCTATTTTATTGATATACATCAAATGAAATACAGCCTAAGACAACTTGAGATTTTCGTTGCCATCAGTCGCACTGAGAGCGTGTCGCGCGCAGCCGAGGCATTATCGCTTTCTCAATCTGCAACGAGTACTTCACTCAGCGAACTTGAGCGGCAGTTCGATTTGCAACTTTTTGACCGTGTTGGTAAATCTCTACGCATCAACGAAACAGGTCGGCAATTGTTGCCACGAGCCGTCGAGTTGCTAGATAGAGCCAAAGAAATAGAGAACTTATTGCAAGGGCATGTTGGTTTTGGACACATGCGAATTGGGGCAACACTCACAGTCGGCAATTATTTAGCCACGATTCTGGTAGCTAGGTTTTTGCAGGAGCACCCTGAGAGTCGCATACAGTTAAAGGTGCACAATACCAGTACGATAGTGCAACAAATTGCTAACCATGAATTAGATTTGGGCTTAATTGAGGGCGACTGTAACCATCCTGATATTGAGGTTCAACCATGGATAGCGGATGAACTTGTTGTGTTTAGCGCACCAAATCATCCCTTAGCAAAGCAGCGTAAGGTTTCATTAGAGCAGTTGCTCCAAGAGGATTGGATTTTGCGTGAGAAGGGCTCTGGTACGCGTGAAACGTTTGATCGAGCATTGCATAGCCATCATTCCAAACTTAAAATCAGATTGGAGTTAGAGCATACGGAGGCGATTAAGCGTGCGGTGGAATCCGGGCTTGGCATTGGTTGTATTTCACGCTTAGCGCTTAAAGATGCTTTTCGCCGCGGTAGCTTGGTGCCTATTTCCACGCCCAATTTGAATTTGAGTCGTTTCTTTTATTTTCTGTGGCATAAGCAGAAATATCAAACAACAGGCATTCGTGAGTTTTTAGATTTGTGTAAGAGCTTGACCGTAGGTATTGAACGAAGTGATCTGGTCAACCTGCCAGAAATTGCCTAGCCAGAAATAAGCTAAAAGATGATAGAAGGATAATGATGCAACGTGATGTGATGAATTATGATGTTTTGATTGTCGGTGCAGGCCCAGCTGGGCTAGCGGCGGCAATTAGATTTAAGCAGCTTGCCAATGCAGCAGGCAAAGAGCTAAGTGTATGTGTGCTCGAAAAAGGCGCAGAAGTTGGCGCACATATACTCTCGGGTGCAGTGATAGACCCTATTGCCTTAAACGAATTGATTCCAGATTGGGAAGAGAAGGGTGCTCCTCTGAATACGCTTGTTCAAAATGATGAGTTTTTGATATTGGGCGAAACCAAATCTTGGTCAATTCCGCATTGGCTAATGCCGCCTTTGATGAGTAATCAAGGTAATTACATTGCCAGTTTGGGCGATGTCTGTCGATGGCTGGGCGAGCAAGCGGAAAGCTTAGGTGTTGAGATTTACGCAGGTTTTTCTGCTCAAGAAATGCTGTATGACGATCAGGATAAAGTCGTTGGCATCATTACTGGTGATATGGGGCGAGATGCTTCTGGCCAGCCAAGCGCACAGTTTACAGCGGGTATTGAAATCAGAGCATCTTATACATTAGTAGCAGAAGGCACACGCGGCTCACTCACGCGTGAATTGGAAAGTCATTTTGATTTACGCAAAAACGCATCTCCACAAAAGTATGGTTTAGGCTTTAAAGAGGTTTGGCGTATTCCTGCTGAGCAACACCGTACAGGTCTGGTTCAGCATAGTCTGGGTTGGCCATTGAATCACGACACTGGTGGCGGCTCCTTCATTTATCATTATGGTGAACAGCTAGTTTCAATTGGCTTTGTTGTGCATTTGGACTATGCCAACCCACATTTGTCACCTTACGATGAATTCCAGCGCTTTAAGACGCATCCTAAAATGCAAGCCATACTTAAGGGTGGTAAGCGATTAAGCTATGGCGCAAGAGCCATTAGCGAGGGCGGATTGCAATCTTGGCCTGAGTTGATATTTCCTGGCGGTGCGCTGATTGGTTGTAGTGCAGGCATGGTGAACGTGCCGCGGATTAAAGGTAGCCATAATGCGATGAAATCAGGCATGCTGGCGGCAGAAGCAGTATTTGAGGCATTGAGTCATCATGTTGATCAGCAGTCGGTGCCGCCTTTATTACACAACTATACTAAAGCATTGCAGGCTTCTTGGGTTTGGCAAGACCTGAATGCTGTGCGCAATGTGAAGCCATTATTATCAAAGTTTGGTAGTTGGGTAGGGATGTTACTTGGTGGCTTAGAAATGTGGTTAGCGGCATTTAAACTATATTTACCATGGACGCTTAAGCATCATAAAGCTGACCACAATTGCACTAAACTAGCGGCTGATATGCCTAAAATTAACTACCCTAAACCTGATGGGATTTATAGCTTTGATAAGTTGAACTCAATTAGTCTAAGCAATATTGCGCATGATGCTAATCAACCATGCCATCTACACTTACTAAACAATACCGTGCCGATAAGCATTAATCTTGCCCAATATGATGCACCCGAGCAACGCTATTGCCCCGCTGGCGTATATGAAATAGTGATTAAGAATGAAGCAAAACATTTGCAGATTAATGCGCAAAATTGCATCCATTGCAAAACCTGCGATATTAAAGATCCAACACAGAATATTGTGTGGGTGCCACCAGAAGGTGGAAGTGGCCCCGTTTATTCTGGCATGTAGTTTGATGTCTAGTTTGCACTGAAATTAACATGCCAGTGAAAGCAAACCTTAGCTAGTGAGGTTTGCTTTTATGGTGGTTGATTTAGACTTTAGTACTAACCACCTTGCCAGATGAGCCATGTCCTTCTAAGCTGCTAGAGAGCGACTGTAAGAACGTCTCCAAGCCACTCCCACCCGAAGATGACTTTCCTAAAGCGCTCAATAAGTCATTAAAGCTGGATTGTAATGAGGAGTTTGAGCTACTACTTGAATCACTAGAGTCCGATGACGACGAATCACGAGTACTAGCATTGCTGAGTTGTGAAATTAAACTTTGCATTTTGCTCTCCATATCACCGCCACCCATGCCCATTGGCGGTGGTGGCGGAGGCATGAAACCTTCTTCTGATGATGAGGAGTCACTGGTCGTGTTTGAGCCGCTTTGAGATTGCAGTGCCGCCATTAGACTCTGCATAAAAGTACTTAAAGCAGAGGTTGCATCTGTACTTGAAGCCGTTGAGTCTGAACTGGTCGTATCGCTACTTGAGCTTGTACTTGACGCGCTGGGGTCGCCAAAAATGGAAGAAAGACCTCCTGATATTCCCGCAGATTTAAGCGCAGTGTCAATTGCACCCATTAGCCCTCCATCATCTTTACCCTGACGTTGGTCGTTGTCAGGCTTCATGCGGTGTGTACTATGCCCTGCGCCTGTTTGCGACGTTTGATAAATACTATTGGTTGATGACACGCTACTAATACTCGTCATAATGATTACCTCTTAAAGTGATTTTAATTTACAAAATATTTCTCTATTAATGAAGCGTGAATCAGTCATCCTTTGATACATATGCTTTGATATATAAGTGGTGTGGGACGTGAATCTAACTTAATAAAATAGTGGTAAATTTATGGATATATTCGAGAAATGATGAATAACAAAACGGTTTCATTTTCTTAGTATTCCAAGCGATAATTAAATCACTGTTTGGTGTAATCAATATGTGTGATTAGATGCAATTAAATGCGCTAACTTATTGAATTAATTGTAAATTTTCGTAAGTTTATGTAAAGGTGGTGCTGACTAAGACGTTCATTACTTAGACGTGTGAATTCTCTTTGAGAGAATGGGGTGTGTATTTTTACTGAATACTCAATAACATAGTATTAATAGGTGGTATTTTTACGTGAATGCCAAAATAGCACGATTGCAATCACCAATATCACCACTAGTTGCTGCCAAAACAAGCTGCCACTACCTGTATGACTCACGACAAAACCCGATATAAAAGGCCCAGCTGCGGATAAAATCGTGTAAACAATAGACACTTGCCTTACGCGATTACTTAAGTTGGCTTCGGAATGGTCTGCCTCTATAGCCGTTGCATCAGCCAGCGTCGCCCAAAATATGCCTAGTGTCAGCAAACCGCCGCCTACGCCGCCTAATATAAACATAGCCACGGCTAAATTTAAGAAGTTTTTTTCGAAAAGGGTAGCCATAAGAACCGCCAAGAGTGCAGCAAAAGTGCATAGTTTGGCTGTCCATAGCAAGCCTTTGTTGTCCGCTAACCAACCTATCGCAAACTGACAAGTCATTGCACCAATGCCCAATATGGTGAGTAACCAGGCGACATCGCTGCTGGCTAAGCCAATGTCAGCACTATACATAGGCAGAAATGCCAAAATGCTGCCTTCCATCCAGCCGCCTAAGCCTGCAATTAGTGCACCAAATCCCATCAAGAATGCGATGGTTTGTTTGATAGATTTACCTAAATTAGTGTCTTTTAGCTTAATTTCTTGCGAACTATTTGTAGCTGGTAAAGTGACTGCGACGAATAGCGGTATGGCCGCCAGCATGATGATGGTTCCAGCTATCCAAAACGCAGTTGGTTTGATTGCGCCCACACTCACAATAATGAGCGGTGCCAAGACTGCAGCAATGCTAATCAAGGTTTCGTGAATGCCGATAATCCTACCGCGCGCATGTGTGGGTGCGAGTCGATATAACCAAGTTTCGTTGGCTATCCAACGCAAACCTAAGCCAAAACCAATAGCAGCCGCAGGCACAAACCACCATTGCCAATTCAGGCTAGGCATTACAGCAAAACTTAAGGCGCTAATGGCTAAGCCTACTATCACGGTATTGCGATAGCCCAAAGCTCGAATGATTTGACCCGTGACCAAAAGACCAGCGAGCATACCCAGCCACAGTGCGGAGCTGGTAATACCGATTTGCTCTGGCGTTGCGCCTTTAGCCACTAATGCGATGGGTAACAAGGTTGTGCCTAGCCCATACTGACCAATCTGCGAAAGCGTAGAAACGGCATTGAGCGCGACTATGCTTAAGTTGCGACGTTTAGCGTGTATTTGCGTTGAGGCTATTTGAACATTAGTCATGTGTGACTTAAAAAACTAACTTATCAAACTTAAACTTGCAAAGCCAAATAACGTCTATCCCAGCTACTCACTTCATACATAAAATGTGCCAGCTCAATCTCTTTTACATTGCAGAAGGCATCTATAAATTCGTTGCCAAAAATTTCGCGTGCAGACTGGCTTTGTTTAAGCTGCGTGATAGCGCTTTCTAAGCCTATGGCAATTTCTCGTGGGAATTCATAACCGTCTCTGTCATCCACTGGTGCGCTTGGTTTAAGCTTTTCTTGCATGCCTCGTAAGCCGCAAGCAAGTGAGGTGGCCATTGCCAAATATGGGTTGGCATCACTGCCAGCAAAGCGATTTTCAACGCGCCGTGCTGCAGCATCCGAGTGAGGTACGCGTAAGCCTATTGTGCGATTATCATGACCCCATTGCAAGTTAACAGGGGCTTGTGTGCCAAGCGCATAGCGGCGCCACGAGTTGAAATAGGGCGCCATCAACGGCATTAAATCTGCCATGTATTTTTGTAAACCTGCAATATAGGCATAGAAATCTGCTGTGGCGTTTCCTATGTTGTCATTAGTGGCATCACTAAAAATATTGTTGCCTTTGGCATCAACAATACTTTGGTGTAAGTGCATAGAGCTACCATCATAATCAGCTAACGGTTTCGCCATAAATACCGCATTCAAGCCATGTTGGGCAGCAATTTCACGTAAAGTATGTTTAAACAGCAACACATCATCAGCGAGTTTAAGCGCATCGCCATGTAGCAGATTGATTTCAAATTGATTGGGTGCCATTTCGTGCAACCAAGTATCGGTACGGATTTCTAGCGCATCAAAACTGGCTTGCAAGGTTTGCCAAAAATCGCGCATTTCGGCGGTGGAGTTTAGGCTATAAGCCATCTGGCGTTCTTGCTCTATGTTGCCACCACGCATGGTGGGCGGGTTGAAGCCAGCTGCTTCTTGCCCATCACGTTTAAACAAATAGAACTCAATCTCTGGCGCGACTACAGGCTGTAACCCTAGTGCTTGGTATTGTGCTAATACTTTTTTAAGCACATTGCGCGGTGCATGCTCAGATGGGCTTCCATCAAAATTCATGCAGTCGTGCAGCACCCATGCGCGCTGTGGCTGCCATGGCAGTATTTTAAATGTACTGTAATCTGGCTTGAGTATGGTGTCGTTGTCTGTCGCGCCAATGATATGGTCATCGCAATATTCGCCATTAATCGTTTGTAAAATCACCGCTCTGGCAATGCGCAGTTCTTTGCCATCTGCAAAGTCTTGCCCGCGCATCACCTTACCGCGCAATGTGCCGTTAATCGTAGGGAATACACATTCCACTTCGGTGATTTTATTTTTCTTAATTAATTCAGCAACGTGCTTTAAAGATGACATGTTTTTATCTTATTAATTGATTGAGCTATTTTACTTCATCGTCGGCATCACAAATTCAGAACCTGTACTTTTAGCAGCAGAAGGCCAGCGAGATGTCGTGGTTTTTAACCGTGTATAAAAACGCATGCCTTCAGTGCCATAAATATGGTGATCTCCAAATAATGAGTGTTTCCAGCCACCAAAGCTATGGAAAGCAATCGGTACAGGTATCGCTACATTCACGCCGACCATACCAGCTTGTACGCGGTTAGTGAACTCGCGCGCAGCTTCACCATCCCGTGTGAAAATGGCTGTGCCATTACCGAATTCGTGGTCGTTCACTAGTTGCAGAGCTTCTTCAAACGTTTCTGCACGCACTATACATAGCACAGGGCCAAAAATTTCCTCTTTATAAATGCGCATATCTTTGTTGACGTGATCGAATAAACAGGGCGCTAAAAAGAAACCCTCTTCGTGACCTTTGTGAATATAGTCACGACCATCAATCACTAGGTTTGCGCCTTCTTTAACGCCTAAATCAACATACTCTTTAACCTTGGCAAAGTGCTGTGGAGTTACTAATGGTCCCATATCGGCCTTTTCATTTAAACCTTGGTCTATGACGATGGTTTTTACTTTCTCTTTTAGTTTTTCAACTAATTGATCCGCAATATCGCCCACTGTGACAGCCACTGAAATCGCCATACAGCGCTCGCCAGCAGAGCCGTAGCCCGCGCCAATCAGTGCATCTGCCACTTGGTCTAAATCTGCATCTGGCATGACGACTAAGTGAT
Organism: Methylotenera sp.; assembly: GCF_029945705.1. Lineage (GTDB taxonomy): Bacteria > Pseudomonadota > Gammaproteobacteria > Burkholderiales > Methylophilaceae > Methylotenera. The sequence goes on from NZ_JAQSDC010000043.1 coordinate 80,144, forward strand.
TTTTTGCACCGCCCAATGCCTGTACCCGTTTGCCATTCTTAGTACCAGTGCTATAAATATATTCAGCGATAGGTGTTGAACCGACAAAGCTAATGGCTTGAATGCGTTTATCTGAGAGTAATACATCAACCGCTTCTTTATCGCCGTTGACTAAATTGAATACACCCGCTGGCAAACCAGCCTCGGCGAGTAAATCGGCAATCATTAAACTGGCGCTGGGTGTTTTTTCTGAGGGTTTTAGTACAAATGTATTACCAGTGGCTAAAGCCATCGGAATCATCCATAGCGGTACCATAATTGGAAAGTTAAATGGGGTAATGCCAGCTACTACGCCAAGTGGCTGATGCATGCTGTAGGTGTCGATTCCCGTGCCGACTTGCTCGTTAAAATCACCTTTTAGTAAGTGTGGCATACCGCAAGAGAACTCCACTACTTCGATCCCGCGCGTGACTTCTCCGCGTGCATCGCTGATAGTTTTGCCGTGTTCCAGTGAAATGGCTTTAGCTAACTCATTGGCATGTTCATCAAGCAAGGCTTTGAATTTAAACATAATACGTGCACGCCTAAGTGCTGGCATGGCAGACCAAGCGGGGAATGCAGCTTGAGCAGCAGTAATCGCTGCTTCGGTTTCGGCTACGCTCGCGTTACTTAACTTTGCCTGCACTTCACCTGTTGCTGGGTTGTAAACGTCACTTAATCTGCCGCTAGCACCAGCGATGTGCTGACCGTTGATGTAGTGTCCGATGGTTTTTATATTCATTTTTACTATTCCGTTTTATAAGTTGTATACATTTATTATGCTTATCTATTGGTCTTCACTTGACCTATATTTTAGAAGGATTGATGCATCGCCCATGCCTGCTCATTTTTAAGGTGGTTGTTCACAATTAAACCAGCTTCCCCAGCAGCATTCACGCTTTTAATGGCATCTGCAATCGTGTTGAAAATACGGTCGATTTCATGTTTCTCTATGGTTAAGGGCGGTGATATGGCGATGATTTCACCAGTAAAGCGCACATGTATGCCCATTTCAAAGCATTTTAAATAAGTAGCGAATGCCATTGCGCTTGGTTTACCTGCGATTGACTCAAACTCAATGCCAGCTACTAAACCAATGTTGCGGATGTCTTTCACCATCGGCAAGCCTTTTAGGCTGTGTGCAGCTTGTTCGAAGTAGGTGCTTAAACTGGCAGCTCTATCTTCTAATTTTTCTGCTGCAAAAATATCTAGCGTAGCGATGGCTGCGGCGCAAGCAATTGGAATGGCGCTGTAGGTGTAACCATGTGGCAATTCAATGGCGCCTGCTGGCGATTTTTCCATAAAGGCATCGTAAATTTCGCGCTTAACGGCCACCGCACCCATTGGTACAACGCCGTTAGTGAGGCCTTTAGCACAGGTAATGATGTCTGGAATCACATCAAAGTAATCAGCGCCAAACTTCGTACCAAGTCGCCCAAAGCCAGTAATCACTTCATCAAAAATGAGCAAAATCCCATATTGTGTGCATATTTCACGTAGACGTTTTAAGTAGCCTGCTGGCGGCACCACTACACCAGCAGAGCCTTGCATAGGTTCTACAATCAGCGCGGCAATGGTCGATGGGTCATGTAGCGTGAGTATGCGTTGCTCAAACTCATTGGCTAAGGCAACGCCGCCATCGGCAGGTACGCCTTTGGTAAATGCATTTTTTGCAATATCTAATGGATGACGGATATGGTCAACCCCTGCTAAGCTATTTCCAAACGCTTTACGATTGCCAGCAATTCCACCCACGGCAATACCTCCAAAATTCACGCCGTGATAACCACGTTCACGGCCAATCAGCTTATTGCGCAAAGGGTTGCCACATACCCTGTGGTAGGCGAGCACTATTTTAAGTGCTGTGTCGACAGATTCTGAGCCTGAGTTAGTAAAGAAAATGCGGTCTAAGCCAGCGGGCATATAGGCCGCAACACGTTCCGCCGCTTCAAAAGCTAATGGGTGGCTGGCTTGAAATGGAGGTGCAAAATCTAGTGTTAATAATTGGTTGCCCACTGCCGAAGCAATCTCACTACGTCCATGCCCAGCTGGGACACACCACAAACCTGCCGTGCCATCCAGAATCTGTCTGTCGTCAATTGAAGTAAAGTAGTTGCCTTTAGCCGCTTTAAATAGTCGTGGCATGGCTTTAAATTGCCGATTCGCAGTGAATGGCATCCAATAGTGAGACATATTAGGCAGTTTAATGGGGTTGCTTTGCGACATGATGGCCTTTCTAAAAAACTCAAATATCATAAGTATATTCAGATGTTTAGTAAACTATGTCAATGCTGGTTTTTAATAAAATTAAATGATTGATTTTATTGGTTTTAATTATGTAAGTGATATTGTATATTTAACACTTTAAACACACTAAAATCGAGCAGATATAAATATGGAAGTAGATTTAGGCGCAAGGTTAAGAATTGTTCGCTTACGACATCAACTCTCGCAGCGAGCTTTGGCGAAAAAGGCTGGGGTAGCTAACGCGACCATTTCATTGATTGAATCTGGAAATACTAGCCCTTCAGTCAGTGCGCTTAAGCGCATACTTGCTGGTATTCCAATGACTTTGGCTGAGTTTTTCTCAGATGAGTTGCCGAATATGCAAAGTGAAGTATTTTACCGTGCTGAATCACTGACGGAAATTAGCGGCGGTGAAGGCATTTCTTATCGGCAAATCGGTTCGGCAAAAGCGGGTCACGTTTTACAAATACTTTATGAAACGTATGAAGTGGGTGCAGATACTGGTTTAAATATGCTGCAACATGAAGGTGAAGAGGGCGGCGTGATATTATCAGGTCGATTGGAAGTCACCGTCGGCGAATCCACACGGGTGTTAGGCGTCGGCGATGCGTATTATTTTAATAGTAATTTGCCGCATCGCTTTAGAAACGCAGGTTCTCAGCCATGCACTTTAGTGAGCTCATGTAGTCCACCAACGTTTTAATATTAAAAGACTTAATATTAATTTACCTGAAAAATGTAGTTAAGTTTTTGCTTGATAAGCACAATACGCTAACATGAGTTTAATGCTGATTGCGTTTGGAAGAATGAGTATAAGTAAATGGAATTTAGAGTAAGCATTCCTACTGTTGAGAAAACAAAGTCCTTTCTAGCTAAAGCTGGAGTCATTGGGCTTATCTATTTTATCACGGCCTATTTAGGCACATTTATTATCCCCTATATTGATGCAATCTCATTTTTTGAGTTGCCTGCTATTGCGCTAGCTGGTGCAATAGTCGTCAGGTATGGCTGGACTGGTATATTAGGTTGCGTTGTAGGTTCATTACTGTTTCACTTACTGAAGATGCCATGGCAGCTAGCTGCAATTTTGGCTATTGGTAGCGGTATTTCGGCATTTATATTCAACTATCTATTAAGACTCTTGCGCCCTTCAGTGGTGACTATTAACCAAGTGTCCACTGTGGCGGCATTTGCTTTTGTGGCTGCGCCCATTGCAAGTGCAGTACATACCGTTATTTCAATATTGAGTATGCAGTGGCTAGGCTTTACGTTTTGGGACTCGATAGCGCAAACGATGATGGCGTGGTGGTTTAGTGAGTTGTTGCTTTCTTATCTCACTGTACCTTTATTGCTTTCAATATTCGCATTTCAAAAAATTTACTTCGAAATACATGAAAAGCTTGAGATGGCTACGGCATTTGTCGCGATGGTTATTGTTTCTTGGCTAATCTTGGCATACGGTCATATGTTGGCATCATCAGAGATTATCATTTTTGTGTTGTTGGCCTTTGTGTTATTAGCGGCGCTTAGATTTAAAACCATTGTTACGCATGCGGCTATTTTTATGGCAGCACTTATTGCTTTTGCTACACTTATTTTCAACGTTGATCACATCAATTCTGAGTTGTATTCGAATGCAGTATTTACACTTAAAATTGGGCTTATTCCTATGGCGTTGGGCGGTTTGTTTGTAGCTTCCGCATTCACAGAACGCCATAACGCGGAAGCTGAACTCAATAAGTTAGCGAATCATGACCCGCTTACATCGTTGCCCAATCGTACTTACTTTCAACACTTTTTAACACACAGTCTTGCGCAAGCCTCTCGCCAAAAACAGCAGGTCTACTTACTTTTTATTGATTTAGATCGCTTTAAGAAAATTAATGATTCAGAGGGGCATGAGCTAGGCGATGCAGTACTTAGACTGATTGCTACGCGTTTGAACGAAATTTTGCGTGCTGATGACTTTGTCGCGCGTTTAGGCGGAGATGAGTTTGCCGTCGTATATACGCATCCTCCGATAAATAATGCAGCGAGCAATTTAGCCAGAAAAATTATTGGCATTATTTCAGAATCATTTGAACTGCAGGGTAGACGTTACAGTGTTGGAGCGAGTATCGGCATTAGTGTTTACCCTAACGATGCTACTGATGCACACGCTTTGCTTCGACATGCTGATTTGGCAATGTATCAAGCAAAAAGCAAACGCAGTGGTTTTGAGTACTTTAGTGAAGAAATGAATGTCTACGCGCATGAGCAGCTAGCAATAGAAAATGGTTTAAGACAAGCCTTAGAGAAGGGCGAGTTGCTATTGATGTATCAACCTAAAGTGGATTTACGCACCAACCAAGTGGTGGGTTTAGAGGCATTAGTGCGCTGGCTAACCAATGCAGGCGTATTAACTAGCCCAGATAAGTTTATCCCAATTGCTGAAGAAACAGGCCTCATTGTGCCAATTGGACGCTTTGTCATCCGCGAGGCTTGTGAGCAATGGGTGAGATGGTATGAGGCAGGGCTTAATCCGCCACCTGTCGCGGTGAATATCTCACCACGGCAATTTAGTGATTTGTCCTTAATTTCCGATATTTTAGAAATCATCAAAACTACGCGTATGAATCCTGCTATGCTTAACGTGGAGATTACCGAAAGTGCAACAATGGATGATCCTGAAATGACCATGGAGATTCTGGCAGAAATGCGCGCACTTAATCTGCATCTGTATATTGATGACTTTGGTACGGGGCATTCAAATCTAGGTCAGCTCAGGCGCTTGCCAATCGATGCGGTTAAAATCGACAAGAGTTTTATTAACGACGTATTAACAAATAATGACGATGCGGAAATTGTGACTGCGATTATTAATTTGGCGCATGCATTAAAAATTCGGGTGGTGAGTGAAGGCATAGAAACCAAAGCGCAACTGGCGTTCTTGAGAGAATTGGGTTGTGATGAAATACAAGGTTTCCTCGTGAGTAAGCCAGTTTCTCACAGCCAAGTTGAGACGTTTTTTAATAAGACAATAAAGCTTTAATGTGGCTTGTAAATCGGCCATGAATTTTAAACTAGGGATTGTAAACTCAGGATTTTAAATGAGACGTAAGCTAGTGGTTGCAAACCGAAAAATGAACGGCTCTTTATCCAGTAACAAATCCTTTTTAGAGGGCTTATTAGCTGGCACTCGTGATTATCCACATGCAGATTACTCAGTGTGCATGCCACATCCCTATTTATTTCAAGCTGAGGCTTTGTTAAAGAACAGCCCCATCAGTTGGGGCGGGCAGAATATGAGCCGCTATGAGTCTGGTGCTTATACCGGCTCGGTTTCGCCTGGCATGATAAAAGAGTTTGGCTGTGAGTACGTGATTATCGGTCATTCAGAACGTCGTCAGCGCGGGCATGATACAGACCACTCAATTGGTGAGCGCTTTGATGTAGCCATTAAAGCGGGTCTAAAACCAATTTTTTGCATGGGTGAAACCTTAGAGGAGTATGAGGAGGGTATTACCGACGTGGTAACTATTCGGCAGCTCAATGCGGTGATTGCAGCGATTGGTGTGAAAGGCTTAGCGGATGGTGTGCTCGCCTACGAGCCTGTATGGGCAATCGGCACAGGTAAAGCCGCTTCTCCAGAACACGCGCAAAATATTCTGAGTTTTTTGCGCGGGCATATCGAGCTGTTAGATACGGGCATAGCTGAGAATATTCGCATCCTCTATGGTGGAAGCGTGAAAGCAGATAATGCCGCCAAGTTGTTCTCTATGCCTGATATAGATGGTGGCTTGGTGGGTGGCGCATCACTCAATACGGGTGAGTTTGTTGCGATATGCCAAGCTGCAAGCAATGCTTATCAAAACTAATACTTAGCGCTTTATAAGCATTGCTTGTAGATTGACTTTTTTATAGCTTAATCATGATATGCCGCACGCTGCTGTAATCTTCAATGGCGTACATTGACATATCTTTACCATAGCCTGATTTTTTCATACCACCGTGTGGCATTTCAGAAACTAGCATAAAGTGCGTGTTAACCCAAGTGCAACCGTACTGTAACTCAGCTGAAACGCGCATAGCTCTTGATACATCTGATGTCCAAACTGAGCTAGCAAGACCATATTCTGAGTCGTTTGCCCAACCCACAACTTGTTCCTCATCATCAAAACGGGTAATTGAAACCACAGGGCCAAATACTTCTTTTTGGACGATTTCATCGGTTTGTAAAGCGCCTGCAATAATAGTTGGTTGATAAAAAAAGCCACGACCATCACGAGGCTTACCGCCTGTAGTAATTTCAATGTGCTTTTGCGCGGCTGCACGGTCTACAAAACCTGCTACACGCTCACGTTGACGTGCAGAAACTAATGGCCCCATTTCTACACCATCGTCTTTTTGTTCGCCTACTTTAATGCTGGATGCAGCGGAGGATAAATCAGCCACTAACTTATCGTAGATTTTCTTACCTGCATAAATGCGGCAAGCGGCGGTGCAATCTTGCCCTGCGTTGTAAAAGCCGAAAGTGCGCACACCTTCTACCACTGAGGCGATATCCGCATCATCAAACACAATTACAGGTGCTTTCCCACCCAATTCTAGGTGGGTACGTTTCACACTTTTTGCAGCCACTTCCATGATTTTTTGACCCGTTGAAATATCACCAGTAATTGAAATCATTTGCACTTGCGGCTGCGAAATCATAGGTGCGCCAACAGATTCACCACGCCCATTTAAAATATTGACTACGCCTGCTGGAAAAATATCTGCAATTAAAGTCGCAAGTTTTAAGGTGGTGAGAGGTGTCATTTCTGATGGCTTAAGAACTACCGTATTGCCAGCGGCTAATGCAGGGCCAAGCTTCCACGCCGCCATCATGAGTGGGTAGTTCCACGGTGCGATTGAAGCCACAACGCCAAGCGGGTCGCGGCGTATCATGCTGGTATGACCTGCTAAATACTCACCAGCTAATGAGCCTGTCATATTGCGTATGGCGCCTGCAAAAAAGCGAAATACGTCAGCAACGGCAGGAATCTCATCATTCAAAGCTGCTAAATAAGGCTTTCCGCAATTGATAGATTCCAGCTCAGCAAAACTTTCTGCATCAGATTCAATGGCATCGGCGAGTTTAAGCAACATGGTTGCGCGATCGCGCGGTGTGGTTTTTTTCCAGCTAGAAAAAGCCTTTGCCGCTGCAGCAACAGCTTCTTGAATTTGCGTCAAAGAAGCCTCAGCAACTTGCGTTATTTCTACTTCAGTTGCTGGGTTCAGCACGCTGATTAATGCACCTTCACCTTTAACAAACTTACCGTTGATGAGTAGTTGAGTCTGAAAATTTTGCATTTCTTTTATCCTCTTTGAAAATTATATATTATTAATTTTAACGGCTACTGCCCGCAATGCTTTCTGTGCCACGTGTTAAATAATAGGCTGCAATAATGGGTATGGCAGTAATGAGCATGACCATCATTGCTACAACGTTGGTGATAGCTGCATCACGCGGTCTTGATAGTTGGTTAAGCAGCCAAATTGGTAATGTGACTTCATGTCCAGCAGTGAATATGGTCACAATGAGCTCATCAAATGAAAGTGCAAACGCAAGCAAAGCGCCAGCTAATAGTGCGGTAGCGAGCTGTGGCAATACGATAAATCGAAAGGTGGTCAATCCATCTGCCCCCAAGTCCATAGAAGCTTCAATTAAGTTATGTGGCATGCGCCTGAAGCGTGCGACGACATTGTTGTAAATCATCACCACGCAAAACGTAGCATGACTGACTACAATGGTTAAAAAACCCAGTGTAATATCGAGAATGTTCATCGCCGAGAGTAATGCGATTCCTGTGATAATGCCGGGGAGCGCTATAGGTAAAATCAGCATTGTTGTAATCGCTTCTTTGCCAAAGAAATTACGTCTATAGAGCGCTGCAGCGGTCATGGTACCCATGATGATTGCCAGTAATGTTGCGACTGTTGCCACTTTGAGCGATAAAACAATTGCTGACATGACATCTTCACGTGCAAATGCTGCATGAAACCAACGCAAGGTAAAGTGAGTGCTGCCACCGTCACCCGCTACAAAGGCGTTAATCACGATGACAACAATCGGAAAGTGTAAAAATACCAAACCACCATAAGCCAAGGTTTTTAGCCAAATTGGTGCGCTTGATTGATTTTGATTGTTTTTAGAGTGCATCAAATGCTCCAGCGCGTTTGGCAAGTGATAAGTAAATGAAGATTAGCGTAATGGGTACGACTGTAAATGCCGCCGCTAGCGGCATATTGCCTACCGAACCTTGCATCGTGTACACCATCGTGCCTATATACAGTCCGCTAGGGCCAATAAGTTGCGGAATGATGTAATCACCCAATGTTAGCGAGAAAGTGAAAATTGAGCCTGCTACTATGCCAGGGAAGACTAATGGAAGCAGTACACGGCGAAAGGTTTGTGCTGGCTTTGCGCCTAGGTCGGCAGAGGCTTGCAGTAAGTTGGTAGGTACACGCTCAAGTGCGGCTTGTATAGGCAAAATCATAAATGGCAGCCAAATATAGGTGAACACTATAAAGCGCCCTAGGTTGGAGGTTGCTAGCGTATTGCCACCGATAGCTGGTATTTGTAACACGTGGTTAAGGGCATTGGATAAGCCTAAGTGATTGATGCACCAATACAAAATACCTTGTTGAGATAAGATCACTGTCCAAGCATAGGTTTTCACGATGTAGCTTGCCCACATCGGCAACATGACTGCAATATAGAAAAGTCCTTTTTCAGCTCGGCTACCATAGCGTGTCATGTAATACGCGATGGGGAAAGCCATGCAAGCACAAGCCAGCGTTACCGCAATTGCCATGCTGAGTGTGCGCAGAATGATGTCCAGATTAGTTGCATCAAAAAGACTGTGGTAGTTTTCGAGTGTTAAATCATTTGAAACCGCCATGCTGAAGCTATCAAACGTATAAAAACTCTGCCACAGTAAAGCGAATAATGAACCCAAGTAAACCACACCAAACCAAAGTAGCGGCGGGGTGAGTAACAAAAATAGAAAGAGATTGCTCTTGCGGTAAAGCGTATTGCTAAGTTTTCGTCCAAATGGTTTTGAAGTATCGGCGGTTATGGTTGTTGATTGCATGATGGTGGTGCGACACTAAATTGCTTGATTTTCCAGCATGACCATACGACTTTTCGACCAGTATAGGTTTAACTTCTGGCTGATTTTAGGCAGTTCAGGCTCAGATAGTTCTGTGTTGGAAAGCACTATGAACAACATTTGGTTGCCAACCCGCACCTCAATCTTACTCGTAGCGCCATGGTACTGAATATCAACCACTTCGCCCGCTACTTTAATGGTGTCATTTTGCATATGATTGAGCTGATGAGTATCTAGGTTGATATGTTCAGGACGTATCGAAAACGGTTGGTTTTGACCTGTAAGTTGCTGGGCTAGCACACTCTTAATTACATTCGAAGTGCCAACAAAATCTGCAACAAAGCTGGTTTTAGGCTGCATGTAAAGATTACGAGGTGTATCAACTTGCTCGATTTTTCCTCGATTAAACACCGCCACGCGGTCAGACATTGATAATGCCTCGCTTTGGTCGTGTGTGACATAGATGAACGTAATGCCCAGCTTCTTATGTAGTGTTTTGAGTTCAAGCTGCATTTGCTCGCGTAGCTTTAAATCCAACGCACCCAGCGGTTCATCCAGTAATAAGACCCTTGGTTTATTCACGAGTGCTCGCGCTAATGCAACGCGTTGGCGCTGACCACCTGATAGCTCACTTGGTCTACGTTGACCATATTCTGCCAAGGCGACTTGCTCTAATGCTTGCTCCGCGAGTTTATAGCACTCTGGCTTGGCGATGCCTTTCACACGGAGACCATAAGCCACGTTATCTAGCACGTTCATGTGAGGGAACAATGCGTAATCCTGAAAAACGGTGTTTACTTCACGTTCATATGGCGGTGTTCCTGCCGCCTCTTTTCCGAAAATTTTAATGCTACCTATGCTTGGCTGCTCGAAGCCAGCAATGAGTCGCAAACAAGTGGTTTTACCAGAACCACTTGGCCCCAGCATTGAAAAGAACTCACCCTCTGCGATGGAAATTGAAACATTATCAACCGCACGAACATCGCCATAGTGCCTACTGACAGTAGAAAATTCTACGGCAGCAAACGCATTTGAAATAGCAACCATCAGCTACAACTATCTGCCACCCATGATGGCAATATAGTCTGATGTCCAGCGGCTGTATGGTACACAGCCTTCTTTAAGTGAACATTTGGCTTGTGGTGTTCTCCAGAATTTAATTTCCGCATAACGACTAAAGCCGTTATCTGCGCAGAAGTCGCTGCCACCGGGTGCTTTAGTTTTACATGCAGTTGGCACCACAGGATTAGAGCCGAACCACTCCGCCACACCAACTTGCGTTTCTGGTGCTAGTGAGTGTTCTAGCCATTTGTAAGCACAGTTTGGGTGTTTTGCTTTACTCGCTAACATCGTGGTATCTGCCCAGCCCGTAGCACCTTCGGTTGGAATCACCGAGGCAATTGGTTGCTTCTCTGTTTTTAATGCATTCACCTGATATGGCCATGCGCCAGAGGCAACTACCCCTTCTTTTTTGAAGTCGGTCATTTGTACTGTTACATCATGCCAATAGCGATGTGTAAGAATTTTTTGCTGGCGCAGCAACTTTAATACAGCCGCATATTGTTTTTCGTTCAATTCATATGGATCTTTAATGCCAAGCGATGGGTCTTTTTTCATCAAATATAGCGCTGCATCAGCAATGTAAATTGGGCCATCATAGGCCTGGATGCGACCTTTATTGGGCTTGCCATCGGGTAGGTTTTGCGGCTCGAATACTGTCGCCCATGAGGTGGGTGCTGTTTTGAAAGTTGCCGTGTTGTACATCAATACATTCGGGCCCCATTGGTAAGGTACGCCGTAATGTTTGCCGCCAACTGTATGCCATGGGGCATTTTGTAAGCGGCTATCAACTGTAGCCCAAGAAGGTACTAAGGCGGTGTTGATAGGCTGTACTTTTTTACCCGCAACTAACCTTAAACTAGCATCGCCAGAAGCGGTGACTAAGTCATAGCCACCTTTATTCATGAGTGAAACCATTTCGTCTGAAGTACCCGCGGTTTTCACATTAACCTTGCAACCAGTTTCTTTCTCAAAACTTGTTACCCAGTCATAATTTTTATCAGATTCTCCGCGCTCGAGGTATCCAGGCCAAGCAATGACATCTAATTGACCTTCACCTTGCCCAACTTTTGCTGTATCTGCCTGAACGCTATATGTTTCAGTCATTAACATGGTAGATAAGGCGACGATTAAGGTTTTATTAATAAATGTAGATGTCATTTCTAAGCTCCTAATAATGTCAAAATTTCGAGAGAATTAAAACGTATTATTTTTATTGGAATGAATGCATATTTCTAACAATACAATAGCATTGTTTTCTTATATTGGGCATGCAGCAAGAGCCATTTAGATTATTTGCTTGGAGCCACTTTTTTAGTGATAACTCAGTCTTTGGTTTCCACTAACGGTAACGCAAAACCTTCTTTAACCTCTTCCATCACGATATAACTTCTAGACTCTTGTGCGCCTGGAAGTGTGAGTAATATGTCGCCCAGTAAGGTTCGGTAATCTGCCATTTGTGCGATACGCGCTTTAATTAAATAATCAAAGTCACCTGATACTAAGTGGCATTCCAGCACGCTGGGCAACTTGAGAATTTCTTGTTTGAATTTGCCGAAAATTGCACCAGATTTGGTTGAAAGTTTTAACTCAACAAATACTAACAAGCCTAAGCCGAGCGAGTGCGGATCTAAGCGGGCGTGATAGCCTAGAATAACTCCTTCTTTTTCTAAAGTTTTGACACGTTCACCACATGGCGTCACCGAAAGCCCCACGCGTTCTGCAAGCTCTGTAATTGGGATACGGGCATTTTCTTGCAGCACGGATAGAATTTTTAAGTCTATCCGATCAAGCTCTCGAACAGCATGGGTACGAATTCGCATGATTTATTTCCCATTAAATAATGTAAAAACTATAATAAGTCATAAATTTGGAGATTGATATTCACTTAATGAATAATTTAAGTGAAATTAACTTTTTAATTGTCGTTAATTAGATAAAAGCTATTGGTATTAGTCAATAAACTGGCACTTACAGGCTTTTATTAACTGAATGTTAGTTAATGTTTTATGAGAATATATTCTTAATGCCGTGTTAATACTGTAAGCGTTAATACTATAGTGGAGAGTCGTCATGCGGGTGTTGGTATTGGGTTCTGGCGTAGTGGGCGTTACAAGTGCCTATTATTTGGCAAAAAAAGGATTTGATGTCACGGTAATAGATCGGCAGCCAGCCGTAGGTCTAGAAACTAGCTATGCCAATGCTGGGCAAATATCCCCAGGTTACTCTGCGCCTTGGGCTGCACCAGGGGTACCGATGAAAGCGCTAAAGTGGATATTTCAGCGCCATTCGCCGCTTGCATTAAAGCCTGATTGGTCATTGTGGCAGCTTGAATGGACGCTGAAGCTATTACAAAACTGCAATGCTAAAAGTTACGACCTGAACAAAGAGCGCATGGTACGTTTGGCTGAATATAGCCGTGATTGCTTGGGTGAGCTTCGTGCTGATGCAGGCATCGCCTACGAAGCCCGTACGCAGGGTACTTTGCAGGTATTTCGCACGCAAAAACAACTAGATGCTGAGGCAAAAGATATTGCCGTATTAAGTCGAATGGGTGTGCCATTTGAGCATTTGGATCCAGCAGCTTGCGTTAAAGTGGAGCCAGGTTTGGCATCGGTAAAAGATAATCTATTAGGTGGCTTGCGTCTGACGCATGATGAAACTGGAGATTGCCAGATATTTACCACTAACTTGGCGAAAGAAGCCCAAAAACTAGGGGTAAAATTTAGGCAAGACGTCACTATTAATCGATTGCTAACGAGTCATGGAAAACTGACTGGTGTAGAAATCAGCACGCAAAACGGTAGTGAGGTATTGGAAGCTGATCAATATGTGGTCGCACTTGGTAGTTATTCACGTCAATTGATGCAAGGCTTGGGCTTAGATATTCCAGTCTATCCAGTTAAAGGTTATTCGCTTACTGTGCCAATTATTAACAGTGATGCTGCGCCTATATCTACCGTCATGGATGAAACTTACAAAGTGGCCATTACCCGCTTCGATAATCGTATTCGCGTGGGAGGTATGGCAGAATTAGCTGGCTTTGATTTAAGCTTAAATCCCCGCAGGCGTGAAACCTTAGAGATGGTGTTAAATGGATTATTCCCTGACGCTGGCGATACGTCGCAAGCACTGTTCTGGACTGGTCTACGCCCGATGACACCAGACGGCACACCTATCATAGGCAAAGCTTCTGCTGTATACAATAATGTTTGGCTCAACACTGGCCACGGCACACTGGGTTGGACCATGGCATGTGGTTCTGGGCAAGTATTAGCAGATTTACTTGCAAATCATCAGCCAGCTATTCAAACAGATGATTTGTCGCTTGGTCGATATGCTGGAAGTCGCTACAATAAATGCGCTCAAACAAGCCCTGCGTTGAATAATCGCTAGATTTAAATAATCTCAAATTAAACTAACTTAAAGTAAATTAAATAGTCATGTCACGCCCAGCAATCGCCCATATTCGTTTAGATGCATTAAGGCATAATTACCGTGTTGCCAAGCATCTTCATGGCGGTAAGGCACTGGCCGTGATTAAAGCTAATGCTTATGGGCATGGCGCTGTACATTGTGCTAAGGCCATAGAAGGTGAGGCTGATGGTTTTGCTGTCGCCTGTTTAGAAGAGGCGCTGCAACTTCGTGAAGCAGGGATTCCTGAGCCAATTTTGCTGCTGGAAGGCTTTTTTGAGGCATTAGAATTGCCTGAAATAGTTGCCAATAATTTGTGGATTGTGGTGCATGCCCAATGGCAAGTAGAGATTTTGTTAGCTGCCAAGCTTGCTAAACCTTTGCATGTATGGCTAAAAATGGATAGTGGTATGCATCGAGTCGGTTTGTCGCCAATTGAATATAGTCAAGCTTTTGAGCGCCTTAATAATCACAAAAACGTGGCAAAAATAGTGATGATGACGCATTTCGCCAATGCAGATAATGTGAGTTCGAACCATACTTTGCAACAAATTGAGATTTTTCAAAAGGTCACTCAAGGGTTAAGCACAGAAACTAGCTTGGCGAATTCAGCAGCAATTTTAGGTTGGAAGCAAGCAAAATGCTTAGGTGATACAAAAAACCAGTGGACTAGGCCAGGCATCATGCTATACGGCGCAGATCCTTTAATGAATGCTGAAACCAAATTAAAACCTGTGATGCAACTTACTTCAAAAATAATTTCGATTAGGAGCATCAAACAAGGTGAGTCAATAGGTTACGGTAGCATATTCACCGCAGAACGCGACACAATAGTGGGCATAGTGGCTTGCGGCTATGCAGATGGTTATCCACGCTCAGCAGTGACTGGAACACCTATGGCCGTGGATGGTGAAATGACACGCTTAATCGGTCGCGTTTCCATGGATATGCTATTTGTCGATTTAACTGACATTCCCAATGCCACTATTGGTAGTCTAGTAGAGTTATGGGGTAATCAAGTATCTGCCAATGTTGTGGCTAAAAGTGCTGGCACTATTGCTTATGAGCTATTTTGCAATGTAAAACGCGCACATTTTCAATACTTTGATGCTGCCAATATATAAGCCGCCATATTTAGCACCGTATATCTTCTTATACTTTAATATTGCTCTACATTATAATCTTGCTACATTCACTTTTCCAAAAAAGGACTTCATATGCACATTATTCAAACACCAAATGCACCTGCCGCAATCGGCCCATATTCTCAAGCGATGGTAGTGGGGGATTTATTATTTACTTCAGGTCAAATTCCATTACGTGCGGATGGCACTCTAGTTGAAGGCAATATTACAGTGCAAACTACGCAAGTCTTAGTGAATTTAAAAGCAGTGATTGAAGCCGCTGGTTCAAGCTTGGATAAAGTGGCTAAA
The DNA here is from genome assembly GCF_029945705.1 of Methylotenera sp. Classification (GTDB taxonomy): domain Bacteria; phylum Pseudomonadota; class Gammaproteobacteria; order Burkholderiales; family Methylophilaceae; genus Methylotenera. Next base: position 95,448 of record NZ_JAQSDC010000043.1, read on the forward strand.
ACAACTGTATTTTTAAAGAATCTGGATGACTTCGTCGCCATGAATAAAGTGTACGCCGAAACTTTTGGTACACACACGCCAGCACGTTCAACCGTACAAGTTGCTAAATTGCCACGTGATGTCTTAGTGGAAATTGAAGCGATCGTCTCTTTAGCTTGAGTAAAGCTTAATGGAAAAGAACCGCTTAGAAGCTTTTAGTGATGGCGTGATTGCTATTATCATTACCATTATGGTGCTTGAGTTGAAAGTGCCGCATGGTAGTGATTTTGCCTCCCTAGAACCCTTACTACCCGTATTTCTAAGCTATGTATTAAGCTTTATATACGTGGGCATTTATTGGAACAATCATCATCACATGTTGCAGACGGTTCAGCATGTGAAAGGCAGTATATTGTGGGCTAATTTACACTTGTTATTTTGGTTGTCATTATTTCCGTTTGTTTCTGGCTGGATGGGTGAGAATCACTTCGCCGCAATGCCTTCCGCGCTCTATGGGCTAGTGTTGTTGATGGCTGCCATTGCTTATTCAATATTGCAACGTACTATTATTGCTAGTCAAGGTGAAAACTCTTTACTAGCAAAAGTGGTGGGGCGTGATGTTAAAGGTAAGTTATCTTCCTTACTTTATATTGCAGGTATTGCCACGGCGTTCTTTTCACCAACGCTTTCAGGTTTAATTTATGCAGCAGTGGCTTGTATCTGGTTTGTGCCGGATAGCCGCATTGAGCGGTTAATAGGTCAAAATTCTTAGATCTCGTAATATAAAGCCTAGTTTGTTATGCAGTTATTCCGCCTTTTTTATGGGTGGATTAACTGGTTACTGATTCATCAAAATGTAATAAACCCCTACAGGCACTGACCTAAAATAGAGCAATTAACTATTGGGGGATTTTATGTCTCGACTTTTGTGCGTTTTTTGCTTTTTGGCTCTTCTGCCTTTTGCAGCAAATGCAACTTCAATTTCATTAGCAAGTATCGTAAACACCAATTGCTCAGGCACTTTAACCTCATCATTGCTAAACGGTGCGTCATTTTCCTGTGCTGGTAACCTTATATTAAATGGCGGTTCTATTACGTCAGATTCAGTAATTAATATTTCAGCAGATGGAGATTTGTTTCTAGATAATCTTTATCTTGCTGCACCGAGTGTTAATTTTTCTAATTCGTCTGGAGTATTGATTGTTGGAAATGGCGTTGTAATTAATACCACGGTTTTAGTAAACCAAAATATACCAAAGCCAATTTTACAGTTGTCTGACTTTAAGCTTTCGCAAGATGAAATTGTAAGTTTTAATTTAGGAGCTACGGGTTCAGCGGGACTAATAAGTGTAGGTTCTAACGAGACTAATAGTGTTGCCCTAGGAGTAGGTGCTAATTTTGGGAAACTGTTTTTGACAAATGCAAATGGGGTAGTTTATCCAATAGCTCATAACCCCCAGATTGTTGGTGGTGCCTTAGTTTTAGGCACTGTAGGAGGGAATAATTTAGTGGCGACACAAGGCGATATGATGTTGTCAGCCTCTCCACTTTTATTAGTGTCATCTATTCCTGAACCAAAAACCTATGCCTTAATGCTTTTAGGTATAGGTTTAATTTCACTTAGACAGAGAGTTTAATTTTGCCAAATCACATATACTTTTTTGATTGCCTCTAACGTTTCCCAAGTGCCCTTAAATCCAGCAGGTAGGGCGAAGATACTTCCAGCACCAAACTCTTTAGCGCTTCCATTCATATCGGTTAAACGCACGCGACCTTCTAAAATAACGCAAACCTCTTCCTCGGTATAATTCACAGTTTTAGCGCCTACACTTGAATGCCAAATACCTGCAAAAAAATGTTCGCTTGGATCCGTGTAGTGGTTGTATGTTTCCATGGTGATTTTGGTATTGGCATCGCTAGCAACACCTGCTATAACGCGTTCTTGCGGTACTGTAGCCAGTTCAACCTCTACTTTGTTGGTGGCGAAATCAATTACATCATTTATTGTTTTATTCACTACATAATTCCTTTAAAAAATCATTAAATAATCGTACTAACTTTGTAATATCAGCCTCAGTTGTAGCGGGGCAAATCAACATCATGTTGTGAAATGGTGTGAGTAAAACGCCACGATTGAGTAAATATAAATGTATGGCAGACTCTATCGTGTCATTTTGTGCGGCGCGTGCTTCTGTGGCATTTTGGGGTGGCTTTTCGCAAAACTGCAATTCAAGCCGAGCACCCATGCGGCTAATATTCCAAGGTAAATTATGTACCGCGATAGCGGTGCTTAATTGAGTTTCTAGCATAGCGGCCAGTGCAAGCATGTGTTGGTATGCCGCTTCGGTAGCGGTTTCACGCAACGTTGCGTTGATGGCTGCTAGCGTCATCATATTGCCAGACAAGGTCGTGCCTATGCCAGAATGCCCAGCAGGTGCGTTATCTTTGGCGGCTTTCATTCGGTCTGCCATGGTCTCGCTAAAGCCATAGGCTGCTGCTGGTAAGCCACCTGCGATGGGTTTGCCAACCACTAAGAAATCAGGCGTGACGCAGTTGGCTTTAGCCCAGCCGCCACGTGCGGTTGATATTGTATGGGTTTCATCTAGCGTTAATAAAGTGCCGTATTTTGTGGTGAGCGTGCGCAAGTTTTCAATAAAACCATTTTGTGGTAACACCATACCGCAGTTGGTGAGCGCGGGTTCTGTGAGTAGCACTGCGACATCACCTTTGGCTAATTCTCGTTCAACGGCGGCTAAATCATTAAAGGGTACCGCTGTTGTATGTAGGCCTAAGTCATACACTTGGCCTAACAAGCTGGCTCGGTTGACCGTTTTTCCGTCAATAATATCTATTTCAGTGTCGTCAATTGTTCCATGATAACAACCATCAAATACTAGTAGCTTGTTCCTACCTGTGACGGCACGTGCCCAGCGCAACACAAAGCGATTTGCATCGGTCGCGGTGGTGGCCAGCTGCCAATAATCCAAGCCAAAGAAATCGCTTAGTGCTTCGCCAACATCAGGCGCGATTGTTGATGGCAACATTGCTGTATAGCCGCGACTGGCTTGTGCGGCGATAGCTTTAGCGACTGCCGCAGGGCTATGCCCAAACATGGCGCCTGTGTCACCCAAGCAGAAGTCTGTGTAGTCAATACCGTCAGCACAGGTGAAGTGTGCACCTTCGGCATGACTGATAAATAGGGGAACAGGCGTACCCCAATCGTTCATCCAATGCATCGGTACGCCGTACAGAAAGTGTTGGTTAGCCTTGGTTGATAATTCGGCAGACTTGGGATGCAACTTCACGTATTTGGTGCGTTCACTTGCGAGCAGCCCGCTAGCATTAGTGATTAAGTTGGTATTTAACATGATGAGCAACTTTAAATTTAAAATTTTGAGCTTTAAAATAAACTAAGTGGTTCTAACAAAAATGCTAAATTGGCTCTATTTGTTAAACCAAAGATTTAGTTTAACATTTAATGAATAGTCTGCATAAATAATGCGTACAAATATTTTGTATAAATGTATGCTAATGGTAAATTAATTGAATTGAAGGGAGAGGCTTATGGATCACGGTTTTGCATTTAGTTCAGTAGGAGGTTTTCTAGGCCTGCCGATCACAAACCAGTCTATATCAGATTCGGGAAATAAGTCTGAGCAAACAATGACTGCTGGTACTTTCGCCGTTGCCGGTATTACTTGGGATGGCTGCGTGACTAACCGCCCTGGCGCTCGCTTCGGGCCCAATGCCATACGCCAAGCCAGCCATATGCTATGCGGTGATGAGCATCCCTTATTTGATGTCACACCTGTCGACAATACCGTAGATTTAGGGAATTTACTGTTGCCCAATACTAGCCTAGAAAGCATGCGTACTGCGCTCATGCCTCAAGCCAGTGCATTAATTGGTCAATACGAAATGGTCTGGCTGGGTGGCGACCACTCCATTACCCTGCCTTTATTACATGCTTACTTTGCACATTACAAGCAGCCGCTTGCTTGCATTCATTTTGATGCGCATTGTGACACTTGGGAAAGCCATTTTGGTGAGCCTTCTGGTCATGGCACTTGGGTATATGAAGCGATTACAGAAGGTTTGGTCGACCCCAAATGTTTTATACAAATAGGCATACGTTCTTCTGGTGAGCGTGCTGCACGCGAGTTTGTGAATGACCAAGGCGGGCGGATTTTTACTGCGCGTGAGCTACGTGGCAAAGATGGTGCCGCGCTACAAAGTGTGATTGACGAAGTACGCGAGCGCTTGGCAAAGGCGGGTAATCCTCCCTTATATTTAAGCTTCGATATTGATGCATTAGATCCAGCCTTTGCCCCAGGTACAGGTACGCCAGAGGTCGGCGGGTTAACGACTGCGCAAGCCATGACACTGCTAGAGGCTTGGCATGATTTGAATTGGGTTGGCATGGATTTATGTGAGGTATCTCCGCCTTATGATCATGCGGAGTTAACTTCAAATGCTGCAGCCACATTGATATGGACATGGTTGTGTGGCCGCATTGTGGCTAAAAAAATCTAATCGGAAGGTAAAAAGTATGTCTGCCGCTACAGAATTAAAGCTTACACAAAACTCATATTACGCGGCGAGTGCGAACGAACAGCCTATTTATTCTAAACTTGAGTCGAATATCGAAGCTGATGTTTGCGTGGTTGGAGGTGGCTTTGCTGGATTATCTGCCGCGATAGAGTTAGCAGATCGAGGTTACTCCGTAGTCGTGTTAGAAGCTAAACACATAGGTTGGGGCGCAAGTGGTCGCAATGGTGGGCAAATCATTGCAGGTTTAGCCTGTGAGCAAGAGGTGATTGAAAAAGCATTGGGTTTTGACGCGGCAAAAAAAGTGTGGGGCATGTCGCTGGAGGCTCTAGATTTGGTGCGGGAGCGCGTTAAACGCTTTGATATTGATTGTGACTTAAGCGATGGTTTTCTAGGTGTTTCGGTCAATGCGAAAAAAGGTGCATCTCTGAGAAGTTGGTATGAGGATATGGCAAAGCGCTACCAATATGACGCTGATGCAGAATGGATAGAGCCTAAAGATCTGCGAAAATGGATAGATAGCCCGCGCTATTTCAACGGTTATTTTGATAAGCGCTCGGGACATTTGCATCCACTTAATTATTGCCTAGGTTTGGCTAAAGGCGCCAGCCGCATTGGCGTACGTGTTTTCCAGAATTCAGCGGTAACGGCAATGCAGCAAGCTAATGCCAGTAATCATGACTTAACTTCTTTGCATACGGCAACAGGCAGTGTGAAAGCGAAATTTGTAGTACTGGCTGGCAATATGTATTTACCTGAAATTTCACCAAAACTTGCGCCAAGTTTAGCTAAGCGCATTATGCCTGTTGGTACATATATTGTTGCTACCGAGCCGATTGCACCTAGTTTAGCTAGCCAATTAATCCCCACTAATTCGGCCGTTTGTGACACTAATTTTGTGCTCGATTACTTTAGGTTTTCTGCAAAAACTCAAGCCAGTGGGCCACGGATGATTTATGGCGGACGTGTAAGTTATAGCGCTTTAACACCACCTAATTTGACACAGAATATGCAAGCACGCATGGCTGAAACTTTTCCACAACTTAAAGACACCAAAGTGGATTTTACTTGGGGTGGCTTCGTCGATATTACGATGAATCGTGCGCCAGATTTCGGAAAAATTTCGCCTAATGTATATTATTTACAAGGTTTTTCAGGGCATGGTGTGGCGTTGACTGGCTTGGCAGGAAAGCTAGTTGCCGAGGCTATAGCAGGTCAGGCGGAACGTTTAGATTTGTTAGCAAGCATCAAACATCACGATTTTCCTGGAGGAAAATTATTGCGTACACCTGCATTAGTGCTGGGTATGTTGTGGTATCAGTTGCGAGACAAGTTGGGTTGATGGCCAGATAGTTGATTGATTAGAGATGACCTTGAACTAAAATCATCCCTAATTACTTGTACGTTAATCCCAACTCAAAGCGCCGCCAGTTTGGTACTCAGTTATGCGGGTTTCAAAAAAGTTTTTCTCTTTCTTTAAATCCATCATTTCACTCATCCATGGGAATGGATTTGTCGCTCCAGGATACAACACATCTAAGCCAATCTGCGTACAACGACGGTTGGCAATAAAACGTAAATACTCTTTAAACATCGTAGCGTTTAACCCTAGTACGCCGCGTGGCATAGTCGCCTCTGCATAGCGATACTCTAACTCTACGCCTTGCTGCATCAAGCTTTTGATTTCCTCGCGGAACTCAGCTGTCCATAAATGCGGGTTTTCAAGTTTTATCGTATTAATTACATCAATGCCAAAATTACAGTGCATCGATTCATCACGCAAAATGTATTGATATTGCTCTGCCGCGCCTTGCATTTTATTTTGACGACCAAGTGCAAGAATCTGTACAAAGCCTACATAGAAAAATAAACCTTCCATAATGCAAGCAAATACAATCAATGAGCGAAGCAATTTTTGGTCAGCCTCAGGCGTACCAGTTTTAAATGATGGGTCAGTTAAAATGTTGATGAATGGAATTAAAAAGTCATCCTTATCTTTAATGCTTGCCACTTCTTGGTAGGCATTAAAAACCTCAGATTCGTCTAAACCCAAACTTTCTACGATGTACTGATAAGCGTGCGTGTGAATGGCCTCTTCAAAGCCTTGACGTAGTAAATATTGGCGACATTCTGGTGCGGTAATGTGGCGGTAAGTGCCGAGTACAATATTGTTCGCAGCGAGCGAGTCAGCAGTAGTGAAGAAGCCTAAATTACGCTTCACGATTAAGCGTTCGTCATCAGTTAGTGCGGTGCTATCTTTCCATTGAGCAATATCCCGACTCATAGAAACCTCTTGCGGCATCCAATGGTTAGCACAGCCCGCTAAATACTTGTCCCAAGCCCAATGGTATTTAAACGGTACGAGCTGGTTAACGTCGGTTTGGCCGTTAATCATGCGCTTGTCAGAGGCGTTTACGCGGCCTGAGTGTGACGCTTGATTGGCTGCGACAGGTGCGGCTAATGGTGAAGTTACTGCATTATTTCCCGCTACTTTTAATGCTGGCGTTGTTATTATTGTTTCTTCTAGTACCGCATCATCTTCAAATGAAAGCATGATTTTTCCTTAATTTTGGTTGGTTGTTTTGTAGGAGCGACTTTTAGTCGCGAAAGCAATTTACTCCTCGCTCAGTATTGCTATTCGGGGCTGCAAGCCCCTCCTACAAAAAACAAGTTATTGGCAAGATTCGCATTCTGGATTGTCGATACTGCACATTTTCGGCGCTTCTTCTAAGCTGGACGAAACTGCATTCAACTCCCCACCTGAACCTGTTGATTTCTCTGCGGCTGTTGCACCCAGTGAACGCAAGTAGTAAGTGGTTTTTAGGCCACGTTGCCAAGCTAGCAGATAGGTATCATTCAGTTTTTTGCCAGATGGAACGGCAAAATACAGGTTGAGTGATTGCGCTTGGTCTATCCATTTTTGGCGACGCGCTGCGGCTTCAATTAACCACGTTGGGTCAACATCAAACGCCGTTGCGTAGAGCTGTTTTAAATCAGCAGGTACGCGGTCGATTTTTTGTAAAGAGCCATCAAAGTATTTTAAATCAGACACCATGACCGCATCCCAAAGTCCGCGCGCTTTTAGGTCAATCACTAGTTGCTCATTCACAATAGTAAACTCGCCAGATAAGTTAGATTTAACGTATAGGTTTTGGTACTCAGGCTCAATGCTCGCAGAAACGCCAACAATGTTAGAAATAGTTGCCGTTGGTGCAATAGCCACACAGTTAGAGTTGCGCATACCAACCTTTTGAATGCGGTTGCGTAAAGCATCCCAGTCTAGCGTTTTGCTTCTATCTACCTCTACATTGCCGCCACGTTCATTAAGTAATAAGTCTAATGTGTCTAGCGGCAAAATACCTTGGTCCCACAAGCTGCCTTTGAAGCTTGAGTAGGCGCCACGCTCTTCTGCTAACACTGTTGAAGCGTAATAAGCGTTGTAGCACACCATTTCCATCGCGCGGTCTGCAAACTCCACTGCTTCCATACTGGCGTAAGGAATGCGCATTGCGTGCAAGCAGTTTTGAAAGCCCATGATGCCCATGCCTACTGGCCTGTGGCGAGTATTAGCGTTGCGTGCTTTACCCACTGGGTAAAAGTTAATGTCCACTACGTTGTCTAACATACGCATGCCGATTTTAATGGTGGCTTGCAACTTGTCGTTATCTAGCACTAAGTTGCCGTCAACTTCAGTTAAATGTTGTAATAAGTTCACAGAACCCAAGTTACATACGGCAATTTCCGTTTCTGATGTATTTAGCGTGATTTCTGTACACAGGTTTGAGCTATGCACCACGCCCACATGTTGCTGTGGAGAGCGAATATTGCATGGATCTTTGAATGTAATCCAGGGATGGCCTGTTTCAAACAACATAGAAAGCATCTTGCGCCACATTTGCAGCGCAGGAATTTTCTTAAAGAGTTTGATTTCGCCATTTTCGGCACGGCGTTCATATTCTACGTAAGCCGTTTCAAAGGCTTTGCCGTATTTATCATGTAAATCAGGTACATCAGAGGGTGAAAATAGTGTCCAATCGCCAGCCTCAGTCACGCGGCGCATAAATAGGTCTGGAATCCAATGCGCAGTATTCATATCGTGTGTGCGGCGACGGTCATCACCCGTGTTTTTGCGTAAATCTAAAAACTCTTCAATGTCTAAGTGCCAAGTTTCTAAATAGCCGCATACAGCACCCTTGCGTTTGCCACCTTGATTAACTGCAACAGCCGTATCGTTCACTACTTTTAAGAATGGGATAACGCCTTGGCTCTTGCCGTTTGTGCCTTTGATGCGCGCACCGAGTGAACGCACTGGTGTCCAGTCATTACCTAAACCGCCTGCGTACTTCTGCAACATGGCATTTTCTTTAATACCTTGGTAAATGCCGTCTAAATCATCGCTCACAGTCGTTAAGTAGCAAGAAGAAAGCTGAGAGTGAAGGGTGCCAGCGTTAAATAAAGTGGGTGTTGAGCTCATAAAGTCGAATGTGCTCAATACATTATAGAACTCGATTGCACGGCTTTCTCGGTCAATTTCATTAATCGCTAAACCCATCGCTACGCGCATGAAGAAAATCTGTGGCAATTCGATGCGGCGCTCTTCAATATGTAAAAAGTAGCGGTCATATAGGGTTTGTATGCCTAAATAACCAAATTGAAAATCACGCTCTTTTACCAAAGCTGCCGCTAGTTTAGTTAAGTCAAACTGCGCTAAACGTTGGTCTAGCAATTCTGCAGCTATGCCCATTTTGATGTAGCGCGGAAAATACTCTACGTATTGCGTGTCCATCTCAGCATGGCTAATACGCTCGCCTAAGACCTCTGCACGTACTAAATCTAGTTGTAAACGTGCAGTCACATAATTGTAAGCTGGCTCAGTTTCAATCAGGCTCCGGGTCGATAAAATTAACGCCTTATAGACTTCTGTAAAGGGTATGCCATTGTATAAATCACGTACCGCTTGCTCAACCACTAGTGAAGGCTCAACATCATTTAAATTTAAGCAAGCCTCACTCACCATTTCATTGAGTTGATTAATGTCGAGGGGAATTAATTTGCCATCAATATTCACACTCAGCATATGAACAGGTTCGGCAGATGGGTGGCTCGCTTTTTCAGCCGCACGTTCAGCGTTGCGTTTTTCACGGTAAAGCACATAAGCACGTGCTACATCGTGGTTGCCGTTGCGCATAAGTGCCAACTCTACTTGGTCTTGAATATCTTCAATGTGAATTGAGCCGCCAGCAGGTAAGCGACGCATTAGTGCGCTATTGACTAATTGGCTTAATGTAGCGACTTGGTCACGCACGCGTTGCGAGGCGCCACTTTGGTTGCCTTCAACCGCCAAAAATGCTTTAGTGATAGCGATAGAGATTTTATCGAGTGTAAATTGAACTGCAGCGCCATTGCGACGAATGACTTGTAATGTAGGTAAAGATAAGTCTGTATTAACAGAAGGTCTGACATCATCCATTTGGTTATTCCCTTTTTCAAAAAGGGCAGGTAGCTTTAAAATTGGCGCGACTTGCTGACATATAGTCTGCACAAATATTAAAAACAGCATGGCGAATAGTGAATGCATCAATAGTGAATGCACTAGTCATCTGCCGAGGACACCCCGCCTCAAACGTTATAAAAATATTTTTACGCGCTTTTGCGATGATTAAAATTAACATCGTAAAAGGCACAAAAACGCACACGGCAGGTCTCCTGGCTCTCAGGTCATCGTTCTTTGTTGGCCTTCCCAAATTGACAATATCCAATTCAGTGGCAAGTGCTTTTTAAACAAGCGTAACAAATAACTCGCTGATTACAGTTGCGGGGGCAGCTATGGCATAAGTATTTGAAAGTAGACTCAAACACCGCACCGTATTCCCTTTTATCTTACGTTTTGACTAAAACGTAAGAACCGTGTGACAACACTATAGCGCAATATAGATGATTTTTTCAATATAAAAACACTATATATTGATATTATTTTTTAATTTTGTTTTATGCGATTGTTTTATATGGGATTTTTATTCCATTATTTACGTCATTCCCACTTAGGCGGGAATCCAGGTAGTGTGCCTGTCTAGCTTGATATTTTTAGTGCTAATAATGTGTATATTCATCTTTATCTAGCCATTTAAAAAGTATGTTGCATTAACGAAATAAACAAACTCACCTGAGATTATGGCTTGCCTAGATTCCCGCCTACGCGGGAATGACGGTCTAGGTTAAATACTAAAGTAGGGAAGTAAATGTAGATTAATAAGTTACGCCAATTGCTTACGTAAGCCTTTCGCCACGGCTACCATGTTTTCTAGTGCCGCTTTAGTTTCTGGCCAGCCACGGGTTTTTAAGCCGCAATCAGGGTTAATCCATAAGCGTTCTACGGGCACCACCTCAAATGCACGTTTCATGAGTTTTTCCATCGCCTCAACGGTTGGCACGCGAGGTGAGTGAATATCATAAACACCTGGACCAATGTCGTTAGGGTATGCAAACTCACCAAATGCATCTAATAATTCCATGGCTGAGCGCGAAGTTTCAATGGTAATCACATCAGCATCCATCGCTGCGATTGCAGGCAAAATATCATTGAATTCTGCATAACACATATGCGTATGAATTTGCGTATCGTCACGTGCAATACTGGCGGACAACTTAAATGCTTTTACCGCCCATGCTAAATATTGCGCCCATGCCGCTTTTTGTAATGGCAAACCTTCACGCAACGCAGGTTCATCAATTTGAATAATCGCAATGCCAGCTTTTTGCAAGTCTTCAACTTCATCGCGTATTGCAAGTGCTATTTGCATCGCGGTGGTTTCTCTGGGTTGATCATCGCGAACAAAAGACCATTGCAATATGGTGATAGGGCCTGTGAGCATGCCTTTAACTGGGCGACTTGATAGTGATTGCGCAAAGATTGCCAAGTTTACTGTCATAGGATTTGGTCTATACACATCGCCATAAATGACGGGTGGTTTTACGCAGCGTGAACCGTAACTTTGTACCCAACCATTTTGTGTAAACGCATAACCAGCTAGTTGCTCGCCAAAAAATTCCACCATGTCATTTCGTTCTGCCTCACCATGCACCAGCACATCTAAGCCAATGGCTTCTTGCTGAGCAATGGCGTAAGCAATATGCGACTCCATCTCAGCATCATAGTTAGCTTGACTAATATCGCCCTTTTTAAAAGCCGCGCGTGCTGCACGAATATCAGGCGTTTGTGGAAACGAGCCTATCGTTGTTGTAGGTAAAAGCGGTAAATTCAAGCGCGCTTTTTGGGCTCTAGCACGCAACTCAAAAGTACTTTCACGATTTTCATTGAGTGTATTAAGTGCGGCAATCCGTGTTTTTACATTGGCATCGTGTACTCGGCTTGACTGATTGCGTGATGCAATTGCTGCACGTGAAATAGCTAATTCTTCTGCGACTGAATCCACACCATTATTCAATGCTTTGGCAATAATGCTGAGCTCAACAATTTTTTCATCGGCAAAAGCTAACCATGATTTAATCTCAGCGTCTAACTTAGTCTCATGTGCGAGTGTCACTGGGGTATGCAGTAATGAGCAGCTTGGTGCAATCCATAAGCGGTCGCCCAGTCTATTCACCCATGGGTCTAAAAATGCGAGTGTTTTGTCTAAATCGTTACGCCATATATTACGGCCATCAATCACGCCAGCAGATAATACCCAGTGACTTGGTATCGCATTAACCCAAGGCCCTAATTGCTCTGGTGCGCGCACCAAGTCAATATGGATACCATCCACAGGTAAGCTAGTAATAAATGCCTGATAGCGCGATACATTGGCAAAGTAAGTGGTGAGCAATAGTTTCGGGCGAGACGTTCTAAACCAAGCGTAGGCACGGTCAAAGGCTTTCAGCCAAGCATCATCTAAATCTAAAGCGAAAATAGGCTCGTCAATTTGTAACCATTCAATTTTACGCAGCTGTAACTCTTGTAATAAATACACATATTGTTGTGCTAGCCCATCTAATAAATCTAGTTTATTAATGCCACGGGCTTTACTTAAATATAAGAAACTCACTGGCCCGAGTAATACGGGCTTCACGTTTTTGCTGATTTTTTGTGCTTCATCTAACTGGCTTAAGAAATCATGTACGTTGATAGAAAACTGCGTGTCATTGGCCAGTTCTGGCACAATATAGTGATAGTTCGTATCAAACCACTTAGTCATTTCCATTGCAGGTTGCTCTAAGTTACCGCGAGCGAGTGCAAAATAGGCGTTTTCTGGAGAAGCGTTCACTTCACCAAAAGGTTTTTTATTGAAGCGTTTAGGTTGTGCGCCAAACAACACAGAATGATCCAACACGTGGTCATATAGTGAAAAATCGTTACTGGTGATAAAAGTCAAGCCAGCGTCTTGTTGCTTCTGCCAATGCTCGGCACGTAAAGTTTTAGCGGTCTCTTGTAGGGTATTTGACGGCACTTCTTTACGCCAAAATGATTCCAGTGCAAATTTAAGTTCACGCTTTGCACCTACGCGTGGGTAGCCCAAGATATGCGCCTTAATATTATTTTTTGTCATGTGCTAAGCCTTATTCAATGTAAGGCATGCATTTTCTAACTTGCAAATATTTTAATAAAGCGAAAGTTTTTGTGATAAATTTGAATTAAATTCATACCTAAAATTTATTATGATAGAAATTCGCCATCTAAAATCACTTAAAGCTATCGCAGAAACAGGCAAATTAGGGCTAGCGGCCGAGCGTGTATTTTTAACGCAATCTGCGCTCTCGCATCAGATTCGTGGATTAGAAACGCATTATGAAATCACCTTATTTCAGCGTAGTCCGCAAGGTTTACGCTTTACGCCTGCAGGTCAGCGCCTGTTAGATTTAGCTAACGAGTTATTACCGCTGATTGAAAAATCAGAGCGTGATTTAATTCGGTTAAAAAGTGACCAGTCTGGCGAATTGCGCATAGTGTTGGAATGCCACACTTGCTTTGATTGGCTCACGCCAGTGATGGACGCGTTTAGGCGTGCATGGCCAGAGGTTGAGCTGGATTTAGTCGCAGGATTTCATAGCGACCCGTGGCAGTTATTGCGTGAAGGTAAAGCTGACATCGTAATAGGCGGGCTGCCAGAAAAAATGCGAGACTTGCGCCAAGCACCATTATTCAAGTTTGAAATAATGGCGGTGTTGCCACTGGATAGTAGCAAAGGTAATAAGTCGCGATTAGCCGCAGAAGATTTTAGCAATGAAACCTTGATTACTTACCCCGTACCTGAAGAGCGCATTGATATTATTCGCCATGTGCTTAAGCCCGCTAATATTGTATTTACTAGACGAACCGCAGAATTAACCGTTGCTATTATGCAACTTGTAGCAAGCCGCAGAGGGCTAGCCGCCTTACCAAGTTGGGGTATCAAAAGCTATGTTGATCACGAATATGTGCTTGCTAAATCAATAGGTAAAAATGGTTTATGGTCTGAGTTGCATGCAACTTGTACCGCAGAAACGATGTTACGCCCTTACACCTTAGACTTGGTGAATATTATTAAGCAGACCTGCGCAGAGAATCTAAGCGGTATTAAGCTGCTATAACGCAATGCGCTTACTCAAAGTGTAGAAAGTGTTATTTAGCTGGTGTAATTGTTTTGTTGTAAGTATAAAAAACATCATCGCGCACCCAGCCTAAAGATTCATATAATGACTGAGCTTTCAAGTTGGTTTTTGCGGTGGTTAAGTCTAGTCGAGCATAGTCATTGTTGGCAGCATAGTCATGTGCGGCAAGCATCAGCGCTTTTCCAGCGCCAGATTTTCTGATATCTGCATCTACAAATAAATCATAAAGTACGCAGATAGGCGAAGCGATGACCGAGCAAAATGTTGGGTATAGCTGACAAAAGCCAATCAGCTTTTGTGAATGGTTTTTATTATCAGCGGTTCCAGCTACAGCATCTTCTGCAACAAAAATAACAGAATCTTTTTTGCTAAGTCTGTCTTGTAGAAAGCGCCTTGCAAGGCCAATGTCCGATGCCTCTTCATAAAATTCACGGTACGCGTTAAATAGTTCAACAAGCTGTTCAAGGTCTTCTAAGTGAGCGATTCTAATTTTTATAGTCATGATATTTTGAATTTAAATAGGTACGTAAAACAGTTAATCATTGTAAGAAGTTAAGCTAGAGTAATCCATAAGAATAATCAAGGTGTGAGCCTAATTGCGAACTTAGTTGCGAACTTACTGTGATTTAGCCTATCTGTCTTAGTTAATATGCTTTTACCCAGATTTACACGGATTTACTATTTAGCCTATTCTATTTTTTCTGCATGTGGTCATAATAGATTCAACATTTTTAACAAAACTTAAAGAAAAACCATGAATGTTTTAACCCTATGAATGTTTTATTAGATCATCACAAAAATTCTTACCAAATAAATCGCTTAGGCGATCACCAAAGTAAGTACAGGTTCGGCTTAATCTGTTTGGCCAGCCTGCTGCTGACACTCAACGGCTGTGCGCTGCTTCACCCCAGCCATCCTGAGTCCGCAAAAACTGAAGTGCCTGCGAAGTGGTCAGCGGATGACGCAGTGGCGGCTTCAAATTCAACCTCGCTCAATCATTGGTGGCAGCGGTTTAATGATCCGCTTTTGGTGAACCTTGTGCAGCAGTCTTTGCAGAGCAATACCAGTGTCAATAGTGCAAAGTCAGCACTGCAAGAGGCACGTGCCTTGCGCGATGTGGCAGCAGCTACTTTGTTGCCAACGCTTGATACCTCAGCATCTGCTGGAAGAAGTAAATCTGGAAATAATAGTGCAGTGAATAATTTTTCTGCTGGCTTGGATGCCAGTTGGGAGTTGGATATTTTCGGTGCAAATCGAAGCGGGCTTTCTGCTAGTGAGGCAACTGCTCAGGCGAGTGAGGCGAGTTTAGGAGACATTCAGGTGTCAATCGCGGCTGAAGTGGCGCTTAATTATATTTCCTTACGCAATGCTCAGGCACGATTAGCGATTGCAAATAGTAACTTAAGCAGTCAGTTAGAAACGCTACAAATTACCGAGTGGCGCAATCAAGCAGGCTTAGTGTCCTCTTTAGATGCAGAACAGGCGAGGGTTTCGGCAGAGCAAACACGCGCCAATATCCCCGTATTGCAAACCTCTGTTGCGCAGTTTAGCCATGCGCTTGCCGTGCTCACTGGTCAGCCGCCTGCTAATTTATTACAACAATTATCTGTAGTCAGCCCAGTACCGCAGGCCGCGAATGACTTGGCTTTAAATTTTCCCGCTGAAACTTTACGTCAGCGTGCCGATGTGCGCGCTGCTGAGTATAGAGTGGCTGCTGATTTGGCAAAGCTGGCACAAGCGGATGCGGCACGTTTACCAAACTTCTCGTTGAGTGGTTCTTTAGGCTTAAGTGCGCTCACTTTAGGTTCTTTGACTAGCGGTTCTTCTGTAGTCAGTTCATTGCTGGCGAATGTCGCGATGCCATTATTTGATGGAGGTTCTAGGCGCGCTAAAGTACGCGCTCAAGAAGCCGTATTGGAACAAACACGTTTAAGTTACAAAGCGACCGTGCTAACTGCGCTGCAAGAAGTGGAGGATGCCTTGGTTGCCTTACGTGGCGATATTCAGCGTGTATCTCGCCTGAAACTAGCTTCGGAATCTGCTGGCAATGCTGCACTTTTGGCGCGTCAACGTTACGATAGTGGGCTGGCTGATTTTCAGACCGTGCTTGAAACGCAACGCTCTTTATTAAGTACGCAAGACAGTGTCGCGAGTGCAAATGCCGATGTAAGCTCAGACCATGTGCGCCTCTATAAGGCTTTAGGCGGTGGTTGGCAAGCAAGCGAGGCTGAAATAACAACATCACTTACTGAAAAAACGAAATGAATTTACCTCCTATGACCACAAATAATGCTTCCACTGAATCTACTAATTCTAAAGATAACTCAATCGTTGATATTGCGACTTTGTTAGATGAGCCAGCAAAAGTGGCTTGGTATCGCCGTTCAAGTTTGTGGGGTGGATTGGCGCTGCTTATAATCATTATTGTAGGCTATTTTTATTGGCAGGCTGAGCGTGCGAAGGAAGCCTTACCCAAATATACAACGCAAGAAGTCACGCGTGGCAACTTAACCTTAAGCGTCACTGCTAATGGCACCATCCAGCCGACACGTTCTATCAATATTGGTAGTGAACTTTCAGGTACTGTGCGCAAGGTGAACGTTGATGTGAATGATGTGATTAAGAAAGGTCAGGTATTGGTAGAGCTTGATACTTCAAAATTAAGTGATCAGGTGTTGCGTTCAAAAGCGTCTTTGGCAGCAGCGATTGCCAAAGTTGCGCAGACCGAAGCAACAATAAAAGAATCCGCATCCTCCTTGCAAAGGTTGGAAGAGGTGTCTCGTTTATCAGGTGGTAAAGTGCCGTCTAAATCTGAGCTTGATACGGGTCGTGCTACCTATGACAGAGCCGTAGCGGATGACATGAGTGCGAAGGCGGGCGTCAATGATGCACGTGCTGCATTATCAACAGACCAAATTAACTTAACTAAAGCCTCAATAGTTGCGCCTTCAGATGGCATCATCTTAACGCGTGCAGTTGATCCAGGTAATGCTGTGGCGGCTTCTTTGCAAGCAGTCACATTGTTTACGATGGCGGAAGACTTGACTAAATTACGCCTTTGGGTGTATGTGGATGAAGCGGATGTTGGCTCGGTTAAGTTAGACCAGGATGCTACTTTTACTGTGAGTGCTTATCCAACTCGTAAGTTTCCAGCACGTATTACGCGAGTAGGTTTTGGTTCTACCATTACGGATAACGTAGTGACTTACCTGACTTATCTAGATGTTGATAATACTGACCTTAGCCTACGCCCTGGTATGACAGCGACAGCCACGATTAAAGCTAAACAGGTGAGTGATGCCTTGCTAGTACCTAACACCGCGTTGCGCTTTACCCCAGCCTCTGATGATTCTGACAAATCCGCATCAGCGAATAAAAAAGGACTCGCTACTAGCTTAATGCCAAGTATGCCACGCAATAAGAGTAACCGTAAATCTGGGGCTGAAAGAGCTAATATAGCCTTAGCCAAGCAAGTATGGGTGTTGCCTAAAGATGGCGGCGCGGCAATAGCCGTTGCTGTGAAACCTGGCATTAGCGATGGTCATATGACAGAGATAGTCGGTGGTGATTTAAAGGTTGGCATGCAAGTGATCACTGATCAGAAGGTGGTTGCACAGTGAGTGAGCCCTTAACCAAGCAACCTCTAGCAGAGCAGCCACTGATACAGCTCATAGATGTTAAGAAAACTTATGGCTCAGGCTCAACGGAATTTCTTGCCTTAAAAGGCATTGATTTAAGTATCTATGCAGGTGAGTTTGTCGCCATTATGGGGCCAAGTGGTTCGGGTAAATCTACCGCCATGAATATTCTTGGCTGCTTAGATAGCCCAAAATATGGCCAGTATTTATTTAAAGGTGCGCATGTAGAAGATTTAACTCGCGACCAGCACGCGCGGCTCCGCAGACGCTTTCTTGGTTTTGTTTTTCAAGGTTTTAATTTACTAGCGCGAACCACCGCTCAAGAGAATGTAGAACTGCCATTACTTTATCGTGGTGATGATGCTAAAAAGCGGCAGATAGCCGCTAGCAAGGCATTGGCCGCAGTGGGGTTGACTGGTTGGGAGCATCACACACCTGCAGAACTTTCGGGCGGTCAGCAGCAACGGGTTGCCATTGCACGCGCCATTGTGACTGAACCAGCGGTATTACTAGCCGATGAACCCACAGGGAATTTAGACACGCAACGTAGCCATGAAATTATGGCGCTTTTAGTAGCACTCAATAGAGACCAAGGCATTACCGTGTTAATGGTGACACATGAGTTAGACATGGCGGCATATGCACATCGAATAGTGACTTTTGTCGATGGAAAAATTGCAAAAGATGAGGTGAATGCGCATCCTACAATGCCAAAATTGGCTGATTCAACTATGTTAGATGTCAATTCGACTGAGGTTATTTAATGTTATTAAGTGTATTCATGTTAGCTTTGCGCTCAGTCAGGCGCAATTTATTAAGGTCGTTTTTGACCATACTTGGCATTGTGATTGGGGTTGCCGCCGTGATTACCATGGTGACATTAGGTAATGGCGCTACCCAAGCCATTAAGACGCAAATATCAAGCCTTGGTACTAATTTGTTAATGGTAAACCCTGGTCAACGAGGACCAGGCGGTGGTGGAGGCGGAGGTGGCGTGCCACAGTTCACCGAGGCAGATGCTGTTGTCATACAGTCGGAAATTGGTGGCGTTGCTGCGGTAGCTCCGCAAGGTCGCAGTAGCGTCAATGTGATCGCTAATGGCCGAAATTGGCCTAGCACGGTTTACGGCAGCACGAATGCATGGTTTATTACAGGCAATTGGAAGTTAGCAAGCGGCCGTGTTTTTGACCCTGATGAACAAACTGCTGGAGCAGCCGTTTGCGTGATTGGTGAAACGGTACGCCGAGAGTTATATGCCGGCTCAATCGGGCTGACAGGCCTTGGTGAGCAATTACGCATTAAGCAGTTTTCATGCACAGTCGTGGGTATTCTGGCGGCTAAAGGTCAAGGCGGAATGGGCGATCAAGATGATCTAGTGCTTCTGCCACTGCATACGCTTCAACGCCGTGTGACGGGTAGTTTGAAAGTAAGTACGCTGATGGTTTCAATGGAAGACGGCCGAGATAGTGGTCCATTAAAAGCCAGTCTGCGAGATTTACTGCGTGAACGCCGCAAACTCGCCGAGAGCGATGACGATAATTTTAATATTTTCGATACGCAACAACTCGCCGAAACACTTGCGAGCACGACCAAAGTAATGACCACGCTACTCGGCGCAGTGGCCGCGGTTAGCTTACTGGTAGGCGGCATTGGCATTATGAATATCATGCTAGTCAGCGTTACAGAACGTACCAGAGAGATTGGTCTGCGCCTTGCGATTGGCGCGTTAGAGCGAGAGGTTTTGTTACAGTTTTTGATTGAGGCGGTAGTGCTGTCAGCATTAGGTGGCATCATAGGAATCATCATTGCTGCTATGGCCTCTTATGTGCTTTCTATGGTGATGAATATACCGTTTATTTTTGATGTCACCACCAATATGATGTCGTTTTTATTTTCTGCTGGTATTGGCGTGCTGTTTGGCTACTTTCCAGCAAGGCGCGCTGCGCAAATGGACCCGATTGAGGCGTTAAGGCATGAGTAGATGATGGCACTTTTTTACTAACTCCTTTAGGTAATTGCATGCCAGCAATGCTATGTAGGAGCGACGCCTCGTCGCGA
>NZ_JAQSDC010000044.1 GCF_029945705.1 Methylotenera sp.
TGTTAATGCATTGCCAACTGCAAGCATTACAGCCAGTGGTTCAAAAACATTCTGCCAAGGTGATTCAGTAACTTTAACCTCATCAAGCGCGAATGCTTATTTATGGAATACTGGCGAGACATCGCAAGCAATCAAAATAAAAGCAAGTGGTAGCTTCTCTGTTAAAATTACAGATAACAATGCTTGTTCAAATACGTCATCAATAGCAAGTGTTGTTGTTAATGCATTGCCAACTGCAAGCATTACAGCCAGTGGTTCAAAAACATTCTGCGATGGTGATTCAGTAACTCTGACTTCATCAAGCGCGAATGCTTATTTATGGAGCAATGGTTCAACATCACAAGCAATCAAAGTAAAAGCAAGTGGTAGCTTCTCTGTAAAAATAACAGATAACAATGCTTGTTCAAATACATCTGCAACCACTTTAATAACAGTTAATGCATTGCCTATAGCTATTGTTACTTCGAACAAGGCTAAAACATTTTGTCAAGGTGATTCAGTTTTATTAACGGCTTCTATAGGCAATGCTTATTTATGGAGCAATGGTGCTACAAATCAAACTATCGCAGTTTTAAAAAGTGGCAACTATTCAGTGGTTGTTACGGATACTAATGCTTGTTCAAATACTTCATCGATTGAAACTGTCCTTGTAAATGCTTTGCCTGTGGCAGCAATAACAGCAAATGGTGCACTTACTTTTTGTAAAGGAGATTCTGTTACTCTTGCTGCGAATCCGGCTAATTCTTATTTATGGAACACAGGTGAAGTGACCGCTGAAATAAAAATAAAAGCAAGTGGGTCATACACAGTAACCATTACAGATAATAACAATTGTTCTTCAACTTCTAGCATTACTCCGATTGTAGTAAATCCACTGCCATTGTCTGAAATTACGGCTAAAGGTTCAACATCATTCTGTGAAGGGGATTCAGTAACCTTAACTGCAAGTATTGCCAATGTTTATTTATGGAGTACAAATGAAAGTTCACCAACCATCACCGTTAAAAACAGTGGACAATTTAATGTAATTGTAACCGATGTTAATGGTTGTTCAGCCAAATCTAATTCAACTATGGTGCAAATGAATAAGTTGCCATTAGCAGAAATTACTGTTCAACAATCTCCTCTGTTATGCGATGGAGATTCAGTAATACTAACTTCAAGTGCTGGTCAAACTTATTTGTGGAACAATGGCGTAAAAACACCGCTATTAATTGTTAAGCAATCTGGTTTATACCATGTTACTATTACTGATGGAAATGGCTGTTCGGCGACAACAAAAAATATTAATGTGGGAATTAATAAACCTATTGTGCCAGTAATTACAGCCATGAGTTCAAACACTTTTTGTAAAGGAGATTCAGTGATTTTAAAAAGTTCAATAGCGAAACAATATACATGGAATAACTTGGAAATTAAATCTTCGATTGTTGCTAAATCGAGTGGGGTATATGCTATTACAACAGTCGATACAAATGGCTGCACAGCTTCGTCATTACCATTAGTAGTTAAAGTAAATGAATTGCCTTCTCGACCAACTATTCAAGCCGACAAATCAACTGAAATTTGCGAAGGTGATACACTCAAACTATTTGCAGGAAATTATAGTGCTTATTTATGGAGTACCAATCAAAAAAATAGCGAAATCAATGTGCTTAATGCAGGTACATATGCTGTTTTAATTACCGATATTAACGGCTGTAAAGCTATTTCATACCCATTAACCGTAACAGTGAATTCCTTGCCTAAAGTTATTATCACGCCAGATGGCCCAACCACATTTTGTGAAGGAGGTTCAGTGGTTTTAAGTGCTAATGTAGCCAGTACCTATTTATGGAACAATAATGAGCAAGTTCAAAATATTTTGATAGATGCTTCGGGTGTTTATACAGTAAGAATTACCGACTATAAGAATTGTTCTAATATTTCTGATCCAATAACAGTGGTTGTAAATCCAATACCGCTAACTCCAATTATCTCTACTAATAAAAATATTTTAACTTGTAATATCTCTACAGGTATACAATGGTATTTTAATGGAGTGGCTATTCCTGGGGCTAATTCACCTCAGTATACCATGACCGAAAATGGGGAGTATACTGTCGAGGTTTCAAATGGCTCATGTTCATCGCTTTCAGAAATATTTGTTTGTACATACTTTAAAAATACCGCCATTGTATCAGTTGGTAAATTAGCAGCTATTAATGTGTATCCTAATCCTACAATTGGCCCGTTGAGTATTGTGTTAGAAGGTCAAGTTGGTGTAAAAATAATCGTATGCAATGCCATAGGTGAAATCATATACAATGAAGATTTTACAGACAAGATTGATTTAACTGGCAACTCATTAGGTGTTTATTTTGTGACTGTATTTACGAATAATGGTCACACTACTCATAAAGTTACACTTTTGAACTAGGTTCTATTTGAAAAATACACTTATAGGGAGTAATAGACATTTTTAATGCTATTTTTAAGACGCAAGCTTCTAATAGACATT
>NZ_JAQSDC010000045.1 GCF_029945705.1 Methylotenera sp.
GCAACTGGTCACGATAGTCCGTTTTGATCGGTCACGATAGCCGTAATACGCAACACTTTTAAGTGTCAATCTATTATCTCTATAAAGCTGTATGCTAACACCCGCGCCAATTTTACTTTAATTTACATAAGAATATTATGTGTTGGCATACTGCTTGCTTTGAATCTATAGAGTGTCAAGATTAGTGGTGGCAACAAAGTAGTAAAAACAAAAATTAAGAACATTACTGAAAACATCTAAGGAGTTTAAATTGAACAACAAACCAGTCGTACGTACATCATCATCAGTTGCTTTAGCAGTTGCTGTAGCACTAAGTCAATTAATGGTAAGCAATATTGCGCAAGCGGATTCTGTACATGAGTGGGGCTATTGGGATGCCGCTACAGCAGCAGGCCCATCAAGTGGTGGAGATGCTGGCATAGGCAACATCTCGGTGCAAAACTTTAACACTGCGCAAAATAATACAGGTAAAAGCATCCCAACAGACCAAAGGCTTGTAGGTATTGATAATGGTCAGTTTGTGACTGCTAACGCTGCTGATACTGGCGGTTATGTAGGCTATACGCTTTGTTATTACAATTGCAACGGTGGTAGTGGCTATTACAATGCGACGACCGCGGGTACTATACATTTTGATGTAACTCAGGGCCCAGAACGCTTAGATGAGCACAGCCATTATGTGGGCGAGGTTTATCCTTGGTCAGATGGAAAGCCTTACTATGTTCAAGATACAAACCATTACAATGGCAAGCTGGTGGTCACCGGTACTTACGATGGTGCAGCGTTTAATATTAACGATAGTGCCCCAGACTTAAGTACCAATGTTACTTCTTATTATTGGGGAGATACTTATGGTAATTCTTATGTTAACAGTGAAAATGACAATACATCTTTTAATGCTTACCTAGGTAGTACATATAATGGTGTTGCAAATAATAACTCTTATAGTACAAGTTCAATTGGCAATAATACTAGCAACGGTCAGTATTTCTATGGTAAACCTGTTTCGGCAACACAAATTGCAGAGCAAGTGCGTTTAGGTCAAACCTATAACTTTAGCGGCGGTAGCTTTATGGGCTCTCGGGTAGCGATTGCGGTTAACTTCCAAAACGCTACTTGGAATGGTACATGGTCATCATCTAATGATTACAGTCATTACAATAATGAAACTGGATATGCAAAAGCTCAAAATGGCTTTGCAGCAGCTGGAAATATTTCTGGCAGCACACTTGCAAGCAACAGCGTAACAGGCGCAGGCGTAGCGGGTGTAGGCTTTGTAACAGGCGGCAAGGTGGATGCTACGCTTGTAGGTGTAATTAAGGGTACGGATGCCTCAGCCGCAGCGATTATTGGTAAAACAGTGGTTACAGTGCAGCAGGCCATTGGTACAAAAACTGTGGGTGATATTTTCAGCGCAACTACGGGTTTGCCTTGTAAAGGAGGCTGTAATCTGGAATAGTTAGTTAGCATTAAGTTAAACTCAGCTTTAAAAAAAGGGCCACTAGAATTAGTGGCTTTTTTTATAAGCAGTTTACTAAATATCGAAGGTGTAAACGTGAGTTCACTTTAAATGCATCTTTGCATAGGCTTTACATTGTAAGACTCTTGATTGTGCTGCCGCTTTGATAAATAGTAGGCAGAGTAAATCAACAATACCGAAATTAATGTACTTTCATTTTTCAACTTTGGGATTAGTTTGTGCCATTCGACTAATTTCCGTACAGTTATTGAAAGAACTCCAAGGGGCTAAGGGGTACCCAACTGCTGAAATTGCCTAATGCCCCATATGGAACCCGATGTGCTAATGCGTTTGGCTGCATCTTTAGCATCCTAATAAGCTAACATTTTCATTACACAAATTAACCTCAGGTACTACCTAACTTTTGATATGTTATTTCAAGAATTAAATCGTTTGAAAATCACCGAAGCATTCACTCCACCAAAACCAAATCCATTTGATAATGCATATTCAATCTTTTGAGGGAGTGGATTTTTACCGACTATCTTGAGTCCATCAGCACGTTCATCTGCCTGATCTAAATTAATCGTAGGCGGGCAGCACTGCGTTTGTATGGCTTTAATGGTAAATATCGCTTCAAGCCCACCTGCAGCACCTAGTAAATGCCCTGTTGAAGATTTAGTTGCGCTGATTGCAGGCTTTGACTGGTGAGTGCCAAAAACACGTTTGATAGCCGCCAACTCGCCCGCATCGCCTACAGGAGTAGAGGTTGCATGTGCATTAATATGGTTAATCGCATCAGGATTTAACCCTGCTTGATTGAGTGCTATAGACATAGCCCGTGCTGCTCCAGAGCCATCCTCAGGGCTTGAGGTAATATGATAGGCATCTGAGGTTGTTCCATAGCCAACTAGCTCAGCCAATGGTGTTGCACCTCTTGCCATCGCATGTTCATACGATTCAATCACCAAGATACCAGCGCCTTCGCCCATTACAAAGCCATCACGATTCACATCAAAGGGTCTGGAAGCCAACTCTGGAGAATTAAGATAATTGGTGCTGAGTGCCTTGGCCGCTGCAAAACCACCAAGACTCACTTTGTCGATACAGGCTTCTGCTCCGCCGCAAATCACAATATCGGCTTCACCTGACTGTATTAGTCTGGCTGCATCGCCAATGGCTTGAACACCTGCTGCACATGCTGTTACAGGTGCGCCAAGTGGTCCTTTAAATTGATATTTAAGCGCTACTTGACCCGCCGCAAGGTTGACTAAAAATGAGGGAATAGTAAAAGGCGATAACCTTTCAACCCCTTCTTGCTCAGTTTTTCGCACGGCATTTGCAATGGCGGGGAATCCGCCTATTCCAGAAGCAATAATGGTAGCGGTTCGCTCACTTTGCAGTGTATTTTGTGGCTTCCAGCCAGCTTGGTTGATGGCTTCTTCTGAGGCTATCAACGCAAATTGGATAAACCTATCAATTCTACGTAGCTCTTTGGGGCTAATGGTTTTTAATAAATCAACGCCAAACACAGGATCTTCTTCGCTGGACTTTACCCAGCCAGCGATAGTCACAGGGCTGCCTATAGCTAATGCATCAGGCAGTGTTGAAATGCCTGATTTACCTTCTAGCAGGTGTTTCCAAGCTAAATCAACACCCGTCCCCAAAGGGCTCACGGCGCCCATACCAGTAACAACAATTCTTTTCATATGATGATCCTTTTAATTATTTAGCTTTATCTGATAACTGTTTAGGGTGCGTGTTTATAGGTATGCACAACATCGCTGTCATCAACGCTAAAGCAATATGAATGGAATATGTAGGTTTGAAATCTGCTATTTGTAGCGGTGACTTTGCCAGTAAAAGCACGGTAATTGAGACGCCAATCACTGCGCCAATTTGGCGCACTGCATTGTTGATAGCAGAGCCTACGGCGTAGTCTTTTGGCGGTAAGCCAAAGACAGCCGCTGCGGATAACGAAGGCATTACCAAGCCCACTGAAATGCCACTCAATAGCAAACCTGGCAACCACTCGCTGATATAGTCGGGGCTTTGATCAGGGATTAACAAATACCATAATCCACTTAAGGCATAGGTTATGGCCCCAGTGATTAAAAGCGGCCTGTGACCAATTTTGGATGCAATTTTTCCCGATATTATGGCGGTTGGTACCACCATCAGTGGCCCTGGCATAATAGCGGTACCTGCCATAGTGAGGCTGTAATGCCATATATTTTTCATCCAAAAAAAGAAAGAGAAAAACATAATGGAGAATGCAATGCCAAAAGAAATGCCAGCTAGATTTGCAAATAAAAAGGTTTTATTTTTAAATAAACTGAGATCAAACAATGGCTCAGGGTTGATTTTTGCCCAAGGGATATAACTTAAAATGATGACTAGTCCCAGCACGATGATGCCAATCAATTCGGATTGACTCCAATTGGCTGACTTCATTTCAACAATGCCAAAGGCTATGGCACCAACCCCAATAATTAATTGAAGCATGCCGACTAAATCCAAGCGCATCTTTTCTCTGGGTTGTACCGACTCATGCAGAATTGTAAAACTTTGCCATATGCAAAATAAGCCAATAGGGATATTGATGAAAAATGCCCACTCCCAGCCGCCAACATCAATGATAAATGACCCAATACCAGGGCCTAACGCGGCAGCTAAAGCACCCACTGCACCCCATGCGCCCATGGCAACCATGCGTTTTTCTCTAGGGAATGCCTCTAGCACCAAAGCCAATGCTGCGGGGGTGAGTAAGCACGCGCCTATTGATTGAAATACTCTGGCGACGATTAACCAAAAAACTGAGGGCGATACGCCACATGCTAATGAGGCGGTAATAAACAGCATGGTACCGAACATAAATACTTTTTTTCTACCGTATTTATCCGCAATGCCACCCGCAGGAATCAGCATGGCCGCATAAACAATTGAATAGCCGCTCATTGCCCAAGATAAGTCAGCTGCTGACGATGAAGGGAAACTGCGCAGAATATTATTGAAACCAGCATAAAGAATGGTGGTGTCGAGTGACGACATGAAAATAGCAATGCTTGCAATGGCAAATACGCGCCATGCCGTTGGCATTTGTTTAACTGTAGGTGCATATGTTTGCGCTGTTGATTTCATGAGTTATCTCAATGCTAAATTTAAATAGTTGGTGAAACTAGCCACAGCTCATACGAGAGTGGCTATGTTAAATGCCATGTTAAATGTTAGTGATTTAAGAAAAAGTTTGCTGTGTTAACAAACGAGTCGTGATACTGAAAAATAGAACCATGGTTTGAGTCAGGGTAAAGTACTAATTGGGCATTTTTAAGATGTTTATACATGGTGATTGAACCTTCAGTCGGCAACATGGTGTCGTTATTACCAGTGACAACCAACACTGGTTGATTGATTGCTTTTAATGTGTTGAATTCAGGATCTGGTGTACTAGTAAACACAATCAGCGCTTTACCATGTGCATCAGCAATTGCTTTGCCACTCTCAGGGTCACGACCTTCTTTTCTTGCGTATACTCTAGACAAGAATTCTGCTGCCGCTTTTTTACCTACCTCAGACTGAGAGAAAAATAGATAATCTCGTGGATCTGGTGCATTTTGTCTTGAAAATGCTTCGCCCAATACTTTCATTAAATTATTTCCACCACCTTGATGAGTCGTGCCAGCTAAGATGACTTTACGCACTAATTCAGGATGTTTAGCTGCTAGTTGTTGCGCGATAAAGCCACCCATAGAGAAGCCAAGTAAATCCACTTGCTTGTAGCCTAATGCTTGAATAAATGCATAGGCATCAGTAGTCATTTGTTCAACATTATCTGCCACTACGCCATCGGTAGCGCCAACACCTCTATTGTTAAATACAATGACTGGTCGTGTCTTAGCAAATGCATTCACGACCGCAGGATCCCAAGCATCCATATTGCCAGTAAAGTGCTGCAGAAATACCAATGGCGTTCCTGACTTTGGGCCCAGCGTACGATATGAAAACTTAACGCCATTCGCTTCTATGTATTTAGTCGCAGTAGTTTCAAGCTTATCTTCAGCCAAGGCGATGCTAGGTTCTATGACAGAAAATGTCGCAGCTATTAGCATTAGTGATTTTAAGAGTTTATTCATGATTTTCTCCTTTAATTTTAATGGTATTTATTATTTAAATACCAATTGGTATTTAAATATAATTCAGTAGCGCTTGCCTTGTCAATCTTTTTTTGTAACAATTGGTATATTAATTAAATTGAAAGTATTAATAATGGAAGCTGATGTAAAAAAAATGCGAGGTCGCCCTAGGATTTTTGATCAAGATGAAGCGTTAGGTAAGGCGATGCAGATCTTCTGGAATAGAGGCTATGAAGGTGCCTCTATTGCTGAGTTGACAGAAACACTAGGTATCAATAAGCCCAGTCTTTATTCTGCATTTGGAAATAAAGAGGAGCTATTTAAAAAGGCGCTTTCTAAATACGCTGCTGGTCCAGTCTCTTTTGTGCGAGACGTTGTTAACGAACCTACTGCCCGAAAAGTGGCTGAGAGTTTTTTATTGAAAGCTGCTGAATTTTTAACTGAACCGTCTCACCCAAAAGGTTGCATGATTGTACAAGCTGCATTATCAAGTGGTGAGAGCGCAGATTTAGTCAAAGATATACTCATTAACTACAGAAATTCATATGAAAATTTATTAGCGGAGCGTTTTGAAAAAGCCAGATTAGCAGGTGATTTACCTGAAAATGCAGTAGCAAAAGATTTAGCCAAATATCTTGCGATACTACACCAAGGTATGTCAGTGCAAGCAACGAGCGGCGCAACTAAAGAAGATCTCGTAAAAGTAGTCAATATAGCCCTAAATGTTTGGCCAAAATAGGGGCAGATTAATGCAATGAATAAGACGCTGATCATTACATGCCAATATTAATTGAGAGTATTGCTCCAATGATGTGCAACATAAATTATGAGCGTGCTACAGGCCCGAAGTTGCCTGATGACATATTTTGATAATTACGGCTTAAAGACATTTAGATTAACTTGGCTTATCTTTCATTGGCAGTCGTTTCATTTACCCAATCAAGCAATGGCGCCCATTGCTCAATATCTTGAGCGACAAGTGAAGGGCGCATATCAAAAAGGCTGGCGCCTTGTTCAGCTGCTGTGGCGTACACCTGTGCGTTACGAAGATAGGTAAGTATTGGAAAACCTGTTTGTTCCATAAACTCTGCCAGTGTGGCAGCGGCATTTGTGCGGCTATTAACACGCATGCCGACTAATGCTACAAAAGTTTTGTTCTTGCGTATGGCTTTTTCTTCTGCGAGTAAATCTAAAAAATCAGTGGTAGCGCCAATGTCAAAGGCTGATGGCTGAATGGGAACGATAATGCAATCGGCTTGCTTCACTGCGTCAGATAGCTTTTCATCACGAAAACCTCCTGGGGAGTCGGTAATAATCCAATCAGGGGCTATTGATAATGGCTTGCTGCGCGGGTTACTTGTATGAATGATGGGTAACTCTGCTGCTCTACGCTGCACCCAATGAGTAGATGATTGTTGACGATCTAAATCGGATAGCAGCACTAGTCCACCTACAGAGGCGAAATAACCAGCTAGATTTGTAGCGATGGTCGTTTTACCACTACCGCCTTTTGAGTTGGCGATTAAGATATTTCTCATGCATAAGCTCCAAATTTTTGAAATTTAAGTTATCAAATCATACTGCATTTAGACCATTAATGGCTGACTTGTTTATTACGAGAGGTATACTTGAAATCCGCACACAGCCTTTATTATAGAGCTGTGAAGTTAATATGAAATCTTCATAAATATGTCACAAAAGTAAGCGGTTGGTTAATTATACTATTTTGGCTGTTGCTGTTATATTTGAGTATTAAAAATCTGGGGAGTACGACTTGAAAATTAAATACGCTAGTGAAGAATACATGGAAAAAGCAAAAAACTTATCTCAGGAAGAAGTTGAAAGATTACAAAGTAGAATGCGCACTAAGTTAACGCGTAGGGAAGAGGAAAAGAAACTTAGCTTAATAGAGGTGTTAGCGATACAGCTTGAGCTTGATGATGAGCAGTTAACCGAATGGCGTGAAAAGCGCATTGAGATGAACCAAAAAGATAAAAAAGATAAAAAATCATCAAGCTAATAATATGTTTTCAAGCAGTGACATTTTAAAAATGCCACTGCGTTGATAGCTTCAAACTCTTTATAGCATCTAAATGTTACAGATTTTTAGCGTCTAGCTCTTCCCAACGAGCAAGTGATTTTTCTAAGAAACCTTCAATTTCAATAAGTCTAGCTTGCAATGTTTTAACTAACACAGCTTGTGACTTATAGAGTTCACCATCAGCCAGTTGCTTATTGATGCTTGCTTGCTCTAACTCTAGCTTCTCAATTTCTGCTGGAATTGCCGCGAGTTCTTTTTCCTCTTTAAAACTTAGTTTTGCGCTTGGTTTAGTTTGTGTCGTGTTAGCAGGCTTAGCATTTGATTTAGCAGCTTGAGCTTGTTGTGATTTTTTCTCTTCTAAGCGCTGTTGCGTGTAACGTTGCCAATCATCATAGCCACCACCAAATTCAGTGAGCACCGCGTTGCCTTCAAAAGCAATCACTTGCGTCACGGTATTTTCTAAAAATGCACGATCATGGCTGACTAAGAATAGAGTGCCTGCAAACTCTTGTAGCAAGCTTTCGAGCAGTTCTAGCGTGTCAATATCTAAGTCATTCGTTGGCTCATCTAGGACCAATACATTGGCAGGGCGGGCAAACAAACGGGCCAGTAATAAGCGGTTACGTTCGCCACCAGACAGCGATTTTACAGGTGAGCGTGAGCGTTGTGGCGGAAATAGAAAGTCTTCTAAATAGCTAATCACATGTTTACGTTCGTTGCCGATTTCTACGAAATCTGAACCCGGGCTAATGGTATCTGCGAGTGTTGCCTCTTCATCCAACTGTTCGCGCATTTGGTCAAAATACGCGACGTTGATTTTGGTGCCACGTTCCACATTGCCGCTATCGGCTTCAATATCACCTAAAATAAGCTTGAGTAGGGTGGTTTTACCAATACCGTTCGGACCGAGTAGGCCGATTTTGTCACCACGTAAAATACGCGTGCTAAAATTGCTAATCAACGTTCTATTGCCGTAAGCTTTGCTTACATTGTCTAGTTCGGCTACCAATTTACCGCTGCGTTCACCCGCATCTAGATTCAGTTTTACATTGCCTTGGCGCTCACGACGAGCTGCTCGATCTAAGCGCAAGGCTTCTAAACGGCGTACACGGCCTTCATTTCGGGTGCGGCGCGCTTTAATGCCTTGGCGTATCCACACTTCTTCTTGCGCTAAAAACTTATCAAACTTAGCTGCGTGAACTTCTTCTACCGCGACCAACTCTTCTTTTTTAATTTGATAATCTGCAAAATTACCAACAAAGTCTGTGAGAATGCCACGGTCTAATTCAGTAATGCGCGTCGCAAGCCTATTCAAAAAGCGACGGTCATGGGTGATGAATAACACGCAACCGTTAAAGCTCAGCAATAACTCTTCAAGCCATTCAATCGCTTCTAAATCAAGGTGATTGGTTGGCTCATCCAGCAATAACACTTCAGGCTCAGCTACTAGTGCGCGGCCTAAAGCAACACGTTTACGCCAACCGCCTGATAAGGTGGACACTAGCGCATCGGCATCTAAGTTCAGGCGACTCAGCACGGTTTCAACGCGTGACTGCGCTGCCCAGCCATTTTGCGTATCTAAATCATGCTGTAGATGTTGCATTTTCGTCATCAAAGCATCAATGTCTGCATCTGGCATACCCATATCATGGGTCACTTGATGATAGTCAATAATGGTTTGTTGCAGGCCGCCCAAACCTTCAGCGACCGCTTCAAATACTGTGTGTGTGGTATCTAACTCAGGCTCTTGCGGCACATAGACTACTCGTGCGCTGGGTGAGCGCCATACGGTGCCTTCATCTAGCTTAATGGTGCCTGCGATGGCTTTTAATAAGCTGGATTTACCTGCGCCATTGCGACCAATCAGGCCTACACGCTCGCCAGCATCCAATTGAAATGAGGCTTTGTCTAAAAGTGCATGATGCCCAAAGGCGAGTGAAGCGTTATCTAATGTAATGTAAGGCATGATTCTGTTACTTTCAGTGCTGTGGTCTTTATTAAGACATTCAGGATTGTTTTGTTAAATGTGTGACGAATGCGACTGTAATTTAATCTGTGTTGCTTGAATCTATAAGATTTTCTAAATATCAGCATTATACATTGCTTGCTTATATATAAATTCAAGCTTATTTTTTAATATATCACAATTATATTGTACACAATTTAATTGTGATATATGATTTGCTTCATGGAAATTAAATGTAATGAAAAGTAAAGCAATGGAAAATATAACGTCACCTCAAGATAGCGACTCAACTGCTAAAGTTTTAAATGTAGATTTGCAACTGTGCTTTGCGCTTTATTCTGCCTCATTGAGTATGACAAAAACCTATAAACCTTTGTTAGCAAAGCTCAAGCTGACGTATCCGCAATATTTGGTGTTATTGGTGCTATGGGAAAAAGATGGTGTGACCGTTAATAGTATCGGCGAGCGATTATTTTCTGACTCTGGCACGCTAACACCATTGCTTAAGCGCTTGGAGAAGCAGGGTTTAATTCAACGTCAACGCGCAACTGAAGATGAGCGCAGAGTGATTATTACACTGACTGAGCAGGGTCAGTTATTACAAGCTCAGGCAGCAGATGTTCACACACACATTGCTTGCAGCACAGGTTGCACACTCACCGAGCTAAAAGAGCTCAATAGCCAACTCATTTTATTAAGAACTAGTTTGATTAATAAATTAGCAACATAGTCATTAGAATATATTCATTAGCTTTATACATTTCACTTTATTAAAATCTAGGAGAACATCATGAACACCAAACGCTCGTTATTAAATATCAAAGGCTTAGCACTCTCAATGCTCGTGTTGAGCATTTCAAATGCTTATGCGGAAGAAGCTAGTACAGCTGAAAGCGACAAACCTGTTGTGGAGCAGATTGTAAACACACTCACTAAATTATCAGGTGGTCCATACAAAGGTTATCGTGCTAATCATGCAAAAGGCATTGTTGTGCAAGGTGAGTTTGTCCCTGCCAAGTCAGCTGCCAGTCTAAGTAAAGCGGTGCATTTGCAAGCAAAACCTAGCCCAGTGACTGTCCGTTTTTCAGATGCCACAGGTTTACCAACCATTCCAGATGCAGATGGCAATGCTTTTCCTAAAGGCATCGCGATTCGTTTTCAGCTAGCAGATGGCGCATATACGGATATTGTGAGCATTTCTACCAACGGCTTTCCAGCCGCAAAACCTGAAGACTTTTTAGGGTTACTTAACTCAATAGCGTCGAGCGGCCCAGACGCTGCAAAACCAACACCCGTTGAACAATTTTTAGGATCACACCCAGCAGCACTGGCTTTTGTGCAAATGCCGAAGCCAGCGCCTGTTAGTTTTGCTACAGAAAGTTTTTATGGCGTAAATGCGTTTAAATTTACTAATGCAAAAGGTGAGACACAGTATGGCCGTTATCGCATTACTCCAATTAACGGCGCAGAGTTTTTAACAAAAGAACAGGCAGCTAAAGAATCGCCAAACTATTTGATGGACGAACTGCCAGTGCGTTTAAGCAAAGCCCCAGCTAAATTTAAAATTGCGGTGCAATTGGCTGATAAAGGGGATGTTGTGAACGACCCTACAGTGGTATGGCCAGAAACAAGAAAGCAAGTTGAGTTAGGAACGCTTACACTTAAAAATGTAGATGCTAATGGCGTAAAATTTGAAAAGGCGACGATGTTTAATCCGCTGGTGTTAGTGGATGGTATCGATGCTTCTGATGATCCAATATTGTTAGCTCGTCCTTCAGCTTACGCAGTGAGTTATGGTAGACGCCTAGGTCAGTAATCTTTAGGTCAATAATAATTTAGCTTAGTAGCGAGCATTTATTCGAAGTGCCATGTCAAATAAATGCTCAATTAGCCTTAATCAATTGTTATTGCTGAAGCAAGTCGCTAAGTAAGAGTTTAAGTTAAGGCTTTTCGTTAAACTCCGCCAAGCTTTGATCACAAGGTGATTTTTTGCCAGAACCAGCATCTAAAAACGGCAAAATAGCAGCGGGAGGCGCAATCAAAGCCAACGCAACACTACCTAATATACGCGCCACAATCGGTGTTTTCTCAATTGAAACATCTGGATTCTTAAAAGTACCCTTCACATGAATCGGCGAACGTACTGTGAACGGCGAAATATTTTTAGGTTTTGCTACCATGCGCAAATCCAATGCTTCTTTGGCAATATTCACATTACCATCTATTAGAATTAAGGTCACGGGTGTATCCACCAATGCCATTTTAGGCGTAGCAAGGCCATTTTTAGTACTTAAATCCATCACCGCACAGTTCATTGGTAAGGCGTTGTCTTTGGTCAGTAAAATACCTAATCCTTGCGCAATATCTAATCCAACTGCCTCAATAATTAAGTGTGAAATTGTGCCTTTATTGATAAAGATAGACACGTCGCCATCTAGTGAGCTCAGCATCTCGGCGGTTGAGTTACCTCTCCCCGTTAGTTTGGTTTTACCATTGAGCGTACCTGTGACATAAGAGGGTGGGGTTTCTTTTTTCCCTTCTGATTTCGCTTGTTTTTTCGGGTCGGTAGAGACCGTTAACCATTTTTCTACGTCAATATCTTTCCAGCGCAGATTAATATTCCACGTGGGCAACGATACGGCTTTACTTTCAGCTTTTAATACATCAGCGGTACTTGCTAATGTTGTAGCCTTCGCAAGATGTGTATCTATCGAGATTAAGCCAGCAATGCTGCCATCAGCAGTACGCGCATCGATTTTCGAGAGTGATAACTTTCCGTTTTCTAGTAGCAGATCTGCTTTTAATGGTGAAATTGGTCGCGAAAACGCATTGCCTAAGTCTACATAAGTCAGATTTACATCAATTTGCGCATCCATTTTATTCAATGAAGGCAAATCTAGCGGGCGATCAGGCAGTACTTTGCCATTGCTTGGAGTGGCCATAGACCCATCAGCATTTTTTGTACCAAAGGCGGGCGCCAAGTCAGCAAGAAAAAAATGTTTTCCGCTTATATTTCCTTTAAGTAAAGGCCTCGCTGGTCTAGGGTCATAACTAAAATTGCCGTTTAAATCACTTTTACCTACGTGGGCAGAAACTGCATTAGCAAGCCATACTTCACCATCATTTTCAAGTAAGGTATTAAGCGAGAATTTATCGGTTGTCGGTAAAACCACATTCACTAAATTACCGAGTATCGATAGCGAAGGGCCTTTAACAGACAGTTTACCTTTAACATTATGTTTGCCTAGTAAGTCAGAAACAGTACCAGCAAAATCTGCGCGCAAGGTTGAATATTCAAGCCAAGCTTTAGATGCGATGGGTGAAGCGTCGCTATCATTCGTCGCAATTGGAAGAAAACCATCTGTGATTAATTTACCTTTTATGGATTTCTTTAGCAGCTTGCCTTCTATCTCAATAGTAGAGTTAGCCACTTTATTGGATAAGCCTTCATCTGTATGAAATTTTGCAACTAGATCGACTTGTGTTTGAGGGTCAGTAATTTTCGCGGCGCCGTTTTGTACGATTAAGATTTCAATAATAGGGAAGGGACTATCTGGCTTAGTCTTATCATCACTAAACTGCCAAGTGGTAGAACCATCTTCACGGCGCAAAAGCTGGGCATCGATTTGATTAACACGTAGAGACTTAATGCGTAATTGATTAGAGTTTTTGAATTTGAATAAATCGCTATAGCGTAAATTCAGAGTGATATTTTTAGTTTCAATAAAATGGGGTATATCAAACGCTTTGGGGGCAGATATAAATAAACCACCCACCTCTAACTTAACGCCACCCAGTAACTTAAGCTTGAATGGCGCATCGATTCTTACCGTACGTTCTAATTGCTTACTTGCAAATCGCTCGACAGGCTCTTTTAAGAAAGGCCAACCCAAAACCTCGCAAACCACGATTGAAAGAATAAATAAGCCAACAAAAACTAACGAAAATTTAGCGAAAGTAAACTTTTTACTAATAACCGTTGAGTTTGAATGATTGTCTGCTACTTCTGTTTGAAGTTCATCGGTCATATTAAATACCTTTATTATTCTTAAAGTCATTGATGCAGTTTATATCGCTAAACACCACACCCTACAAGAAAATTGGGTGTGTGAGGTTTATAAGTAAATCTACATTATTACAGCACTATAAGGTCTAGTTATACTTGACTTCTAGACTTGGTACAGTCGAAATAAAGATGATATTCATGTCAGAAATGGCTTACAGCGTCACTAGACAGTTAATAGGTTTTATTGCCCAGCATGGCTTTAATATTTGCCATTTTAGATTTACCAAATTCTTTACTGGCTTCAGGATCTTTATTAAATGGGTTACCAAAATGACGCACATCATCTTTGGGTAGTTCCGCGATAAAACGGCTAGGTTCGCACATTTGCATCTCACCTGCGCGCTTGCGTTTTTTACACCATGAAATATTCAGTGATTTTTGTGCGCGGGTGATGCCCACATACATCAGACGACGCTCTTCTTCAATTTTTGTGGGGTCTGCAACGCCTAAATCTATACTTTCGCGGTGCGGCAATATGCCTTCTTCAACGCCAATTAAAAACACATGACCAAACTCCAAACCTTTAGCGGCGTGCAGGGTTGATAACTTAACTGCATCAGGTTCACCATCTTCACGGCCCTCCAACATGCTCATCAGCGATACCATTTGGGTGAGTTCTAGTAAATTTTTACCTTCGGTCTCGTTGCCAAATTCAGTACTTGCTTCCCCTTTTTTGGTTAGCCAGCCAATAAAATCCAGTACATTCTTCCATTTGCTTTC
Source organism: Methylotenera sp. (assembly GCF_029945705.1). Classification (GTDB taxonomy): domain Bacteria; phylum Pseudomonadota; class Gammaproteobacteria; order Burkholderiales; family Methylophilaceae; genus Methylotenera. Next base: position 14,386 of record NZ_JAQSDC010000045.1, read on the forward strand.
AGCAGCGCGAGGCTCATCGCTGTCATACAAAAATGCTTCATATTGTATGGTGGTGAGTAAGTCATTCAATACTTCGCCAGCTGGGTCACGCACAGCACGTTCTTGAATTTTCTGAATGTAGGTGCAAAAGTTGAGTAAGTCTTCTAATTGCTTATTGCCAATGTCATTTTGAAAGTCACCCTCAAACGCCGCAGCAAACAGTGATATTTTGTGCAAGCTGGCAAATTCGCCTAAACGTTCAAGTGTAGTGTTACCAATGCCTTTTTTCGGTGTGGTTGCCGCGCGGATGAAAGCAGGGTCATCATCTTCATTTGCTACTAAACGTAAGTAACTGATTAAATCTTTAATCTCGGTTTTATCGAAAAATGATTGACCACCTGAAATGGTGTAAGGGATTTTGTGATTACGCAGGTATTGCTCAAAGATACGCGCTTGGTGATTGCCGCGGTAAAGAATAGCGTAGTCCAAAAACTTGGTGCGGTTTTCAAACTTGTGCGCTTGCAGCTTCATAATTACAGATTCGGCTTCTGCCTCCTCGCTCATAGCGGCAGACACCTGAATTAAATCACCCGTGCCTAAATCGCTCCAAAGTTTCTTTTCAAAAAGCTTCGGGTTGTTGGCAATCACCGCGTTTGCGCCGCGCAAAATACGAATCGTAGAACGGTAATTCTGCTCTAGCTTGATGACTTTTAACTTGCTAAAGTCTTCGGTGAGTTGGCGTAAATTCTCTACGTCCGCACCGCGCCAGCCGTAAATGGCTTGGTCATCGTCACCCACAGCGGTAAATTGCCCACGTACGCCTGTTAGCATTTTCACCAGCTTATATTGGCAAGCGTTGGTATCTTGGTATTCATCAATCAGTAAATATTGTAGTTTTCGCTGCCATTTATTCAATGCAGTTTCATGTTCATCAAACAACTCAACTGGTAGTTTAATCAAGTCATCAAAATCAACCGCTTGATAAGCTTTTAATGTTTGCTGATATAGCTGATAAACCTTTGCTGCGGCGTGCGTAAGTTCCTCTTCAGCTGTGGCTTTAGCTTGATCTGGGTTAACAAAACCATTTTTCCAGTGTGAAATTTGCGATTGTGTTTTGCGTAATAATTGCTTATCCGTGGTCGCTAAAATATCTGCAAGAATTTTAAAACTATCGGATGAATCCAATATTGAAAATTGCGGTTTATAGCCAAGTAGCGAAGCTTCAGCGCGCAGCATTTGCAAACCAAGCGAGTGAAACGTTGCAATAGTTAAGCCTTTGATGTTTTTCCCTACCATGAGCTTACCCACACGTTCCTGCATCTCACGCGCAGCTTTGTTGGTAAAGGTGATGGCGGCAATTTCTTTAGGTGAATAGCCTGCTTCATCAATCAAATAACTGATTTTTTGCGTAATCACGCACGTTTTGCCGCTGCCAGCACCAGCCAACACCAGCAATGGACCATCGAGATATTTAACGGCGTCGCGCTGCGGAGAATTTAAGGAATTTAACATGCAGTGCTTTTTTGAATTTTTTGAGTGAAACTTAAGCTTTAGATTTTAACGTTTAAGGCTCTAACAAGCTATCAATTAAATGATTAAAGCATGCCATAATTACTGGCTTAAAAATAAGCACTTAAAAGCTAAAGGAATCGCATGCGATCAAGCGCAAGATCTACCAGAGCCAGTGCCGCGATTGATAGACTAAAAAAACGTAGCGGCAACGAAAATTATTCAATGTCTATGAATAGTGGCGCAATGTTTAGCTTGCTGCTAGCCACTGGCGGTGGCGACTCAACTCGTTTATGCGAGCCAATGATGATGGAAGAGTTTGTGGTGTTTGTGAATGCCTACGGCCCACAAACGCCTAAACGTGTCAGTAAGCTAGATATTGAGTTTAGTAAGCAGCTGACTAAAAAAAGCGAATAAGTATAACCATAAGGAGTTTGTCCTCATTGATTTTTTACCTTAGTGTTTTTTGTTAACCTAAAATTTGGCTGAATTAAAATATGAATAAAAACATAATATCCTTTCACCACCTATTGATAACCTTATTAACTATCTTTTGTATTTTTTTTTCGTTTAATGCCTCGGCAGATTTTAGACTAGCTATTGAAGCTTACCAGAAACGCAATAGTGAAGAGTTGTTAGCCCAAGTAGAAGATGCAGTAAAAACAAAAAACAACGATGGCTTAATGTTATTTTTTTACGCGATGAATTTAGATTCCTTTTCATCTGATTACGTTTCTGACGGTAGCAAAACAACACTTAAAGCTATTCTAACTAAATCACAAAGGAATCAATTACGTGAGTTACTGGTTCAAGCAAGCAATAACAGTAATCTAGATGTGCAATATTACTTGCGTAGGAATAGCGCTTTTTACCAAGATTTCTTTATGTTAAGTCTTGGTAAGCAAATTGAACCTTTAAAACAAGACATCAAACTTAGCAATGACGAGTTTTCAAAGGCACAGCGTCAAATTGATGATGAATATATTAAGCGTGGCAGTCAATTTACCATGTTAAATGCCTCGGCTCTTTCTTCCAGTGTGGCGCAGCATGCTGAGGCTGGCGATGCTGAAATACAAATGATGCTTGGGCTTCAATACATGAACGTCGGAAAAGACTCTGATAATGATGCTCACTATGGTTGTCAGTACCAATCAAAAGAACCTATTTGCCAAAATAAAAATGAAGTAAAAGGTAATTATTGGCTTAAGCGTGCCGCTAAAAGCTACGATACTAACATTGCCAGCGGCATTGATTTATTTGCCAGTCAAATGTGCAAATTTTTAAGCAAGAGTACAACTGATAACCAAGCCATATTAAAGCAAGCCTATTTGTGGGCATTAATGGGCATAAGTGAGCGTGATTATACTCAATCACGCTCTTGCTTACGTGAGATGAGTGAAAATGGAACATTAAAATTGGCTGCGCCACAACTTTACGCAGTTTGGGGTGACTGGAAAAAAGAAAATGAAATTTTATTAAATAAAAATAATGAGTTGCCTGATTGGATAGTTGAAATTAGAAAAGAGTTAGCACAATCTCCAATGCCAATTTTTGAATATGCTGGATTGGAAGTATATAAAGATGGGCGTGTGTTATTTGGTGTACCAAGAGCTTCTTATGGAGCCCCCTATAAAGACCTATATATGAAGGTGCCACCAAAAACCGTACAAAGATTCTTAAGTGACCTTAAAAAAACTGGATTTTATGACTGGACTGTAGCAGACTATGACCATGGTATTTGTGGCGATTTTGGCGCGTGTCACGCTATGGAAATGACTTTCAAAGTGAGAATTGGCACAGATGTCCGCCGAGTAATATTAAATATTGCCAGCCCTGGAAAATTAGAGCCATTAGATAGAAAATGGGTTGGTGTGCAGCGGATGGCGACGCTTTACACCTTAACTGAAAAATACTTCCCTACCATAAAGTTACGGTGTGAGCTTGGTAATTCGGATAAATTTAGAGAAGAGTGCTTAGCTAGGAATGCAGAATGGTTGAGCATTGCCAATGCATATCCACAAGCGAAAAATTAAAGCTTGATGATTGACCTTGTTGGCAGCTTAAGTCGCATCATCTTCATTTCATCAGAAGCCCTGTCATCAAATATATGCAGTCAAAAATGTCACTGTGGTTCTTTCCATATTCCATAAACCATCTTGGCGTTTGTGAACGCCTACGGCCCACAAACGCCTAAACGTGTCAGTAAGTTAGATATTGAACTTAGTAAGCCGCTGACTAAAAAAATGAATAAGTTTAAATATGTACTCGACTGCCTAATTCAATCACGCTATTGCTGGGAATATTGAAATATCCAACTACGCTACCTGCATTTCGCGACATTAATGCAAATAAATCATCACGCCATTTCGCCATCTTTCCACCAGGGCCAGAAATGACTGTTTCTCGGCTGATAAAGTATGAGGTGGTGAATGGGTCGATTGAAATACCGACCAAATTACTTTCTGAAAGTGTTTTAGGAATGTTGGGCGTTTCCATAAAGCCATAGTGTAATTTCACTTGCCAGAAGCCCGCGCCAATCTCTTTAATTGCTACCCGTTGTTCTTTTTCTACAGTGGGGGTGTCGGCAAACTCTACCGTGAGTATCAGATTTGTTTGATGTAACACTTGATTATGTTTTAAATTATGCATCAGCGCTTGCGGCACGGTATCTTGGTTTGCACAGAGGAATATCGCGGTACGCTCGACTCTTGCTTTGGTATCTCTAGTGATATTTTTAACAAAATCTTCAAGTTTAGGATCATCTTCGTGAATGTGTTGCAGCAAAATTTCACGACCTTGTTTCCACGTCCACATAATAGTGACTAAGCTTATGCCAAGCGCGATTGGGAACCATCCACCTTTAAAGAACTTAGCTGAGCAAGAGGTCAGTAATAGTAAGTCTAAGGCAAAGAAGGCAATGGTTGCGCTCAATGCTAGCCAAATAGGGTATTTCCAATTATGGCGTATCACAAAGTAGGTGAGTATCGTTGTAATCAGCATGGTGCCTGTCACAGCAATACCATAGGCTGAGGCAATGGCCGATGAATTTTGAAAAGCGATGGTCAGCATGATGACTGCAGCCAACAATAACCAATTGATTGCGGGTACATAAATTTGGCCTGATTCACTTGCTGAGGTATGCAATATTTGCATTCTCGGTAAAAAGCCAAGTTGTATGGCTTGCTGCGTGATGGAGTAAGTACCTGAAATAACCGCTTGAGAGGCAATGATCGTCGCCATTGTTGCCAGTATCACTACTGGCATTAACCATTCTTGTGGGAACGATAGATAGAACGGATTGCTCACGGCCGCTGGCGTTGTGAGTAGTAATGCACCTTGACCAAGATAGTTAAGCGCTAAACATGGAAAAACTAAGCATGTCCACGCAATGCGTATGGCTGGTCTACCAAAGTGCCCCATGTCGGCATAAAGCGCTTCTGCTCCAGTAATGGCTAATGTGACAGCACCTACGGCTAAAAATACGCCAGTGCCACGGTCCGCTAAAAAGTGAAACGCATAGATTGGATTCAATGCATTAAGAATCACAGGGTTTTGCAGTATGTGATGCACGCCAGTAATGCCTAATGTGACAAACCAAACGATAACAATAGGCCCAAAGAACTTACCAACCGTGTTTGTGCCATATTTTTGAACGGCAAAAAGTGAGATTAGAATGGTTAGCGCAATTGGTATCACAAATTTAGATAGCTCTGGCTTGATTAGCTCTAACCCTTCAACCGCAGAAAGTACCGAGATGGCGGGCGTGAGTATGCTATCGCCATAAAATAAGGCTGCACCAAATACGCCTAAAGCCATTAGTATTTTTTTACGATTTGGTGCGGCACTAGCACTTGAGATAGCAAGTGCCAGCAAAGCCATCACACCACCTTCACCTCGATTATCTGCGCGTAATACCAGTATGACGTATTTCAACATCACGACTAACATCAACGCCCAGAGTACGGCGGAGATGGCGCCAATGATGTTCGCTTGATTTAGCACGATTCCTGTAGCGTCGCTAAAGATGACTTGAATGGTGTACAAAGGGCTTGTTCCAATGTCGCCGTAAACTACGCCGATAGCCCCTAAAGTCAGCGCTGCCAGACTTTTGGATTTTATGTTGGTATTCATAATGTGTTTTAAATGCCTTGTATAAATGAGACAAGATCATTAAAACAGGCTGGGTGTATCAATCACATAAACAAAATTGAACTTTTGAGGTATTTGCATGAACCCAAGAATTGAGTTGGTTGTAATAAAAACCTTAAAATACTGTCATTCCCGTTTTCACCGGAGTGACGAATGATTGATAGTTTTATTAAAATAACGTGTTAAGCCGATTCGAGCAAAGCACTCACTTAATTTAAGTTGCGGTAAGTCTGTAGCCTATGCCAGCTTCGGTCAATATGTAGCGTGGCGTAGCCGGAGTTTTTTCTAAACGGGCACGTAATCTCCCCATATGGATACGCAAGTAATGGGTGTCATCGACATACTCAGCGCCCCAAACGTCAGTCAGTAATTGGCGATGTGTAAATACTTTCCCTGGTTTTGTCACTAATATGAAAAGCAATTTAAACTCGATTGGGGTTAAATGCACAGGCTGTTCATTTAATAACACGGTGGAATTGATGGTATCAATAGTTAACTCACCTACGTGATATACATCATCTCGCAATGACATCATTGCCGTGCGTTTGAGTGCTACTTTAACTCTGGCAAGCAGCTCATTCACGCCAAAAGGCTTGGCTAAGTAATCATCAGCACCATCGTTAAAACAATCTACTTTTTCTTGCTCAGCTTGGCGCGCAGAGAGTACAAGTATTGGAATATCTGAATTCAAGCGAACGTATGAAATTAACTCCCTACCATCGCCATCAGGCAGATTTAAATCCAATATCAACAATGCAGGTTTGTTTGCACTCAACAAACGCTTACCTTCAGCAATGGTGTGCGCACATAGGGTGTGGTAGCCATTAGCCTTTAAGCTAGATTGTAGAAATTGACTGATCTGCAAGTCATCTTCAATCACTAGAATATGGTTATTGGACATCAACAACACCTTCTTCTGGCGCGATAAAGCTTAAGGTGGCGCATGCACCACCGCCATCTCTATTGCTGAGGATGAAATTTGCGCCGTGTGATTTAGCGATTGCTTGCACAATAGAAAGCCCTAAACCAAAACCTTTAGCTTTAGTTGTCGTGAATTTTTTAATAGATAATAAATCTGTTTCTTCAGCAAAGCCTTTACCCCGATCTTTTACGCTAATGTTCAGCATTTTATCTACTTGACTGATTTCAATCAGTATCGGCCCATCACCTTCATAAGCTTGCTTTGCGTTATCAATTAAATTAACTAGCGCTTGAGTTAATAGGTTGGCATTACCTTTGATTAACAGTTCAGATTCACTCATGTTGACCTCAATACTGAGTGGTTCACCACGGTTTTTATACAACTCGCAGACGATGCCAACAAGCTCTTCAGGCGATTGCCAATCCATAGGAATAGGTTCAGCCGAATGAGATTCTAGGCGAATAAGCGAGAGTATATTTTCGGTAGTATTCGCTAAGTATCGGCTTTGAGAAGCAATTAGTGAGGTTAATTGTGCTGATTGCTCTGTATTCAAATTAGATTGTTGTAAGGTGGTCGCAGCACCTAATATTGAGGTGAGGGGTGTGCGCATATCGTGCGAAATTGATGCCAATAAGGCATTCTGAATTGCTTCTTCTTGAATTGCTAACTCTGCAAGCTGTGCTTTTTCACTATTGATGAGACGTTGATAAGCTTGCGAAATTTGATCTACACAAGATTTAATAGCTGAGTAGGTTTCGATACCTTCCTCATTATCGACTTTATCGACGACTAAAATAGGATCAACGCTTGGTAAGCGGCTGAAAGGTAGCAACCACTGTTTTGATTGAGTGATAGATTCAGTCCAGTAGTCAGTGTAAGGGCTAATGGGTTTGCCACTTTCTGAAACCCAATTCAATAATCGCATATCTGGCGCTGTTATTACATCCGATTGAATACTCAAGCTATAGCTGTATTTTGACTCTATTGAGTTTGCTAGCTGCGGTATGGCGATAGCGAATGGTTTATTGAATTCTTTTTGCAGTAATGTGCAAGTATCTAACAACAGATTATCAATATTGTTTGCGAGTGCTAACCGCTCGGCAAGGGTTCTGGCAAATTCTGCACGTTGAGCATTGATAAGTGCTTGTTGTGATTGAAACTTTAGCTGCTTAACCAGCGATGTAATGACGGTGGAAACGATAAGAAAGCTAACTAGACTTGTCCATGATTGTGCATGTGCAACTTCAAAGGTATAGCGTGGCTCTGTGAAAAAGTAATTAATAGCTAAAAAAGCCAGAAAGGCCGTGCTTAATGCGACAAAGAACTCACAAAAATAAGCAGCTGTGACGACTACCAGCAAATTTAACAGGGTTACCCCAGTAATGCCTAAAGAAGCGAAAAAGTTGTAATTAAAGGCAGTCACTATTGCCAATAAAACAAGCATACCCAATAACTGTAAACCCTGTTTTTGCATTTTTAGGCTCCTAATTCATACAATAAATCAGAGTTTACGGTTTATGTGTATCAATCGCATAAACATGCATGCGTAAGCGTGTTGCTTTAAATGTCCTCATCCTCATTGACTTCTGAAGCCGCATCATCCACAACATTCGGTTCAAAAGCCTGCATCATTTCACTGCGGCTTAATGGCGTTTCTAAACTAATTCTGCCAATCGCGCCGCTGCGGTAATCGGTTAAGAATGCAACTGCAGTTTTTTCCATATCCCATAAACCATCGTGGCGTTTATATGAGCGACGTTTGGCGATGGCTTCGAGTAAATCTACACCGTCCATTTTCAGCACATCTAAAAATCCACCTTCATGTTTCATGGTATCTAGTTTGTAGCGTGCATTGATCAGCGCGGGGTAAGTTTTAAGTAAGTTGTTGGCTAGGAAAGTTGCAACATCTTCATCAATCACCGCGTTACGACCAATTGCATGGCTGGCGGCAAGCATGTAGCCGTCGCTTTCATATTGAATTTTTGGCCACATCATGCCGGGCGTGTCGGTAATGCTCATAGTTTCACTAATGTCAAAGCGTTGCTGGCTTTTAGTCACTGCTGGTTCGTCGCCCACCTTAGCGACACGACGGTTAAGCAGGGCGTTCATCAGCGTTGATTTACCCACGTTAGGAATGCCCATAATCATCATGCGCAATGGCTTTAAGTGTGTGCCACGGTGCGGCGTAAGTGCCAAACAATGCTTTAGAATTTTATTGGCTTCGCCTGCTTTTTTGCACGAAAGTGCAACCGCTTTTGTATTGGGTTGGCGGTTAAAGTAATTTAACCAAGCTTCGGTGGCTTTGGGGTCTGCTAAGTCAGATTTATTGAGTATTTTTAAGTTAGGGCGCTGGCGAAACAAACGCATTTCGTTAATCACGGGATTATGGCTCGCCTCAGGCACGCGCGCATCTAGCACCTCAATCACAATGTCCATAAATTCCATTGTTTCTTCGGCTTTTTTGCGTGCTTGGGTCATGTGCCCCGGATACCATTGAATTGCCATTTAATACCTCAAAATTAAAAATGTTGTCACAATACTTCGTTACTCAATAATTTTGGTCGCTTGCATATAACCCATATGCGGCGCATCCAAAATAATTTCGCGCCTCGTCTTGTTTAAACATTTTTAATTTTCGAGGCATTAAACAATGAGATTTTTCTGCATTTTAACATTGAGTACTACAAATCAAGTTTTTATCTGAGTTTATCTTTAGTTTAGTGTTTATGGCTTAAAATACACACATGCAAATACCTGAAATAAAACCTAACCAATCCATCGAGCTACTTAAAGCGTTGCACATCTTGACGCGTGACGGGAAGCTTAACCAAGACAGTCGCCGTAAGCTCAAGCAGGTTTATCATTTGGTGAATTTTATTGAGCCATTGTTTAATGAGGTGTTAGCAAAAAATCCTAATCCAACCATGGTTGACCATGGCGCAGGTAAATCGTATCTGGGTTTTATTTTGTATGATTTATTGCTTAAACAGCATGACGCAGGGCAGGTGGTGGGTATTGAAACTCGTGCTGAGTTGGTTGAAAAATCACGCCAACTAGCCGCAGATTTGCATTTTGAGCGTATGGGTTTTCAGCATTTAAGTGTGGAAGAGTCTATTACTTCTAACACTTTGCCAGACACAGTAGATATTGTCACAGCGCTACATGCTTGTAATACCGCTACAGATGATGCGATTCAATTTGGTTTAAAGAAAAAAGCCAAATACATGGTGCTAGTGCCATGTTGTCAGGCAGAAGTGGCGGAAGTGTTACGCCAGCACAAGAATGAAAGTTTTGGCAAAACGCCTTTAAGTGAGATCTGGCGTCATCCAATTCATACACGCGAATTTGGTAGCCAAATAACCAATGTGCTGCGTTGTTTACAGCTAGAAGCCGCTGGCTATCAACTTACTGTGACTGAGCTAGTGGGTTGGGAGCACTCTATGAAAAACGAACTGATTATTGCCAAATACACTGGACAGCCACGCAAGAATGCGCAGGAGCGATTGAGCGCTATACTAAAAGAACTTAATTTAGAAGCATTAACAGATAGGTTTCTAAATTAGTTTATATCTTCTTTTATATTTTTAGCGTGAGATAAATACGCACCCAACATCGCGTAGGGTATTGTTGTTAAAAGTAGTTTAAAAACATGGCTAAGTTGCATAAATGGTAAATTAAATTTCTGGGCTGTAAGCATAGAAAGCCCAATAGTTGCTGATACTCCAAGAATTGCTACCGCCACCGCATATAAATATTCATCTTGCTTTGCTACTCGCCCAGCAACATAGCCACCTAGCAATGAAAATGCTGCATTAATTAGAAAGTTAGAGATTAAAAAATAGCCGTTAATCCAATTTATTCCTGCGCTTAAACTTGTGAAAATTACAGGTACGAGTGATACCGCTAAATAGTTATTGGCCATTGAGACTATGCCTGCCACAAATGGACCAGCTAAGAAGCCAAGAAATATAGACTTGAAGTTTATACTGATCATATTAATGCCTATTTGCCCCAACGTAACGCTGCCGTATGCACTGGGCTGTCCCAATGTTTAGTTATTTCATCATCCAACAAGCATAGCGTAATTGATGCGCCAGCCATATCAAGCGCGGTGGTGTAATTACCGACTAAAGAGTGTGAAATTTCAATGTTGTGCAAATTGAATAACTTGGCGGCAGTGTTGTAGATGAGGTAAAGCTCCATCAATGGTGTAGCGCCAAAGCCATTAACCAGCAATAAAGCTTCATGCTTGTGGTTAGGGTGTAAGTTTCTTGATTTAAAGTCTGTGATGATAGCTTCGACGCAGTCACCAATAATTTCATCTGCTGGGCGCATGGTTTCACGTCTGCGACCTGGTTCACCGTGTATGCCAACGCCCATCTCGATCTCAGACTCGCTAATATCAAAAGTAGGGCGTCCAGCCGCTGGCACTGTGCAGCTGGTAAGCGCCACACCAATACTAGCGGTGCGATTGTTAACCTTATCGCCAAGTGCCTTGCAAGCTTGTAAGGCAGCGCCCGTTTCTGCCAAACTGCCTATACATTTTTCTACAATCACCGTGCCTGCCACACCACGACGCCCAGTGGTGTAAGTGCTGTTCACTACAGCGCAATCGTCACTGGTGAGTACAGTAGCATTTTCAAAAGGCAACATTTCAGCTGCCATTTCGAAGTTCATCACATCGCCTGCGTAGTTTTTAACAATAAACAATACGCCTTTATCGGCATGCACTGCTTCAGCTGCCATAAGCATTTGGTCGGGTGTGGGAGAAGTAAAAACATGGCCTGGGCAAGCGGCGTCTAACATTCCATAACCAATGTAGCCAGCATGGAGCGGCTCGTGGCCAGAGCCGCCACCAGAGATAATAGCGACTTTGTTTGTTGCTTTGTCAGCGCGCGTTAGAAAATTGGGTTCGAGGTGAAGTTCTACTAAGTCGCTATGCGCTTTGGCGAAACCAGAAAGGCTTTCAACTAAAATATGGTCAACATTATTAATAAATTTTTTCATGTGACTTTCCCTTTTTTATTTTTCTAATATTAACTTACAAACAGCTTCTATCATTAGCTGGCAACTCTTTGCGCCTGGGTCTATATGCCCTATGGCACGTTCACCCAAGCCGGCTGCACGGCCTTTAGTGGCAATTAAGTTTTTGGTTGAGAGCATGCCTTGTTCGGCGGTGTGGATGAGCGTTGCGCATATCAACTTAACATTGCAGTTTTGTGTGGCTAACAGTACAAATTGATTTGAAACTGGAATCAGTACATCTAGCATGGTTTTTTCACTAATGCCCGCTTTGCCGCGTTGAATAATAGCTTGTACACCGCCAGCAAAAGCTGCGGCTATTTTTAAGTTTGATTCATCGCCATTTTCTTTAAGTACTTTAGCCATGCTCATGAAAAAACTAGCCAGTAATGGCCCAGAAGCCCCGCCAATAGTGCTGAGTAGCTTCATGCCGATTTTATTTAAGGCTTCATCAGGTTTTAGTGACGCTAAGTCGGTTTGCATTTCAGCCACAGTGGTCGCACCACGTTTCATGTTGATATAGTGGTCACCATCTCCAATTTCACGATCTAGCGATTCCAATGTACTTTCATTGGCTAAAATTGTTTGTTGAATCGCTAGTGCTGCTTCTATGATGAATTCGGTTTTCATATTTAGTTTGTATCAGTGGTTTGTATCAATAGTTTAGTGATTAACACTATATGGTGATTGAATTAAAGTTGTTAAACTCTACACATGTTAACTTGCCATGACAACACGACTCACTAAACTCTAATTGATTACTATTGATGAGCTTAAAATTCCGCCTAAATTTATTGATTACGCTACTATCCCTCGCCTTTATTTTGGTGGTGGGTACAATTTTAGTCAATGACACTCGAATTTCTATACGCGAACGCGTAGAAGCGGCAAGTCGCGTTACGGTGCAGTTGCTTGATACTGTCATTATTAGTTCGGCGCTTAATCCTGAGTACGGGCCAACGCATAAAGTGTTGCAGAGCTTTTTGCAATCGTTAGGTTATGTGCGCAGTAGCCACATTATGCTTTACGATATTCGAGGCAATGTGCTTTACGAATCGCCAGAATCTACTTTTAAAAGTCATGTTCACCCGCCTGAATGGTTTGTTAAATTGGTGGCGCCTAAAACTGAAACTGTAGAACGCAAAATTCGCTATGGTACTTTAGTGGTTTCATCAAGCGCGGCAGGTTCTATTCGTGAAGCTTGGGCGGGTTTTAGTCAGTTGATGTGGGTAGGTTTGATTTTTTTCGTACTGCTCAATGTCTTGGTTTATGCATTGTTAAGCCATTCTCTTAGACCAGTAAACCGTATATTGGCCTCAATTAATCGCATGGAAAAAGGTGACTTAACTACACGTTTACCTACTTTCACATTGCCTGAGTTTGATCGCATTGGTCATAGCCTCAATCGAATGGCGGAATCACTCGCTGCCGAGCGCCAGTTAGAAGAAAATCGCCAATTAACCCAGCTTATTCAAAGTCATATCGAGGATGAACGCCGTAGTTTAGCCAGAGAGTTACATGATGAGCTAGGTCAATATGTGACGGCGATTAAGACTTTTGCGGTTGCCATTGTTAATAAAACCAAAGAAAAATCACCTGATATTTCAAGCAATGCGCAAGTGATTGTGTCTGCCGCTAATCAGATTTACGATGGCATGCATAATATCGTACGCAAGCTTCGCCCCGGCGCGCTGGATAACCTCGGGCTATCTGAAACGCTGAAAGATGCTGTGCAATATTGGCAAAACCTTCATCCAGAAATGAAGATTAATCTAAGTTTGGAAGGTAATCTGGATAAGCTTGGTGAAACGCTGAATATTAATATTTATCGCATCGTACAAGAGGGTATTAATAATGCACTTAAACATGCGCAGGCAAGCATCATTGATATTAAATTGGCAGTGTTGGCCGATGTCAGTAATACTGAGGCGGCTAACATCGCGCTTACAATTAAAGATAATGGAGTTGGCATGAATATAGAAATGGTTGACCAAACCCAACACTTTGGTTTGTTAGGCATGCGCGAGCGAGTGCAGGGTTTTCACGGTAGGTTTAGCATTACTTCTGAACCGAATCAAGGAACAACCCTCTACATTAATATACCGCAAGTGTTGTCGGAACAGGCTTAGGCATTTGAAACTAAGTATTAGAAATATAAATAATGGATAAAATATGAGCTTAATCAATGTAATGTTAGTCGATGATCACGCAGTAGTGCGCATGGGGTTTAAGATGCTGCTAGAGTCAGACTCTGATATTAAAGTCATTGCCGAAGCTGAAAGCGGCGAGCAAGCTATACAACGTTTTGTTGAATTTAAGCCACATGTAGTTGTGATGGATATTACGATGCCAGGTATTGGCGGCTTAGAGGCAATTGAACGGATTTTGGCTAAAGATAGCTCTGCCAAGATTTTGGTATTGTCCGCACATGAAGATTCTGTGCATCCTAAACGCGTATTAAATGCTGGGGCGATGGGCTATTTAACTAAACGCAGTGCAGCCGAAGAGATGATTAAAGCCATTCGCGTAGTTTCCACAGGTAAAAAGTACTTAGAAGCAAGTGTTGCGCAACAAATGGCGATACAACAATTGTCGGGCGACCAAAACCCTGTTGATGTATTGTCACCGCGCGAGTTTGAAGTATTTATGGCCTTAGCCAAAGGTAAAACCACTAATGAAATTGCCGAAACTTTGTTTTTAAGTCCACGGACTGTCGGCACACATCTTTATAATATCAAACAAAAGCTTAATGCAAATAATTCGGCTGAAATCGCGCTGATCGCTATGCGCAGTGGTTTGCTGGATGCTTAGAATAAAATAGCTTAAGTAAATAAAATAGCTTAAATCCGCAGCCTAATTCTTTAGGCTATTTGGCTTAATTCACTGCGTAACGCGCCACACTCAATTGCCCAACTGTAGATAACTCAACAAGCGCCTTAGAGCCGCTGTGTAACTTACCTATTTCCGCTGGTATCAAAAACGTAATCACTTCTTGTTTGCTCAGCTTAGTGCTGCTAGTAGCACCAATGGCAATTTGGCTTTGTTGCCATTCATTTTCTGGGGGCAGTTCGGCTGAGCCTTGTTTCTTCGCTGTTTCAAGAATATGTTGCTTTTCATCGCCTATCAGCAAGCTCCACACCTCAACTTGCACTAATTTAGCTTCTTGTATTAATTGAACGGGCTTTTCTTCGTCAAAGGATGCTTGAGGTAAAGGCTCAATCTGAGGTTTAACTTCTTCGAAGCTGGCATTAATAAATGCAATGTCGTACTTATCTGGCGTTGTGCCTTGAATTGGCATTTTTTGAGCGGCAAGCTTTTGTTTTTCTTCATTAGCATCTAGTGCTGCTGCTGTAGCGCTATCAGCACCATGCATTAGCATGGATCGCACAAGTTGCTGTGCAACAGTGCCGCCCAAACAGCCGCAAAGCGTTGAAACTAACAATGCTAATGTTAGCCATCTAGCTAATGCCAACCATCTAATCATACTTTGATGTGCCATAAGACGCATGTGTTGTTAACGTGGGAGGGTTAGATTACTGCTGAATAGTGAGATTGTCCAGTTAAATAAAAGGCTAACTTATTGTTTTAATTGTTTGTTAGGCTGTTTTCTCTGCTTGATTTAAAGCCGTTTGATTAGATGTTTGAGTGGTGCGCACGCTAATCACGCCGCTGAGTATAATCAGTGCGATTGCAATCCATGCATCTAAGCTTAAATGCTCATTCCACCACAGCACGCCGAATAAACTTGCTAGCACCACTGTGACATAAGCCAAGCTTGCTACAACGAGCGTATTGCCTGTTCGGTAAGCACGTGTCATAGCTAGTTGTGCAATTGTTGCAGAAAATCCTAATCCAAGTAGAACAGGTAAATCTTGCCATTCAATTGTATGAAAGTAATCAAAAAACATCCATAAACCAGCGCCTATCGTTGAAATAAGCGTGAAATAGAAAACAGTCCGCCAATCAGGCTCATTGGCTTTGCCTAGTTGTTTGACGTGTATGTAAGCGAATGCCGCACCTATGCCTGAAAGTAAACCTATGCCGCCAGCTAACCAATCTGCACTGGTAAAATTAGGTTTAAGCAGCAGACTCACCCCAATAAAGCCAATGATGAGGCCAATAAATAATGACTTTTTAGGTTTCTCATGTAATAAAAGCGGTGTAAATATGGCCAAAAACAAAGGCGATGTATAGTTGAGTGTAATGGCCGTAGCAAGAGGCAAATGTGCAATCGCATAGAAAAATAATACAAGTGAAACAAAGCCAACCACAGCGCGTGACATTTGCTTAAACATGACAGGGGTAGCTAAAGGTAGTTTATTAGCTGCGATATAAAGCCAAATGACGATTAAACCGAATACAGAGCGATAAAATACCAACTCACTGCTGCTGAATTTTTGTGCGCCGACTTTCACCAAAGCCCCCATGATGGCAAAGCCCAGCGCAGCGACTAGCATCCATAAACTACCTAGGTTAGGTAAGGTGAAACGGCTTAAATTTGATTTGGACATGGAGTCTGACTTGGAGCCAGAATTGGGTTCAGATTTGGCTTTTATTTTTTTATGTTTTATTTTCATGTGAAGTGGCGTTATATGGGTATGTTGAAGTTAGCTAGACTTGCCAATTAAAGGGTTTTCAGATAATCTCACATATAATGTTTAATTAAAAAGTTAGATAGTAAATAATTAGAATTCTTGGATTATATTAATGCGGTTTGGGTAATATTTTTGCCACATGAAAATCCATTAGACTCAGTTTGTAACGGTGGCATTTGCCGCCGTTTTCTTTTTGAAATGTTAAGTCAGGTTTAATAAGCGATATGTCAGATCATTTAATGAATACTTATTCACGTCAGCCAGTCACCTTTACTAAAGGTGATGGCGTGTGGTTATACGATGATAAAGGCGATAAGTATTTGGACGCGCTGGCTGGGGTTGCAGTCAATGGCTTGGGTCATGCGCATCCTAAATTGGTGAAGGCGATTAGTGAACAAGCGGCCAAGCTCATTCATGTATCGAATATTTATAACATTGCTGAGCAAGAAGCATTAGCTGACAAGCTGTGTGAAATTTCAGGCATGGATAAAGTGTTTTTCTGCAACTCTGGTTGTGAAGCCAACGAAGCCAGCATTAAGTTAGCCAGACTTTATGGCCATAACAAAGGGATTGTTAACCCTGAAATTATTGTTATGGATAAGTCATTCCATGGCCGTACCATGGCAACACTTTCTGCGACGGGTAATCGCAAAGTGCAAGCAGGTTTTGAGCCGCTGGTGAGTGGGTTCGTTCGTGTGCCTTATGATGATATTGAGGCAGTTAAGCAAGTCGCTTCTCGCAACTCTAATGTTGTTGCGGTATTAGTTGAGCCAGTGCAAGGCGAGGGCGGCATTAATATTCCTAAAGATGCGAGCGGCTATTTAGAAGAGTTGCGTGCAATTTGCGATGCTCATGGTTGGCTATTGATGTTAGATGAAGTGCAAACAGGTATTGCTCGCACTGGCACTTGGTTTGCGTTCCAGCATACTACTATCAAGCCAGATGTGATGAGCCTTGCAAAAGGCCTAGGTTCAGGTGTTCCGATTGGTGCTTGTGTCGCCAGTGGTAAAGCAGCAGAAGTGTTTACTTATGGTAAACATGGTTCAACTTTTGGCGGCAACCCATTAGCAACTGCAGCAGGTCTAGCCACTTTGAATATTATCGAAGAAGAGGGTTTGCGTGAGAATGCAGAAAAAATCGGCAATCTGATTCGTGAAGGTTTTAATGCGGAATTTAGCGAGACTAAAGGTGTCGTTGTTGTGCGTAATGCTGGCATGATGATAGGCATCGAGCTAGACAGACCATGTGGCGATTTGGTGAAAATGGCACTTGCAGAAAAAATGCTCATCAATGTAACGGCTGATAAAGTGGTGCGTTTGTTACCGCCATTAGTCATGAATGAATCTGAAGCGAATGAGTTGGTGAAAAGGTTATCTACCATCATTAAGGCCTTTTTAAACAGTTAGCAGTACAATAGAATTTAAAGCAAAAACCACTGTGGTAAACCATTATGGCAATAAAACATTTTTTACAATTCAATGACTTAAATCGTGATGAGCTCGAGTATGTTTTCGAACGCGCTCACGTGATTAAAAAGCAGTTCAAAACTTATCAGCAATATTGGCCTTTGCAAGACCGTACATTAGTGATGATTTTTGAGAAAGCCAGCACGCGTACGCGCCTATCTTTTGAAGCTGGTATGCATCAACTAGGCGGTTCTGCGATTTATCTCAATACACGCGATTCGCAATTAGGCCGCGGTGAGCCAGTGGAAGATGCTGCGCAGGTGATTTCGCGCATGAGTGACATCGTGATGATTCGTACTTTTGAGCAAGAAATTATCGAACGTTTTGCTGCTAATTCTCGCGTTCCAGTGATTAACGGTTTAACCAATGAATATCACCCATGTCAAATTTTGGCAGATATTTTCACTTTTATTGAACATCGTGGTTCTATTCAAGGTAAAACAGTTGCTTGGATTGGTGACAGCAATAATGTGTGTAATACCTGGTTACAGGCTGCAGAAGTACTGGATTTCAATGTACACGTTTCTACGCCACCAGGTTACGAGGTTGAGGCTGAACGCGCTAACCTGTATGGAAACGATCATTACGAAGAGTTTGCAGATCCAATGGAGGCTGCAAAAGGTGCAGATCTAGTGACCACGGATGTGTGGACTAGCATGGGTTTTGAAGCTGAGAATGAAGAGCGTTTACGTGACTTTGCCGATTGGCAAGTCGATGGCGACATGATGCGTGTTGCAGCAAAAGATGCCTTATTTATGCATTGTTTACCAGCGCATCGCGGTGAAGAGGTTGCTGCTGATGTGATCGATGGTGCGCAGTCAGTGGTTTGGGATGAAGCGGAGAATCGCCTGCATGTGCAAAAAGCATTGATGGAATATTTGTTATTAGGTCGAGTAAGCATTTAGATGGATAAAAAGGAGAATATCCTTTCAAGCCATATACTGCCTGTATCAGCCACTATGATTGGCGTTTGTATGACAGTAATTTCTGTTATACAGCTAGCGCCTAAAAAAGCTATTTCGTCTTGGGCAGATAATTTACTAGCCATTGATAGCCTGTTTTTTCTCACCAGCATGATGTTGTCATATTGGTCAATTAGGCATAAGGATAAGCTAGTAAAAGCAGAGCTTTATGCTGACAGGTTTTTTATATTTGGTATGGTAATGATGGTGAGTGTTGGCTTTTTAATAGCGTTTGAATTATTTACGGATTAAGGATTAGAAGTAATGAGTAAAGTAAACAAAGTTGTACTAGCCTATTCAGGTGGTTTGGACACTTCGGTAATTTTGAAATGGCTGCAAGATGAGTACCAATGTGAAGTTGTTACATTTACCGCTGATTTAGGTCAGGGCGAAGAGCTAGAACCTGCACGAGCAAAAGCTAAGGCAGCGGGCGTAAAAGAAATCTATATTGATGATGTACGCGAAGAGTTCGTGCGTGATTTCGTGTTTCCAATGTTCCGCGCTAATACCGTATATGAAGGCGAATATCTATTAGGTACGTCAATTGCCCGTCCTTTAATTGCAAAACGACTCATTGAAATTGCTCGTGAAACCAATGCTGATGCTATTTCACATGGTGCAACAGGTAAAGGCAATGACCAAGTACGTTTTGAACTAGGTGCTTATGCGCTTAACCCAAACATTCAAATTATCGCTCCTTGGCGTGAGTGGGATTTACTTAGCCGTGAAAAGCTCATGGCATATGCCGAAAAACATGGCATTCCTGTCGATATGAAGCATAAACAGGGCGGCAGTCCATACAGTATGGATGCTAACTTGCTACATATTTCATACGAAGGTCGTCATTTAGAAAACCCAGCGGCAGAAGCTGAAGAGTCAATGTGGCGCTGGAGTGTTAGCCCAGAAAAGGCGCCAGATGCAGCCGAATACTTAGACATTGAATACGTGAATGGCGACCCTGTCAGTTTGAATGGTCAAGCAATGAAGTCGCATGAGCTTTTGGCGCATCTAAATACCATTGGCGGCAAACACGGTATTGGCCGTTTAGATTTAGTGGAAAATCGTTACGTGGGCATGAAATCACGTGGTTGTTACGAAACACCAGGCGGCACCATCATGCTTAAAGCCCATCGTGCGATTGAAAGCATTACCTTAGACCGTGAAGTGGCGCACTTAAAAGATGATTTAATGCCGCGTTACGCCAGCATGATTTACAACGGCTACTGGTGGAGTCCAGAGCGTGTTGCGCTGCAAACCCTGATTGACCATACACAAAGCACTGTGAATGGTTGGGTGCGCGTTAAACTTTATAAAGGTAATGTGATTGTTGTTGGGCGTGATAGTAAAACTAACTCATTATTTGACTCTACCATTGCTACTTTTGAGGATGACAAAGGCGCATACGATCAAAAAGATGCAGGCGGCTTTATTAAGCTGAATGCATTAAGGTTGCGAATTGCGGCCAATTTGAAAAATAGGCAATAAGTGAAAGGGGCAGAATCTGCCCCTTTTTTTATGTCATTAATTTTTGTAAAAGCCATTTTCAGATAGCTAGCTTTACAAATAATCTTAATAAAAGAGCCTGATTTTTATCAGGCTCTTTTTATTTGTGCAATTGTTACTCATGCAGAGTATTGTTAGATTCTTCATTATTTAGTTTTAATTGAACTTGTTTAAGCTTTCGTATAAGGGTGATTAGAGGTTGTAGATTTAAATGGTTTTTACCTGTTTATTCCAAAGATACGATTTATTAACAATCTTCATAATAGAAGATGTAAGCAACTCAATTCATTTGCTTAACTAGATATGATGAAATTTGGGCGTATTGTAGTTTTAGCTCAATTGAGGGAAGTAGATGGCAATGCTTTTTGCAATGCCAAATTTGAGCAGTAATAATTTTATATTCAGGAGAATAAAAATGGCTGTAATTGACCGTGTTTTAATTGGTGAAGCGTTAGTGATTGAAAATCGTCCAGATGGTATTGGTTTAGATCTTAAAAATGTAGCACATATTGATTTGATTATTGGCCCTCGTGGCAGTCCAGCAGAAGACGCTTTTTGTCGCACATTAACCGACCAAAAAGAAGGTGTAAATGGTTTGCTAGCGATTGTTGCGCCTAACTTAATGGTGAAACCAAACACTGTGATGTTTAACAAAGTAACCTTAAGAAACACTAAACAGTCTTTACAAATGTTTGGCCCCGCACAGCGTGGTATTTCAATGGCAGTGATGGATTGCGTGGCTGACGGTACTATTCCAGTAGAAGAAGCAGATGACGTATTTATCTGTATTGGTGTATTTATTGACCAATCAGCAGACATGGACGATCGTATTCAAGATTGGAACTATGAGGCGACTAAAATGGCAATTAAGAATGCCATCAACCGCGAACCAAAAGCTGCTGAGTTATTAAAAATTTATCAAGACACAGCACATCCATTTGCTGCAAAAAGTAAAGAAGAGCGCAACAGAAGAGCGGCTGATGCTTTAAGTGCACGTGCCATTGAACAAATGAAAAATCGTAATCCAAATATTGCAAAAGAGCCAGAGTTCGATCCTTCTGACATTGCATTAAGTGAGATGCGTGGTCGCAAGTCATCTACATAGAGTAGACGTAATTTAGCCATTGATAAGCCTGCTCAATGTATGGCAAGTGACTTGCTTGCCATACACGGGGTTAGGTTTGCTCTAAATTTAACGAAAGTTTGTGATGCTAAAAGAAAAATCAACTAAAGAAGTGCAGAATGATCGCGAGTTTGACTTTACTAACAATGATTTTAGTCGAGTTCGTAAACTCATCTATCAGCATGCTGGCATCTCACTTTCAGAAGCTAAGTCAGACATGGTGTATAGTCGAATTGGTCGTAGATTGCGCACAGTTGGTTTTGATTCATTTAAAACATATCTAGATAGCCTTGAAAATGAAAACAGCCCAGAAGAGTGGGAAGCTTTCACTAATGCACTCACAACAAACCTCACTTCATTTTTCCGTGAAGAACATCACTTTCCTATTCTTGCCGAACATCTAGTTAGCCTTAAAAAACCTATTCGAATTTGGTGCTCTGCCGCTTCAACAGGTGAAGAGCCCTATACCATTGCGATGACAGCATGCGAGGCGTTTGGCACGATGAAGCCGCCAGTAGAAATCATTGCTACAGATATTGATACCAATGTGCTTGCCACCGCTTCACGTGGCGTTTATCCGTATGAGCGAGTAAGCAAACTGTCGGATGGGCGTCGTAAACAGTTTTTCCAAAAAGGCACGGGCGCGCATGAAGGTTCAGTCCGCGTAAGGAATGAGTTGCGTAGCTTGATTACTTTCGAGCAGTTGAATTTGCTTGATGATCAATGGAGTTTAGGTGAACCATTTGATGCTATTTTTTGCAGAAATGTGATGATTTATTTTGATAAACCGACTCAAACCAAAATTTTGAGTCATTTTGTACCTTTAATGAAGCCGCATGCGATCTTGTTCGCAGGGCATTCTGAGAACTTCCTGTACGTGTCTAACGATTTCCATTTGCGCGGAAAAACTGTGTATGAATTAAACGATGGCAAAACGATTAAACGTACTTCAAATCTGGTAAAAGAAAGAATTGTATGAGTATGCTACAAGAAGAAATTTCTACCACACTCTATTTCGACCGCACATTTGACTGTAACGCAGCAAAAATATCCCCTGGTGAATATTACTATACCGACAAAGATATGGTGATTGTCACGGTATTAGGTTCTTGTGTCTCGGCCTGCATACGCGACAGCATTACTGGTATTGGCGGGATGAATCACTTTATGCTGCCTGATAGCGCTGCGGCCGATAAAGATAGCCCAGTGTCAGAATCTATGCGATATGGTACCTATGCCATGGAGGTGCTGATTAACCAATTATTACGAAATGGTGCTCGCCGCGAGAACCTGGAAGCCAAGATTTTTGGCGGCGGTAATGTACTAAAAAGCTTTACCACCATGAACGTTGGCGACCGCAACGCCATCTTTGTACGCAAATTTTTAAAAGAAGAGCGTATTCGAGTGACTAGCGAGGACTTGCTAGATATTTACCCCAGAAAAGTTTATTACTTTCCAAAAACTGGCCGAGTGTTAGTCAAAAAACTTAAAAATATGCACAACGATACATTAGTCCAACGTGAAGAGGCTTACGCAAGCAAACTTAAAGTGGCAGATGTAGGTGGTGAAATTGATTTGTTTTGATGACTCACTCATTAATGAGTAATTAATATAAGAAGAACTTCTAAAATCAAGAAGAGAAAATAAAATGAAAATACGAGTACTGGTGATTGATGATTCCGCATTAATTCGCAGCCTGTTAACTGAGATTATCAATAGTCAAGCTGATATGGAGGTGGTTGGCGCTGCGCCTGACCCAATTATTGCGCGTGAAATGATTAAACAGTTAAATCCAGATGTGCTGACTTTGGATGTCGAAATGCCAAAGATGGATGGCTTAGACTTTTTAGAAAAGTTGATGCGTCTGCGCCCAATGCCTGTAGTCATGGTTTCAACATTAACTGAGCGTGGTTCTGAAATTACCATGCGTGCACTTGAGCTTGGCGCAATAGATTTTGTGACTAAGCCTAAAATGTCTATTTCAGAGGGCATGCGCGAATATACGGATATTATTGCTGATAAGATTCGTGCGGCCTCGCAAGCAAGAATTGCGACATTACAGCGACATGTCACAACTCAAAGTAGTAGTGCTGCACCAACGCCATTGCGTAATCCATTAATCAGTAGTGAGAAGTTATTAATCATAGGTGCCTCTACAGGCGGAACAGAAGCAATTAAATCGTTCTTGTTGCAAATGCCCTCAGACTGCCCTGGTATTTTAATTACACAGCACATGCCTGCAGGCTTCACCAAATCATTCGCAAATCGCCTAGATTCTCTATGCCAGATTTCCGTCAAGGAAGCCGCAGGAGGTGAGCGTATATTGCCTGGTCACGCTTATATTGCCCCTGGCGATAGGCACTTATTGTTGGCTAGAAGTGGTGCTAACTATGTCACTCAGTTGAGTGATGAGGCACCAGTCAATCGACACAAACCATCAGTCGATGTGTTATTTGCATCCGCTGCAGAATATGCAGGTAAGAATGTGATCGGCGTGATTTTAACTGGCATGGGCAAAGATGGTGCGGTTGGTATGGCTAAAATGCGAGAGGCGGGCGCTTACAACTTTGCTCAAAATGAAGAAAGCTGCGTAGTCTACGGCATGCCTAAAGAGGCTGTTGCACATGGTGGGGTAGATGAGGTGGCACATTTGAATGATTTACCTAAGTTAGTGTTGAACTACCTAATGGCTAATAGCTCTCGCGCTTTGCGTGTGTAATGTGAGTAAGTGTGATCATGGAAATATGTAGCTAGGAAAAGCGTCGCTTTTGTGTCGCTAATCTCGAATAAAGCTTGAGATGAAGTAAGTAATAATGAATAAAGAAAGAATCAGAATAAGTCATTTAATGTATTTGAGGCTGATTTCGAATTCTATGAACGACTATTTTTTATGGAGTAATGCATGGCCAACCTAAATACAAAATTTCTTGTCGTGGATGATTTTTCAACCATGCGCAGGATCGTCAGAAATTTATTAAAAGAGCTTGGTTACACCAATGTAGATGAGGCTGAAGACGGTGCAATAGGGCTTAGTAAGCTTAAGGGTGGTGGATTCGAGTTTGTAGTGTCAGATTGGAATATGCCAAATATGGATGGCTTAACTATGCTTCAAAATATTAGAGCTGACCCTGAGCTGAAGCATTTGCCAGTGTTAATGGTGACGGCTGAAGCTAAAAAGGAAAACATTATTGCCGCTGCGCAAGCCGGTGCGAATGGTTATGTAGTTAAACCATTTACAGCTGCAACTTTGGACGAGAAGTTATCTAAAATATTTGAGAAGCTTGAAAAAGCAGGGGCTTAGTGATGAATAGCGAGTCTTTACAACAGCAAGCAACACAGCTTGAACCCATGCCAGTAGCTAACCAAGGTGACGAGATGCTAAATCGTATTGGTCATGTAACTAGGTTGCTGCATGACAGTTTGCAAGGTTTGGGTTTAGATAAAATTCTTGAACAAGTTGCGCAAGATATTCCAGATGCGCGTGATCGTTTAGCTTATGTATCACGTATGACCGAGCAGGCTGCAGAGCGTGTTCTAAATGCCACTGATTTAGCTACGCCGCTGCAAACTGAGCTAGCCAATGGAGCGTCCGCCTTAGAGATAAGCTGGAAAGAAGTGTTAGAAAAGCCTTCATTAAAAAGAGAATATAACCAGATCGCCGATGAAACTTTAGAGTTCTTAACGTTGACTGTTAAAAATACGACTGAAACCAAAGCCTTGTTAATGGATATTATGATGGCTCAGGATTTTCAGGATTTGACAGGTCAGGTTATCAAGAAAATTACAGGCTTGGCTCAAGACTTAGAAAGACAATTAGTACAAGTACTAGTAGACTTTTCCCCAGCAACGGCTAAAAAAGAGAAAGAGAATGACGATAAAGCCACATTAATGAATGGCCCACAGATTGACGCGACTGCCGTAGATGTTGTGGCAAGCCAGGAGCAAGTGGATGATTTGTTAGATAGTTTAGGGTTTTAATCGCAAAGATTACTAACATTGGTTACCTAGAATCAATTAACTAGTATTCAACTCCTAAGCATTGGTGGTTTTTCAATCTACCAATCAGAAATACTTTTGGTCAACTAAATGGCAGATAAACACTTCACGGGATTGCGCGCCAAGATGCTGTTAGTGGTGGCGGCAGGTATGGTGTTACTGTTTACGATATTGTTTACAGTAGCGCGAACAGTTCTGCTGGATGGCTATGCAAAGTTAGAATCAAATAAAACTTTAATTCAAGTCAATAGCGCCGTCACGCTATTGAGTGAGCAATCTCAGCAGTTAGAAGGTATCGTAAGTGAATACGCACATTGGGATGACACCTATCAATACATGGTGCAACCAGATGCTCGCTATATCGACTCTAACTATACGAACGAAACCTTCAATCACCTCAAAGTCAAAGCGATTCTCCTCGTTAACCCAGAAGGCGTTGCTGTATATAAACGCGGGTTCGATTTTACCAATAGCAAGCCATGGATTATTCCCAAGCTACTTGAACAAGCTATCAGCAAAGGCGGTATTTTTTTAAATCCTTATAAAGACCATATGGCTGAATTTTTCTGGACACCAGAGGGCCTTTGCATTGTCATGGCTATGGATATACAACCAAGCACCAGTAAAGGCATGAGTCACGGTACTTTAATTATGGTGCGTCATGTTGATCAAACGCTCATCGAGCATATTGAAAAAGTCATAGGTGCCAAGCTCACTATTCAACCATCGTTAAATGGTAAAGATGCTGATTTAGAGAAAAATTTAGCAATTAGTGGCACGGTTATTAAACCTTTAAATGGCACAGAGGTGGCAGGTTATACGCTGATGAAAAGTTTTAATGGGCAGGCCAATCTGATGGTATCCACTTTAAGTAGTCGTGAAATATTTGAGCAAGGAGAGTCAAGCTCTAGTTTCCTTTCGTGGTCTACTTCAATCATCGCTTTAATGCTAGCGGCCATTAGCTGGATACTAGACAGAATGGTTTTAATCCGCTTAGAACGTATGAGTGAAGACGTGGAGCGGATTAGCGATACCGCAGATATGTCGACTCGGATTAGGCAACTTAATGGTCATGATGAGCTAGCAACTTTGTCGCACGGTATTAATGGCATGTTAGACCGCATTGAAGACTCTCAATACGAACTTCAATTAGAAAAAGAGCGCGCCCAAGTGACGCTTGAAGGCATTGCCGATGCCGTCATTACTAGTAATCCAGCAGGTTACGTGCTTTATATGAACTCAGCCGCAGAGCGGCTTACAGGCATTAATTTAAGTGAAATGAAGATTAAAACTTTGCGCGTCTTATTTAAATTACTCGCTGAAGATAAAACTACGCCAGTGAGTAGTGAGTGGTTAACCGATTCATACAGCCCACAAGAAGAGGTGATATTGGAGCGTGCCGATGGTGAGGAATTTGTGATACGCAAATCGGCCTCCCCACTTTATGATAGCGATGGCCATACTTTTGCTATTGTGACGGTGCTTCACGATGTGACAATGCTTAGAACATTGTCTAATCAATTGACTTTTCAAGCTAGACATGACCAATTAACGGGTCTGATAAATCGCTATGAGTTTGACCGTAAAACGCAAGCAGCCATTGATGATACGGCTATCGCTAATCGAGTACATTGCCTTGCTTATATCGATTTAGATCAATTCAAAATAGTGAATGATACTTGCGGCCATATGGCAGGCGATGTGTTGCTAAAACAACTCACTAATCATATGAAAGCCAAGGTGCGTAGCTCCGATACGCTTGCGCGTCTTGGGGGAGATGAGTTTGCTTTATTATTAATGGGTTGCGACTTAGTCAAAGCTCAAGAAATCGTCGAAGGCTTGCTAGAAGTGGTACGAGAGTATCGTTTCACTTTTGATGATAAAGTATTCAAAATAGGCGCAAGTGTGGGCCTTACCGAAATTTCACCGCTGCATAATTTAACGTTGAGTGAGTTGCTTAGCACGGTAGACTCTGCCTGCTATACCGCTAAAGAACAAGGCGGGAATCGCATACACATATACCGCTCTGACGATTCTGATATTAAAGAACACAATAACCAACTTGAATGGGTTTCTAGAATACATTTAGGGTTAGAAAATAAACAGTTCGTTCTATATATTCAGCGTATGGCAAGCTTAACCGAAGGCGCTGAACTTCATTGTGAGCTGTTAATCCGTATGCAGGCAATGGACGGCTCATATTATCCACCAGGTTATTTTTTACCTGCTGCAGAACGCTATCACTTAATGCCTAAAATAGATTGTTGGGTAGTTGGCGAAGCGCTGGCGATTATTGCCCGCAAAGGTGCTGCTTTCCCCTATGTTTGCGCAATCAATTTATCAGGTCAAACTTTGTCTGAGGATGGCTTTTTAGAATACGTAGTTGAACAGATTAAACTACACAAAGTAGATACGAGTCGGATTTGTTTTGAAATTACCGAAACTTCCGTCATTGCTAATTTAAATAAAGCACGACAGTTTATGCATGCTTTACGCCAAATTGGCTGTCGCTTCTCACTAGATGACTTTGGCAGTGGCTTGTCTTCTTTTGCTTATCTTAAAAATCTGGAAGTCGATTTTCTTAAGATTGATGGCATGTTTGTTAAAGCCATTGTTAAAAATAAGATAGATCGTGCGATGGTTGAATCTATTAACAATGTTGGCCACGTAATGGGCTTACATACTATTGCTGAGTTTGCCGAGAATGACGAAATTATCAGTATGCTTAAAGAGATAGGCGTGGATTATGCGCAAGGCTATGGTGTTGCTAAGCCAGAGTTGTTTGAATAAAAATAGTAAATTTTACCCTCTGTTTTCTAATTTATAGCCTTTTAACCTATCTAAGCTGAGCATCCAATTATCAGAGTCCAACTCTTTTTACTGGTGGCAAGTTTGCCAACTCTTCATCTGAATACAATCGCCCGCTGGTAATAAAGGCGAAACCCGTACCGCAATCTAATGAAAATGATCCGCTAGAATTCGGAGTCGCATCCAAAATCGTATGCATATTTTCAGCAAAGGTAAAGTGACTATCGCCCATGTAAAATGTTGCATCTTGCCATTCACCCAAAATGACGTCTGAGGCGCTCGGGTTAAATTCATTCATTGGCATACAAATGGGGCCGCTTCCTTCACAGCATCCACCAGATTGCAGAAATACGATAGGACCAAACTCAGCTGTTAATCTATGAATAAGCGCTAATGCGCTAGGCGTGGCTGAAACACGTCTGGTTTTTTCGCGTTCATTCACTGTTGCAAGGCGCTCTATAGTGTCTGTATTCATATATTTAAGCTCCAAAACTTAATTGACCAGTTTCTAAATAAAAAAATAATAAAGGGCGAGTAAACTCGCCCTTTATTGTACTAAAGTGACAAGCAATTAAACTAGAAGAAGCCTAATTTATTAGGGTTATAGCTGACTAACAAGCATTTAGTTTGTTGGTAATGGTCTAACATCATTTTGTGATTTTCACGACCAATACCTGACTCTTTATAACCACCAAATGCAGCATGCGCTGGATACGCGTGGTAGCAATTTGTCCAAACACGACCAGCTTTAATACCGCGTCCCATTCTGTAGGCCACTGTGCCATTGCGAGTCCAAACGCCAGCACCAAGGCCAAAGATTGTATCGTTAGCAATCGCTAACGCTTCAGCTTCATCTTTAAAGGTTGTCACAGCAAGCACTGGGCCAAAAATTTCTTCTTGGAATACGCGCATTTTGTTATGGCCTTTAAGCAAAGTAGGCTCAATGTAATAGCCTCCAGCTAAATCACCTGTTAACACGTTGCGGTTACCGCCAATTAATACCTCAGCACCTTCTTGTTTACCAATATCAATGTAATTCATGATTTTGTTCATTTGGTCTTCTGATGCTTGTGCGCCAAGCATGGTACTTGAATCTAACGGGCTGCCTTGTTTAATGGCTTTTACACGTTCTAAGACGCGTGCAATAAATTTATCGTAAATTGATTCTTGAATAATTGCACGTGAAGGGCATGTACAAACTTCACCTTGGTTAAAGGCAAACAATACTAAACCTTCAATGGCTTTATCAAAGAATGCATCATCTTCATCCATAATATCGGCAAAGAAGATATTAGGTGATTTGCCACCTAACTCTAGTGTTGCAGGAATTAAGTTGCTCGCTGCAGCGGTTGCAATTGTTCGGCCTGTCGCGGTAGAGCCTGTAAAGCCAATTTTGGCAATACGCTTGCTATTAGCTAGCGGAGCACCAACTTCACGGCCATAACCATTCACAATATTCACAGTGCCAGGTGGTAATAAATCGCCAATCACTTCCATCAAAATTAAAATGCTGATAGGCGTAAATTCTGCTGGTTTTAATACAATACAGTTACCTGCAGCTAAAGCTGGCGCTAGTTTCCAAGCCGCCATTAGAATAGGGAAGTTCCAAGGAATAATTTGACCTACAACACCTAATGGTTCATGAAAGTGGTAGGCAACCGTATCATTGTCAACTTCACTAATACCGCCTTCCTGCGCACGAATCGCACCAGCAAAGTAGCGAAAGTGGTCAACGGTTAATGGAATGTCAGCATTCATTGTTTCGCGAATAGGCTTGCCATTATCAATGGTTTCAGCCGTTGCAATTAATTCAAGGTTAGCTTCAATGCGGTCAGCAATTTTAAGCAAAATGTTTGAGCGTTCAGTCGTCGATTTTGTACCCCAAGCATCTGCTGCTGCGTGTGCAGCATCTAAAGCTAGCTCTACATCTTCGGCACTAGAGCGTGCTACTTGCGTATAGCTCTTGCCAGTAATGGGCGAAATTACATCAAAATATTGACCTTTTACAGGAGCAACCCATTTTCCACCAATGTAATTGTCGTACTTTGCTTTATAGGGAATATTTACGCCCATACCTTTTAATATATCTAAACTCATGCTGACTCCTCTAGTTTTGCTGTAGTTAATATAGTATTTCTATCTGACAAACCGCATTGCTTTGTTACTATTTTTATTATGTCTAAAACTTAACTTAATCCACGAAAAACCCTTATAAATAAAGGGTTTGAAAGGTAAGTGCGAACTAAACAATAAACCTTAGAGGCTAGCAAATCAAGCAAAATGTTACAGATTTGTAAATATTTTTTATATGTCTTATATATTATATAAATTATATTAATGAGATTATTTTCTTAATCCATTAATGTCATCTACCACCACTGCATATAAGTCTCGCGTAGAGGCAAGCGCGCCAAGATGCACCTCGTCAGCGCTTAAGACCTTTCCATTTGTACTCAACAATGGGCGAGTTGCAGTCGCACTGGCAACAATGGTGGATGCATAACCTAAATTAAATGCACCGTGAGCTGTTGAGTTCACGCACATATGCGTCATAAAGCCAGCTAATACGATATTTTTAATATTAAGTGTTTTGAGCTCAGCATCTAAGGTGGTTTCTACAAACGCATTAGGGTAATTTTTAACAATGACTTTTTCCCCAGCAATCGGCGCAACTTCGGTAGCAATTGCGCCTATATCAGCAGAAATGTCGTAAGGCGAACCTGCTCCAGCATCATGTTGAATATGGATGACTGGAATTTTAAGATCACGTGCTAACTTAAGTAATTTTTGTGCTTCAAGAATTGCTGGCTCTACATTGGTGAGTTGCATTAAGCCACGTCGATAGGTGTTTTGAATATCAATTAAAATCAGGGCTGAATCTTTTAAATCGGCTGACTGGTAACCCATACCGGTAATATCGCGTAAAGTTTGTGACGCTGTGACCATAGTAAACTCCATGAGGAATGAAACGTTATTAACGTTAAGAGACTTGCAGAAAGGCTAAAAGTGCCATGCGCTCGTTTATTGATGCGCCGATATGCAAGTTCCCGTGATTTAAGCTGCTGAATTTAAAGATAATTGATAAGCTAAGACGGTATCTTAATTACTACAGTAGTCTAGAAATAGACCTCATCTTGAGCTATAGTAGTTGAGCTGTAGTATATTGGTATACTCTGATTAAAAATAGAAAAAACGCCATCCAAATATGACCGATATTTTAGTTGCGGCTCCATCTGTATTAACGCGAGAATTTTGGCGCAGATTCTCCGCGCCTACGCCTGAGTCACTTGGCAGATCGATTATGTCGTTACTGGTGATTGCAGAGAGTATTGTTTGTATTTTCTGGATATTTACCTTATCAAGCCTAGGTGAAGGTTACGCCATTATTGCTGCTGTGCCCTATGTATACCTTGTCATATCATACCTTAGCCTCTTTTTGTTCTACCGCCTTAAGCGCTTTGAATACTTTACGTTTACACAATTAGTTATGCTATTGGTCATGCCTTTTGTCATGCAATGGGCAATTGGTGGTTTTGCCGCCTCTAGTGGTGTGGCGATATGGGCGATATTATCACCTGTGGGTGCATTAATGATTTTAGGTACGCGTCAATCAACACCTTGGTTTTTACTTTTTATAGGCTTAGCTTTTATTTCATGGAAGTTAAATCATTATTTCGCTGGCAACGCCATGCCTATTCCAACCACAGTGAAAGATGCATTTTTCCTGATGAATATTACAGGTACGGCATCAATATTGTATGGAGTGCTGCGTTATTTTCAGGCACAAAAAGAACGCGCTATGATTTCCTTAGAGTTAGAGCAGGCAAGGTCAGAAAAACTACTACTCAACATTCTTCCCGCAGCTATTGCTGAGCGGCTAAAAGCTAATGATATGCGTATTGCTGATCATTATGAATCTGTGACTGTCATGTTTGCGGATTTAGTTAATTTCACGCAGATTTCAGAAAAAATGCCTGCTTTACAATTAATTGATTTGCTATCACAGGTATTTCTAAAGTTTGACCAACTGGCAGAAAAATATCAAGTCGAGAAAATCAAGACAATCGGCGATGCCTATATGGTTGTTTCTGGCGCGCCTGTCATGCATGCAGATCATGTGACTCGGATTGCCGAAATGGCATTTGACATGAAGGTCGTGCTACAGGAAGTAGCAGTTAAAACTGGCATAGATTTGAATATGCGCATTGGTATTCATACGGGCCCTGTGGTAGCAGGTGTGATTGGCAGCACTAAGTTTAGTTATGATTTATGGGGCGATACCGTGAATTTAGCCAGCCGAATGGAAAGTACTTGTAAACCTAACTGCATACAAGTAACGCGTGAAACACAAGCGTTGATAAAAGATGATTATGTTTTTTCAGAAAAAGCAAATGTAGATGTGAAAGGTAAGGGTTGGGTTGAAACTTACATTCTACTTGCGCGAAAGTCTAGTTAGCTGAATCGCTATTGCAGGCGTTAGTTATAGTTAGAGTCTTCATTTAGCAACATGCTTGCCGCATTTGGATTACCTGTCCAAAAGTTATAAAACTCTCGTACTACCAATAAAAACAGTTGTTTAGCTTCTACCATTTTAAAGAGTGGTAACGTTAATTCAGCCGCAGTACGGTAAGACTTATGATTTTTTATTGGTGCATCACGCAAGCGAATCACTATAATTTGAGCGAGCTTGATGCGCGTATCTACCAGTGATTGTTCTGCGCCCTGATCGCGCATAGCTTGTGCATAAGCCTTTAACGGCCAGTTTTCAGCAGTATCGAAACTTTCCGTTGCTAAGCTATCAATTAATGTTTTTAATGAGGTGGCTATTGGTTTCCATTGAATGACGGAAACATCAAAACCATAGTTTAAATTAAAGGCAGCAATGGCTTTAATGTCGTTCATCCAAAATGGATAAAATTCACGCGCGGTATTGAGGTTGGTATGCCAGTCCTCTGCTGGAATTGTTTTCAACACACTGTCGATTATTTTGCTATAAATTATCGACTCAAGCGGCTTATTTGCAAGTGATTCGGCAAGTTTATCTAAAAATAAAGAATGCTTATAAAGCACATTGGTTGTTGCGCCTTTAGCCTGTAGAAGCTTTAAATATGCGCGTATAGCCTCTTTCTCGTGAGATAGATTCATTCGTTAGTTGTTTTTCTGCTTTTCACCAATATGCATTTGGCCTCGTTGTTTGGCGAGAATCACTTGTTTTTGCCGCTCTGTCAGACTAGCCTTTTTTTCTTCAGTTAACTTGTCGTAGCAATATGGACAAGAGATGCCAGCAGTATATTGTGTGCTTTGCATTTCAGCTGGTGATAGCGGATGGCGGCAGGCGTAACATTGGTCAAACTCACCTACTTCTAAGTTGTGCTTAACGGCCACGCGCTGATCAAAGACAAAGCATTCACCTTCCCACATACTTTCAGCTTCTGGCACGGTTTCTAAGTATTTAAGTATGCCGCCTTGCAGGTGATACACTTCTTCAAAACCTTGATCCATCATATATGAAGAAGCTTTTTCGCAACGAATTCCACCTGTGCAAAACATAGCGACTTTTTTATGTTTTGTTTTGTCAAAATGCTCGGTAACGTATTCTGGAAATTCGCGGAAAGTCGTAGTTCTTGGATCAATTGCACCCTTAAATGTGCCAATATCGACCTCGTAATCATTGCGTGTATCAATCAAAATCACATCAGGATCAGAAATCAGAGCATTCCAATCTTCAGGCTTAACGTAAGTACCAACTTTTTTGGTTGGGCTCACGCCAGGTACGCCAAGCGTGACAATTTCCTTTTTGAGTTTAACCTTCATGCGGTAAAACGGATGCTCGCTAGCAAATGATTCTTTATGCTCTAAATCGACAAAATGATTTTCGAAAATTGCATCAGAACGCAAAAAATCTAGCAAGTTGTGTATGTCTTGTGGCAAGCCAGCAATCGTGCCATTAATGCCTTCTTCAGCAAGAAGTAGCGTACCTTTTATGTTGTTGCTGATACAGGCTTCTAGAATTGGCGATTGCAAAGATTTGTAATTAGGCAAACTGACAAACTTATAAAGCGCGGCGGTTAAATACTTAGACATTTTTTTTGATAATGAACTGTAATAAAACAGTATTTTATCATCAGACCGTAAAATTACTTAAATGTGCATTAAGACGAGTGAGAAACTAATAAAATCTCACCGTTGCCACTACAGGCAGCATCACCGACAAAACGCTGTACGCGTTTAGTTTCAATATTAGAAAATTGTGTTTTGAACGGTTTGAAAGATTTAAACATTAAGTTTAAAAATGGCAAAGTATGGGTACCGCAGTCTTGTATCGTTGCATGTAATTTAGGTAGCTTGGCCAGCAATAAAGTGCCTCGCTTCATATTAAAGCAGGCATATTCACCAACGCTACCTAGTACGCCTATGGTGCCAGCGATCATACGGCTGGCGCAGTAGTCACCCACATTGCCTTCAATTAGAATCAAGCCCCGACGCATTTGGTCGCCCACGCGGTCGCCAGCGTTGCCTTTAACAATGACCGTACCGCCACGCATACCTTTGCGTAGGCCTGAAGAAGCGCCACCTAGAAAATCACCTGTATTACCCTCTATTTTGAGCAAGCCGCTTACCATGTTGCATGCAGCAAAAGCTTGTGTGTTGCCTTTGCAGTGTATGGTTGCATTTTTTAAACCGAAACCTAAATATGCGCCAGCGTCACCCTCTAAAGTGATACTACCGAAGGTCATGTTCTTGCCGACATTATCAAAGTACTGGCTACTATTTTTGAATATAATGTTTTCAGTATCGTCGCCAGTAATTTCAAATAAATCAGAAACGCGTTGATTGTGTAATGAAATTGCACCTATTTGGCTGATGTTCAACCCTTTTAAAAGATCAGGTGTTAACTGCGCGCAATCGAGTGAGTGCGCTAATGGTTGTTTAAGTGTGAATGTAAGTTGTGTCATTTGGCGGGTCTCATCATAACTTATGGCCACTCATAATTTCGTGCAATTTAAAATGATGAGGGCCTAATTTCCCACCGTAATTACCAGCCGAGATGCGTTTCACACCACTTGACTCACCTAAATCACAAATGGCTTGTATGCCAACGCGCATTGATTCGGCAATATCATCAAAGCCAATGCCATCAATCACGATTTCCATCACGCTTTCGATTTCAGGCGATAACTCTGTATTGGTGGCGCCTTTTAGCGTTGGGCAAAATGCATCGTTGGTTGAGGCAAACATGGTTTTGTATTTGCTACCCACTTTAGAGCCTGAGCGCACAACGCCACCAGGGAAAGGCATAATCACGTTAGGGATTTTTTTCATCGCAGTGATAGCCGCTTCAGCTGCTGCAAGTGCTGCAGGCTGAGAGGTGGCTAAAATCAAGAAATTGCCACCGCCAATTGCGCGCACCATACCTGTAGTTTCTTCGCATAAAAATTCGCCATCCATGACTGGCACACGCCAGTAGCGTTTGGCGGAAATCAACTTAGAGGTTTGGTAACCATCACCAAAAAAGCGTAAATTTTTACCTAGATTGATTTTTTCATCGCTATCGATACCAGAGAACGCTGCGGCAGTGGGGCAGGTGAGTATGCATTGTCCCATGCGCGTTTCAAGTTGCTGCATCAATACTTTACTGCCCATAGCGAACATTAAAATGCTCACGCCCGGTCTGCCATCTGGCGTTTCATCTTCGGTCATTTCACGTTCAATACCAGCTTCTACACCGCAACCAATCACTGAGGTTGCAAAGCCTGTCATTGCGTTCGCAGCATGATATGCCCATTTTAGGTTTTGAGCCGTGATGATTACACGTGTGCCGCGCATGTTAAATGCTTCAGCAAAGGTTTCATCTATTTGTACACCGTTAATAATCATGAGTTATCTATTAAATAATTAAGCGTCTAATTGGTTAAGCATCAGGGGCGCCTGAAATAATCTTACCCACCCATTCTTCAATAGGAATAATGCCAATTTCTTTGGCTTTCATAGCATCGGTTTCAGGCAAAATATCTTGTACTAAATCTAACTGTTTCCAGCCTGCTAATGGCGTTTCACAATGTTCGCGAGGTACGTAGCGAGAATCGCGTACTTTTTCCATTTTTGGGATATATCTTGGGCAATTTTGCCAAAGTTCAGATAACTTTACTGTGACAACAAAATCAGCTTCTTTGTAGTGTGCCATCAATGCAGGGTCTTTTGAAATGCTCGCAGTGCCTTGCACGCGTAAGCGATTTGGTGTTTCAAAAGAGATAAATAGTAAACCAACATTTTGATTTGTAGTGATGTTTCCCATAGAGAAAAACATGCCGTTACCATCGTAACTTGGAAATATCAAAGTAGTCTCATCGAGTACTTTTACAAAGCCAGCATCACCACCTTTGTATGATGTGGTTGGGCGACCTTGATGGTCAATAGAAGATAAAAAGAACATATTGACGCTAGAAATAAAGCCTTTAGCACCCTCATCAAACTCAGTTCTGCAAACCAGTTCTTCTACACGGTCAGCCATGCCTCGTGTGCCAAACTCATCTTGCAGTTTGCGGTGTTGTTCTCCATACAATCTACTCATTTTGGTTTCTCGTTTTAAAATTAGTGAGAGGCTTTTTTATTTTCATGGACAATAATGCTACCGCGTCCATCATTACTGATTTCATCATCATTTATCTTAAAACTATCTAATTGCATCGTGTGATATTTGTCAAAATAGTCTTTTAAATCTTTTTCTACAGCAATGTCGAAAGAAGGTTTGGCGGTATGTGTTGCGCCCCAAACGACTTTAACCACTTTACCGTCTTTTACGACTAACTCACCATCTTTGAATACATAATCAGGTTTTGCGAACATTGCTTCACGGTCGGTTTGATCTGTGTAAACCGTAATGTCTGCACCTGCACCAATTCCTAAGTGTCCGCGGTCGTTCAAGCCGATGAGGTTGGCTGCACCTGCACGCGTCATAATGGCAATTTCGTATAAGCTGTATTCGCGGTCTAGCGAAGTTAAATTACTCATAGCTTGTGCGTCTAAATTCAGTTTGGCAAAGGCTTCGTTTCTAAAGGTTTTATCCATTAATAAACGAATCAAATGCGGATAGCTAGTAAATGGCGCGCCGTTTGGATGGTCAGTGGTTAAGAAAATGCGCCAAGGGTCTTCGACTGATAAGAATATTTCTAGTCCAATTGCCCATTGCAAAGCGTTGACGTAGTTTTGATCTTTGTATCTAAATGGCACCACGCCACAACCGGCATCACATTCAATATCCATAATGACGGATTTTTTTGGGTTGGCATGTTTTGCATTCAATTGCTGCATCATATTATCACCTGATGCGGTCACAGTTTGACCAAATAAAATCTGACCCACATCGGCAGTGATATGTTTGTTTTTATTTAATGCTTCTGAGATTTGTGCCGCGGCGGATGAAAACTTTTTATCGCCTTCTGTGCCATAACTATGAAACTGAATATGCGTAAGATGCATTGGTACGCCATCAGATGCGCTCATGGTGTCTAGCGTGGTTTGGAAGTTACCAGCCGCGCCTAAATTATTGCAATGCACATGTAAAGGCTTGGCAATGCCAAGTTGATGCACAGCGGTACTTAAGCTTTTTAATATTTCACGTGGCGTAACTTGGTAGTGGCTATTATTTTCGTCTAAATCTAATCTGCGCTGATTGAACTTGAATGCGTTAATGCCACCCGGATTCACCACCTTAATGCCGATGGATTGTGTAGCATGCAATATCCATGCTACATAATCATTAATCGCTTTTTGATCTTTTTTTGCCGTCAACATGCGTAAAAAGTAATCATCATTACCCAGCATGGCATAACCGCCTTTGTCTATCATTGGCGTATCGGCCATTTCTAGATGCGTTTGGCGTGCATTCACAGGCATGAGCGCGGGCTCAAAAGCGGCGGTGTAACCCATTTCTATGTAGCGGAAACCTGTATCGGTCGCGCTAGGTGTAGCATTATGGCTGCAACTCGGCGTGCAAATGTGCGCTTCAGGCTCAGTGTACTTTTTAGTTTCTTGATATTCTGGCAACATCATGCGAGCAATGTTGACCTTGCCGCCACCAATATGGCTATGCATATCAATTGCGCCCGCCATCACTACTTTGCCAGTTAAGTCGTAAGTTTGTGTGATTTTTTCAGTAGCGCTAGGCTTGGCAATAATCCGACCATTTTTGATATAAATATCTTGAACCACACCATCTTTGCCTGAGGTTGGATCGTAAATTCTGCCGTTTTTAAGAAGGGTAATCATGCAAGTTTCGCCTCGATTTGGCTGATGACGTCACTTAAACTTAGAAGCTCACTATTGCGTAATTTTTTAAGCGGCATAGCAACGGAGCTATCCATTCTAAACATAGTGCCAGTGTGGTCAACCCCAGGGATGCCTACTGGAATAAACACATCAGGCTGCTTTTCAAACTGCATATCAGGATGGCCGATTACAATGGTTGGTGCGTCACAAGTAGGTGGCTGATACGCATTAAACGTACTAATCCACAACAACGCATCGCAACGGTTAAGTTGATTCTTTGTAGAAAAATGATAAGCGTCATACTCAGGGTGACCATTCACGAAGCGATTTCTAGTAGGGTAGCCTGATAGCCAAGTGCTAGTATTGTTAACGCTAGAGTCGCCATCGCCAGAGTTGAGCGGTAAGCCTGCGACGCGATTAGTTTCATTCAATTTAGAAATGAGTTGGGTAATGCTTTGAACGGTGAGTTCAGCCTGTGGAAACTTTAAGGCACTAGCTGACCATACGACTACGCCATATTTGGCGGTTTTTAATTTTTCTAGAATCTGTTTAAGTGACGCGATTGTTACGCCGCCAATCAAGTCATTATCAGGCTTTTTATTCAGTGGGTTCTTAGCATTCATCAGCGCATTTAGTGCGCTCATGATTTCAGGTAGCTTCACAGTTTCTTCAGCAAGGCCTAAATACATGACTTCAGGCTTAGGCTTATTGAATAAAGTGTTGGTATTCCAAACTAATTTCTCAAAAAAACGTGGGTAACTGCTTACAATATCAGTGCCAATTGCCAAAATCACATCAGCACGATTTTTAATTTCAGTAAGCGTTGTCGTTTGCCAACCGCTATTTTGCATCGCTAAAGTGTTGCGCACAGTGCCTTCGGAGTGCATATGGTCTAGCGTGGCACTAGTTTTTTCTGCCAAGCGCATGGTTGAGCGCATGCCCTGTACTTCCGTGCCTAAGCCCGCAAACAGTGGATGATTCGCTTTACTTAGAATGTTAGCAGCAGCTTGAATTGCACTGTTTAAATCGGTAGGTTTCCCTGCTACGCTAGGCTTAGCGTAGCTTTCAGAAAAAGCTTTTTCAAAAAAGCTAATCCCTTTAACGCAAGCATTGTTGATGCTTACGGGAGAGTTTGAATTTAATACCAAATCATCGCACAGCAAACCACAAGCGGGGCAGCAATGCGTGATTGGTAAAGTTGTATTGATTGATGGTTTCATTAACTATCATTCTGCCACATTGTTACAAAATTGAAACAACAATTAAGCATGTAAATATAAGTTTGTTTTTAAAGTTAACATGAAAAGTAATATGACGAATGCCCAGCGCTTCTTTCGCAATTTAGCACGAGTAGTCTTTAATGAAGCGAAGCGGAGTCAGGGATTAGCAATTATTTAGTTGTCCTTGATTTTATTAAATTTCATAGTGGCTATGCATGCTTCTATCCTTAAATAATCAATGATTACCCTAAAGCAGATTAATGCTTTATAAAAAGATGACATGAATGATTAAATGGTGGTTTATTTAAAGTGCTAAAAATGGTATTTTATCGTTCTTTTCAATAAGTTAATTTAATGGAGTTGTTATGGCTGTTCAACGCACGCTTTCTATCATCAAACCTGATGCAGTGGCAAAAAATGTAATCGGTAAAATTCTTACGCGTTTTGAAAACGCAGGTTTAAAAATTGTTGAAGCGAAAATGGCTCAATTAACTCAAGCGCAAGCTGAAGGTTTCTATGCAGTTCACGCTGCGCGTCCATTCTTTGCCGATTTAGTAAAATTCATGATTTCAGGCCCAGTGATGATTCAAGCGCTTGAAGGCGAAAACGCTGTTCAAGTTAACCGTGACTTAATGGGTGCTACTAACCCAAAAGAAGCGGCTGCAGGTACTATTCGTGCTGATTTCGCAGAAAGCATTGATGCTAATGCAGTTCATGGTTCAGATTCAGCAGAGAATGCTGCAATTGAAATCAAATACTTTTTTGGTTAATTAGGTAAAAACAATTTTGATCAATTTGCTCAATTTCAATCAGCCACAACTGGCGCAATGGTTCGCAGAACAAGGCGAGAAGCCTTTTCGTGCCAAGCAGTTAATGCGTTGGATGCATCATTTTGGGGTGCATGATTTTGAGCAGATGACTGATATTGCCAAAGTATTACGTGAAAAGTTGGTTGTAGAAGCCGAAATCACTTTGCCAACTGTGCAGTTAGAGCAAGTGTCTAATGACGGTACGCGTAAGTGGTTGATTGGTACTGACACAGCTAATAGCATTGAAACCGTGTTTATCCCTGAGGATGATCGCGGTACTTTGTGCATTTCAAGCCAAGTAGGTTGCGCACTTGAATGCACGTTTTGTAGTACAGGCCGTCAAGGCTTTAACCGAAATTTAAGTGTTTCAGAGATTATTGGTCAGCTGGCCATTGCTAACCAGTCGCTGAGGCAAGAAAGTGGATACGATTTGCTTTCGGCAAATGATCGTATCATTAGTAATGTAGTGATGATGGGCATGGGCGAGCCATTGGCAAACTACGATAACGTAGTCACCGCCATGCAAATCATGTTGGATGATAATGCTTATGGCTTAAGCCGCCGCCGTGTAACGCTGTCCACCAGTGGTATGGTGCCAGCGATGGACAGGCTAAAGGAGGATTGCCCTGTGGCCCTTGCCGTTTCCTTGCACGCGCCTAACGATGCGTTGCGCGATGTCATTGTGCCTATCAATAAAAAATATCCACTTAAAGAGTTAATGGCAGCATGTAATCGCTATTTAGAAAAAGCACCACGTGATTTTGTTACGTTTGAATACGTGATGTTGGATGGCGTAAACGATACGGTAGAACATGCGCATCAGTTGCTAGATTTGGTAAGAAATGTGTCTTGCAAATTCAATTTAATCCCGTTTAATCCGTTTCCAAATAGTGGCTACGACACTTCTAAGGCTAGCCATATTCGAGTATTTCGCGATATTCTCATGCAGGCTGGTTACGTTGTGACCGTGCGTAAAACCCGCGGTGAGGATATTGATGCAGCTTGTGGTCAGCTAGCTGGCAAAGTATTGGATAAAACCAAACGTACAGCAAACAGAATTCCAATTGAGGTTGTTGAATGAGACCAGAGATGAAGTTAAGTGCTTTAAAATTATTGTTTACCTTGTTGGTGATTGGTTCGTTTAGTGCGGGCTGCGCTAATCAGCAGCAGCAAGAAAAAGACAATGAGAACACAAAATCTCGCGCACGCGCACACACTGATTTGGGTGCGGTGTATTTTCAGCAAAAACAATTGGAAATTGCACTAGAGGAATTTAACAGTGCGATCAAAATAGATCCAAGTTTTGCTTCAGCATACAATGGTCTGGGCTTAGTGAATGCTGAGCTTGGTAAAGATGATGTTGCCGATGCGAATTTTAGAAAATCAATTCAGTTAGAACCATCAAACTCTGAAGCGCATAACAATTATGGCAGTTTTTTGTGTGCTAGAAACAGAGTGGATGAATCTATCCCTGAGTTTTTAGCTGCGGTTAAAAATCCTCTATATGCCACGCCAGCAATGGCTTATACCAATGCAGCTATTTGTTCTATGCGCAAAAAGAATATGGCAGGAGCTGAAAATTACTTGCAACAAGCTTTGCAAATTGAGCCACTTTCGCAGGTTGCGGCCTATCAGCTGGCATTACTACAATTTAAACGTAATGATGCGGTTGCAGCTAAAAAAACTTTACAAAATGTGATGTTAAGTCGACCAAGCCCAGAGGTTTTATGGTTGGGCATTCAGGTCGAGCGTGTAGTTGGTGGAAAAGATGCCGAAGCTAGTTATGCTTTGCAATTAAGGCGCCAGTATCCAGATTCTGAACAAGCTAAGTTGTTAGAGAGTGGAAAGTAACCATGGCTGATGAAGGTATAGTAAATCTTGCAGAGACAGAAGTGATAGGTTTTGCGCCACTGGGCGAGGTCTTTTTTGAGGTAAGGAATGCCAAAAAGTTAGCATTAAAAGACGTATCTAATAATTTGCGTTTAAGTATTAAGCAAATTGAAGCTTTAGAGAGTGATAATTTCTCTAGTTTGCCTCCAGCAATGATTACCCGCGGCTTTATACGTAATTATGCGCGTTTTTTGGAATTAGATGCCGAGCCTTTGTTGGCGAGCTATCGTGCGCGTATGCCAGACGCTTCGCCCACTACGCTAAGTGTAAAAACATCTATGAACCAAGTAATGCCAGGTAAAGAGGGCTCTGCTCTACCAAAATATATGGTGCTGAGTAGTTTAGTTCTAATTGCTGTGGCTGCTTGGTTTTACTACATGAATTACATGCAAAAACCAGCACAGCAAGAAATTGAAAGTGTTGCTAGCTCAACATCAGAAACGGCCGCTCCAGAAGTTGCCGTGTTGCCAGAAGTTGCACTGCCTGCAGCTGAACGTTTAGCCCAAGCTGTCGAAGCCGAAGCCGCGCTGAGTGCACCAGCCCCAGTGGTTGGTGATATTAAAGAAGTGCCCAATCAAGTTACGCCAAATCAAGATGCGCAGAGCACCGCAGCAGCGTTACCTAAAGCTGAACAAGCGCATCAGGCGCAAGCAAATGGCTCAGTGCTTACTACACAAAATCTACAGTTGCCAAAAGATACCACTGTGGATTTCAATACATTAAAAGATAATGCAGCAAAAACAGCACCGACTGCAGTAAGTGCAAAGACTATTTCTAGTGGTGTTAAAGTACCCGAGCTCGCTAAGACTAGCCTAAAATCTGACAGTTCAATAGCTGCAATTAAAGGCGTCAATATTGCGGTAACAGAGCAAACTTGGGCACGCGTAACAGATAAGACTGGCGCGGTGGTTTATGAAAAAATGCTACAGGCAAATAGCGAAGATGGCTTCAACGGCTTGCCGCCTTTTAAAGTGCTGATTGGCAATGCCAAAGCAACCAAGCTTACTTTTTTAGGTCAAAATGTTGATTTGAGCGATAAAACTAAAAATAATGTTGCTCGCCTAACTTTGGAGTAATCATTGAGTCTTTCTTTACTTAAATCAGCACGTAACACGCTACAAGTCATGATTGGTCATGTGCCTGTAGGTGGTGGTTTGGCTGGTACTATTGCTAGCCCTGTTGTTGTGCAAAGTATGACTAATACTGATACTGCTGATGCGCAGGCCACTATTAAGCAAGTGTTTGAACTATGGCAAGCGGGTAGTGAGGTTGTTCGAATTACGGTTAACTCGCCAGAAGCCGCTGCACAAGTCGGCAATATTCGTCGCGGTTTAGATGCGTTGGGCTGCAATGTGCCGCTGGTTGGTGACTTTCATTATAATGGTCATAAATTGCTTGCCGCTTATCCTGATTGTGCTGAATCATTAGCCAAGTACCGTATCAACCCTGGTAATGTTGGTAAAGGCTCTAAGCGTGATGAGCAGTTTGCTGCAATGATTGAAGCGGCAGTACATTATAAAAAAGCGGTAAGAATTGGCGTGAACTGGGGCAGTTTAGACCAAGCTAAAATGGCGCAAATGATGGACGATAATGCTAAGTTAGCTGAGCCGTTATCTTCAGAAGCATTGATGCGTGAGGCGTTGATTCAATCAGCGCTTGAAAGTGCTGCACAAGCCGTTGAGTTAGGCTTATCGCCTAATCAAATTATCATTTCTTGCAAAGTGAGTAATGTGCAAGATTTAGTGAAAGTTTATGCTGAACTGGCAACACGTAGTGATTACCCCTTGCACTTGGGTTTGACTGAAGCGGGCATGGGGTCAAAAGGTATTGTTGCATCAACTGCTGCGCTGGCTTTGCTTTTGCAGCAAGGTATAGGCAATACGATCCGTGTTTCACTCACGCCAGAACCGAACGAATCGCGCACAAAAGAAGTCATTGTCGCGCAAGAAATTTTGCAAACCATGGGCATACGTTCTTTCACGCCACTAGTAACAGCCTGTCCAGGCTGTGGTCGCACGACTTCGACGTATTTTCAAGAGCTTGCCATGCAAATTCAAAGCTATTTGCGTAATCAAATGCCAGTCTGGCGCGGCTTGTATGCAGGTGTTGAGAACATGAACGTGGCTGTGATGGGCTGCGTAGTGAATGGTCCAGGTGAATCAAAGTTAGCCAATATTGGCATTAGTTTGCCTGGTACAGGTGAAACGCCAGTGGCTCCTGTGTTTGTCGATGGCGAAAAAACCGTCACACTCAAAGGCGATAACATCGCACAAGAGTTTCAAGCCATTGTCGAAGATTATGTACAAACGCACTATGCTGAAGGTGGCAAGCTGCATTTTAATCTGCCTCAACTAAAAGCTACGCAAAAAACAATCCCTATTCAAGCTATTAACTAAATAGCTAGCCATTTAAAAAGTCATTAAAGTAT
The DNA here is from genome assembly GCF_029945705.1 of Methylotenera sp. Classification (GTDB taxonomy): domain Bacteria; phylum Pseudomonadota; class Gammaproteobacteria; order Burkholderiales; family Methylophilaceae; genus Methylotenera. Next base: position 59,036 of record NZ_JAQSDC010000045.1, read on the forward strand.
TGAACTATGGTTGATCAATCAACAAAAAACATGCAAACAAAAACTAAGGCTACAAAATTCCAAAGTATTAAAGGTTTTTACGACATATTGCCTGAAGCAACGCCTCTATGGTTTAAGCTTGAGGACACAGCCCGTCGCGTATTGGGCCAGTATGGCTATAAAAATATACGTATGCCTTTGGTAGAATCTACCGATTTATTTGTGCGTTCTGTAGGGGAGCATACCGATATTGTTGAAAAAGAAATGTACGCTTGGGAAGATGCACTTAATGGCGACAAGCTAACATTGCGTCCAGAAGGTACAGCTGGCTGCGTACGTGCGGTTGTGGAAAGCAATTTAACTTATAACGGCCCCGTCAGGCTTTGGTATAGCGGTGCTATGTTTAGGCATGAGAATGTACAAAAAGGCCGTCAACGCCAGTTTCACCAAATTGGTGTGGAAGCTTTTGGCTTTGATAGCCCACAAGTAGATGCTGAGCAAATTGTATTGTTAGCCAGACTTTGGCGAGAGCTGGGGATTGCTGATGTCGAGTTGCAAATCAATAGTATAGGCGATGCGCAAGAGCGCTTGGAGTATCGCAAAGTGCTGATAGCCTATTTTGAGCAACATGCTGATTTACTGGATGAAGATGCGAAGCGCCGCTTACACACTAATCCTTTACGCATTTTAGATACAAAAAATCCACGCATGCAAGCCATGTGTGAAGCCGCGCCAAAGTTGATTGATTCTTTAGGCGATGAAACCCGTGCGCATTTTGATGGTCTGTGTAAGTTGTTGGATGCCGCAGGCGTGGCTTACATAGTCAATGCACGATTAGTGCGCGGTTTAGACTACTACAATCGCACCGTATTTGAGTGGGTGACGACTAAGTTAGGCGCGCAGGGCACGATTGCTGGTGGTGGGCGTTATGATGCCTTGGTTGAGAGATTAGGTGGTGATGCAACGCCTGCATGTGGCTTCGGCATTGGTTTAGAGCGCGTATTCTTGTTAATGCAAGAGTATGGCCTCACAGCCGATGATGCACCAGATGTGTACTTAGTTAACGTCGGTGAGCAAGCAGAACAGATCGCGTTTAGTATTGCCGAACAATTACGTAATGCTAATGTTCAAGTGATATTACATGCGGGTGGCGGTAGTTTTAAATCGCAAATGAAAAAAGCAGACCGAAGCCAAGCTAAGTTTGCGTTAATTATTGGTGATGATGAAGTAGCAAGCAAACAAGTGACGCTAAAACCTATGTTAGCTACAGTAAAAGGTGAGCAGCAGCAATGTAGTGTTGAGCAAGTGATTGAGCATTTAACTGTGGCGCTTGCTTAGGTATTGCAAATAATAAGTACTTTGATAAAGCTTTAGATAACCACCTAGATATTCAACCATTGATATTCAACGTTGAGCGAAAAAATGACCGCTGAAATGAATGAAGCTAGTCCCTTATTACAGTTGCAGCATGTGAGCATTTCACCCAAAAAAACGCCAACGCGCTTATTGGTTAACGATGTTAGTTTTAGCATCGCTGCAGGAAAAACAACGTGTGTTGTGGGTGAGTCGGGTAGTGGAAAAAGTTTAACGGCTTTGTCCGTGATGGGCTTGCTATCTAAGCAGTTACAGTTAACTTCTGGCAAAATCATCTTTAATGATGGCGTACTAAATGATAAGAAGTCAGGCGAACAAGATTTAACCATGCTTGATGAAGCAAGCTTACGAAAAATTAGAGGCGCAAAAATCGCCATGATATTTCAAGAGCCGATGACTTCATTAAACCCAGTGCTCACGGTAGGTTATCAAATCGGTGAAAGTTTAACAACGCATTTGGGCTTAAAGGGCGATGCTTTAAAAGCTAAAATTGCCAGTTTACTAACAATGGTTGGTATACCACCAAGCCGCGCGGATAGTTATCCTGATGAGCTTTCAGGTGGTCAGCGTCAGCGCGTCATGATTGCCATGAGCATCGCTTGTGAGCCACGCTTGTTGATTGCCGATGAGCCAACTACCGCGCTAGATGTCACGGTGCAAGCGCAGATACTTAAATTGCTAGATGAACTTAAAACGCGCATGAATATGGGTATGCTGTTTATTACGCATGATTTTGGTGTGGTAGCGGATATTGCAGATAATGTGGTGGTCATGTTTAGAGGCGAGATTGTTGAATCTGGCACTAAAGATGAGGTGCTTGGTAATCCGCAGCATCCATATACCAAAGCGCTGCTTGATTGTGTACCCGATGCTGAAGGCAAAAAACCGCTCAAGCCGATAGATTATGCGTGGTTGAAAGAGGGTAAAGCCGCATGAGTAATGTTATTTTGCAAGCTAATCACCTAGTGAAAACCTACACGCAGCGTAGCGGTAAATTTGGCTTCGGCACAACCTTGGTGAAGGCTTTAGATAATGTCAGCATCAGCCTAATAGAAGGTAAAACGCTTGCCGTTGTGGGTGAATCTGGTAGCGGTAAATCCACGTTGGCACGTTGTCTGTTACAATTGCAACCCTTGGATAGTGGTGAAGTGCTTTTTGCTGGCCAAGATTTGGCGAAATTAAGTGGTAGCGATTTACGTTCAGTACGTAAAAATTTGCAAATGGTGTTTCAAGATCCATTTGCCTCGCTCAACCCGCGCATGCGAGTGGGTGAGATTGTAGGCGAAGGTTTATTGATTCATCAGCTTGGTAACGCTGCTGAACAGCAAAAAAAAGTCGTCGCGATGTTAAAGCGTGTTGGTTTAACCGAAGCTGATATGCAAAAATATCCGCATGAGTTTTCTGGCGGGCAAAGGCAGCGGGTCGGCATTGCGCGAGCCTTGGTATTGCAGCCTAAAGTAGTGGTGTGCGATGAGCCAGTGTCAGCATTGGATGTTTCAATACAAGCGCAGATTTTGTTACTGCTAAAAGAGTTGCAAGCCGAAATGGCATTGAGTTATGTATTTATTAGCCATGATTTGCGCGTAGTGCGCCATATTGCTGATGATATTGTCGTGATGAATAGCGGTAAAGTGGTAGAGCAGGGCAAAGTTGAAGATATTTATCAACATCCTCAACATGAGTATACGCAAAATCTGTTGGCGGCCATACCTGGCAAAAAAGCAGTCAATGCTTAAGGTTCGATTAAATTTATTGGTTTCAGAGAATATTAGGAAAAAGTAATGGCATACGATTTAGAAGAGCAAGAACAGATTGATGAACTAAAAGCCTGGTGGAAACAAAACGGCAAAATGATTAGTACGCTAGTTATTGGCGTGTTAGTGGCTTACTCTGCTTATCAAGGTTGGCATTATTTCCAAAGTAAACAAGCAGTTGAGGCTTCAACAGAATATCAAGAGCTTTCAATTGCTGATGAAAAAGACTTGAAATCTATACAGGCTAAATCTGCCGTATTAATGGATAAGTTTGCTGGAACGCCTTACGCAGGTCGTGCAGCGTTGTTTGCTGCTAAAGCCAATTACCAAGCGAATGATGCTAAAAGTGCGAAAGCGCAATTAGATTGGGCAATTAAAAACGCAAAAGAAACTTCAGTAAGCGCTTTAGCTAGCTTGCAATTAGCCAATATCTTAGCTGAAGAAAAAGATTTCGAAGGTGCTTTAAAGCTATTAAATGCTCCGCATGATGCAGGGTTTGATGGTTTGTTTGCTGACCTTAAAGGTGATGTTTTGGTCAGTTTAGGCAAAAGTTCAGAAGCTAAAACGGCTTATCAAGAAGCGTTAGCTAAATTGGATCAACATGGTAAATTCCGTGCGCTGACTCAGCAAAAACTGGAAGCACTAGGTTAAATTAGCCTAAGTATTTAAAGATTCGTTCTCAAGTAATCGGCGCGAGTAAATAAGCTGGAGCATTGCATTGTCTTTATATCAATTTAAAAAAGCATCATTAACCCTATTGGCTGTCACAAGCCTATTCTTGGTGACCGCATGCAGCACAATCTCAGATCTTAAAACGGATGTATCTGACAAGATTTTTGGTCGTGAGGCTGCTGATGCGCCAGATCCACTGACAGAGATAAAAGAAACAGCCGCGACTCAACTTTTATGGCAAGCTAAAGTAGGTGCGACAGAAGACTTTGATTTTTCACCAGTAGTTGAGGCTGGTTATGCTTATGCGGCCAGTGCAAACGGTGAAGTTGTTAAATTAGATGCGACGAATGGTAAACAGGTTTGGCGTGTAAACGCTGGCGAAAAATTATCAGGCGGCGTGGGTGTGGGCGGTAGTTTAGTGTTAGTCGGTACGCAAAAAGGTGTGGTTTATGCTTACGATATTGAAGGTAAGCTGCAATGGAAATCTAAACTTAGCAGTGAAATATTAAGTGCTCCAAAGTATTTTGATGGCATTGTAATTGCTCGCACGGGCGATAGCCGCATTTACGGTATTAATGCGAATGATGGTAGCCGCAAATGGGTTTATGACCGCACAAGTCCTGCACTTACCTTGCGCAGCAGCGCGGGTGTGGTGGTAGATGGTGGTGCGGTGTATGCGGGTTTTGGTGGCGGGAAGCTAATTGCAATACGTGCTGATAATGGAAAACTATTGTGGGAAGCTTCTGTCGCTCAGCCTAAAGGCGTAACTGAGATTGAACGTATTGCTGATATTACAAGCTTACCTTTTGTAGATGGGCCTTTAGTGTATGCCGTTGCTTACCAAGGCAGAATTGCAGCGGTTGATAGAATAACTGGTAGAGTGGTTTGGAACCGTGATATATCTAGCTTATCTGGGATTAGTGTAGAAGACGGCCGTATTTTTGTTTCACATGCCATAGGTTCAGTTTACTCACTTGATTACACCACAGGAAAAACTTTTTGGCGCCAAGCAGCACTTAAAAATCGCCAGTTATCGGCACCATTGCCTATGGGAAGTTTAGTTGCAGTGGGCGATGTTGAAGGCTATGTTCACTTTCTAAGTCGTGATGATGGCGCAGTCGCTTCAAGAATTAAGACCAGCAATAGTCAAGTTATGCCAATCATGGCAGCAATCAATAGTACTACCGTGTTAGCACAAACACGTGACGGCGGCATTTATGCAATTCAGATTAAATGAATGCCGCATAGCATTGCAGAAATAGAAAAATTAAGCCTTAGCCAACGCGCTATCTGGCTCAAGTAATTATTAGAAGGCTCGTATGTTACCTACCGTTGTTTTGGTTGGCCGACCCAATGTCGGCAAATCCACTTTATTTAATCGACTGACTAAAAGTCGTGACGCATTAGTCGCAGACTTGCCAGGGCTTACGCGTGACCGTCACTATGGTCGCGGCATAGGTGCGAGTCAGCCATATTTAGTGGTAGATACTGGTGGTTTTGAGCCAAACACAGATAGTGGCATTCTTAAAGCCATGGCGGTTCAAACCTTATTGGCGATTGATGAAGCTGATGTGATTATCTTTTTGGTGGATGGTCGCCAAGGCGCAACACCTCAAGATATGGACATCGCTAACCGTTTACGCAGAAGTAAGTGCCCAGTGCTACTTGCAGTGAATAAAACTGAGGGCATGAACAAAGCGGTTGTTAGTGCTGAATTCCATGAGTTAGGCTTAGGTGATCCATTATCAATTTCATCTGCACATGGCGAAGGTGTAAAAGATATTATTGACTTGGCGCTAGAGAGCTTTCATGAAGAGGAAGAAGAGCCTGAGTTAGACCAAACAGGCGACAGAATCCCCAAAGTGGCTATTGTCGGTCGTCCTAACGTAGGTAAATCTACACTTGTCAACGCATTGCTTGGTGAAGATCGTGTGATTGCGTTTGATGAGCCTGGTACAACGCGTGACTCTATCTCGATTGATTTAGAAAAAAACGGTAAACACTACACGTTGATAGATACGGCTGGTGTACGTAAGCGTGGTCGCGTGTTGGAAGCGATCGAGAAATTCTCTGTTATTAAAACCATACAGTCTATTGAAGAGGCTAATGTGGTGATTTTGGTAGTGGATGCACAAGAGGGTATTACCGAACAAGATGCTCACGTTGCTGCTTATATCTTGGATGCAGGTCGTGCATTAGTAGTCGCAATTAACAAATGGGATGGCCTGAAAGAAGAAGAGCGCGATTGGGTTAAGCGTGAGATTGACCGTAAATTGATGTTTTTAGACTTTGCGGAATTTCATTACATTTCTGCGTTGCGTAAAAAAGGGTTGCCAGAGCTGTTTAAATCAGTGGATATTGCCTTTAAAGCCGCGTTTGCTAAATTGGCTACCCCACAACTTACCCGAGTGTTAATTGATGCGCTACAGCAGCACCAGCCGCCGATTAGTAAAGGTATACGTCCTAAGTTGCGTTACGCGCATCAAGGCGGTAGCAATCCGCCAATCGTGGTGGTGCATGGTAATCATGTGGACGGAGTTAAAGACGCCTATACAAGATTCTTGGAAAAGACTTTCCGTAGAACTTTCCAGCTGTCAGGTACACCACTGCGTGTTCAGTACAAGCAAGGTAGTAATCCGTTTGCAGAAGATGAAGATAAACGTAAACCTGGTGAAGGTATAGTTAGCATGCGTCGCCGTAAAACCGCACATCGGGCTGAATTAAAAGCGAAAAAAGACGTGGAAGAAAAAGATAGAAGCGCTAAAAAACGATAACCAGATTGATGAATATCCTTTTAGTTAAGTCACGCAAGCGTTCGTGAGTATAATCTATGATCTACAAACACAGAAGTAAGGTGGCGCACCTGCCGCGCTGGCAGTCTTTGGCAACACATATTGTATTTGTGATCTGCGCAGTTTCTGGCAGTTGGTATTTGTTAGCACATGAGTTCCAAATTACCCCTATAGCCGTTGAGAATCACAGTATTCTGATGGCACATGGTGTTGCCGCTTATTTTCTTGTATTGCTATTTGGTGCCGTGATACCAACACACATCAAAGCTGGTTGGAAAAGTAGGTGAAATCGTGTTTCTGGTGGTTTTATGGTTGCTGTGATGGGCCTGTTATTAATATCGGGCTTGTTTCTATACTGTGCGGATGAAACTCGAGAGATTGCGTTGTGGACGCACTGGATTGTTGGTGGTGCTATGTTGGTCTTATTTCCATTCCACTTTATTGCTGGGCGTCGTGCAAATTATTTAGCACTCAAACGCGACAAGCATCAAAAAAAGTCATCCTAGTTTAATCAAACTGAATTAAGTAGTGCTATCAATCTATTTGTGCAACAGCAATACTGTTGAAACTAAAAATGCGAACTATTCGCAGTTCTGCAAGCTATTTTTATTTACGATACACTGTATTCCTGTGAGCTTTAAAACTCATTTTTTACTAGATTCAGGAGAATAGCAATGACTACAGAACACGACGTTTCTACGCCAGTTACAAAAGCATTAAATACAATTTTAGAGTTAGAACTCGCTGGTGTTGTGCGTTATACGCACTATGCCTTAATGGTGTTTGGCTATAACCGCATTCCTATTGTTTCTTGGCTACGTAGTCAAGCGGCAGAGTCACTAGGCCATGCAGATAAGGCTGGTGAGTTGATCACGCATTTAGGCGCTCACCCATCACTTTCTATTGGGCCGTTATTAGAAACACACAACCATGATATTGGCGATATTCTACGTGAGTCATTAGCGCATGAAACCGTTTCACTGAATGCTTATAAAGCTTTATTAAAGCTGGTTGAAGGTGATTCAGTCATGCTAGAAGAATATGCTCGTGAGATGATTTATCAAGAAGAGTTGCATCTAGGCGAAGTTGATAAAATGCTCAGAAAACCAGGTGAAATTGCTAAGTTTCAGAGTTAAATTAGCCACCACTCAAAGGTTGGGATGATTTTCTAAAGACTTGTTCTCAACTGGGAGTTCATAAGGGTCTGCTACGTAAGCAGGCCCTTTCATCAAAATAACGATTACGCAGCCAATAGCTAAAGTGCCGATAAAGAACCAAAGGCTAAATAGCACGCCTAGACACTGATAAATGATTTTTAGCTGCTCTGCATTTAAAGCGTCATTGAACAAATACAGTTTTAATATAATTGCACATGGAATGAATGCACTTATTAAAAATATTCGCGGTATTTTTTTAAGTAAAGTCCATTCCAAACCAGAAGGCGATCGAACGAATCCAGATAGTTTGTTAAAGTATCCCATACTACTTGGGCTTAAATAACTTAAATTCGTTCATTTGGACGATTATTTTGTATAGAGACTTTCCCAAAACTTCCACCAAACGCGTTCGTCAGCAGGGGCGCCACTGCCTAGCAGGGCGCTATTCGGATAGTTTGTTTCTAAAATGCGCACAGTATCCTTTTTAAGATCATCTAAGCCCATTAAGTCGTAAGCACTAATCATGGTGACTAGCGCTTGTTCAACGCCAGGAGTTTGTGGGTAGTATTCCAGCACGTATTTGCAACGATTAATAGCGGCTAGGTAAGCTTGGCGTTTCATGTAGTAATTGGCTACATCTAGTTCATGGTCTGACAAGCTATTTGCTAAATAAACCATGCGTTGCGTAGCATCTTTTATATATTTGCTGTTTGGGTAGCGTGTGACTAAATCTTTAAATGTGACAAAAGAATCACGTAGTGAGCGGGGGTCGCGATCGCTAATTTGCTGTTTAGTTAGTTTTTCAATCACGCCGCGTTCGTTAAATACAGCTAGGCCTTTTAGATAATAGGCGTAATCAACATTAGGGTGATTGGGGTGCAATTTAATGAAACGGTCAGCCGCTGCAACACATAAAACGGGGTCTTGTTTTTTGAATTGAGCGTAGGCAGTTTCAAGCTGGGCTTGGGCTGCGAAACGTCCATTGGGGTAGCGAGATTCTAGCTTGCCAAAATAGACAATGGCTTTATCATAGTCTTTATCACGCATTTTTTCGGAACCCATTTGATAAATGCGTTCCGCTGTTAAGCCTTTGGTATCATCCAATTCTGTAGGCGCACCAAATATAGCGCAACCATTCATTAACAAGGCGAACATTAAAATTAAGATATACTTCATGCCGAAACCTACTTTAAGAAATTAGTAATAATTATAACCGATGACAGACGCTACTCCACAACCACTTAATAATACTCTTACACTGACTATTTCAAACGATTTAGGCGGATTACGCTTAGATGTTGCTTTGCAACGTATGTTGCCTGAGCACTCACGTTCACGTTTACAAACTTGGATAAAAGAAGGCTTAGTCACTGTAGATAAATTGCCTAGCACCTCTAAAACCAAAGTGTGGGGCGGCGAGCATGTGATAGTGCAGGTGCAAGCCAAGCCAGAAAACTACGCCTATGTTGCAGAAGATATTCCGCTGGATATAGTGTTTGAAGATGACCATATCATGATCATCAATAAGCCTGCCGGCATGGTGGTGCATCCAGCAGCGGGTAATTGGGGTGGCACGCTGCTAAATGCTTTACTTTTTCACGCGCCGCAATTAAAAGATGTGCCGCGCGCAGGTATTGTTCACAGACTAGACAAAGACACCAGCGGCATATTAGTGGTGGCAAAAACCTTAGCTGCACAAACAAATTTAGTTCGCCAGTTGCAGGCGCGTACAGTGAAGCGTGAATATCGCGCCATTGTATGGGGTCAGTTATGGCGTAATGGCGTTGTGGACCAAGCCATTGGACGTGACCCACGTTCGCGTACCAAAATGGCGCTAAATCGTATGGGTAAACCAGCCATTACGCGTTATGAAATATTAGAACGATTTTCAGTACAAACGTATTTGCGTTGTAATTTGGAAACAGGTCGTACCCATCAAATCCGTGTACACATGCAGTCTTTAAAAGCGCCTATCGTGGGTGACCCTGTGTATGGGTTCCGTGGCATTATTCCTATCCGCGTGATGACGCAAACTTTACGTGATGAAGTTAGTCAATTCAACAGGCAAGCCTTACATGCGATTAAGCTTGGCTTAATGCATCCAGCGACTAATGAGTTTATGGAATGGCAAATTGAGCTGGCTGATGACATGAAAGCTTTGCTAGAAGCCATGCGCCACGAAGATCCACGTAATGAAGATGAAGAAGAGTTTGAGTTTAGCTCTGAGCCTTATTTGTCAGACGAGGATTATGAGGACGATGAAGACTTTGACGAAGATGATGATTTGGAACTCGAAGACGAAGAGTAAATGCCATGTCTGATTTGCATTTTCCTGATTTAAATTTCATAGTCCCAAACTGGCCTGCACCAGCCAATGTTAAGGCCTTGCAAACAACCCGCTTAGGTGGCGTTAGCCTAGCCCCTTATGCGAGTTTGAATTTAGGTGCGCATGTCAGCGATAATGCTATTGCCGTCGCCAAAAATCGCCAATTATTAAGTCCTTATTTACCTAGTGAGCCTGTTTGGGTGAATCAAGTACACGGTGTTGACGTGATAGATGCTGCACAAAGCACTTGTTTGCAAAATGCCGATGCGGCGTTTACCACTCAAGCGAACGTGGTGTGCGTCACAATGACGGCAGACTGTTTGCCTGTATTGTTGTGTGACAAGTCTGGAACTGTAGTTGCAGCTGTACATGCAGGTTGGCGCGGTTTGTGTGATGGTGCGATTGAAGCGGCTGTTAACAAACTGCCCGTTGAAAAAAGCGAGATTTTAGCTTGGCTTGGCCCTGCGATTGGCCCTGATGCTTTTGAAGTGGGTGATGAAGTCAGGCAGCAATTTATGCAGCATGATTCTCATGCTGAGCAAGCATTCAAGCCGCATGGCGATCATAAAGAAAACCAAAAGTGGCTTTGCAATATGTATTTAATCGCACAGCAACGCTTAAAAAATGTGGGCGTTAAGCAAATCTACGGCGGTAGCGTTAATGAGGATTTTTGCACTTATACCGATGAAGCGCGCTTTTTCTCATTCAGGCGAGATAATGTGACTGGTCGCATGGCTAGTTTGATTTGGTTAGATAATTAACTGCTGTAAATCACGCTACGCATACTCAAAGCACCTAAATCAAAATCTTCTGTTAGAAACTGCATGCTGTCATCAGTGTGCTTAACTGCCGCAATGTACAACAAAGGCAAGTAATGTTCATCTGTAGGCACTGCAAATCTCGCTGAATCGCCAGCCAGAGATATATCTAGTAAGGCGGCCTCATCTTCTGATACCAAAGCTTTTTTAATGTAATCGTCAAATGCAATAGTCCACTCAGCCGTTTTGCCTTGCATGTTGAGCTTGCCTAAGTTATGCACGATGTTGCCACTGCCTATCATCATTACGCCTTGTTGACGTAAGCTGGCTAATTGCTTAGCTAGCTTAAAATGTTGCGCAAAATTTAGACTCACATCTAAACTAAGTTGAAAAACTGGCACGTCCGCTTTAGGGAAAAGAGATTGTAGAACTGTCCATGCGCCATGGTCTAAACCCCAATCTAATGTACTTGTTATTTGATTGGCAGGAAATAAATCACAGACCATCTTTGCGTATTTAGGCGAGCCTGGGGCAGGGTATTGCTGAGCGAATAGCTCTGCTGGGAAACCGCCAAAATCGTGTATGGTTTGTGGGTTTTCTACTACACAAACTTGTGTGCCGCGCGTTTGCCAATGTGCGGAAATGCATAGTATTGCGTTTGGCTTAGGCAAACGCTTACCCAAAGCTAGCCATGCCTCACGATATGGATTGTCCGTTATCGCATTCATGGGGTTGCCGTGACCAATAAAAATGGCTGGCATGCGCGTAATATTTTCTTGGTTTTTCATCATGTAAAATTAATTGTGCTAATTAATTGATATATCGCATTATGTTGGGATGGTTACGGTTTTAACAAGCAATCAAATACGACTAAGGCTTTGCTTACATATATTCAGTATAATGCACACTTCGTCAGTTTGTTTAGATCACCTTTTAAGCCTTATTTGAAACGCTATGTTAAACCTAACCATCAATTCTGCACCGTTGTCTGTACTTAGTTGGATTGTTCTATCCAGCTTATTGGGTGGAGTATTGAGTGTTTGCTTGGCTGCCTTGTTTGCGCTCAACGTTCGCACCTCATGGGTGCCAATGCTCGTGAGTTATGCGATTGGTGCGATGTTGGGTGCTGTGTTTTTAGAAATTTTGCCACATGCATTTAGCATCGCTGGCAGTGTTGAAAAGGTTTCTGCAACGCTGCTAATTGGCTTACTGTTATTTTTTGTATTAGAGAAATTAGTCATTTGGCGCCACTGTCATGGCGACCATTGCGAAGTGCATGCGGTACATACTGAAGAAAATTGCCCAGTCACACATCCAGAAAAAGAAGGTGGCGCTAAATATCGCGCAGTTAACGCTCAGCAACCAACCATTTTACTTAGCGATGCTCACAGCCATTCGCACATCCACGATGGCGGCAGAAGTGGCTTAATGATTATGATAGGCGATACTTTTCATAATTTTATCGATGGTATCTTGATTGCTGCCGCATTTACGGCGGATATTAAATTAGGGGTGGTGACGGCGCTGGCGATTATCGCGCATGAAATTCCGCAAGAAGTTGGTGATTTCTTAATCTTGCTTCATTCAGGCTATACAAAAAAACAGGCTTTAATTTTTAACTTGGTTTCAAGCGTGGCGACGATGGTGGGTGGTTTGATGGCCTATTTTGCCTTGCAATATGTGCAAAGCTGGATTCCTGTTATTTTAGCTTTAGCGGCATCGAGTTTGCTGTACGTGGCAGTGGCAGATTTAATTCCAGGTTTGCACAAACGTACAGAATTAAAAGCCACCATTGCGCAAGTATTACTCATCTCGATTGGCGTTAGCACTATCTTGGCTGCTCACTTCTTCCTCGAGTAAAGATTCTTGGCGTAAAGATTGTTGATGTTTTTTAAAGCGTCTGTGGTTGACGCCTAATATCCATAATAATAATGCGCAAGGTAATAGTCCGTAGAATGTAAAGGTTAGCACACCTGCTGTGATGGTTTTTTCAGTCGCAGCCATGAGCACGGTAATGTATAGCCAAGCAATTGCAATAATGTACATATAAGTTTTTAAAAAATTAAAACATCGTCACTAATCGTCACTGTATGTCTAGACGTTTTAATTTTAGTTTCACCCTATTTAAATTAGAAATGTGAGTTTTATAATGAGTTTATCAAATCCAAAAGTTGGTTTCGTCTCTCTAGGTTGCCCTAAAGCGGGCTCAGATGCAGAGCGTATTCTCACCCAATTGCGTGCAGAAGGCTATGAAATTTCAGGCAGCTATGAAGATGCCGATTTAGTGGTAGTCAATACCTGCGGCTTTATTGATAGCGCGGTAGAAGAATCACTAGATGCCATTGGTGAGGCGATTGCCAAAAATGGCAAGGTGATTGTGACTGGCTGCTTAGGTGCGAAAAAAGGCGTGGTAGAGGCGGCGCATCCAAGCGTGCTAGCCGTGACAGGCCCGCATGCGCTTGAGGAAGTGATGACAGCTGTGCATGCTAACTTGCCAAAACTGCACGAGCCATTTATCGATTTAGTACCGCCACAAGGCATACGCCTAACCCCTAGTCATTATGCGTATTTGAAAATTTCAGAAGGCTGTAACCACCGTTGTAGTTTCTGCATTATTCCGAGTATGCGTGGCGATTTAGTTAGCCGTCCAATTGGTGAAGTGCTGAACGAAGCTGAGAACTTAGTCAAAGCAGGCGTGAGTGAGATTCTAGTCATCTCACAAGATACTTCTGCATACGGGGTCGATGTGAAATACCGTCCAGGCTTTTGGAATGGTCGCCCAGTGAAAACGCGTATGACTGAGCTTTGTCAAAGTTTGAGTGATCTAGGCGTTTGGACGCGCTTGCATTATGTTTATCCTTATCCTCATGTGGACGAAGTGATTCCCTTAATGGCAGACGGCTTGATTCTGCCTTATTTAGATGTGCCATTTCAGCACGCCAGCCCACGTATTTTAAAGGCGATGAAACGCCCAGCCCATGCAGAGAACAACCTTGCACGTATTAAAGCATGGCGTGAAATCTGCCCTGATATTACGGTAAGAAGTACCTTTATTGCAGGCTTCCCTGGTGAAACTGAGGATGACTTCCAAATGCTACTAGATTTCTTAGAAGAAGCGCAATTAGATAGAGTAGGCTGTTTTGCTTATTCTGCAGTGGATGGCGCAAAAGCGAATGAGTTGCCAGACCAAGTGCCAGAAGAAGTAAAGCAAGAGCGCTTAAGCCGCTTTATGGCAGTGCAAGAGCGTATTAGCGCGGCTAAATTACACAACAAAATCGGCAGTATTCAAACGGTGTTGGTCGATGAAATTGTGCAAGATTCTGAAGGTAATATTGAAGCGATTGGCCGCACCAAGGCCGATGCACCGGAGATTGATGGTGTGGTGTATATGGAAGATGCAGATGGTTTAACACCGGGTGATTTTGTGGAAGTTGAGATTTATAGTGCGGATGGCCATGATTTGCGCGGCGGGCCGCCGAGAGCTTAGATTGTGTTAAAAAATATTTAATAGTATCTTTCTATAATATTTTAATGTTCGAGGTTACCTATGAAGCGTTCAGCATTTAGATACTTTTCTCTGATTTTGATAGTCTTGATTATAGCTGCATGTGATAATTCCTCGTCAACTAAGCAAACGCCTGCAAATGCAGTGGGAGACACCCCAGTACGCTTCATTATTTGTGATGTTGGAGACGTTGGATGCAAGGTGTTTGCACGTTTCGATACTTTAGGTTCTTGTGAGGTTCATAAAACTTTTTCAAGTTCACTATGTGATTTTGACACAGACCCACAAAATATAAGTTGTAAAAAACAAAATGAACGGGAAAGTTCTGTTGTTACGTATTGCCTCTTATAAGTTTCTTTCTCACCTCTAGGCGAGTTACTTTATTTTGCTTGCCCAAAATAAAGTAACCAAACAAAAAGGAACCCCCTACCGCTTGTTTCCTGCGCTGCTCAGCCATATGGGTGGCAAGCGGTAACCGTAAAGGTCATCCCCATCATCACGAATTGCTCAAGCAATTGTTCTGATGTGAAAACTCGCTTCGCTCAAACAGCCGCTTACCGAAAACTCCCATAAAGCTTGCCCTGCTCGGCGCGGTAGCAGGGGATAGAAGGTCAAAAGCATGTTGTTTTGATAGTTTTATATATGCCCTGCGAGCCAATATCCATACGGGTCACAGAGCAGGTGAGTTGAAGGTCAAAGGCGGTGATGTTCACGCTATGTTGGGTGAAACTATTCCCCTTTGCGCCACGCTGAGCAACGCAGACATAAAGGTGGTTTCAGCAAGCGGCTGTTTGAGCCAAATGATTTTTTTTGGCGAGTTTCCGTTTGCTGCCTTTATGTTGAGTAGCGCAAGGGAGCCGCTAGGCCGTGGTGTTGGGGTGCCGTTTTGTTTGGTTACTTTCTTTTTAGGCAGTTAAAAGAAAGTAACTAGCTGTCGGGCTACCCCCGACATGGTTCAATCAACTACGAATGTTGTCAAAGCCACTGAATCTGACTAGGCGTAACGAATTCAAATATATGCCCTGCGAGCCAATATCCATGAGGGTTGCAGGGCAGGTGTTTTGAGTATGTTTCACTATTTCAAATTCAATTTATCGTAATCTTGTTGTGCGGCTAGCACTTCTTTAATGTTGGTTTCTGACCAAGTCTTAACCGCGTAAAGTAAGTCTTTAAGTGTGTGCCCAAGGGGTGTCAGGGCGTATTCCACTTTTGGTGGCACGGTGGCATATACTTTTCTGCTGACTAAGCCGTCGCGTTCTAAACCACGCAAGGTTTGCGTGAGCATTTTTTGTGAGATGCCGCCAATTTCACGCTGCAGATTGCTGAAGCGTTTGGTTTCGCTTTCTAGCAATATCATGACTAGCACTGTCCATTTATCTGCAATTCTATTAAGTATCAAGCGTGTTGGGCAGTCTGCATTAAATGCACAGGCTTGCTTTTGATTATCTAAGTTTTCTGATCCATCCATATATAACCTCGTTCTATATAGGTATCTAAAAAGTGCCTATATGTTCTTCTGGTGCCTACTTACTTAAAGTGACTAATGCAATTATACTGTCATCTGACAATTAAAAATATAGCCTTATGTTAGGTAAGACACAGACTTAAGGTGACTGAAATGCAATGATCACTTTGTAAATATTGGAGAATAAAAATGAGTAATGTAGTCGTGATTTACCACAGTGGTTATGGCCACACTAAGAAACAAGCTGAAGCTGTAGCTGAAGGTGCAAAGGCGGATTTAATTGCTATTAATGAAAACGGTGAAATTACCGATTCGGATTGGGCTAAATTGGATGAGGCAAAAGCTATCATTATGGGCTCACCAACTTATATGGGTTCTGTCAGCTGGCAGTTTAAAAAATTTGCGGATGCAAGCTCTAAGGCTTGGTTTACACAAAAATGGAAAAATAAGATTTTTGCTGGCTTCACTAATTCAGCCACGATGAACGGTGATAAAGCATCAACTATTCAGTATTTAATCACACTCTCAATGCAGCATTCTGGTGTTTGGGTGGGAACTGGCTTAATGCCTTCAAATGCAAAAACAGCCAAGCATGGCGATGTGAATTATGTGGGTGGTTTTTCTGGTGCGTTAATGACGACCCCTAGCGATGCTTCTGCAGATGAAGTGAACGTGGGTGATTTAGAAACGGCGAAACTACTTGGCGCACGTATTGCTGAATTTGCAGCTAAGGCTTAATTTAAGCGAATAAGTCTTGATGAATGGGAGCAGGCCGCTGGCTATCAGCGCGCTCTTCTAAAAAGTCAAAGGTAAGCGGGCAGCGTGTAGGTTTTTTAGAGGCTTTGCGGCGTTTTGGCGTTGATGCTTCTAAATCTATAAATGGTGTTTGGCTGAGGCGAATGTAACCTGAGCTTGCAAGTTTTTGTGTGGTAATTTCAAATAGGCTTAATGGATTGTCGATGTTTTGCAATGTGACTAGAGATTGATTTACTTTTATTACGTTGTACATCACAAATTTAGCAGAGGTTTGCTTACCGTAAATTTCGCCAATTTGTACTTTCACATCGCCTCCAAGCGCTGAAATAGCCACAGTTAGATGGCTCTATATTATCAGTCAGACCGATAATATAGTCATGTTTGGCGATTAACAAGTGTTTTGCTGATAATTACTGTTTTCTGCGTAAGTTAATGTGAGATTTGATGAGGTCTTTCGCTTGATGCCTAAACATAGTGCCATCCGCGTCTTTTACCCACATATGCAATAAACCGCTAAAAAATAAGTGAGTATCTAATGCCAGCGCTAGAGGTGTAAGTTTGCTTGATAGTAGGTTTTGCTGTTCTGCACGTTCGTAAGCAAGTTTAATTTTGCCTGTGATACTTGAGCAATTATTGAGAATTTGTTGTAAAACTAAAGAGAACTCGTCTACGTATTCGCATTTAATCATCATGATTTCATACGTTTGACGCATTTCAATGTTGTTATTAAGATCGTCAATGGTCACACAAAGGCTGTTTTCAATTTGAGTGAGTGGGTCAACATCGCTAGCTAGGGTCAATGAGTCATCCATGCGGTCGATGAGGGGCAGAAAAACTTGATCGCGGATAGCGTGGAAAATTTCAGTTTTGTTTTCAAAGTGCCAATAGACGGCGCCGCGAGTGACCTCTGCGTGTGCTGCAATATGCTCTAAGGTTGATCGGCTTACGCCACGTGCTAAGAATACAGCGCGAGCAGAATTAATAATGCGTTTTCGCGTAAGTTCTGCATCTTCTTTAGTTTTTCTAACCATTTAAATTGTTCTCGCCATTTAAGTGCTTACCTAATATGAATTAGGTAACCCAAATCAATTTGTTAAATATTTGTAAAATATATATACATACATTCTTGTTTGTATATAATATACATACAAACAAGAATGTAAGCAAGTAAATTTTTATAAAAAATGATAAAAATACTATATTAATCATTGGTGTAGCTGAAATTAAACCGAATACATATTTAAAAAATAGCTGAGTAGCTAATTTAATTAAGCAATCAATTAAGCCAAAAAACCAATTAAACAAAGAATTAAATTAAAAAGTGGAGCCAATAATGTTATTCAACGTCGATAAGCAACGTCCTCAAGTACATTTATTAAAAACCAAGTCATTAGCAGGTGCAGTCAAGTTGACTACAATCGCTCTACTGGTTGGTTTAGCCTTGAATGGTTGTGGTAAGAAAAATGATGCAGCTGCGCAAGCTGGTGGCGGAATGCCCCCCATGCCAGTCAGTGTGATTGAGTTAAAGGCAACCAGCGTGCCGATTAGCGCAGAATCTGTAGCACAAACTGAAGGTGCAAAAGAAGTGGAGATACGTCCACGCGTGGGTGGTATTTTGCTCAAAAAGCTATTTGAAGAAGGTGAACCTATTAAAGCGGGTCAAGCGATGTTTTTAATAGACCCAGTGCCATTTCAAATTGCACTTTCAAACGCTAAAGCGCAATTAGCACAACAGCAAACACATGTAGAGCAAACTCAGCGTGAAGCAACGCGTTTAGATGGTTTATTGGCATCACAGTCTATTAGTAAACGTGAGGCTGATAATGCGGGCTCTGACAGTAATTTGGCACGCGGAGCTTTAGCACAAGCTGAGGCAAGTGTTCGTGAAGCACAGTTAAACCTATCTTACACAACGGTAACCTCTCCTCTGTCAGGCATAGCTGGGCGCTTTGAATTCTCAGAAGGTGCATTGGTGAGTGCTAATACTAGTCTATTGACGACAGTGAGCCAAATTAGCCCAATTTGGGTGCGTTTTAGCTTGTCAGATAGTGAGTTGGCGCAGTTAGGTGGGCATTTATCGCCATCTAACGTAAAAGAAGTGGCGCTCATCATGCCAAGTGGCAAGGAATATCCTTCAAAAGGTAGTTTGAACTTTGCTGCAAGTGGCATAGATCCACAACTTGGCACACAGCAATTACGTGCGACGTTTGATAATCCTGATAAAAGCTTATTGCCAGGACAGTTCGTGCGTGTTCGTGTGACTACTGGTCACAAAGATGGCGTGTTTGTTGTGCCACAAACTTCCATTTTAACTAACGACCAAGGCAAGTTTGTTTACGTTGCGAATGATAAGAATGAAGCGACGATTAAACCGATTGTGGTTGGTAACTGGGTAGGAACAGACTGGGTGGTATTAAGTGGTCTTGAAGCTGGTGAGAAAGTAATTGTTGATAATGTCATTAAGTTGCGTCCAGGAGCTGCTGTTGCACCACATCCTGCTGGTGAAGCGCCTGCAGCACCAGCAGAGCCGTCTAAAGCTGCTGCAAAGTAAGTCAATAAATGATACTTAAATGAACAATTTTTAAGATTAAAGCTAAATGCTTGAATACTCTAACCAAATGAATGCTCAGGCAACAGAATTTAGCTAAGATTAAACCAAGTTTAAACGAGAATTAATATGACCAAATTTTTTATCACCCGGCCTATTTTTGCCAGCGTTTTATCAATCATTATTGTATTGGCAGGTTTGGCAGCGGCATTAAAACTACCAATTGCGCAGTATCCTAATATTGCCCCACCAACAGTGCTAATTACCGCAACTTATCCTGGTGCGAGTGCTGAAACATTATCTAAAACCGTAGCTGCACCAATTGAAGAACAGTTAAGCGGTGTTGAAGGTTTGCTTTACTTTAACTCAAGTGCTGACTCCAGCGGCACATTGACGATTACTGCTACATTTGAAGTAGGTACTGATGTTAATCAAGCAACGTTTAATGTAAGTAACCGCGTAAATATTGCTACGCCACGCTTGCCTGATGAAGTGCGCCGTACTGGTTTAGTGGTGCAAAAGCGGTCGAATGACATATTGATCGTGCCCATGCTGACTGATAAACAGAAGAAGTATGATCCGCTTTATTTAAGTAATTACGCAACACTCAACGTGTTAGATGAGCTTAAGCGCATTAAAGGTGTTGGAGACGCCAGTATTGTCGGCGGACAAGATTACTCTATGCGTATATGGTTGCGTCCAGACAAAATGGCGCAATTAGGCGTGACAACGACTGATATTGCCACTGCGATTCAAGCACAAAATGCACAGTATGCAGCAGGGAAAATTGGTCAAGAACCTTCACCTAGCTCGCAACAGTTGGTCTACACAGTTACCGCTAAAGGTCGTTTGATTGAGCCTAGTGAATTTGGCAATATTATTATTCGCGCTAGCGGGCCACGTGGTGTGTTGTATTTAAAAGATGTAGCACGTATTGAACTAGGTTCACAAAGCTATAACGTGCGTACGGCATTGGACGGTTTGCCAGGTGTTGGTATTCTTGTCTTCTTGCAAACAGGTGCTAATGCACTTGATACAGCACAAGCAGTTAAAGATAAAATGAACGAGCTAAAACCACGCTTTCCAAAAGGTGTGGATTGGGAAACACCTTATGACACTAGTGATTTTGTTAAATCTTCAATTGAAGAAGTGGTAAAAACATTAGCAGAAGCAATGGTGTTGGTTGTAATTGTTGTATTTATTTTCTTACAAAGCTGGCGCGCGACTTTAATTCCATTGATTGCTGTGCCTATTTCACTTATCGGTACGTTTGCAGGCTTGTGGATTTTTGGTTTTTCTATCAATACGCTAACCTTGTTTGCCATGGTGCTGTCGATTGGTATTGTGGTCGATGATGCGATTGTGGTGTTAGAGAACGTCGAGCGGCTAATGTCAGAAGAAAAACTGTCGCCGATTTCTGCCGCCATTAAATCAATGGAACAAGTATCTGGCGCTGTGATTGCAATTGTACTAGTGCTTTGTGCGGTATTCGTGCCAGTGGCATTCTTAGGTGGTATTGCAGGTGAAATGTATCGCCAGTTTGCAGTGACTGTTGCCGTTGCTGTGGTAGTTTCAGGCCTAGTTGCACTGACACTCACCCCCGCTTTATGTGCAATATTACTAAAATCTGTGCATGAAGAATCAGCATTTTTTAAACCGTTTAACCGTGGTTTTCTGAAACTAACTAATTTTTACGCAAAAACAGTGAATTTAACTTTGCATCATAAGTTTATTGGATCTCTCGTTTTTGGTGGAATTATTGTTTTAGTAGTTCTCTTACTTAGATCTGTACCTGGTAGTTTTGTACCAGCAGAGGACCAAGGCTATGTAATTGCAGCGGTTATTATGCCAGATGGAGCAACTTTAGCGAGAACGGCTAAAACAACTGAGGCTGTGCGTGCGGCAATTTCTAAAGACTCTGCAGTTGCTCATGAGTTTGCAATTTACGGACTAGATTTAATAGGCGGCGGTAACAAAACTAGTGCAGCAACCATGTTTGTTCGAATGACAGATTGGGCTGAACGTCAAACCACGGCGGAAGGTATTGTAGGCAAGCTTTTTGGTATCGGTATGCAGCAGCCAGATGGGATGGCAATTGCATTTAATCCGCCTGCGATTCGCGGTTTAGGCAACTCAGGAGGTTTTGAAGTGTATGTGCAAAGCCGAAGTGATACTGACCCTATACATTTATCAGCCGTAGTGAATAGCTTTACTGAAGCATTAAAAGCTGAAAAAGAGTTAGCCGGTATTAATACGTTTTTCCGTCCAACTGTGCCGCAGTTATTTGTTGAAGTTGATGAAGCTAAAGCTATTTCACAAGGTGTACCAGTGGCTGATATTTACGCTACTTTGCAAAGTACGATGGGTTCTCTGTATGTAAATGACTTTAATAAATCAGGCCGTACTTACCGAGTACAGTTACAAGCTGAGGCAGAATTTCGCATGAAAGCTGAAGACTTAGGTAAGGTTTATGTGCGCTCAAATGCTGGCAAAATGATACCGCTTTCAGCGTTAAGTAAAGTGAGTAACATTGTAGGTCCAGAGCTATTAGAGCGCTATAACGGTTTGCTTTCTGCCAAGGTATTAGGTGGTGGTGCGCCAGGTGTTAGTTCTGGAGAAGCGATTAAAATGGTAGAGAAAGTAGCGGCAGAAAACTTGCCAGATGGCTACCAAATTGCTTGGACAGGTCAAGCATACCAAGAAAAACGTACAGGTTCAGCGGCGATTATGGCTTTTGGCTTTGCGATTATCATGGTGTTCTTGATTCTTGCTGCGCAATTTGAAACTTGGGCATTACCATTGGCTGTGATTATGGCGGTACCATTTGCTTTAGCTGGTGCGTTGTTGGCTGTGTTGTTACGTGGCATGCCCAATGATATTTACTTTCAAATTGGTTTAATTACGCTGGTTGGTTTAGCAGCAAAAAATGCGATTTTGATTGTGGAGTTTGCCAGCCAGAAAATGGAAACAGGCATGCCTGTTGGGCAAGCTGCGCTTGAAGCCGCTAGAATGAGGTTTAGACCAATTGTCATGACATCAATGGCGTTCGTGTTAGGTATCGTACCGTTGGTGGTTGCTTCTGGTGCGGGTGCAGCAGCACGACGTTCAATGGGTACTGGCGTGTTTGGCGGTATGATATTGGCAACGTTTGTTGCGACAATATTCATTCCACTGTTCTTTACTTGGTTATCTGGCAAGCATGTGCGTCACCATGGACATGTTGAAACAGACCTCAATAAGCAGGAGACAGTGTGATGCAATATTTAACTTTGAATAACCAGAACCTTTTTAACAAGAACCTTTTTAAAATGAAACTTATTTGTTTAATAGTACCAATGGCGCTGCTTTCTGCTTGTCAATCGTTGGGGCCAGATTATTCACGCCCAAAATTGGCAGTACCTAGCCAATACTCAGAGCAGGCGGATCAGGCGCAAAGCAAAGTCTCATCGACTTGGTGGACGGCGTATCAAGATCAGCTTTTAAATGATTTGGTGAGCAAAGCCTTACAAACTAATACTGATATTAAATTGGCTGTTGCACGTATAGAAGAGGCTGACGCTTTGGCTAGGGAGATTGGCGCCGCAACACTACCTCAAGTCGATTTGAATGCAGGTGCTAATCGATCACGCGTGACTGAGCTGGGTGGTAACCCTGTGACGACTAATCCACGTAATGATTTTAAAGCAGAGTTAGGGACTTCTTTTGAGATCGATTTTTGGGGAAAACTGCGTCGTGCAAAAGAATCAGCGCGTGCACAAATACTCTCTACTCGCTATGCAAAAGATACGGTTGCGCTTTCACTATCCGGCTTGGTTGCTACTAATTATTTAACCCTACGCAGTTTAGATTCGCAAATTACGCTCACCCAAGAGAGCATGAAAAGTCGTGAAGCTAGTTTAGGTTTAACTAAACGTCGCTTAGAAGGTGGCGTTGCGTCAGCTTTAGATGTCTATCAGGCCGAAGTGGCAAGTGCAAACCTGGGCGCTCAGTATGCTGAACTCACGCGACAAAGAGCGTTGAGCTTGCATCAGCTAGCTATATTGACGGGTGAGTTAAGTTTAAATATCGCCAGTGCTGACATACAGTCGTTACCAGTTCCACCAACGCCACCAGCTGGCTTGCCTTCTAGTTTGTTAGAAGCTCGGCCAGATGTGGCTCAGGCTGAACAGCAAATGATTGCTGCAAATGCAAATATCGGCGTGGCGAAAGCGGCTTTATATCCAACCATCTCACTCACTGCTGGTTTAGGTGGCGAGTCTTTGGAGTTGGGCGATATATTAAAGTCAGCAGCACGTATCTGGACAGGTGGCGTAAGTTTGTATTTGCCGATATTTGATTCAGGTAAGCTTAACTCTAAAGTAGATCAGGCAAGTGCGAAACAAAAGCAAGCATTAGCGAGCTATGAAGGCGCTATACAAACAGCCTTCAGAGAGGTGAATGATGCCTTGGTCGATTTACGTCAAAACACTGAACGTGAAGACGCGCTGAATAAAAGCCAAATCGCAGCTAAAAAAGCGTTAGATGTGTCTGAAAACCGCTATAAATCAGGCTATTCTGCTTATTTAGATGTATTAGATGCACAACGTGTTTATAACGACTCCGCTTTATCTTACGTGCAAAGTCGTCAAGCTAGATTGGCGGCTACGGTAGGTTTGTTTAAAGCGCTGGGTGGTGGTTGGCAAGCTGAAGAGCAGACTCAAACTAAATAATACTTAGTCATCCATGTGAACGGCACTCAACTCTCATCACTTTATGAGAGTTGAGTTGCCATTTTTCTTTCTATGACTTGCGTGTAAATAACGCGTAACCAGTTTTCATGATGTTCTAAAGTTTCAGTAAACTTAACTAACATATCCGCGCCAGAAATATTGATTCTATAGGTGTCATTTTTGTTGTAATGCAGCCTAGGTATTATCAACGACTCGAGTTGCATTGAGTCATGTTGAGGAAGAGTAAACTCTCTAGGTAGATATAGGCAGGTAAAGCTAGTCTCGGCAGCACCGCTGTTAAAACCCACAGGCTCGTTGAATTCTTTTCTAGTCACAATAGGCGTATTTTTTACTGAGCTATTTTCAGCAGAGCTCTTAGCTTTAGCCGCGGCAACGCTAACGTTCTGCGCCTCTACACAAAAAGCAGTGGTGCTTAATAGCTCAATACCAATATGTAGCTCGTTACCAATCACAGGTTTTATGCTACGAATGACACCGATTTTAGTGGCGTCTTTTTGATCACTGATGGTCACGCCCATCAGCATGCCCAAGCTCAATTCACTTGCAGGCTTATTGGTGTACATGCCTAACCCTTTAGGGCATTCATCAATAATTTTAGATTGAGCTGCACCCAAGTCTAAATAAATAACATTGGGGCCGTTCTGATCTTTACTTAAAGAGTGTGTGGCCAATCGCTCGTCAAACGATTTATTACCTTGATAAGATTTACCCACACGTTGAATACGCATATTTTCATGCTGTTTGATGTGATAGCAAGTGTATTCAAAGCCATAAGTAGTGCTTGCGTATTTAGATGTTTTCGCGCGCTCAGACGATCTACGTTGACGTTTATATTCAGCACGCGACCATTCTGTTTTCAAAATTTCTAAAGTAGGTACAGCGTATTGATGACTAATAAAATCTTTCATCTCTTGTTGCTTGGGCAAGATGTTGTATTCAATCAGTGAAAGGCATAATTCAATCTTTAGATTCACACTATCAAAACACCAATAGCGATAACTCGGTAAAGGCTTGAAATTTCTAATGCGTTTTGCAGCTGCATCACTTGCAGTATCTACATAAAATAGATGTTTATTCTCATCATAGGTATTTTGAATAAGAATCTTAGGTGTCCAATACGCCAGCATATTGCTCACTAATTCAATTTGTTTACGCTGAAAACTTAGGCTTTCTAAGTTGCCCAGCATGCAAGCTTGCATGTAGGCAGAAGATAGGGTGGTGATTTCCTTCTCGGGGTAAGCTCTTACATAGCTATCAAGTATGGACTGCTTTTCAGCGACTAAATAGAGTTTAGATAATTGTAGCCAAACATTTGCTGGGGCGCTTTGATAATTATAAAAGCGCCATTTAATCATTTGCGTGGCATTGTTAATAGCGCGCGCCAACATCACAATTAAAGATTGTGGTTGGAAGGGCGCTAAATGATCAATGAGTGTGTTATAAATGAGGTAAATCTGTCTGTGATATAAAAACACCGCATTGGCAATACGCTCTTCTAAATCAACACTCAAATTATCTATATTAATATAGTGAGATGTAATTCTATCGACAATGATGTGTATTTTTTCGTCAATCGCAAATAGCGATTCTATGTGTTGCTCGTCTTTGAAAATGTCTTTTTTAGCGTCAGCGTTGAGTTGTTGTGTTGCGTGCTCAATTGCAGACACATCATCCATGCCATCTAACTCTTTGCCCCATGCAAAAGCTATTTCGGCTTTTGACGATGGTGGCTGATTAAATATTTTTCTAAAAAATTCCATTTTTGGTCTATTTTTATACTTTAATTAATGATTAAAATACGAATATGTATTAATAAAAGCAAGTAGCGTGCCAGTAGTTGCAGATTCTTTAAGTTTGAATGTCTGATGTGGGTAGTACAAATTATGTGAAATTATAGAGGATATAAACCTGATTACATAAGAGCTATTTAACATCGCATGATAAAATAACCATTTTATTGTTAATGTAAGTTACTGTTAAATATGACCGTTCGTACTCGTTTTGCTCCTAGTCCCACTGGTTTTTTGCACATTGGTGGTGCTCGTACCGCTTTATTTTCTTGGGCTTTTGCTAAAAAGCATGGCGGAGATTTTGTTCTACGTATTGAAGACACCGATGTGGCGCGTAGTACGCCAGAAGCGGTGCAAGCCATACTAGATGGTATGCAGTGGTTAGGGCTGGATTATGACGAGGGTCCTTTTTACCAAATGCAACGTATGGATCGCTATAAAGAAGTGATTCAAACTATGCTGGATGCAGGTAGTGCCTATTATTGCTATTCTAGTCGTGAAGAGCTTGACGCCTTGCGCGAGCAGCAAATGGCGAATAAACAAAAGCCACGATATGACGGAAAGTGGCGTCCAGAAGTTGGAAAGGTATTGCCTACACCGCCAGCAGGTGTGGCCCCTGCTATTCGCTTTAAAAACCCAGTAGATGGCGTAGTGGCTTGGGATGATATGGTGAAGGGTCGCATTGAAATTGCCAATACTGAACTTGATGATTTGATTATCGCCCGTGCTGACGGTACACCTACTTACAATTTCTGTGTAGTGGTTGATGACAGCGACATGGGTATTACGCAAGTGATTCGTGGTGATGATCATGTCAACAATACGCCACGTCAAATCAATATGCTCAAGGCGCTTGCTGAGTTGGATGAAAAAATCGTTGTGCCACAATATGCCCATTTGTCTATGATTTTAGGTAATGACGGGCAAAAGCTTTCTAAGCGCCACGGTGCTGTGAGTGTGATGCAATATGACGATGACGGTTATTTACCAGAAGCGGTGATTAATTACTTGGCACGATTGGGCTGGAGTCACGGTGACGAAGAGGTGTTCAGTAAACAGCAGTTTGCCGAGTGGTTCGATTTAGACCATATCACGCCATCTGCCGCGCAGTTTAATACTGAGAAATTGAATTGGCTGAATGCGCATTACATTAAGCAAGCGGATAACGCATATTTGGTTAAAGATATTACTAAGCGCTTGCATAAGCTTGGCGTTACGGTAAGTGAGCAACCAGTTTTATCTGCAGTGCTTGATTTGTATAAAGAGCGTGCGAACACTTTGAATGAGCTAGCCGCCAGCATCGCGTATTTTTATCAAAATCCTGTGATTGATGAAGTTGCCGCTGAAAAGCATTTAACGGCTGAAATAAAACCTATTTTGGCTGCCTTGGTGCAATCATTGAGTAGTATTGATTGGCAGGCGGAGGCTATTCATCATGAAATTGAAGCCGCTGTTACCAGTAACGCACTGAAATTTCCTAAAGTGGCGATGCCTTTACGTGTGATGCTGACAGGTATTGCACAATCACCAAGTATTGATCAGGTGATGGCTCTGTTGGGTAAAGATGAAGTGTTAGCTAGACTTAATTCAGCGCTTAAGTAGCGTTTAAATTTCATATGAATATAGGTGGTGGCTATTGAAATTTTAGCCAGCCACCTCATATTGAATAAGTGCTTTAGAATTTTCTGATATTTTGATAGAAAAATAGAACGAATTGCATTGTTCTAAATCTCAACAAGAGTAACATCAGTAATGTAGCTGGTGCTATGTAGTATTTATTTAACTCCAAGCAATAGGAGACATCATGATTCAAAAAGGGCAAATGTTACAAGACCCATTTCTTAACGCCTTACGTAAAGAACACGTCGCTGTATCCATCTATCTCGTTAACGGCATCAAATTACAAGGTCAGGTTGATTCTTTTGATCAATACGTGATTTTGCTTAAAAATACTGTGACTCAAATGGTCTATAAACACGCTATTTCAACCATTGTGCCAGCGCGCATGGTCAATGTTAATTTGCCAGAAGATGAAGCTTAAACAGGACTGGTAAACTCACCGTTGAAAGATATGTTTGAAAGACCAAGTGGCGGCGATGCTGCCATTATGGTGAGTGTGGATTTCGGCGATAATGACTACGAAGAAAGCTTAAATGAACTTCGTCAACTCAGCATTAGCGCAGGTTTATCTATACGCGGCACCATTGAAGGTAAGCGTGTTACACCAGATGCCAAGCTTTTTATCGGTAGCGGTAAAGCCGATGAGTTGGCGCAGATGATGCAAGCCAGTGAGTCTAATATCGCAGTGTTCAATCATGATTTATCTCCCTCGCAACAGCGCAATTTAGAGCGCTTACTGAAAGCGCGTGTGGTGGATAGAACTGGTCTAATTCTCGATATATTCAGTCAGCGTGCGCAAAGCCACGAAGGTAAGTTGCAAGTTGAATTAGCGCAGCTAGAGCATTTGTCTACGCGTTTAGTCAGAGGTTGGACGCACTTAGAGCGTCAAAAAGGTGGTATTGGTGTGCGTGGTGGGCCGGGCGAAACGCAGTTGGAGCTCGATCGTCGTTTGCTGCGTGTACGTGTTAAGCAGTTGCGTGAAAAACTCATTAAACTCAAGGCGCAGCGCGGCATGCAGCGCAGGGCGCGTAAGCGTTCTAATGTAATGACTGTGTCGCTGGTGGGCTATACCAACGCGGGTAAATCTACCGTGTTTAATCGCCTAACCAAAGCGGATATTTACGTAGCTGACCAATTATTCGCCACGCTTGATACCACCACACACAAAATTTATATTGCAGATGCTGGTTCTGTCGTACTTTCAGACACGGTTGGGTTTATTAAGCATTTGCCTCACGCCTTGGTTGAGGCGTTTGGTGCAACCCTAGAAGAGGCTGCTCAAGCCGACTTGCTTCTGCATATCGTCGATACCGCTAGTACCAATCGCGATGAGCAGATTGCACAAGTCAATAAAGTGTTATTAGAAATCGGTGCAGCGAATGTGCCTCAGATTTTAGTACACAACCAGATAGATAGAGTCGGTCTGCCGCCCTCTATCAGCCGAGATGAATATGGTAGAATCACGACCATACACGTATCTGCTAGAACGGGCGAAGGAATGGATTTGTTAAGGCTGGCCATGGCGGAACACAGCCAGCATTTGCAGAAACTAAGCACTGAAGAGAGCGCTTATGCCTAGTTTTCAGTTTTATGGCATGGAGTTGAATGCAACTTGAAATGCTTTGAATAGTCAGAGTTTTAGCTTTAAATATATTTATACGATTAAGTTTCTTTGGAGTTTTAAATGATTAAATTTCCCGGATGGTGGCAACGTAATAATGAAGGCCCACCAGATTTGGATCAAGTGATGCGTGATTTAAGCCGCAAGATTAATAATATGTTTGGCAAAGGTAGTGGTAATCAACCTAGTAGTTCGAATGGTGGAAACGTAAGCCTTCCTATTCTTCCAATTCTTGCTGTCATATTATTAATATGGTTAGCTACGGGTTTCTATATGGTGGATTCTGGCTCTAAAGGTGTCGTTCAACGTTTTGGTAAAATGACCGATGACACTACGGAACCTGGCCCGCGCTGGCATTTACCATACCCCATGGAAAAAGTGACTGTAGTAAATATGGAGCAGGTGCGCCGTTTAGAAGTGGGTTACAGAACGATGGGTGAAGGCGGTGGCGGAAAAACAAAACAGCCGCGTGAAGCTTTAATGCTGACAGAAGATGAAAACATTATTGATTTGCAATTCGCCGTGCAATATAACCTGAATAATGCCAAATACTATTTGTTCAACAATCGTGCAACGGATGATGCTGTGATGTCAGCTGCAGAGTCAGCAATTCGTGAAGTGGTTGGTAAAAATAAATTGGATGATTTATTGCAAAAAGGTTTGGCTGATACTTCTCAACGTATGCAGACGATATTAGATAGCTACAAAACAGGCGTGCATATTATCAGCGTCTCTTTACAGAGTGCACAACCACCTGAGCAGGTTCAAGAGGCATTTGAAGATGTAAACCGCGCTAATCAAGATAATCAGCGACAAGTGAATGAAGGTCAAGCATATGCAAATGACGTGATACCTAAATCACGTGGTAAAGCATCAAGACTACTAGCTGAAGCCGCAGGTTATAAACTTAAAATTGAAAGCGAAGCGCGTGGTAATGCAAGTCGCTTTGAGCAAATTTTAGCGCAATACAATAATGCACCAGATGTGACGCGTCAACGCTTGTATTTAGATGCGCAGGAGCAGATTTTATCAAGCGTTAGCAAAGTAGTGGTTGATCAAAAAGCTGGCAGCATGTTGTACTTACCCTTGGATAAATTAATGGGTTCTAATACTGCAGCTGCACCTCAACAATCTCAATCGCTACAGTCACTCAATACGCCGGCTGCGCCAGCGGTAGACCCGACAGTAGATCGCTCGCGTGATGCTTTCCGCAGTCGTGATAGAGAAAGTAGATAGGCGAAAATGATGAAAAATATAACAAGTGTTCTAATTTTAGTTTTAGTTGGTATTATCATTTTGTTCAACTCAGCTTTCATGGTTGATCAAACTGAATTTGTAGTTGTTAAGCGCCTGGGCGAAATTGTTGCCGTAAAAAAATCGCCAGGTCTTTATTTTAAGATGCCATTTATCGATGATTTAAAGACATTTGATAACCGCATTGTGACCTTGGATTGGGAAGAGCCAGCAAGATTTGTAACGAGTGAAAACAAATATATGCTTGTGGACTCATTTGTCAAATGGCGCATTATTGACCCTGCAAAATACTACGTTTCAATTAAAGAAGGCGGTGAGTCAGCCGCTGAAAATCGTCTTTCTAACGTTGTTAATGCTGGGTTACGAGCTGAATTTGGTAAGCGTACTGTGCATGATGTGATTGCAGGTGAGCGCAGTGCAGTGATGGATAGTTTACGTAAAAGTGCCGACTTAGAAGCCCGTCAAATGGGTATCGA
Organism: Methylotenera sp.; assembly: GCF_029945705.1. Classification (GTDB taxonomy): domain Bacteria; phylum Pseudomonadota; class Gammaproteobacteria; order Burkholderiales; family Methylophilaceae; genus Methylotenera. The sequence continues at coordinate 89,613 of NZ_JAQSDC010000045.1, forward strand.
AGTAGTTGATGTGCGCCTAAAACGTGTGGACTACTCTGAAGATATTAGTAAGTCAGTATTTGATCGAATGATTGCAGAACGTAAGCGTATTGCCAATCAGTTGCGCTCAGAGGGTTCTGCCGCGTCTGAGAAAATTCGTGCCGATGCTGACAAACAGAGCGAAGTGATTATTGCGGAAGCGTATCGCGATGCCCAAAAAACTAAGGGTGAAGGTGATGCTTTAGCTGCTTCAATTTATAATCAAGCTTATAGTAAAAATCCTGAGTTCTATGCGTTTTACCGCAGCACAGAGGCGTATAAAAATAGCTTTAAATCTAAGAGCGACGTGATGGTGTTAGATCCAGGATCTGATTTCTTCAAATACATGCGTAGCCCTGCTAAGAAATAAAGATTTCTTAATGGGAAACGCGCTATTAATGGCACTAGGCTTAATGTTGATATTAGAAGGCCTATTGCCATTATTGCTGCCACAAGCTTGGCGCGATACTTTTAAACGCATGATAGAACTCAAAGATGGTCAGTTACGTTTTATTGGGTTAATGTCGGTGATTGGCGGATTAGTGTTATTTTTGTTAAGTAAATAATGGCTGACTTAGTCATTTAGTATCAACCCCATATGTAAAAACCGTTGTAAAGACCGTAATAAAAAAGTGATGATAAAAAATGCGTAATTGGTTACTCCCAGAATATATTGAAGATGTTTTACCTGCCGAAGCCGCTCGAATAGAGATATTGCGTCGTACTTTGTTAGATTTGTTCAAAGTACATGGCTATCAATATGTGATTCCACCAATGTTGGAATATATGGAGTCATTGATTACAGGCGTAGGTCACGATTTAGATTTAGCTACTTTTAAAGTGGTGGATCAGCTGACAGGCCGTTTGATGGGCGTGCGTGCTGATATGACTCCGCAGGCTGCGCGTATCGATGCGCACTTGTTGAATCATCAAGGTATTACCCGTTTATGTTACGCAGGCAGTGTACTAAGGACTAAGCCAGATGGCCTTGCGCAGACGCGCGAGCCGCTACAGTTGGGTGCCGAGCTATATGGACATGCAGGCGTTGCTAGCGATATTGAAATTCAACGCTTACTTATCAAAGCCCTACAAGCCATAGGCATTGACCAATTGCACATAGATTTTAGTCATGTGAATATATTCGGTAGTTTGATTGAAGCTAGTCAAGTGGCGCCGCAGTTAGAGCAAGCGTTGTATGCTGCTTTGCAAAGTAAAGATCAATCTAGCGTTGCCGCACTTTCACAGCATTTAGATAAAACCACTCGCGAGGCTTTGTTGCATTTAACTGAGTTAAATGGTGATAAATCTATTCTGACCAAAGCAGAAAAAGTGTTACCTAATACGCCTGCTATTAAAGAGGCTTTGACCAGTTTAATTCAAGTGAGTACCGCGCTAGAAAATTTAAATGTAACTGTCAGCTTTGATTTAAGTGAGTTACGTGGCTATCACTATCACAGCGGTATCGTATTTGCTGCATATGCACAAGGCTACAAAGGCCCATTGGCACTTGGTGGACGTTATGATGAAGTTGGTCAAGCCTTTGGCCGCGCGCGCCCTGCGACTGGGTTTAGCTTGGACTTGCGCGGCGTAGTGACCGCCTTGCAACCAGCTAAGCCAAATATGGCCATATTTGCACCAGCTAATGATGATGCAACTTTATCTGTTAAAATTGACAGCTTGAGAGCTGATGGGCAGATTATCATTCAAGAGCTGTCTGGATTTGAGTCAAATCTTGATGAGCTGAATTGCGATAGAAAACTTGTGCATTACAGCTCTGGCTGGCACGTGGTGGCTATCGATAAAGTCTAGATTAAGCAGATAGATAGACAAGCAGCTTTTAATCAAATATTAAATTAAATATTCAAAACTAAAATTATAAAGTAAACGTTATGGCAAACAATGTAGCAACAAATCTCGCAGCAAAAAATGTCGTTGTTATCGGCACGCAATGGGGTGATGAAGGTAAAGGCAAAATAGTTGATTGGTTAACTGACCATGCGCAAGGTGTGGTGCGCTTTCAAGGCGGCCACAATGCGGGACATACATTGGTGGTAGGTCAGGGCGATGCTCAACGCATTTACAAACTTAATCTTGTGCCTTCAGGCATCGTTCGTTCTGGAATTAATTGCTATATCGGTAATGGTGTTGTACTAGATGCAGGACACTTGTTAGGTGAAATTACCGCACTTGAAAAGGACGGTTTAGAAGTTAAAAGCCGCTTAAAAGTCAGCTCTGGCTGCCCATTGATTTTAAATCATCATGTAGCCGTTGACGTTGCACGTGAAGCTAAACGTAGCGCAGATAAAAAAATTGGTACGACAGGCAAAGGTATAGGCCCAACTTACGAAGATAAGGTAGCACGCCGTGCTTTACGTGTTTATGACTTATTCTACCCAGAACGTTTTTCAGAAAAACTAAAAGAAGTGATGGATTATCATAACTTCGTACTGACTAATTATTTAGGCGCAAAAGCGGTTGATTTTAATCAACAATTTGATGCAAGTATGCAACATGCGATTGCTTTAAAACCAATGATTAGTGACATTTCTGCTGATTTATATGCAGCCAATGCACGTGGTGACAATCTATTATTTGAAGGTGCTCAAGGTACCTTGCTTGATATTGACCACGGCACTTACCCGTATGTGACTTCAAGCAACTGTATCGCAGGTCAAGCTTCAGCAGGCACAGGTGTTGGTGCCAATATGTTGCATTACGTTTTAGGTATCACCAAAGCTTACACAACGCGTGTGGGTGGCGGTCCTTTCCCAAGTGAGTTAGATATCGATACTGCAGGCGCACCTGGCACGCAAATGTCAGTCAAAGGCCAAGAAATTGGTACTGTGACTAAGCGTAAACGTCGCTGCGGTTGGTTTGATGCTGCGGCGCTACGTCGTTCAGCCATGATTAACGGCCTGACAGGCTTGTGTATCACTAAGCTAGATGTATTAGACGGCATTAAAGAGCTTAATATTTGTACGGGTTACGAGTTAGATGGTAAAAAAATTGATTTACTGCCAATCGGTGCAGATGATGTTGCTGGATGCAAACCGATTTATGAAACTGTACCAGGTTGGTCAGAGAATACTTTTGGCGTAAAGACTTGGGATGGTTTGCCGAAGAATGCACAAAACTATTTAAAACGTCTAGAAGCACTATGTGGCGTTCCAGTTGCGATTGTTTCTACAGGCCCTGAGCGTGATGAAACGATTGTGATTGAGCATCCTTTTTCTAAGTAACTTTTTTGTGAAATGGTGGAGTAGTGTAAATGGAAGTTATTGGTATATTAATATTACTGGCTTTAATATACATTGCATTAGCTTTAATGAATATTCATCGCACATTAGAAGAGTTTGTTAATAAAAATCAGTTTAACCACAACAGACTTTTTGAGGGAAATGTTAATTCGTCAGTTGGGTTAGGAAACATAATGGATGATATAAGAAAGAAGATAAATCCAAAGCCATGGGAAAAATTCAACGAACCAGAGTAACGGACAGCTTCAGGCTTGTCTGTCTTACAAACTAATAAAATCGCACCATGAATCAAATACAACAAAAACGTCTTGCATGGGCTATTACAGGCTCAGGGCATTATTTGCGCGAATCTTTAGCTGCGCTTACTACGCTAGAAAATGTTGATATTTTTCTAAGTAAAGCTGCTTCTGAAATCATTAAGCAATATGGCTTTCAGGCGCAATTAGATGCCACTGGACACAGAGTGTATCAAGATAAAACGGCAAGCAGTGTGCCGGTTGAGTTATTTTACGAAGGCAAATATCACACCTTGGTGATTGCCCCTGCTACATCCAATACCATTGCTAAAATGGCCTACGGTTTTTCAGATTCTTTAGTCACTAATTTATTTGCACAGGCTGGTAAAACGCGTGTTGCTAGTATTATATTTGCTTGTGATACTGCGCCAGAGCTTGAGTCGGAAGCGCCGCGTGACAATGTTGTTAAAGTTTATCCGCGTAAAATTGATTTAGAAAACGTGGCAAAATTGGCTGATTTTGAGGCAACACAAGTGGTGGCAGATATTGCTGCGCTTACACATGCAATTCATGTGCGCTTAAATGAAATCCGCAACTAAAGACAAAAAGCCCGCAGAAAATTTACTGTTTTTAACAGGTAAATTGGCTGAAAAAAGCCTGCATAAAATATTAGCTGAAGTCCAAAGTAATCCTAAAACTCCCCCATTCAAATATCGCATTCAGCAAATTGGCGTTTCTGTTGCCGCGCTGATGACGCCTGAATTAATAGCTCGCAGACTGAAAGAAACAGGGGATGCTGATAAGGTGATTTTACCTGGCTTATGCTTAGGTGATATTAGCCAGTTGGAGGCGCAGTATGGCGTACCTGTTGAACGTGGCCCTAATGATTTAAAAGATTTGCCGCAGTATTTTGGTCATGCAGGTGTTACGCCTGATTTAAGCCAATACGACGTTCAGATTTTTGCGGAAATAGTTGATGCGCCTTTTTTAAGTGTAGAGGACATCATTAAGAAGGCCCAGCAGTATAAGTCGCAAGGGGCCAATGTAATTGATCTAGGTTGTTTGCCTGCGGTGCCATTCTTGCACTTAACCGATACAGTCAAAGCGCTTAAAGCATTAAATTTTAAAGTTAGTGTTGACTCGCTGAATACGGATGATTTACTTACCGCAGGGCATGCGGGCGCTGATTTCTTACTAAGTCTTACAGAAAATACATTGTGGGTTGCTAAGGAAGTAGCCTCTACGCCCATTCTAATTCCAGCTAAACCGCATAGTTTGCCTTCTTTGTACCGAGCGATTGAGGCCTGTTTGAAAGCGGGTAAGCCATTTATCGCCGATGCGATTTTAGATCCGATTCACTTTGGCTTAACCAATTCAATCGTACGCTACCAAAAGTTACGTAAAAAATATCCTGATATTCAAATGATGATGGGGATTGGCAATCTGACAGAACTTACAGACGCTGATACAACAGGCATTAGCGCGCTGTTATTTGGCATTATTAGTGAGTTGAACATTAATGCAGTATTGGCCACCTCTGTAAGTGCGCATGCAGTTAATGCTGTTGCAGAAGCTGATATTGCCAGGCGTATGATGCATGCAGCAAAAAATGATGATAGGCTGCCGCGTGGCTACAGTAATGGCTTACTTGGTTTACATGATAGACGTCCATTTACCTACAGTGCTGATGAGGTAAAAGAAATAGCGGGTATGATTAAAGACCCAAGTTTTCGTATACAAGTCACTCAAAACGGCGTGCATATTTATAATCGGGACGGTATACATGAAAGCACCGATCCCTTCGCGTTGTATCCGCATCTAAAAGTGGATAATGATGCATCGCATGCGTTTTATTTAGGTGTAGAGTTGGCACGAGCGCAAATTGCATGGCAACTAAAGAAGCGTTATGTGCAGGATCAAGAGCTTGAATGGGGCGTGAATACTAAGCCGCAAGAACAAACGAATAAAACAGCGCATCGCGAAGCTTCAATTAAAGAACGAAAAGAAGCTAGTAAGAAGGCTAATCAAGATGATATTTGAAACGATTATTAGCACAGTCAATAGCCAAGGCGAGGCGCATGTTACGCCATTTGGCATACAGGTGCAGGACGGTTTAGTCGTCATCTCACCTTATAAGCCTTCAGTCACGTTAGATAATATTCTTGCTACGCAACATGCGGTGATGAATTTAACCGATGATGTACGCGTATTTGCTGGTGCTTTAACTAGGCGACAAGCTTGGTCGCTTATAGCAGCCGAGAAAATTGCCGGTTACAGACTGGCAGAGACCTTGGCACATAAAGAGCTAAAGTTAGTCAAAATTAATGAAGATGCATTACGCCCACAACTATTTTTAGAAGTGATACATGAAGTGCAGCACCAGTCATTTCTGGGTTTTAATCGAGCTCAGGCTGCAGTGATTGAGCTTGCTGTACTTGCAAGTCGCTTGAATATGTTAGCTAAAGATAAGGTGTTAGCTGAAATGCAATACTTGCAAATTGCAGTAGATAAAACCGCAGGTGAACGTGAATTACTAGCATGGACTTGGCTAACTGAAAAAGTAGAAAATTTTTACGCACAACAAGCAGGTGAGAACTTCGCATGAATGCACCTATAAACGCAACGGTAAATGCCCCTGCCTTAACCAATGCTAATACAGCGCAATTGCAAGCAACTCAGTTATTAATTAGCGTAACTACCATTGAAGAGGCGCGAATGGCCTTGGAAAATGGCGCTGATATCATTGACTTAAAAGAGCCAAGTTTGGGCGCTTTGGGGGCCTTACCTATAGCAACAATTCAAACGATTGTTGCTTATGTACAAAACACAAAAAATACAGATAGTAAACTTACCAGCGCAACTATAGGTGATTTACCGATGGAGCCAAAGTTGCTGTTAGCACATGTTACTGAGTTAGCTACAACAGGAGTGGACATCATCAAAATTGGTTTTTTCCAAACGGATGACTACCAAACATGCTTACACGCACTTAAACCATTAGCGCAAAAAGGTATGAGGCTCATGGCAGTATTTTTTGCGGAAACCACCTATCCACAGGGTTTGATTTCCGCTATTGAACATGCAGGTTTTATGGGCATTATGTTAGATACTGCAAAAAAAAATGGACTCACTTTGCTTGATTATTACCCACAAGAGCAAAGAGTGGTGTTTGCAAAGACCGTACTTGGGCATGGCCTGCAATTGGGTTTAGCTGGTTCTTTAAAGTTACAACACGTGCCATTGATTAAAGAGTTAAGTCCCAGCTATATCGGTTTTAGGGGAGGTGTTTGTGATGACAATCAACGTAATCGAGCACTTGATGCAACGAAAATAAAAGCAGTTCGTAAAATAGTGTAAATTTGTTGTAAAAAAACAACTAAAACATTTGAATAACATTGATTTGTAAACATTTATGATTGCGCTAAACGTGAGTGGTGCGTAATATCGAACTTAATGAAATTTTGATTTTGATAGACCAAAGAAGTATTTTAATTAGGAGTAAAACGAATGAAAAAAAATCTTATTAATCTTGCAGTTGCAGCAACTCTAGGCCTAGCAGCATTTGCTGCATCAGCAGAAGACATGTACCGCGGCGCTTGGTATGCTGTTCCTGGTGTTAGCTATATGAACACAGATAACGATTTAAATGCAAACAATGGGCCTGGTGTATTTTTGAAACTTGGCAAAGAATTAAGTGAAAGCTGGGATGTTCAAGGTGGATTAGGTTATAACAGAGCCACGCAAGATACTGGTGTGGCTGGTGCATCTGGTCGTTATAAACAAACTACTTTGGGCTTAGATGCTCTTTACATGTTTAGCCGTAGTAATTTCCGCCCATTTGTGTTGGCTGGCTTAGGAGTTGCACGCAATAAAGTTGATTATACTGGTACTGGTTTAGTTGGCGATGATAGCAAAACATCATGGTTAGGTAACGTTGGTCTAGGAGCACAGTACTTAATTAACGACAGTTTTGGTCTGCAGGCAGATTTGCGTGAACAATGGAGCCGTGCTCCTCTTGGCAGAACTGCAGTTGGTGCAGCTAATGATAATGGTACTATTGCTAATACATTGTTAAATTTAGGTGGTATATTCCGCTTCGGTGCTCCAGCACCTATGCCAGTAATGGCAGCAGCAGAGCCTGCACCAGCTGCAGTTGTTGAGCCAGCTCCTGCACCAGCTGCAGTTGTTGAGCCAGCTCCTGCACCTGCTCCTGTAGCATGTAAACCAAATCTTGAAACTGTAACGGTAAGTGCTGAAAAACTATTTGGCTTTGATAAAGCTAAATTACAAGATGGTGCAAAACCAGTTTTAGATGAAACAGCTGCCAAAATTAAAGCCAACCCAGAGTTGAAAATGGTTATTGTAACTGGTCATACAGATCGCATTGGTTCTACAGCTTACAACCAAAAACTTTCAGAAAAACGTGCTGCAATTGTTAAAGACTACCTAGTTTCACAAGGTGTTGATGCAGCAATTATTTCTTCTGTTGGTAAAGGTGAGTCAGATCCAGTTGAAGCATGTAAAGGTGTAACTGGCAAGAAATTAATCTCTTGCTTAGCTCCTAACCGCCGTGTTGTAATTACTGGCGAAGCTACAAAAGAATCAGGCTGTAACTAAGCTGCAATAGATAAGTCTTAATAGACTAATCAGAAAACCCCGCAATTGCGGGGTTTTTTATTGATCATTTTTTATAGATAAGTCCTCAACTTAAGTTCTGAATTTATACCTTTAATCGTTATAATAAGCGTATGAGAAAACAAGTTGACTTAGTCATAGAAGCGCGTTGGTTATGTCCAATTGTGCCCAAGAATACGCTTTTAGAATATCAATCTGTTGTGATTCAATCTGGAACAATTATTGATATTTGCGCAACATCTTCAGCTTCTGAGCTTTATCAGGCAAATGAAGTTGTACAGTTAGTGGAACATATACTAATTCCTGGATTAATTAATCTGCATACACATGCTGCAATGAGCTTAATGCGTGGTGTAGCTGATGATTTACCACTGATGACTTGGTTGAATGAGCATATTTGGCCTGCCGAGCAGGCGATATTGTCTGAGCAGTATGTGCAAGATGCTACTTTATTGGCCTGCGCTGAGATGTTAAGTGGCGGTATTACTTGTTTTAACGATATGTACTTTTACCCGCGAGCAACGTCTGTTGCGGCAAGTCAGGCGGGTATACGTGCAAATCTAGGCTTGGTGGTTTTAGAGTTTCCAACAGCCTATGCGACTGATGCTGCTGACTACTTGCAAAAAGGCTTTGATGCGCACGATAGTTGGCGTGGCAATCCATTGATTTCAACTTGCATCGCCCCGCATGCGCCTTACACAGTCTCCAATCAAACTTTTGAAACCGTACTGACCTATGCCGAGCAATTGGGGCTTGGCATACATACACATTTGCATGAAACACGCGATGAAATTGCCCAATCTCATGCGCAATTTGGCTTACGGCCATTGCAGCGATTGGCGGAGTTAGGTTTGTTAGGCCCTAATTTCCTAGCGGCACATGGTGTGCATTTACTCGATGGTGAGATAGCCATGTTGGCTGAATTTGGTTGCCATATAGCACATTGCCCAAGCTCCAATTTAAAGCTTGCAAGCGGTATAGCGCCAATATCAAAATTACTAGCTAAAGGTGTGAATGTTGGGTTAGGGTCGGATGGGGCGGCAAGTAATAATCGATTAGATATATTTGCTGAAATGCGTTTAAGTGCGTTGTTGGCAAAAGGGTTAAGCGAAGATGCAACGGTTATTCCCGCACATCAGGCGTTAGAGATGGCAACTATTAATGCCGCTAAAGCAATGGGCTTGGAAGATAAAGTTGGTTCGATTGAAATAGGTAAGTTGGCAGACTTAACTGCAGTGAAGTTGAGTGAGCCCATTATCAATCCATGTTATGACCCTATTTCACATTTGGTGTATACCTGTGGTCGCGAGCACGTGAGTCACACTTGGGTTGCCGGGGAGTTGCGCTATAGCAATGGACTTTATGCCAATATTGAACCATTAGAATTAAAAGAAATCATCAATACATGGCAACCAAAACTGCAACAGCATAAACATTAATACATAGATTTGCCGATTAAAAACAGAGGTCAGCACAGAGATGAATATAGAGTCGATTCCAGAAGTTAATCCTGAAATTAATCCAGCACAGCCAGTCAATGCAGATCATTTGGAGCTGCAAAAATTTGGTGAACTTGCGCATAAATGGTGGGATAAAAACAGTGAGTTCAAACCGCTGCATGAACTTAACCCATTGCGACTTGCTTGGATAGATGAATTAGCTAGCCTGAAAGGCAAGCGAGTGCTTGATGTCGGTTGTGGCGGTGGAATCTTATCTGAATCTATGTATTTTGAAGGTGCTGATGTTGTCGGTATTGATTTAGGTGAAAAGGCGCTCAATGTTGCAAAACTGCATCAGTTAGAGAGTGGCGCAAAAGTTGACTATCAATACATTGCCGTAGAGCAACTTGCGGCGCAACAGCCCGCCAGTTTTGATGTGGTGACCTGCATGGAGATGCTTGAGCATGTTCCTAACCCCGCTTCAATCATTGCGGCTTGTGCGCGTCTAGTAAAACCAGACGGCTCAGTGTTCTTCTCGACCATTAACCGTAATCCTAAAGCGTATTTATTTGCGGTGATTGGCGCAGAGTACTTGTTGAACTTGTTACCTAAAGGTACACATGATTATGCTAAATTTATTAAGCCTTCAGAGTTGTCTAGTTGGGCTAGGCAAGCAGATTTGAATGTCACAGCCATGCGTGGCATGAGCTACAACCCAATCACACAACATTACAGCTTAGGTGAAGATGTTTCAGTTAATTACATGGTGCACACCATTAAATCAGTAGCATGAAAACAGTTCTATTCGATTTAGACGGTACCCTAGTGGATACCGCCCATGACCTAGGCTTGGCCTTAAATATACAATTGGCACGTTATGGCAAACCTGCACTTGCTCATGATGTTATTTGGCCTATAGCCTCACATGGCTCACGCGGTTTATTGGCGCTAGGCTTTGGTATTACACCCGCAGATGTAGATTTTGAAGATAAAAAGACCGAATATTTAGATTTGTACGAAACAGTCTTTACGAGTAAACCGATATTGTTACCAGGTATCGCGGAATTGCTTGATGAGCTAGACGCGCGCGCGGTTAAATGGGGTATCGTTACTAATAAACCTCGTCGCTTCTCGGTGGATTTAACTAAAGCCGTCAATATGGGCAGTAAAAGCTTGTACGAACGTTCCGCATGCTTGGTGTGTGGTGATGATGCGTCGCAGCCTAAACCAGCACCATATACTTTGCTAATGGCTTGTGAAGAAACAGCAACACAGGCAAGTGACTGCATTTATGTGGGCGACGCTGAGCGAGATGTACAGGCGGGCAGGGCGGCTGGTATGAAAACCGTGGTGGCTTTATTTGGCTATATTGCTGAAACGGACAAACCACTTGAATGGAATGCCGATATAGTGATTAAAGCGCCTAAGGATTTATTAGAGCACTTAGACTAGTGTTGTTGGAGTTGTTGCGTTAAACAACATTGCGCCGTTCCATCATTGCCTGTGCAAGTGTGCCGCTATCCACGTATTCAATCTCTCCACCCATCGGCATGCCGCGCGCGATCCGACTAGTTTTGATACCTCGTGCTTTAAACAACTCGCTAATATAATGTGCGGTGGCTTCGCCTTCAACTGTATAGTTAGTGGCAAGAATCACCTCATTCACAATACCATCTTGCGCACGCTTAATGAGTTTGTCTAAGTGAATTTCTTTGGGCCCGATGCCATCTAGCGGCGATAGTCGACCCATTAAAACAAAGTACATGCCAGTGTAGGCGTGTGTGTTTTCCAGCATTAGCAAGTCTGTAGGCATTTCAATCACGCACAGTAAGTTTTTGTCGCGGTTATCGGCAGCGCATAACGGGCAAATTGGTTGCTCGCTAAAGGTATTACATAACTTGCAATGGTCAACGACCTCTAAGGCGGTTTCTAGTGCCGATGCTAGCGCGCCAGCGCCGTTTCTGTCTCGTTGTAAGAGATAGTAGGCCATGCGCTGCGCAGACTTTGGTCCAACACCAGGTAAACAGCGTAAGCTATCAATCAACTGTTCAAGTGCTGGAGGGTTTTTCATTATTTGCTAATCAAACGTGGTGAGTACGGTCGTTAATTACAGTTGTTAATATTAGAACGGCAGTTTCATGCCAGCAGGCATGTAGTTTGCCATGCGTGCTGAAGAAGTCGCTTCTGCTTTAGCTGTCGCATCTTTAAGCGCAATCACGAGTAAATCTTCTAAAGTTTCTTTGTCATCCATCACGCTATCATCTAAAGTCACGCGCTTGACTTCGTTTTTACAAGTCATGAGTACTTTCACTAAACCGTTAGCAGCAACTCCTTCAACATCTACATTAGCTAACTCTTCTTGCGCCTTTTGCATGTTAGCTTGCATTTGCTGGGCTTGCTTCATTAAATTGCCCATGCCACCTTTCATCATTTTGATCTCCTTAGTTCTTAGGTTAATTAATATTGTAAATAACGTTTATAATTTTTAGATTGGCTTAATTGAGTTTTGGATGATGGTTGCCCCAAACTCGTTGATTAAAGCCTGCACAAAGCCATCTTCTTCAATGGCGCTTTCAGCACCAGCTTGCGCTACAGCTTTTTCTTGTGCCACTTCTTTTGCTGGCGTATTCACACTGCCTTCTACGCTAAATTCCAAGCGGATTTTTCTGCCGAAATGTTGCTGCAAAGCAGCGCTTAATTTGTCCTGATACATTGCGCTTAGTAAGCCTTTGTCTTTATCTTGCACGGCAAAACGCATGGTATTTTCATCAAAGCTTAATAGGGCACTATTGAGTGCTAGGTTACGCGCTAGGCCAAGTTTGAGTTGGTCTAACAAGCCACGCCAATTACCATTGAATTGGATTGGCGTGCCAGTTTCAAAACTCTGCTCAGTGGAGTCTCCATTGCTTGATACTAAAGCTGGTTCTGCAACTTCTTGGATAGTTGGCGCAATTAGTTGCGGGCTATAGTTTTTTTCAAAACCAGGTGAAGATTGTTGCTCTGTAGCTTGCAAAATTGGCTGTAACGCCATTGCTGGTTTAGTTTCAACCACTGGCGCACTGATGCTAGCTGGACTTAAATTAGCTGCTATGGTGGTTTTTGTCGGCGGTCTTTTTGCTTCACTTTCACTGGGCGTAAAAGCCAGCATGCGTAATAAGCTCATGGTGAAGCCAGCAAACTCATCTGGCGCCAAGCTAATGTCACGACGACCTAATAGTGCGATTTGATAGTAAAGCTGCAATGTTTCTGGAGAAATGCGTTGAGCCAAGTCCAATAACTGATTTCGTTCAGGTAAGTCATCTGCAATGCTGTCTGGCACGGTTTGCGCAACGGCGATTTGATGCAGTAATTGTGCTAAATCATTTAAGGCAACTTCAAATGATAGGCTACGTTCTTCCATAGACTTGGCTTGCGCAATAATACTGGCGCCATCGTTAGCTAATAATGCATTGATGAGTTGATACAAATAACTTTGGTCGATTGCGCCCAACATTGCGCGCACTTCAGATTCATTAACGGTTTGACCGCCATAAGCAATGGCTTGATCGGTCAGTGATAGCGCATCGCGCATACTGCCTGCGGCAGCGCGGGCGATGAGATGCAGTGCCGTTGGTTCAAATGGAATGTTTTCTTGTCCAAGAATATTTTGCAAATGTTCAATAATCGAGGTGCCTGCCATTTGACGTAAATTGAACTGCAAACAACGCGATAATACTGTGACTGGCACTTTTTGTGGATCAGTGGTCGCAAGAATGAATTTAACGTGCGCAGGGGGTTCTTCAAGTGTTTTAAGCATGGCGTTAAATGCACTTTTTGATAGCATATGTACTTCATCGATGATGTACACTTTGAATCGGCCAGACGTAGGCGCGTATTGAGCATTATCTAGCAAATCGCGCATCGCATCGACTTGCGTATTGCTAGCCGCATCCACTTCAATGAGGTCTACAAAGCGACCTCTGTCGATTTCTGTACATGCGTCACATACGCCGCAGGGTTTAGCGGTAATGCCTTTTTCGCAATTGAGCGATTTAGCTAAAATACGCGCAACCGTGGTTTTGCCTACTCCGCGTGTGCCAGTAAATAAGTACGCGTGATGTAAACGGTTTTGTTCTAATGCATTGGTAAGCGCACGTACTACGTGATCTTGCCCAACAAGGGTTTCAAATGATTTGGGACGCCATTTACGGGCTAAGACTTGATAAGACATAGGCTCAACTTTAGCTGAAAATTTAGATTACACAATGTCATTCATACATAGCAACAACTAGATAGGCTAAAAATCTAGGTTGGCTGAAAATCCAAGTTACCTAGAAATAAAGAGGCGAGCCCTTACCCCGGCACTTGCTTAATAGTTGTGGCTGCTTGCTTCCGCACCTGACCAGATTGGCTACTTCACAATGCGGGGAGGCCCGCCAAATGTAATTTTACAATACTTTGACGCATAAACCGCAAAGCTTAGAATAATATTTTTCTAAAATAGACCGATAAAAGCATTCCTAAATTTGCATTTGATTTTTTGCATATGTTGGAAAATACTAGATATATCATTTTGGGGCTGTAATCAATTGACTTTCATTAAGTTTATTTAGAGAGAAGTTTTTTAATTAACCAAGCTATGTCTAACCCAAGTAAATCAAGCAAACCTGCACTCGTACCGCTAGATATAGCGCGTGAAACCTTTAAGCAAATGGCATTGCGACGCGTTGTTCCATCGCCAGATAATTACTTGCTTATTTACAATGAAATAGCTGGTATTACAGTTAAAGAAACTGCTGAGTCAGCTATTAGAAAAGCGCTTAAACAACTGCCTAATGAAACGACGGAGCAGAGTAAATGGATTAATCGCTGGGATAAATTATTAAAGCAGGAAAACTGGGCTGACTTGTCTACATTGTTGAACGACAGTATGGATGCGAATGTGGCGGTATCCAAGCAGTGGCCAGATGCGATTCGCGAGCTCATTCAACATTGGGATGCTAAGCAAGTTGGGCTGGATGTTACAAGGAAAAAAGAGGCGCTAGAAAAAGTGTTGATTAACTTTGGTAGTGATCCACTTTTAGCACAAAAATTGCAAGCATTGGCCAATAATTGGAAAACTTATGGCGTCTCAGATGCATCGTCTTCAAAAGGGATTGAAGTCATTGCGCAAGTTGAAGGTAAGCTACTTAGTTTAGGTGATGCTGCAGTTTTAAGCGACTCGGCTTTGGAAACCTCTGATTTGAGAGATTCAGGTTTAAACACACATAATTTAAGCACACCAAGTTTAGCATCGCCTGAGGTCCTAAATCCTGGCTATGAACCAGACCAATTTCAAGAAACATTTCGAGCATTGCAAGATATGTTAAAGCAATCACTTAATCACGGGTTAATCCCGAGATTAGATGGTTATCCAGAGCTAAAAGAAGAGGCTGAGCAGATATTTTCCATGTCTGAAAAGGCACGAAAACTAAAAGAATGGCAAGTTGTCGTTAAACAGTTTAGAGCACTGTTAGTCAGAGTTGAGTTAATTGGCGCTAATGAAGAGGGTATTAAGCAAGATTTATTAAGTTTACTTAAATTGTTGATTGATAACATCGGAGAGTTAGTTGCAGATGATCAATGGGTACGCGGGCAGGTAACCTCTGTACAAACTATTATCTCTGGTCCTCTAGATAGAGCATTAATCGTAGATGCGGAGAAAAGTCTGAAAGAAGTAATCTTCAAGCAAGGCATGCTTAAACATAGTTTGGCTGATGCTAAAAATGCATTCAAAAGTATGATTGCGACATTTGTTGACCGCCTTAGTCATATGACTAACTCGACCGATACCTATCAAAGTAAAGTAGGGCAGTATGCTGACAAGTTGGCGGAAACTGAGGATATTGCACAAATTAATACTTTGTTAGAGAGTTTAATGAAAGATACGCATACTATGCAAACCGATATTGTGCGGTCTCGTGACTCTATGATGCAGCAGAGCGCAGAGGTTGAGGTTGCGCAACAGAAAATACTGCAGTTACAGGCTGAGTTATCTCAATTAAGTGAAAAGGTGTCGATAGATCAATTAACGGGTGTACTTAATCGGCGCGGCTTAGATGAAGCGATGCTGAAAGAAATATCACGTGCAGAACGCGGTGCTAGTTCTCTATGCGTTGCCTTGCTGGATATTGATAACTTTAAACATTTTAATGATAACTATGGACATCAAGTGGGTGATACCGCCTTGCAGCACTTAGCCAAAGTGATACAAGAAACCTTGCGACCTACCGATATTGCAGCACGATTTGGTGGAGAGGAGTTCGTCATATTGTTGCCAGATACCAGTATTGATGCGGCTATTGAGACTATTTCACGATTGCAGCGTGCCTTAACCAAGCAATTCTTTTTAGGCAATAACGAGCGATTGTTAATCACTTTTAGTGCTGGCATTGCCTTGTATAGGGAAGCAGAAGAGCAAGTTACTGTGCTGAACAGAGCTGACCAGTCGATGTATCTTGCTAAAAAGTCTGGTAAAAATCGTGTAATGACTGAAGTTGATTTAGAAATAGCTCGCAAAAACTAGTGAATTTATTGTTAGCTGCTTTGTTAGAGATTAATTGAATTTACTTGTAATAAAGTTCAAGAGTAAAGTTCAAGCAAAGCCTGAGTGTTATATTGTCGGTTAAATTTTATTTAATAATTTTGTACTTAATATTAAATTTGAATTACGATGAGTGTTAACTGATGGTGTTTTTAATTGTAAATTCGTATTTGTAAAAGGTAGCTAACTTGTCTCAATTGCCAGATATCTCTTTACTTTTAGACGCCTTATTGCTGGGTGTTACAGATGAGGTATACGTTCTTAATGTATCTACTATGCAGCTTGTTTATGTGAGTGACAGCGCATTTAAGGATACTGCTTATGACCTTGAAAGCTTACAAGAGCATGATTTAGTGAGTTTGCTAGGTGTGAGTGAAAGCATGTTAAAGAGTCATGCGGAAAGCCATCGTCACCACTCTTATTTTGTTGAAATATTACAAGAGCAAACGCCTATCATTGGTAATATTAAACATCACAAGTTGCGGCTCATGGTTTTACCGTCAGCTAAAAAAATCTTTATATTAATCATTAAAAACGATGTTGCCGACATTGCTGCTGGTCTGAGTGCTGGTGAATCAGGTGCTAAGAAAGGTCTTAGTGAAAATGAAACACGCTCTCAAACTATGGTGGCTAATACACCGGGGCTAGTTTTCCAATTTCAGCTAGACAACAACGGTGAAATGAAGTTTATCCATCTGACCGATGGCTGCAAAGCGCTACTTGGCTTAACTGCGGAAGACTTAAAAGAAGACTCCAGTTTGTTATATTCCATGATGAACGCAAGAGATCGTAGCGTGTTACGCAAGCGTCTTGAGCAATCTACCACTAACCTTAGCCTAATGAACTGGGAAGGGAAAGTTTGGATTGATGGCTGGCAAGATAATAAATGGCTTGATTTGCGTGCGGTGCCTAGGGTGCTAGGCAATGGTGTGTTGCAATGGGAAGGTATTATGACCAATATCACGCAAAGCAAAAATGCAAAGCATGAAATTGAAAAGTCTCGACGTGAGCTTGTAGAATTAACTGCACATATACACAAAATTAAAGAACAAGAGCGCAGCGCAATCGCACGTGAAATTCATGATGACTTAGGTGGCAATCTGACGGCTATTAAAATGGGGCTGTCTTCTATTATTAATAAACTCTCTAAAGGTCAGGAGGTAACCATTGAGCAAGCGCAAGGTTTAGAGTCTATATTAGATAGTACTTTTGAAGCGGTACATAGAATCTCTAGTGATTTAAGGCCTAATGTTTTAGATTTAGGTATTGTTGCAGCGCTAGAGTGGCAAGCCAAAGAGTTTGAGAAACAGTTGGGCATTACATGCAAATTCACTTGTAATCAGTCAGAAATCCCTGTTTCTACAGATCAAGGAATTACCTTGTTTAGGATTTTTCAGGAATCAATGTCTAACATTGCCAAACATGCTAAGGCAACGCATGTGAATGTTGATTTGAGTGCCTTTGAGCACGACATCATCTTAACGATTAGTGATAATGGTGTGGGTATTAAGTCTAGCGATACCTTGAAATCCAATTCATTTGGATTGCGCGGCATGCGTGAGCGCGTGACGGCCTTGCACGGTACATTTGCGGTGCAACAATCTAATAAACAAGGCACGGTAATTACAATTAAGTTGCCAGTGGAGTAGTTATAAAATCACGCCCAACTTTACCCAAAAAATTAGTACAAAAAAACATATAAGTTCAATTTTCGACACACTGATGATAAATTTCGTCACTATGTTGAAATTTCGTTAACATTTTGACAGCATTCTTTTCATATACGGTTACAGTTTGAAGTACATCATTTTTTAATAGAATATCGGCTTTAAAATAATTTCACAAAATTTTTAAATTTAGATAATTAGGGCAAACCCTATGTGACACTAAGTGTTGTGCACTATTGTTAAATATCTTTTTCAAATGAGTCTAAGTCATTTCAGTATATTAATCTTAAAAGCGCTATTTTTTATGGTCATCATGGCTTGAGTTACTCAGTCATCAATCTCAAATTTCAGTTCAAATATCCAAAATCATTGACTGGCACACAGTTTGCTTATATTTAATTGCATAGGCGACTTAAAGCTAGTTTTGCGTTAAGGTCGGTCATCACCACTTAATACTTACCCGGATATCAGCATGACAAAAAGTAACAAAATCAAAGTAATTATTGCAGATGATCATGCCATTTTAAGGGCCGGACTTAAACAGATTTTGGCTGAAACAGACGATATTGAGGTGATTTCAGAGGCGGAGAATGCGGCTGAGGCAATCAAACTAGGTTGTATGCCTGAAGCGGATGTTATTTTGATGGATATTGCGATGCCAGATCGCAGTGGCATGGATGCGCTGAAATATATTAAGCATGTTAACCATCGCATAGCGGTGTTGATGCTCTCGATGTACAAAGAAGATCAATATGCTGTACGTGCCTTAAAGTCTGGTGCTGCAGGTTATGTATGTAAGCAAACGGCTTCATCAGAGTTGGTGAATGCTATTCGTACGGTTGCTAAAGGTAAAAAATACATTTCATCAGAAGTAGCAGAAATTTTAGCTAATCAGGTCGGCATGGAAACTGAAAAAGCGCCGCATGAAAGCCTTTCAGATCGTGAGTTTCAAACCATGACATTAATAGCATCAGGTTTTACTGTAGGTGAAATTGCCGAGAAACTAGCGTTATCCGTAAAAACTATCAGTATGTATCGCACTCGTATGCTTGAGAAATTGAATTTGCGCCACAATGCTGAATTAACACACTACGCGATTAAAAATCATTTGGTTGATTAGTTTTATTGAATCAGATTGACTTGTTCGGCTCACTCGAACAAATAACATCTGCATTCAAACGCAAAGTCTAAAACTTCCATATAGCAGCATTTGGCTAAACTTAATTTAGCTTAGTCTTAATCTCGCTATTTCACACATTTATCCCCCTTATTTGAGCTAATGTTCGTTATCGCACAGAACATCAGATAGTGCATTAGGTATATTAAATTGCTAGCAAGTTTAATTTAAGTTTGCCAATGATACGATAGTTAATATAGGAGCATAAGTGTGATGAAGAGAGTTAAATCTTTACTTAATGGTTTAATTGGCGTCATAGCAATATTTGCAATCACAAGCACAGTGTAACCGATAAAAAAAGGCAACACCAAATTGAAGGTTGCGGATGCGGGCCCTATGTTATTTGTGCATATGGATAATGGTATTTACAAAATTTTCAGCCAACACAATGGCGTCATGTTTACCAAAACCATAAAAGTTGTAAGCCATAAAGGCGTTAATGTGCGTCTTAACTGGAAAAGCTCTACAGCTGATGATTCTCCAGATGAAATGTAGTATTGCTAAGCCGAGTCATTAAATCGTATTGACCAGAATAAGCTCGGCTTTTCTAATTAAATACATGCTGATATACATTAAAGGTGTATAACAGTATTAAGAGATTTCAATCACTCTTTAAATTGCTTAGTCATTCCATCCACAGTTAATTCTGTTCGCTTTATATTTCAAAAGAGATTCGGTCATGTATAAAAGAGATTTAACTCTGCGTTTAGCCGCCCAATGCTAACGACAAGCGTCCTATCAAAAATCAATCAGTATCAATTGTTTTTGTTATTGGTATTGATTGCACTCGCTTTTGTTTACTTAATCTATCGACAATCACAACAAAAACTCAGAAATTTAGTCCATTTAGAAACTCAACATTTACTTGAGATTCAAGAAAGTACGAATAAGCAACTTCGGCTATTGAATGCCACGCTCCAAGATAGCGAAGAAAAGCTGACGGTTACCCTAAACTCGATTGGCGACGCCGTTATCACAACGGATGCTGATGCATGCGTCACTTTATTGAATCCGCTCGCAGAAAAGCTTACAGGTTGGACCTTAGCTGAAGCTGCTGGACGACCGATAGCCGAGATTTTTCCAATTATTAATAAAGAAACGCGTGTGGCAGCGACTATTCCAGTCATGGAAACCTTAGCACACGGCACAATACAGGGGTTGGCTAACCACACAGTATTAATTGCACGCAATGGTAGTGAGTGTGATATTGCCGATAGCTGCGCACCAATTCGCGACCGCGAAGGTCAGGTGGTTGGTACGGTATTGGTATTCCGTAATGTGAGTGAAGAGTATGCTGTTCAGCAAGCCTTGCGCGACAACACGGCGCTAATACAGACTATTTTAAATACCGTTGCCGACGGCATTATTACACTACATGCGAGTAATGGCACCATTGAAACTGTTAACCCGACAGCTCAAAAAATGTTTGGCTTTAGCGCGATAGAACTCGCAGGTTTGAATTTCAGTGTGCTGATTCCCGAGCTTGATCAAGAGCAACGCAATAGCTCACTTAAACATTACAGTCCTAGTGATGAAGCGCGCGCTGTTGGTTTAGGTCGCGAAGTCATCGGCTGGCGTAAAGATAACAAGCCGTTTCCGTTAGAAATTGCCGTCAGTGAGATGTGGCTTGGTGGTGAGCGCTACTTTACTTGTATCTTGCGTGACATCAGTGCGCGTAGGATAGCGGAGGAGGCTTTGCTGAAGGCTGGCGCATTGCAAAGCGCCATTTTTAACAGTGAAAACTTCTCTAGCATTGCGACCGATGCCAAAGGTGTGATTCAGATTTTTAATGTAGGTGCAGAGCGCATGCTGGGTTATACCGCAGATGAAGTGATGAATCAGATCACACCAGCTGAGATTTCAGATCCTGTAGAAGTGATTGCGCGTGCTAAAACATTGAGTATTGAGTTGGCTACGGCAATTACACCAGGGTTTGAGGCGCTAGTGTTTAAGGCTTCGCGTGGTATTGAGGATATTTACGAACTGACCTATATCCGTAAGGATGGCAGCCGCTTTCCAGCGGTGGTGTCGGTTACCGCGTTGCGTGATGCGCAAAGTGCCATTATTGGTTATTTACTCATCGGCACGGATAATACGGCACGTAAACAGATTGAAGCTGAACGAACAACGCTAAATGAAGCGCTACAGCTTAAGAATGTTGAGCTTGAACGAGCTACTTTTGTTGCAGAAAAAGCCAATTTAGCTAAGTCTGATTTTCTATCGAGCATGAGTCATGAGTTACGTACACCACTAGGTGCCATACTTGGCTTTGCGCAGTTAATAGAATCAGGCACGCCAGCACCGACCACTTCACAGAAAAAAAGTATAGATCAGATTCTGAAAGCAGGTTGGTATTTGCTGGAGTTAATAAACGAAGTGCTAGATCTAGCGCTGATTGAATCTGGCAAGTTGGCACTTTCATTAGAGCCAGTATTGCTGGCTGATGTCATGCACGAGTGCGAAGCCATGATAGAACCGCAGGCACAAAGTAGAGATATTAAGGTCATATTTACGCGCCGTGAGTTTCCCTATTGGGTGAAATGTGATCGTACACGGGTTAAGCAAATCGTCATAAATTTGCTTTCTAACGCCATTAAGTACAATAAGGTAAATGGCACTGTAACAGTAGAATGCAGCATAACGCCTTATGATACTGTGCGCATCAGCGTGCAAGACACTGGTGCAGGTCTGACGAGCGAAGAACTTACACAGCTTTTCCAGCCATTTAATCGACTGGGTCAGAATGCTGAAGAAGAGGGTACGGGCATTGGTTTGGTGGTGTGCAAGCGCTTGATTGATCTAATGAAAGGTAAGATTGGCGTAGAAAGTGTTGTCGGTAAAGGAAGCACGTTTTGGATTGAGCTAGAACAAACGAGTCAATCGGAGCTAGATACTCAATATCAGCTGAAACTACCAACACCGCAACAGCCTCATCGCGATGGGCTGTTGTATAAGTTACTTTACGTAGAAGATAACCCAGCGAATCTTATGTTGGTTGAAGACATCATTGCACGACTACCTGATATTCGTTTATTTAGCGCAAACAATGCCATTCAAGGTGTTAAGCTGGCTCGAGAGGAGTTGCCAGATGTCATTTTAATGGATATTAACTTACCAGGCTTTAGTGGATTTGATGCCTTTGAGATGCTCTCGGATGACCCGCTTACCTCACATATTCCAGTGGTCGCATTGAGTGCTAATGCCATGCCTCGTGATATAGAAAAAGGTCTACATGCTGGATTCTTTCGCTACCTGACTAAGCCGATTAACGTGAAAGAGTTCATGGAAACAATGGATTTGGCACTGAAATTTGCAAAAACAAAGCAAGCGCTACTATCAAAGCCGTAAGTGAAAAAGGATATGTATGATGATTGAACGAGAAATTCTTGATGCCAATATTCTGATTGTAGATGATCAGGAAGCCAATATTAGCTTGCTAGAGCAGCTGCTATCAGAAACAGGCTACACCTCAGTAACCTCTACCAAAAATCCTGAAAAGGTATTTGAGATGCATCGTATCAACCGCTACGATTTAATTTTACTAGACTTGCAAATGCCTATCATGGATGGATTTGAAGTCATGAAAGCGCTCAAAGTCAATCCTGAGGACGCTTACCTACCCGTGCTAGTGCTTACCGCGCAGCCTAATCATAAGTTACGTGCTTTGCAAGCGGGGGCAAAGGATTTTGTCAGCAAGCCATTTGATTTGGTAGAAGTGAAAACGCGTATTCATAATATGCTTGAAGTGCGTCTGCTATACAAAAAGCTTGAGAATTACAACAAGGTACTTGAGCAAACCGTGCTTGAACGCACGGCTGAGTTACGTGAAAGCGAAGCGCGCTATCGCAGCCTCACCGAGCTGGCCTCAGACTGGTATTGGGAGCAGGATGAAAATATGAACTTTACCAAGATTTATGGACCAGTGAGTGACCCCTGTTGAATAAAGTGGACACTACCACTTCAGACAAGCTCTTCCTGT
>NZ_JAQSDC010000046.1 GCF_029945705.1 Methylotenera sp.
TACCTCAAAACCTCTACCACACCCGATATTTCTTGATCGATATTGTATAAATCTTTGATGAGGATTTTTACTAAATAAATACTTTGTTGGTCTTTTTCCGGGTGCCATTGTTCGGTCATGTCGGTCGTTTTAAATACCATTTCGCCCCAACGGTTGAACACCTCCATTTTAAATGTTTTGATTAAAAAATACTGACTGCTGTGTAAACCAAATCCATCGTTCCTTCCATCGGCATTAGGTGTAAAAACATTCGGTATATAAAATTTAATGCGTTCTATGATGGGCAATAGTCGCTCTATACTATCATAACAAGTATTCTGATTGCTTACAACTAATTTTATTCTTGCAAATCCTGTATCTGTAAAATCGTATTTCAAATTTTGAAGCTTACTTTGATAACTCGTATTGATCGTCCATAGCCAACCATTGGCATTGGTTGACCGATCGGTAAAATAAAAAGGAATATTAGACAAATTATCGCGTTGGGCTTTTTCAAAATCGAATGCTGCAACCGGACGCTCCAGTATATTTAATTCCAATGTATCAAACCCTTCGCACAGCGAATCGGTGGCCACTTTTACACTGGCCTTATAAGCACCAATGCTTGCAAAATAAGTAAAGGTTGTTGGCGAATTGCCACTTGCTTGGTTTTCTATTAACCAGGCATACGTTTTAATTGGCAATGCATTTAAAATCGATGCAGACAGCAAAGTGGTATCGCCTAGACACAAGCCATTGGCCTTTATTTTTACAACTGGATTTGGATAAATACTGACCATGCGATTCACAGTATCGGTACAATTCGTACTTAAACTACTGCTTACCGAAATGGTATACCGTTGAATGGTGTTGCTATTTTTATCGTAGGTATGACTGTATAAACGATTGGGCACTTGGCTAACTATGATATTATCACCCCAATTGACGGTATGTAAATTAGCGCCAAGAAGCGGTGAATTAAGGTTAAGGGTCACTTTGTTATCGCTTGCACATTGTACCGTATCATCGATTGTAAATTGAGCATCGGGTGCGGCATAAACACTCACTTTTTTAACGGCTGTATCTTTGCAATTATTCGCTGTAGTGACATACAAGGTAAGGGTATAAATTCCTGTATCTGAATAATGATGTGTGGCGGTATTGACAAGTACCTGCGACTGCATATCGCCCCAATGAAGCATTAAGCTATTGGCTGCAGCCAGGCCTGTTTTTGTAACCTGGAAGCTATTGCTTGGCAAGCATGAATCTAATGCAAGGACATTAAATCCAATATCCGATTTTTGATATACAGATACATTGAATGTATCATTGGCTTGGCATTGTTTGTTGTATTGCTTTGCAAATACTTTCAACGCCATTGTAGCAGGGGCACTAAATACAATTTTTGGCTGAATGGCGCTACTTACCCTGGTACCATCTTTGTACCAAAACAAAGAATCTACTGCTATTACTGGTTGCAATTGTGCTTGAAATACAAGGGTATCGTTTTTACACAACTGGGCATCTTGCATAGGATTTATAAAAAATGGAACAACTTCTCTTAGCAAAAATGTATCTCTTCCGAAACATTGGTTGCTATCGGTGTATTGAATCACATAGCTATTGGCAACAGATAATAATTGTGTGGCTGTATGCTGTTGGTTATGCAACCAGGTGATGGTATCTTTAGGTGATGTTGGCAAGGCAGAAATGGCAATGCTACTTTTGTTGCAAATGGCTGTATCAGGTAAATGTTGAACCATTTTATCTGGATACGTAGTAATGGTTATACTATCCAAAGCTTTGCAATTTCTTTTATCGCTTACTATGAATTTTATTTTGCTGGTATCGGTAATTAAAGTATTGTAATTAGCAGTTGTTGCTACCAATTGTTTGTTATTAAACCATTGGTAATTGAGGGTGCCTTGGTTATTAAAAGTAGTACTGCTAAAAGACAAATTCGTATTTTTACAAACCTTGGTTTTTTGTTTACCTATATTCGATACAATGGCTGCATTTACTGGCTCTATGGAATCAAAATACTGATTAGTGCAACCGTATTGGGCATTTTGCACTTTTAGTTTAACATACCATTTACCTGGGTAAGGCAAGTTAATACTGTCCTTGGCACTGCTGCTGCGTTTAATGGTATCTTTATTATTGTATACCAACCAATCTAATTTAAATGTACCCGTTTGAATTGTAGTTGCCGAAAATTTTAGTTGACTGCAAAGACTGGTATCTATTTTTACTGTAAACTTAGGTTGCGGTATGGCATTAAACTCGGCCGAGCGAAACATATAGCGCCTATTAACACTGCATAGTTTTTCGTATGCATAAATATTAAAGGTATAAGGATTATTCGCATTGCTGCCAGCAGGTGGCGTCCATAGTATTTTAACATTCGGTTCGGGTTGACCCAAATTGGTAACCACTGC
>NZ_JAQSDC010000047.1 GCF_029945705.1 Methylotenera sp.
GTCGCTCCTACAAAACCATATATAGCGACCTTGTAGGCGGACATTTATTGTAGGGTGGGCAGATTTCTGCCCACGCGGTTATTGGAATGTTGAAGGATGTAACGCGTGGGCAACGAGTTGCCCACCCTACTTGGCTGAGACATGTGTAGCATTCTAGCAGGGCATAAATAATTGCCCTGCTAGAATGCTTGATTAGGGCTTATTTACAAACAACAGGTAGTTTTTAGCGTTAACTAAAGTATCAAATACATAGTCTTTAGTAACAGTGACCAATGTTCCTGAAACATTAACCCCTTTAATTTTATTAAGCTCGACTTTCTCAGTGTGAGATCCTGCGTGGATAATGCAATTTCTTACCATTCGTAAATCTTGTAAATTATTATAATCATCTATGCATTTTGACATATCAATGCCGACGATTTTTTCTAAATACTTATGATACACAGCTAGATCATTTTTTGCTTTAATGTCCTTATAGGACAGTTGGAGAGCAAAAGCTGAGTGTTTATGTTCACATGTTTGTGATAACCAAAAGTCTAAACACCCGTAGATATTACATACCATGTCTGATTTTACGTACTGTTTAAAGTGATTGGAATCTGAAAATACTTCTGGAGTATCCATTACAATAAACAACTTTAAAAAGTAAGACTTCAAGTCTTCAGTATCGTATTTAATTCTTTCTTGAATATCCATTTTCTTATTAACCTAACTTCTATTTTATGAATGCATACACCCGAGTAATAGTATCGTAAATGTTAATTTTGACATGTGATTTTTCTTTTTAAATATTACAGTTGATTATTGTTAGTTTTGTATACCAAATAGTAGTAATTACGGATGCAATTCAAAATTGCTAACTCTCAGAGTTTTAAATGAGGCTCACTACCTCAAAGCTGTTTGTATAACCTCTGCCAGCTTACTTCCATATTCCGTAATATGCTCCGTGGCGGAATACGCATAGCCGATAATCAAGCCTTTCTCTGTGCTTTCGCCCATGCAGTAGTGCGATAGCGGGTATACGCGCAAGCCTTGTGATGAGGCTAATTCAGCTATGTGTACGTCGTCACACACTGAGTCAAATTCCACCACTAAGTGCAGACCAGAGTCTACTGTGGAAAGTCTTGCGCCTACCGTGGCTATTGGGGCTAATGCTGCTTGCAATAGCCGTCTACGTTCACCGTAAATTTGTCGTAGTCTTCTGATATGGCTTGCGAAGTGACCTTCTTCGATGAACTCTGCTAGTGCGGCTTGAATGACGACTTGCCCGGGGCGTTGTAGCTCATACAAGCCACTTTTAAAGCTTTCTACCAAATTTGGTGGCACTACTAAATAACCTAAGCGTATGCCGGGGTACATGACTTTTGAAAATGTGCCTAAATATAGCACGCGGCCATTTTGATCCATACCTTGTAAGGATGAAATTGGCCGACCTTCAAAACGAAATTCGCTATCGTAATCATCTTCAATAACCCATGCTTTACAGTTTTGCGCATAATCTAACAATAAGCGGCGGCGGCCATAACTCATGACCATGCCTTTGGGATATTGGTGCGAGGGCGTGGTGTATATCAAACGCGGTATAGTTCGATAATCTTTAGTACTTGGCGCCATGCCTTCTTTGTCTACATTGACTGGGTGTAGTTGTAGGCCATTCACTTCCAGTACACGCCGTGCCGCCCAGTAACCTGGGTTTTCTACCCATGCACAATCACCGTGGTCTGTGAGTAAGCGTGCGCATAAATCAATGGATTGTTGCGTGCCTGAAGTAATCAGCACTTGGTCGAAGGTGAGGTTGACTGCACGTGATACGCGTAAATAATCAGCAATGGCTTTTCGTAGTGGTAAGTAACCGCCATCGTGGCTTGAGTCAAGCAGGGCAGGGTCTGGCGTGCGCCATTGCCGATTGAGTAATCGACGCCATAGCGCATAAGGAAAACCTGCGTAATCGTCCTCGCCTGGGGTAAATGGCTGTACTTCGTTGTTAGTTTTAGTATTGCTGGCTTTGATTGAGCCGCAGGCTGCTAATCCGCGTTTAGATAAGCCATTGGAAGCTTCAAGTCTTAGAGAGGTATTTTCCGCATTGGACTCAACGTTAACTTCTGCTGACTGTTCTTCTACAGTACTGTGAAGAGATATGTTCTTTGAGAAGCCATCGTGCTGATTGTAGGTAACATAGGTACCGCTGCCCGTTTGCGATGCCACATAACCTTCATCAAGTAGCTGCTCAAAAGCCGCTAGTATGGTGTTACGCGAAACGGTTAAATCTTCTGCCAAGCTTCTTGTGGAAGGTAGGCGTTCCCCTGCGGGTAAAATTTGGGTGGTGATTGCACGGCGAATTACTTCGTAAATTCGCCTGTGGTTTGGCATACGGATGGGAAAGTCTGAATGGTTAAGCTGGGTCAGTAGCCATTCTGAAAGCACAAGTTGTTTCATGAAGTAGAGTATTCCAAGTGGTTGTAGCCGAGTTATATGTGATAAAGTGGTTCTATCTAAATAATCTAAATGGCTCTTGTTGCATTACCAATTTTAGGAATAGTATACTTAGCCATGAGGTAATGCAATTACAGTAGTGTAGATAGATATAGCGTAAGTACATAAAGTGTAAGCTTATAAAACTCAATCTGAAAATGATGACAATAAAACGTAAACCAGTAGTTTTAATCCCTGCGGATGTTAAGCCGCTTGGTGAGCATCCATTTCATGTGGTGGGTCATAAATATTTAGTGGCGGTGGCAGAGGCCGCTGGCGCACTGCCTTTAGTCGTACCTTCAATCGGGGATTTGTTAGAGATTGAAGATTTGTTGGCTATCGCTGATGGTATTTTGCTAACAGGCTCAGTTTCAAATGTACATCCCTCGCACTTCGATCAAGAAGTACATAATCCCGAATTACCATTAGACCCAGCGCGCGATGCGCTTACCTTAAAACTCGTGCAAGCTGCCATTAAAGCCGAAGTACCTTTATTGGCTATTTGTCGTGGCTTTCAAGAAGTGAATGTCGCGTTTGGCGGTAGTTTGCATCAAGCCGTTCAGGAAGTCCCTGGCTTGAAAGATCATAGAGAAATTAAAGATGTTTCTATCGATATTCAATATGCGCAAGCACACCACATTGACTTAGTGGCTGATGGTCAGTTGGCTAAAATAGTTGGTGCAACACAGATGATGGTGAACTCTTTACACGGTCAAGGTGTAGATAGGCTTGGCGATGGTTTGGTGGCAGAGGCCTATGCACCAGACGGTTTGGTAGAAGCTATACGTGTAGAAAAAGCCAAGGCCTTTACTTTAGCTGTGCAGTGGCACCCTGAGTGGAAAGTGATGGAAAACCCACAGTATTTGGCTATTTTCAGAGCCTTTGGTGACGCTTGTAGATTTAGATTGAGAAGGCACGAACCACCAGATTAACGCTTACAAAGATGCAAACAATAAAAAACACATCAATAAGCTGTTAATAAAGTAGTACTGGAGAGTAAAAATGACAGAACAAGTAGCAATGAATCATGTGGATATGGATAAGTGGTTGACGGAAAACAACATTACCGAGATTGAGTGTTTGGTGCCAGATTTAACAGGGGTAGCACGTGGCAAAATTCTACCTCGCGAGAAGTTTTCAACAGACCGCGCGATGCGTTTACCAGAAGCGGTGTTTGGTATGACGGTGACGGGCGAGTCGCCTGATGGTAACGAGGGATATGACCGTGTGTTTGGTGTAACCGATAAAGACATGGTGCTTATTCCAGACCCAACCACACTTAGATTGGTGCCTTGGGCAGTAGACCCAACCGCGCAAGTGATTATGGATTGCGTAGATCATAGCGGTAAATCAATTGATTTTGCGCCTAGAAACGTGCTTCGCCGTGTGACTAATTTATATAAAGACTTAGGCTGGACACCAATCGTGGCGCCAGAGCTAGAGTTTTATTTACTTGAGCGTAACCCAGACCCTGATATTGCTTTAAGCCCGCCAGTAGGCCGCAGTGGACGCAAAGAAACTAGCCGCCAGTTATACAGTATTGATGCGGTGAACGAATTTGACCCATTGTTTGAAGATATTTATGACTATTCAGCATTGATGGGTTTAGAGCTTGATACGCTGATTCATGAGTTTGGCGCAGGGCAAATGGAAATTAACTTTTTGCACGATGAGCCGATGATTTTGGCTGATAAATCGTTCTTCTTTAAACGTTTATTGCGTGAAGCGGCGATGCGCCATGGCATGTACGCGACATTTATGGCTAAACCTATGCAACATGAGCCAGGATCAGCCATGCACATTCACCAAAGCGTGATTGATACTCAAACTAAGCAGAATATTTTTAGTAACGCTGATGGCACAGCATCCCCGATATTTTTCCATTACATTGCAGGTTTACAAAAA
Source organism: Methylotenera sp. (assembly GCF_029945705.1). Taxonomy (GTDB): domain Bacteria; phylum Pseudomonadota; class Gammaproteobacteria; order Burkholderiales; family Methylophilaceae; genus Methylotenera. Next base: position 4,378 of record NZ_JAQSDC010000047.1, read on the forward strand.
TACTTACCTGCTGCCATGGTATTGCTCGCGCCTTATGTGAACTCATATCGTCGTATTGTACGAAATGGTGCTGCGCCGATTAATATTGAATGGGGCTACGATAACCGTACTGTGGGTATCCGCGTGCCGATTTCGGAGCCAGCAGGTCGTCGTATAGAGAATCGTGTTGTAGGTGCAGATGCTAACCCTTACCTAGCGATGGCCGTTACCTTGGCTTGTGGTTACTTAGGTATTAAAGAAAAACTTAAACCAACAGAAGTCACTACTGGCAGTGCTTACGCTTCTGATTATCAATTACCACGCGGCTTGTCTGAAGCGATACGTGAATTAGAGCATTCTCAGGCTTTGCATGAGGTGCTGGGTAAAGATTTCGTAGATGTATATTTGGCAGTGAAAGATGCTGAGCACGACGAGTTTATGCGCGTGATTAGCCCATGGGAACGTGAACATCTTTTAATGCATGTGTAAAAGCATTCAGTATAGACAGCGCGAATTATTAGCGCTGTGGTTGGAAAATCTAAACATCTGAATTGAGAAAGTTATGATTAATACTAAAGAAATACAAGCAATAGATTCAGCGCACTTTATGCATCCTTTTACCGATCATAAAAGCTTGTCGGATAAAGGTTCACGTATTATTACTAAGGCTGATGGCATCTATATTTGGGATTCTACAGGTGAAAAAATCTTAGATGCAATGTCTGGTTTATGGTGCGTGAATGTTGGCTATGGGCGTAAAGAGCTAGTAGATGCTGCCGCTAAACAAATGCTTGAGCTTCCTTACTATAATAGTTTTTTTCAAACTACGAATGTGCCTGCAGTTAAACTTGCAGAAAAAATCATCAAGCTGGCTGGTGATGATTATAGCCATGTATTTTTTAGCAGCTCTGGCTCAGAGTCTAATGATACCAACGTTCGCATGGTGCGCCATTATTGGGCAACGCTAGGGCAGCCAGAGCGCACGGTCATTATTAGTCGTAATAACGCTTATCATGGCTCAACACTCGTTGGCTCATCTTTAGGGGGTATGGAAGGTATGCATGCGCAGGGCGGCATGATTCCAGGCATAGAGCACATCGAACAACCCTATCATTACGGCATGGCACCAAACCAAGATAGAGATGCGTTTGGTATTGAAGCGGCCGGTTGGTTAGAGAAAAAAATCTTAGAAGTTGGCGCAGATAAAGTTGCAGCATTCATTGGAGAGCCTGTGCAAGGTGCGGGTGGCGTGATTATTCCCCCTAAAACTTACTGGCCAGAGATTCAACGTATCTGTGATAAATACGGCATTTTGCTGATCTGCGATGAAGTCATTTGCGGTTTTGGTCGTCTTGGTAAATGGTTTGGTTCGCAATTATTAGGCTGTAAACCTGATTTAATGACTTTTGCTAAAGGCGTGACTTCTGGCTACATTCCTTTAGGTGGCGTAGTGGTCGGCAAGCGTGTTGCTAAAGTATTGATTGAGCAGGGTGGTGAATTCAATCATGGCTATACCTACTCAGGGCATCCAACCGCTTGTGCTGTGGCGCTGGCGAATATCGAGATTATGGAAAGTGAAGGCTTAGTCGATAAAGTGCTTAATGAAACTGGCCCATATTTAGCGCAAAAATATGCCGAGCTAGCCAAACATCCATTGGTTGGTGGTGCTGAAACACTAGGGTTAGTCGCTGGTTTCGTGCTGATGAAAGACAAGGCAAACCACGTACATTTTGATGAAGATGTAGGCGTAGGCATGATTTGTCGTGGCCATTGCTTTGCCAATGGCTTGATTATGCGAGCAGTTGGTGAGCGTATGATCATTGCCCCACCGCTAGTGATTACTAAAGCACAAATTGATGAAATGGTCGCGCTAATTCAGAAATGCCTAGATGCAACCTTAGCTGACTTGAAAGCGCAGGGGCTTTATGATTAATACGCGATATTTATGATGCAATTAAATGTGGGTATAGTTGGTTTTTGAACCTGCCTATTGTAAGATTACTTCGAATCTATTTGGTCAGCATAAGGGGTTTTATAGCGCAAAAGATGGTGCAAATTTTTAGCAATACTTTCTCAGTCACTCACTAATTAAAGGGGTTAATGAATATGAATTTATCTTATAGTAAATACTTGCTAGGTATGGCGATTATTACTGGTCTAGCTACGGTTTCTTGTAGCAAATCTGACAATACCACTGCTGAAGCAGCCAAGCCAACGGTGGCGGCGGCTAGCGAACCAGAAGAAAAAATCCTCAATATTTACAACTGGTCAGACTATATTGCACCAGATACGATTGCTAATTTTGAGAAAGAAACAGGCATTAAAGTTCGTTACGATGTGTTTGATAGTAACGAAATTCTGCATGCGAAACTCATTGCTAAAAATACAGGTTACGACATCGTAGTGCCGGGTTCTAATTGGGCAAAATTGCAAATTGATGGTGGTTTGTTTCAAAAGCTAGATAAATCTAAATTACCAAATTGGAAAAATCTAGATCCAGGTATCTTGAAGCAGATGGCTGAGTTAGATCCAGGTAACACGTATTTAATTGACTGGATGTGGAGCTATAACACTGTTGGTATTAACGTAGATAAAGTAAAAGCTGCGCTCGGCGACACGCCTATGCCAGACAATGCATGGGATTTAGTATTTAACCCAACTTACACTAGTAAATTAAAGTCATGCGGTATTACCTTTTTAGATACCCCAGCCGATGTGTTTCAAGCCGCTTTACATTATTTAGGTAAGCCAGTTTACACAGGTACACCAGAAGATTATCAAGCAGCATTTGATATGTTAATGAAGGTGCGCCCTGATATTAAAAAATTCAATTCTGGTGGTCAAATTGATGACTTAGCAAGCGGAAATATTTGTGTCGCTTACGGTTGGGCGGGTGATTTTAACTTGGCGCATAAACGTTCAATCGAGAATAAAGCCGAGCAACACATCGAAGCGCTAGTGCCAAAAACAGGTGGCTTGATGTTTATGGATACAATGGCAATTCCTGCGGATGCAAAACATCCAAATAATGCACATCTGTGGATGAATTACATTATGCAGCCAAAAGTAACGGCGGCCATCACGAACACAGTGACCTACGCCAATCCTAACAAAGCCGCAACTGAATTTGTTGATGAAGATATTAAAAACAACAAATCTATTTTCTTGTCTGATGAAGATATTGCTAAGTTAGTGCCGCCTGGTGTTGAAGATGCAAAAACTAAACGTAACATGACACGTTTATATACTAAGTTTAAATCTGGCGTTTAGTTGTTAGCTTTGTAGGAGCGTCAATGATTACGCTCCTACAAAAGTTTAATGTAACTGTTTTTTAAGTACATGATTTTCAAACACATAGTTTCAAACACCTAGTTTTCAAACACATTGATTTTCAATATCTTAGATAAGGGTTTTTATGGCAACCGCACCTAAAGAAACGAATAAAGCTGCGCAAGAAGTGTTACTGCGTGTTGAAAATGTCACCAAAGTTTACGATGGCACGGTGAAAGCCGTAGATGACGTTTCACTCACGGTAATGAAGGGTGAAATCTTCGCGTTACTTGGTGGTTCAGGTTGCGGGAAATCTACGTTATTGCGCATGATGGCAGGCTTTGAAACTCCTACTAAAGGTAAGATTTTTCTGGCGAATCAAGATATTACCAATCTGCCGCCGTTTCAGCGACCAATCAACATGATGTTTCAATCATATGCGCTCTTTCCTCATTTAAGTGTTTGGGAAAATGTAGCTTTTGGTTTAAAGCGCGACGGTATGCCTAAAGATGAAATAGCCGACCGCGTCGAAAAAATGTTGAGCTTGGCGCAACTCAATAAATATGCGAAACGTAAGCCGCATCAACTCTCTGGCGGTCAGCAGCAACGCGTTGCCTTGGTACGTAGCCTAGCAAAACGCCCTCAGTTATTGTTATTAGATGAACCTCTCGGTGCTTTAGATAAAAAATTACGAGAGACTACGCAGCTTGAACTGGTGAATATCATTGAAGAAGTGGGCGTGACCTGCGTGCTAGTGACGCATGACCAAGAAGAAGCCATGACGATGGCATCACGCATTGCCGTGATGAGTGAAGGGTATTTCTTGCAAGTTGGTGCGCCTGATGCTGTGTATGAAATGCCAAACAGCCGAAAAGTGGCTGACTTTATTGGTAATGTGAATATATTCGAAGGTAAGATTGAAGAAGATGAGCCTGATCATGTGACCGTGCGTTGCCCAGAATGCATTCATTACGTAGGGCATGGTGTGAGTGGGCATCCCGGTATGGATGTAGGGGTAGCTTTACGACCAGAAAAAATCATGTTGTCTAAAGATAAGCCGAATAGCGACTATAACTGGTGTGCTGGTGAAGTCATCGAAATCGTTTACTTTGGCGCTCACACAACCTATCACTTGAAACTCGATAGTGGCAAAGTAATCAAGGCACAAGAACTTAACAATACGCGCGATTTGAGTTGTGGTTTAACTTGGGGTGATCGCGCATACGCAAGCTGGAACAATTTAGCAATGGTAGTGTTAACGCAGTAAGGTTGACTCAACTTTTAATTCATTCATAAATTCATTAAGAATTCATAAAGGAAAATTGCTATGGCTAAAACACAAAGTTTCTTCACCAGTCTTTCAGCTGGACGCCTTGCGGTGATTGGTGTTCCATATTTCTGGTTTTTATTGCTTGCGGCTATCCCACTGCTCATTGTGCTTAAAATTAGCTTGTCTGAAATGGAGTCAACGAGCATTTCAAACATGATCGACTGGAGCCATGGCTGGCCTAGACTGACTTTAAATTTTGCCAGTTATCAGTTTCTTGCCACTGACTCGCTTTACATCAAAACGTATTTATCCTCTATTAAATACGCACTCATTACCACTTTATTATGTTTAGCCATTGGCTACCCATTTGCCTACTACATGGCGCGCTCACCTAAACATATGCAGCCGACTTTGTTGATGCTGATTATGCTGCCGTTTTGGACATCATTTTTACTACGTATCTATGCGTGGAAAACTTTGTTAGTCAGCAATGGCGTCATCAATAATATACTTATGAGCTTGCATATTATTGATACGCCAATCGAGATGATGAACAACTCTTTTTCATTACTGTTAGGCATGGTGTATTCATACTTGCCGTTTATGATTTTGCCGCTATACGCCAACCTCTCTAAGATGGATATGCGTTATCTAGAAGCAGCATCAGACCTTGGTACCAGCCCATTCAAAGCGTTTTGGCTGATTACTGTACCACTTTCAAAAGCGGGCATTATCGCTGGTTCAATGTTGGTATTTATCCCTGCGGTAGGTGAATATGTGATTCCGGAGTTACTCGGCGGCTCAAGCACCTTGATGATAGGTCGCGTGTTGTGGGATGAGTTCTTTAGTAATAATGACTGGCCAATGGCATCAGCCGTTGCGGTAGTCATGATATTGCTAATCTTAGTGCCAATGGGTGTTTACAATAAAGCCCAAGCAGAGCAAATGGAGGGTAAATAATGAGCAACGCTTCAAATAAAGTATTTGCGAAAACTTGGATGATTGCTGTCTATGTATTTTTATATTTGCCAATTATCACACTGGTTGTATTTTCCTTTAACGATTCAAAACTGGTCACCGTTTGGTCACATGCTAGTTTTCGCTGGTATGCTGCACTGGCACAAGATTCAGACTTAATTTCAGCGGTGCTATTGTCGCTTGAAATTGCAGGTTTGTCTGCGTTAATGTCAGTATTTTTTGGCACGTTTACTGCCTTTGCTTTAAATCGTTATAAGCGCTTTAAGGGTCGTACGCTGCTGACTTCAATGTCTAGCATGCCGTTGGTAATGCCAGATGTGATTGTAGGTTTATCGCTGTTATTAATGATCGTTTCTGTGCAAAATTGGCTCGGTTTTCCAGAACGTGGCTTATTTACTATTTTACTAGGTCATGCATTATTAGGCACGGCTTATGCAGCGGTGGTCGTCACTTCACGCTTACGTGAGATGGACAGTAAATTAGATGAAGCGGCGATGGACTTGGGTTGCAAACCTATGCAGGTGTTTACGCTAGTCACTTTCCCTTTGTTAGTTCCTGCGCTAGTTTCTGCGTTTTTGCTGACATTCACGCTGTCGTTTGATGATGTTGTCTTGTCTTCATTCCTATCTGGTCCGGGCTATTCAACGATGCCGATGGTGATTTTCTCACGCGCCAGATTAGGCTTAAACCCAACCATTAACGCGGTTGCAACTGTGACAATTACCGTGGTTACCATTGCAGTCATTGCTTCAAGCTTTTATACCTCACATCAAGAGCGCAAGCGTAAGCGCGAAGAGGCACAAGCTTATAGCGATAGCAATAAGTAGTATTTTTTTAAGCTGTATTTATAAAGATGTATTTAAAAAGTAGAAGCGACCTCTCGTCGCTTCTACATCAAACCAAATCAAGCAGAAAATTATGTCCATTCAATTAAAGTATCCCCAATTACTCAAAAACAACCTTACATTGCTGGCTGGTCAATGGGTGAGTGCAGACTCAGGTGAAACGATAAGCGTCACTAATCCTGCCACAGGCTCAGTTGTGGCCTCAGTGCCGCTGATGAGGCGTGCCGAAGCTGAACGCGCGATTGTGGCTGCGGAAGTTGCGCAAAAATCATGGAAAACCCTTACTGCTGCTGCACGTGCTGCAATACTTAAACGTTGGTTTGACCTAATTATTCTGCACAAAGAAGACTTGGCGCAATTGCTGACCGCAGAACAAGGTAAGCCATTAGCCGAAGCACGTGGCGAGGTGAATTATGGTGCAAGCTTTATTGAGTGGTTTGCTGAAGAAGCTAAACGTGTCTATGGCGAAACAATTCCAGCGCCTATGGGCGACCGTCGTTTATTGGTGCTGAAACAGCCAATAGGTGTCACTGCTGCTATCACACCTTGGAATTTTCCAATAGCAATGATTACCCGTAAAGCAGGGCCTGCGCTTGCTGCTGGTTGTAGCATGATTATTAAACCTGCTGAACAAACACCATTATGTGCTATTGCTTTGGCTGTATTATCAGAAGAAGCGGGCGTGCCTAGTGGCGTATTGCAAGTGATTACGGGTGATGCACGTCAAATCGGCGCGGCTTTATGTGAAAGCCCTGTGTTGGCCAAACTTTCGTTCACAGGATCAACAGAAGTCGGACGTATCTTAATGCGCCAATGTGCCGATACAATTAAAAAGCTATCGCTTGAATTGGGTGGCAATGCGCCATTTATCGTCTTCAATGATGCAGACTTAGACGCAGCAGTTGAAGGTGCCATGATTAGCAAATACCGTAATGCTGGACAAACGTGTGTATGTTCAAATCGCTTGTTTGTGCAAGAGGGCGTGTACGATGAATTTGCCAAGAAACTAGCCGTCAAAGTAGCACAATTAAAAGTAGGTGCAGGTAGTGAAGAGGGTGTTACGCAAGGCCCGCTGATTGATACATCAGCGATAGAGAAAGTTGAAAGCCATGTGGCAGATGCGGTTGCCAAAGGCGCAACAGTGTTACAAGGTGGCAAGCGTCATACTTTAGGTGGTACATTCTTTGAACCTACCGTACTAGCCAATGTGAGTGATGATGCGTTAATTTTTAGCGAAGAGACTTTCGGCCCCGTGGCGCCATTATTTCGCTTTAAGACCGATGCAGAAGTCATTGAGTTAGCGAACCGTACCGAATTTGGCCTAGCTTCTTATTTTTACAGCCGAGATATAGGCAGAATCTGGCGCGTGGCAGAGGCGCTTGAATACGGTATGGTGGGCGTGAATACTGGCATGATTTCAAATGAAGTGGCGCCTTTTGGTGGCGTTAAGCAGTCAGGCTTGGGGCGCGAAGGTTCGCATCACGGCATTGATGAATATCTAGAATTAAAATACGTGTGTATGGCGGGGTTATAAATATGGCTGAAATTAAAATTGATTGGCATGAAAGAGCGAAAGATTTAAGAATCGATGGACGTGCTTTTATTGACGGCCAGCGCGTGGATGCGCTTGATGGTAGTACTTTTGAGTGCTTCTCACCGATTGATGGTCGAAAATTGGCCGATGTTGCTAGCAGTAAAGCCGCGGATGTAGACCGTGCTGTTGTTGCGGCACGCGCTGCTTTTAAAGATAGGTGCTGGTCTGGTTTATCACCTCGTGAGCGTAAACAAACCATGATTCGTTTTGCTGATTTGGTGTTAGCACACAAAGCTGAGTTGGCTCTGCTAGAAACGCTGGATATGGGCAAACCTATTTCGGCCAGCTTGAGTGTAGATGTTACTTCAGCGGCCAATAGTTTGCGCTGGTTTGGTGAGGCGATTGACAAAGTCTACGATGAAATTGCCCCAACAGCAGACCATACACTTGCCATGATTACACGTGAGCCAATTGGCGTAGTTGGTGCGATTGTGCCGTGGAACTACCCTATATTAATGGCTTGCTGGAAAATTGCACCAGCCTTAGCGACTGGTAATAGTATTGTATTGAAACCTTCTGAGAAATCTCCTTTAACAGCATTAAGACTCGGTGATTTGGCGATAGAAGCTGGAATACCAAAAGGCGTTTTAAATGTAGTACCAGGCTTTGGCCCAGATGCAGGCTCTCCATTAGCGATGCATATGGATGTGGACTGCATTGCCTTTACTGGTTCTACAGGTGTGGGTAAGAAAATCCAAATCATGGCAGGTCAAAGCAACCTCAAGCGTGCGTGGTGCGAGCTAGGTGGTAAATCACCTAATATCGTATTTGCCGATTGCAAAGATCTGGATAAAGCTGCCGCCGCATCTATAGGCTCAATTTTTTACAATCAGGGCGAAAGCTGCAATGCGCCTTCACGTTTACTGGTTGAGCGCTCAATCAAAGATGAGTTCGTTAAAAAACTACTGACTAACTTGCCTGATTATCAGCCGAGTGACCCCTTAGATGCCAACACAACCATGGGGGCAATTGTAGACTGTGTGCAAATGGAAAATGTATTGAAATACATTGAAAGTGGTAAAGCACAAGGTGCCAAACTATGTGCGGGCGGCGAACGCGTATTAACCGAAACAGGCGGTTTTTATATTAGCCCGACCGTGTTTGATGACGTGACCAATGATATGAAAATCGCCGCTGAAGAGATTTTTGGTCCAGTGCTTTCTATCATTGCTTTTGATACAGAAGAAGAGGCGATAGCCATTGCTAACGACACAGAATATGGCCTTGCAGCAGCGATTTGGACGCAAGATTTGACGCGTGCACATATGGTGTCACGCGCCCTGCGGGCTGGCACGGTACATGTGAACAGCTATGACGAAGACGATATCACCGTGCCTTTTGGCGGCTACAAACAATCAGGTAACGGTCGCGATAAATCTCTACATGCCTTAGAAAAGTACACTGAGCTTAAAACAACATGGATACGATTAATTTAACTGTCACTTAATTTAATAAGATAAAACTAGAACTCAAAACACTAGAGGTAAGGACGAGAGTATGACTAATACAGCAATTTCTAATCAAGATTTACACAATAGACGTCTAGCAGCTACGCCACGCGGCATAGGCGTGATGGCTAATTTCTTTATTGAGCGTGCATTGAATTCGGAAGTGTGGGATGTTGAGGGTAAGCGTTATATCGATTTTGCAGGTGGTATTGCGGTACTCAATACTGGGCACAGACACCCAAAGATAGTCGCTGCTATAGAGGCGCAGTTACAAAAGTTTACGCACACTTGCTACCAAGTGCTGCCTTATGAAAGTTATGTTACTTTGGCAGAACGCATTAATAAGCTCACACCAGGCACACATGCTAAGAAGACCTGCTTTTTTTCAAGTGGTGCAGAAGCTTTAGAAAATGCAATTAAAATCGCTCGTGCAAGCACTCGGCGACCAGGTATTGTTGCCTTTGCTGGAGCATTTCATGGTCGTACGATTATGACTAGCGCCATGACAGGTAAAGTTTCTCCTTACAAAATTGGTTTTGGGCCATTCCCCGCTGAGATCTATCACATTCCATTCCCGATTGATTTGCATGGTGTTAGTGTTGAAGACTCTATCAACGCGCTGCATTTGTTATTCAAGGCAGATATTGATCCTAAACGTGTAGCCGCGATTGTGATTGAGCCAGTACAAGGTGAAGGTGGTTTCTATGCGGCACCATCAGCGTTGATGCAAGCATTACGCAAAGAGTGCGATGAGCATGGAATTCTGCTCATTTATGATGAAGTACAAACGGGCTTTGGTCGTACAGGTAAGTTATTTGCAGCAGAACATTACGACGTGATACCAGACATTATCACGATGGCTAAAAGCTTAGCAGGCGGCACCACGCTATCAGCAGTTTGTGGAAAGGCTGAAGTGATGGATGGCCCAGCACCAGGAGGTTTAGGCGGAACTTACGCAGGCAACCCCTTAGCGATTGCGGCTTCTCACGCCGTGCTAGATATTATTGAAGAGGAGAAGCTAGTTGAGCGTGCAAATGTATTGGGTGCCAAACTCACAGCACGCCTTAAAGCAGCGCAGGCTAAAATACCTGCAATTAAAGATGTGCGCGGCTTGGGCTCGATGATTGCTGCTGAGTTTTTCGATCCAGCTACCAATAAACCATCTATGGATGCAGTAAAACGTGTACAACAGGCGGCGTTAGCTGAGGGTTTGATACTACTGACTTGCGGCGTTTACGGTAATGCAATTCGCTTCTTATATCCTTTGACTATTCAAGATGAAGTATTTGATGAAGCGCTAGACATTATTGATAGAGCCTTAGCTAAAGCTTAACTAAAGGCTTCCAATTTAATTTCACGAATCATCTCAAACGCCGCTACCAAGGGGCATTTTGCTCGCTATAATAGTACTCAATTCAGTCATGTTCTTTAGGTAATGCTATGCAAATCCAAACAATTAAAACCACTGCTTTTAATGACCAAAAACCTGGCACTTCAGGCCTTAGAAAAAAAGTAAAAGTTTTTCAGCAAGCAGGTTATTTAGAAAATTTTGTACAGAGTATTTTTGATACGCTTGATGTGCCCAATGACGCGACATTGGCGCTGGGTGGTGATGGCCGATATTTTAATCGTCAAGCGATTCAAATTATAATTCGTATGGCGGCAGCTAATGGCTTTGCTCGTGTGCTCATTGGTCAAGCGGGGATTTTATCTACACCAGCATGTTCACACATCATTCGGCAATACAAAACGTTTGGCGGTATTGTGCTGTCCGCGAGCCATAATCAAGGCGGTATTAACGGTGACTTTGGCATTAAATACAACATCAGCAACGGCGGTCCTGCGCCTGAAAAAATCACTGATTCAATTTTTGATTTAAGTAAAAAAATCACAGAATATAAAATCGCAGATTTGCCCGAAGTGGATATTGATGTATTAGGTAAATCAATATTCAACGATGGAAAATTTACTGTAGAAGTCATAGATGCAGTGCAAGACTACGCAGATTTAATGCAAGCGTTATTTGATTTTTCAGCAATCAAAAAATTACTAGCAAGTGGCTTTAAAATGGAGTTCGACGCTATGCACGCCGTGACTGGCCCTTATGCACAAGAGATTTTTGTCAATCGATTAGGTGCGTCAGAGTCTAGCTTAATGAATTGCATTCCTTCAGAAGACTTTGGTGGCGGTCACCCAGACCCCAATTTAACCTATGCTGAAGATTTAGTGAAAATCATGTTTGCAGGTGAAAGCGCACCTGACTTTGGCGCGGCCTCAGATGGTGATGGCGACCGTAATATGATTTTGGGTAAAAACTTTTTTGTCACACCTTCTGATAGCCTTGCAGTGCTTGCCGCAAATGCAACCCAAGTGCCTGCTTATGCGAATGGCATTGCTGGCGTAGCACGTTCTATGCCTACGAGCGGCGCAGTGGATCGTGTGGCGGCTAAATTCAATATTCCATGCTATGAAACACCAACAGGCTGGAAGTTTTTTGGTAATTTGATGGATGCAGGCAAAGTTACTTTGTGTGGCGAAGAAAGCTTTGGTACAAGCTCTAGCCATGTGCGTGAAAAAGATGGCTTGTGGGCGGTGTTGTTTTGGTTGAATATATTGGCGAAAAAAGCTGTATCAGTTGAGCAGATTTTGATGTCGCACTGGGCTGAATTTGGCCGTAATGTGTATTCACGTCATGATTATGAGGCGATTCCAACTGAGGCGGCCAATAGTGTCATTGCCCATATTAAATCGCAATTTACTAGCTTGCCTGATCAGTCGTTTGGCGCATATAAAGTGAAAACTTGTGATGATTTTAGCTATCACGATTCAATCGATGGCTCTATCAGTAATAATCAAGGTATTCGTATTTTGTTTGAAGACGGCTCGCGTATTGTGTTCAGGTTATCTGGCACAGGGACAGAGGGCGCGACAATTCGTATTTATTTAGAAGCTTTTGATCCTGATGTAAAAAATCACCATTTAGATGCGCAAGTGGCTTTAGCCGAGATGATTAAGATTGGATTGCAGATTTCGCAACTTAAAGAAAAAACAGGTCGCGATACGCCGACTGTGATTACCTAACTTTATTGTAGGAGCGACGCCCTCGTCGCGAAGCAATGGTGCAAATCGCGACGAGGGCGTCGCTCCTACAAAAATCTACATAGTCGCACTTAGGGCGCCGCTACAAAATCAATCCACCTGTTTAATGGTCATCTCGCCTTTATAAAGCCTAACATCCATGCGGTTTAGAAACGACATGCCGAGCAACACGTCGCCATCTAAGCCAGGCGCAATCATCGCCGATACATCATTGGCATCAACGCCACCTAGTTTTACTGAGTGCAAACGCACCATATAACCCACGCTGTCTCCGTTGGCAGTGTTGGTGCGGATGGCATCTATACTTTTAAGATTAAGTTTGTCTGCAACCCCTTGTGAAATAGCTACACCTGTGGCGCCAGTATCGACCAGTACATTGACTTTTTCGCCGTTGATGAGCGCTTCGGCTCGGTAATGGCCATCTAACCCACGTTTTAATACAACGGTACTAATCTCACCTAATCGATTAATTTTGTTAGGATTTTGAATATTATCCGACAGGTAGTAGATGACGCTTGCTAGCATTATCCAAATGGCAACTACAAAAATAGTATTTTTAGACATGCTATTTTTATTGGGACTAATTACATGTTTGCAATAGGTTTAAATGCAATTGCGACTAATGCGAAGTAGGTGAGATGGTGCAGAAGCTGATCAAAACCTAATAAAATCCAAAACCACTCACTGTTATCAGGCTTAAGATTGTAGTGTTTACCCGCATTCATTTTTGCCCAATCAATATGGTAGTGGATCACGGCATCGGCTAGCGCATATATCCAAGCGTTAGCGCCAAGCCAAAAAGAAAAAATGATGAATGTTCCAATGCCGTGCAATGCAGCATGTGCTAAGCCGCCAGCATGGCCGTATGTACCTTTATTGCGATACATCCATGGGTTTGCTTGCAATGGAAAGTCGCAGATAAAGTGCTTTATAAATAACCACAGTAAAGCTTCAAACATGGTAGCTAAACACGATGGTGATTAAACATTTTTAGTTTAAAGCTGAGAACTATTCAGCTTCGCCGATCCAAGCTAATTGAATCGCTTCTAGTATTTTCTCTCCGCAATGTTCAGTGGTGTCATCAAAGCCGTCAAGCGCCATTACCCATTCCATTAAGTCGGTAAAGCGCACCGCTTTCGGATCAATATCAGGGTGTTTGTCGTAAAGCTCTTCAGCAATTCTTAGGCTTTCAGTCCATTTCATGGTGTTACTCCAAATAGATATTTAAGTTAATTTATATTATAGCTTGCTACAGTTACGCAACTAAATCTTTTGCCTTTAATCTTAGTGCTTGAGCGTGTTAAAATGCGCAAACATTTTTTTCATTAAAATAATCTAGCATTTGGAAAACTAAAACCATGTCGCAAGCACCATTTAACTATACCAATACCCTTAATAAAGCAGATCCAGCCTTAGATGCTATGATCAACAGCGAAGTTGTTCGTCAACATGAGCATATCGAGTTAATTGCTTCTGAAAACTACACTAGCCCAGCAGTGATGCAGGCGCAAGGTTCTCAGCTAACTAATAAGTATGCAGAAGGTTATCCAGGCAAACGTTTTTATGGTGGTTGTGAATATGTAGACCAAGTTGAACAGTTGGCCATTGACCGCTTGAAAGCTTTGTATGGCGCAGAATATGCCAACGTGCAACCGCATTCAGGCTCACAAGCTAACCAAGCGGTGTATTTCTCTATTCTAAAACCGGGCGATACCATCATGGGTATGAACCTTGGTCACGGCGGTCACTTAACACATGGATCACCTGCAAATTTATCAGGCAAACTATTTAACATCGTGCCATACGGCTTAAATGATAAAGAAGAAATCGATTACGATGAAATGGAGCGCATTGCCATTGAATGCAAACCAAAATTATTAATCGGCGGTGCGTCTGCTTATGCTTTGCGCTTTGACTGGGCGCGCATGGCTGAAATCGCTAAAAAAGTTGGTGCTTATTTCATGGTTGATATGGCGCACTATTCAGGTTTGATTGCCGCTGGTGTCTATCCAAACCCAGTGCCGCATGCGGATTTTGTGACCTCAACCACACACAAAACTTTGCGTGGTCCTCGCGGCGGTATTATCTTGGCTAAAGCTGAGTTTGAAAAATCATTGAATTCAAGCGTGTTCCCAGCTTTGCAGGGTGGTCCATTGATGCATGTGATTGCTGCTAAGGCAACTGCATTCTTAGAAGCATCGCAACCAGAATTCAAAACCTACCAAGCGCAAGTGATTAAAAATGCACAAGCAATGGCTGAAGCATTAACTGCGCGCGGTTTACGCATTATTTCAGGTCGCACAGAGTCACATATGTTCTTGGTGGATTTGCGTACAAAAGGCTTAACAGGTAAAGCAGCAGATGCTGCACTAGGCTTAGCGCATATCACTGTGAACAAAAATGCGATTCCAAATGACCCAGAAAGCCCATTTGTGACTTCAGGTGTTCGTATCGGCGCACCTGCAATTACCACACGTGGTTTTAAAGAAGATGAAGCGCGCCAAGTAGCTAACTTGATTGCTGACGTGTTAGATAACCCAACGGATGAAGCGGTGATCGCAGCGACCAAAGCAAAAGTACATGCTTTGACTGCGCGCTTTCCTGTTTATCAGAACTAGGTCACAGTTCATCAATGAAATGCCCTTTTTGCGGTGATGCAGATACACAAGTCATTGATTCACGCGTCAATGACGAAGGCGACTCTATACGCCGTCGCCGCAAATGTGGTGTTTGTGATAAGCGTTTTACCACTTACGAAACGGCAGAATTGCATATGCCGCAAGTGGTTAAAACCAATGGTACGCGTGAGGAATTTAATCGTGAAAAACTGCGCTTGTCATTCACGCGCGCATTGCATAAACGTCCTGTGCCTACTGAATATGTAGATCGTGCCTTAGATAGAATCTCACAAAAGTTATTGAGTTTAGGCGAGCGTGAAATTCCAGCCAGAGATTTAGGTGAAAGTGTGATGCATGAGCTTAAATTGATGGATAAAGTCGCCTACATTCGCTTTGCATCGGTATATCGAAGCTTTTCGGATGTGGGTGATTTTAATGATGCTATTCGAGATTTGTAAGTCATTTTATTTGTCAAATTTGATTTACACAATGCTAACCATTAGGATGTAAACATGAAATTTATTAACTGGGCTACCATTGTTTTTACCGCATTTACGGTGTTGGTCACGGTGGTGTTTTTCGGATGGTGGATGATGAAAGATAGCATCGTTTTTGGCGATGAAAAATTCGACCAAGTGAAATGGATGCAAGGCGCGGCGACAATAGAGCAAGAATGTAAGCGTGGCGATATGGCTTATGACTTACAACAACATGTTCTATCTAAAGGTACTAGCAAAGACTCGGTTGGCGTGTTACTAGGCCGTCCAAGCTATGAAGACGGCAACTCTGTTGAGTATGACTTAGGCAAGTGTATGCATGTTTATCATGGCTTACTACTTTTCTTTGATGAAAATAATCGCTTAATTAATAGTCGTATTTCTTCCCACTAAATTTGCCTAATGGCGATTTAATACCTTGTTTACTGCAGCCGATCACACTTACATGGCACTTGCGTTGCGCCTAGCAGAGCAGGGGTTGTATACCACTCAGCCCAACCCCCGCGTTGGCTGTGTCATTGTTAAAAATCATCAAATTGTAGGGCAGGGTGCGCATCTAAAAGCTGGTGAGCCACATGCGGAGGTGTTTGCTTTACGCGAAGCTGGCATGAACGCGGAAGGTGCTGATGCATATGTCACTCTAGAGCCATGTAATCATCACGGTCGCACGCCGCCTTGTGTCGATGCCTTGATTAATGCTGGTGTTAAGCGAGTAATCGTGGCCATGCAAGACCCGAATCCTTTAGTGGAGGGTAATGGTATCAAGCGCCTCCAAGCAAATGGTATTGAGGTTGATGTTGGGTTGATGGAAGCTGAATCTAAGTCATTAAACCTTGGTTTTATTTCACGCATGACCTCTGCCATGCCTTATGTGCGCTGTAAAGTGGCGGCGAGTTTAGATGGTCGCACGGCACTTAATAATGGCAAAAGCCTGTGGATTACTGGTGAGCCAGCAAGGTTGGATGTTCAACATTGGCGTGCGCAATCATGTGCCATCGTGACTGGCATTGGCACAGTGCTGACAGATAATCCCAGCATGAATGTTCGCTTGGTAAATACAAGTCGCCAGCCCTTACGAGTCATTGTCGATAGCAATCTGCAAACGCCAACAGATTGTAAAATGCTTAATCCTGAGTTGCTTTCTATAAGCCCCGTATTAATTGCTTATGCGCAAGACGCTAACCATAAAGCCGATTTGTTAACAGCTATTGGCGCTCAATTGTTGCATCTTCCTCACGAAAATGGTCGTGTAGATTTACATGTGCTACTTGCTAATCTAGCCTCGCGTGGTGTTAATGAAGTGTTGTTAGAAGCAGGGCAGGGCTTAAACGGCGCTTTTATGCAAGCAGGTTTGATTGATGAGTTTGTTTTCTACTACGCGCCAAAATTGATGGGCGCAGATGCCAAGGCGATGTTTGCTATTCCTGAGTTGGTAGAAATGCAGCAGGCAACGGAACTGCAAATCATTGATGTACGCCAAATTGGGCGCGATATTCGTTTGCGTGCAAAACCTGTTAAAAACTAAGTTAGCCATATGCTGATAGATACCCATTGCCATCTTGATGCGCCTGAGTTTGATGCGGATAGAGACAATATTGCAGAGCAGGCTTTGCAACAAGGGGTTTCAAACATCGTTATACCTGCTGTGGCACGCGAACACTTCGATAGTGTGATTCAGATATGTCTCAAGCATCAACATTGCACCTACGCGCTTGGAATTCATCCCATGTATGTTGATAAATCACAATTGAGTGATATTGAAACTTTAAAAACTTATATTGACAATAATAATCCAGTGGCGATAGGTGAAATTGGCTTGGATTACTTCGTCACTAAAAGTAATCTACAGCTACAAACTTATTTTTTCACAGAGCAATTAAAGCTAGCTAAGCAGCATGATTTACCCGTCATTCTGCATGTTAGAAATGCGATTGACGACGTTTTAAAATATCTTCGTCTATACCAACTGAGCGGCGGTATCGCCCACGCATTTAATGGCAGCTTTCAACAGGCGGAACAATTGATTGCGCTTGGTTTTAAATTGGGATTTGGCGGCGCAATGACTTACAGCCGTGCTTTAAAAATTCGAGAGCTTGCGAGAAAACTACCATTAGAATCTATCGTATTAGAGACAGATTCTCCAGATATACCACCCGAGTGGGTGGGAGCGGAGGGTAGAAATACTCCGCTAGAACTGAATAAAATCGCACAAGTTTTAGCTGATTTAAGAGGTGTCAATGTGGCTCAAGTGCTTGATATAACTAGCGCCAACGCCCTAAAAGTTTTGCCAAAATTAGCTGACTTATGCACACCACCTCATGTGCTACTTTAAGTATTGGTAAAAACCCTTATAAAACAATGTGATTAATTTAACTAATTGATTTATAAGGGTTTAATAATAGGTTAAAATTTAAGCGATTTGAAAAAAGCCTTATAAATTGGTATGTTACATTTTCAAGTCACAGTTATTCACAAAGTTATCCACAGATAATGTGGAGTATATTTTTTATTTCAGGGAACTTTTCGAAAGTCAACTTTTGAATTAACTATTTATGATAATAAACAATCAAAAATTTCGCACAATTTGGCCTAATGATGGTATGGCGGTTGGTGGTAGCTTCGTATCAATTATTGACCAAACAAAATTACCACATACATTTAAAATTGTTGAAATTAACAACATGTCGCAAATGATTGTTGCAATTAAAACCATGCAAGTTCGTGGTGCGCCGTTAATCGGTGCCGCAGCCGCTTATGGTATAGCCTTAGCTATGCAAGAAGATTGTAGCAATGAACATTTGCATCTTGCCGCAACGCAGTTAATACAAAGCCGACCGACAGCAGTTAATTTGCGTTGGGCGGTAGAGCGCATGAAGCTGCTGCTTTTGCCGATGCCTACAGCGCTTCGTTTGCAAGCCGCATGGGAAGAAGCTGCAAAGATTTGTGAGGAAGATGTATTGCTCAATCAGGCTATCGGTCAACACGGTTTGAGTTTAATCCAGAGTCTGCATGCTCAAGACTTAAACGTTCAGAATGGCCGCCAATTCAATATTCTCACGCATTGCAATGCAGGTTGGCTGGCCACTGTGGATTTTGGCACAGCGCTTGCGCCTATCTATGCCGCACACGATGCTGGGGTTAATGTGCATGTATGGGTAGATGAAACCCGTCCACGCAATCAAGGTGCAAGTTTAACGGCTTGGGAATTAGCGCAACATGGCGTGCCGCATACTGTGATTAGTGATAACGCTGGCGGCCATTTAATGCAGCATGGTCAAGTAGATATGGTCATCGTCGGGGCTGATCGCGTAACCAGTTCAGGCGATGTATGCAATAAAATAGGTACCTATTTAAAAGCACTTGCCGCGTTTGATAATCACGTACCATTCTATGCTGCAGTGCCGTCGCCAACGATTGATTGGACTATGCTAAATGGTGTGCAAGAAATTGAGATAGAAGAGCGCGATGGTCGTGAAGTTGTTTGGATGACAGGTATGCTAGCCACAGGCGAAGTTGCTGAGGTGAATATCTTGCCCGTGAATACTCGCGTGGCTAATCCTGCATTTGATGTTACGCCGGCGCGTTTGGTGACAGGGATTATTACCGAACATGGTGTATTTTCGCCAAGTCAGTTAAAAAGCATTCTTTAAATAATTAATTAAAATAAACATTAACTATGCAAAACAAACGTGAGCAATTATTAAACATTAGCCAGCAGTTGGTGAGCATGGGTCTAAACCGAGGCGCGGCGGGCAATGCCAGTGTGCGTGCGAATAATGCTGAGGGTGAAGCAGGTTTTTTAATCACGCCTTCAGGGTTGGCAGCAAATAAAATGACTCCATCCGACATGGTGTGGATGGATTTTGCAGGCAATAAAGTTGGGGGCGTCCGCCATCAAGTGAATGGCGATTCCATTTGGATATTTTGCAGAATAAGCCACAAGTCAATGCGGTGATTCATACGCACAGTATCTATGCCAGCACTTTCAGCACCTTCCGTAAGGACATGCCCCCATTCCACTATATGATTGCCCTAGCTGGTGGAGATAGCGTCCGCTGTGCGCCTTATGCCTTGTTTGGCAGTCAGCAGCTTTCAGATAACGCCATTGAAGCATTAAAAGACCGCAAAGCTTGTTTGTTAGCCAATCACGGCATGATTGCCGTGGGTGAAACTTTAGAAAAAGCGCTGGACATTACCCAGGAAGTGGAAACTTTGTGCGAGCAGTATTTACTTGCCTTACAGGCGGGAGAGCCGCATATTTTAAGCGCTCAAGAGATGTTGGATGTGCAAGAAAAATTCAAGACTTATGGAAGTTGGGCGAAGGCACCCATTGTAGATGGGATTGGTAAAAGCAATGAAAAATAGAGTATAAAGAATTACAAACAAGCGTAGCCTCGATGTAATCGCGGGCTAAACTACAAATCTTGCGCCTGCTTTATCAAGTACAGCTATGCAACTCATTGTAGGAGCGACGTCTCGTCGCGAAGTTATAGTGCAAATCGCGACAATGCGTCGCTCCTACAAAAACCTATTTTAAGCATGATTGAAAATATCAAGTCAATTAATACACTTTTATTTTGCATAACGTTTTGTGAGGCATCTGTTTTGCGGTAAAATCTTATCCCGTCTGCAACAAATAATAAGTGCCTTTCCATGACCAAATATGTATTCGTAACCGGCGGTGTAGTTTCTTCTCTTGGTAAAGGCATCGCTGCCGCTAGCCTTGGCGCTATTCTTGAATCGCGTGGTATTAAAGTGACCATGCTCAAACTTGACCCCTATATTAACGTTGACCCTGGCACGATGTCGCCATTTCAGCATGGTGAAGTGTTTGTCACTGACGATGGCGCAGAAACCGACTTGGATTTAGGCCATTACGAGCGCTTTATTTCACAGCGTATGGCAAAGCGTAACAGCTTTACCACGGGTCAAATTTACGAAACAGTCATTAAAAAAGAACGTCGTGGCGAATATTTAGGTAAAACCGTACAAGTCATCCCGCATATCACTGACGAAATTAAAAATCATATTAAACGCGGCGCAGAAGGCGCCGATGTGGCGATTGTAGAAGTCGGTGGCACGGTGGGTGATATTGAATCACTGCCGTTTTTAGAAGCCATTCGCCAAATGGGTTTTGAAGAGGGCCGTAACAATGCTTGTTATGTGCATTTAACTTTATTACCGTGGATTCCAACTGCTGGCGAGCTTAAAACCAAACCTACACAGCACTCAGTTAAAGAATTACGTCAAATCGGTATTCAGCCAGATATTTTGTTATGCCGCGCTGAGCGCGAAATTCCAGAAGATGAAAAACGCAAAATTGCTTTATTTACCAATGTTGCATATGAGGCAGTGATTAGCGCGATTGATTCAGATTCCATTTATAAGATTCCAGGTCTGTTGCATGAGCAAATGATGGATGAGATTGTTTGCCACAAGCTTAATATTTTGGCTAAAGCAGCTGATTTAACAGCGTGGAAAAATATTGTTACGCGCATAGAAAACCCAAAAAATACCGTTAACATTGCCTTCGTTGGTAAATATGTGGATTTAACAGAGAGCTATAAATCGCTTACTGAAGCTTTAATTCACGCAGGTATTCATACTGAGTCTAAAGTCAAAATTCACTTTATGGATAGTGAAGAGATTGAAAACTCTGGCACAGACTGCTTAAAAGCTATGGATGCAATTTTAATTCCGGGTGGTTTTGGTGTACGTGGTACAGAAGGTAAAATTGCTGCAATTCAATATGCGCGCGAAAATAAACTGCCGTACCTTGGTATTTGTTTAGGTATGCAATTAGCTGTGATTGAGTTTGCCCGCAACGTAGCAGGGTTAACAGGTGCTAACAGTACGGAGTTTGACGCAGAAGCGCCACATAAGCTGATTGGCTTAATTGACGAATGGAAAGACGCCAGCGGTAAAATTGAAAAGCGTGATGAAAACTCTGACCTTGGCGGTACCATGCGTTTAGGCGCGCAAGTTTGTCCAATTGAACCAAACACGTTGGCTGCAAGCATCTATGGTGCTCAAGTGAACGAACGCCATCGCCATCGTTATGAAGTGAATAACAATTACGTGGAGCAATTAAAAGCAGCTGGCTTGGTGATTTCTGCCAGAACGCCAACTGAGCAATTGTGCGAGATGATTGAACTACCAAAAGCAACACATCCTTGGTTTGTGGCGGTGCAGTTTCACCCAGAATTTACTTCTAATCCACGTTCAGGCCATCCGCTATTTACTGCTTATGTGAATGCAGCATTGGCTCACAAAGGCGTTAAGTAAAGCTTTATAAAGCATATTAATAAACACGTATAAATCATTGCGGATTCTTTATTTAGAGTCACCAAATTTTGAGTCGCTAAGTTAGAAAACTAATTTGTATATTGAGGAGTAGTTATGAGCGCAATTGTAGATATTATCGCCCGCGAAATTTTAGATTCTCGTGGCAACCCAACAGTAGAGTGTGATGTATTGCTTGAAAGCGGCGTGATTGGCCGTGCCGCAGTGCCATCAGGTGCTTCTACAGGCGCTAAAGAGGCGATGGAGTTACGTGACGGTGATAAAGCTCGCTATTTAGGTAAAGGTGTTCTGCAAGCAGTTGAGAACGTAAATACCGAAATCACAGAAGCCATCATTGGTCTAGATGCTGAAGAACAAAGCTTTATCGATAAAACATTGATTGAGCTCGATGGCACTGAAAATAAAGACCGTTTAGGTGCTAACTCTATTCTCGCTGTTTCTATGGCTTGCGCGCGTGCGGCGGCTGAAGAAAGTGGTTTGCCTTTGTATCGCTATTTAGGCGGCTCTGGTGCAATGCAATTGCCTACGCCTATGATGAACATCATCAACGGTGGTGCGCATGCTGATAATAGCGTGGATATGCAAGAGTTTATGATTATTCCAGCTGGCTTGCCTTCATTCCGTGAAGCGATGCGTTGCGGTGCGGAAGTATTTCATCAATTGAAAAAAACGTTACATAAAAAAGGTTTAGCAACCACTGTGGGTGATGAAGGTGGTTTTGCACCAAACCTGCCGTCGAACGAAGCGGCTATCCAATTGATTTTAGAAGCGATTTCAGCGGCAGGTTATGAGCCAGGTAAAGATGTTTACTTAGGTTTAGATTGTGCAAGTACTGAGTTTTATAAAGATGGTAAATATCATTTAGAGTCAGAAGGGTTGTCTTTAACTTCAGCACAATTTACTGACTACTTAGCCACTTGGGTTGATAAATATCCAATCATCAGTATTGAAGATGGTATGGGTGAATTTGACTGGGATGGTTGGAAACTATTGACAGACCGCTTAGGTAAAACAACGCAATTAGTGGGTGATGACTTATTCGTGACTAACACGAAAATTTTGCGTGAAGGCATACAGCGTGGTGTGGCTAACTCAGTGTTGATTAAAGTAAACCAAATCGGTACATTGACTGAGACTTTCCAAACCATTGAAATGGCTAAACGTGCGGGTTACACAGCCGTGGTTTCGCATCGTTCAGGTGAAACAGAAGATACGACCATTGCCGATATTTCAGTAGCAACCAATGCGCTGCAAATTAAAACAGGTTCATTGTGCCGTTCTGAGCGTATTGCTAAATATAATCAATTGTTGCGTATTGAAGAAGAGTTGGGCGATGCATCTAGCTATGCTGGTATCGGCGCGTTTTACCAATTATTCAAGTAATTCCAAATGCATTCAACCCGACATGACGTTGAGTCTTCTAGCTGTACTTATTGTACTATCGTCGAAGGCAAGCCTATTCTCAGTTTGAATGCAATTGGAATTGAGTTTATCTGACTTGAAAGCCTTAACGCTCATATTCGTTATCCTCATTGCCTTGCTGCAGTATCCGCTGTGGCTAGGTAAGGGGAGTTGGTTGCGAGTATGGGATTTAAGTCGTCAGCTTGCCACTCAGCAAGAGAAAAATGGCGCTTTAAAAGCACGTAATGAAACATTAGATGCTGAAGTACGTGATTTAAAAAGTGGTAGCGCGGCTATTGAAGAACGTGCTAGAAGTGAGTTAGGTATGATTAAGCAAGATGAGGTTTTTTACCAAGTGCTTGATAATTCAACGCATACTCAGTCAGTTCAACCTAATCAAAACTCTAATCCTAGTGAAGCTTCAAACCAAACGCCTACTAAAGATACGGTGATGCAACGAACTACTAATGCTAAGGCTTTACCATAATTTTCTTAGTAAAATTTCATGTGATAAGTGCTAATTAGCAAGCATCAAGAACCGTTCTCACACGACCACTTAATAAACACTTCAAACGTTTTAATCAACAGTTTCTAATGAGTAGGGTAGTTGCTTGATGCTCAAGGCAATATTTTTCCAATAAATATCAGACTGAGCTAAGTTCTCTAATCGACATTCAGCTAACACCACAAACCCTGTTTCTACCGCTTGCGCACTGCGCACAATCTTACCAATGGCTTGTTGATTCGCATCCATGACATCATCACCAACGGCTGGGCTAACGTCACTGGCAATATGCGCTAGCTGTGTACGGCGTTTTACTTTACCTAAATAATGTGTACGCGCCACAATTTCTTGCCCCGTGTAGCAGCCTTTTTTGTAGTTAATGGCATTTAGCGCATCCAAATTTAGCATCTGCGGTACGAATTCCTCTTGGGTGCTCAGGTAAACATCTGGGATGCCTGCTTGAATTTCTAGCCATTCCCAACAAGATTTACCAACTGGTTTACAGTCTTTTTTCAGTGCTTGCCATAAGCTTTTTGCCTGTTCCGTATTGCAAATAATCTGGTAGCGGGGCATCCCTGCATTAGGTAGGCAAATGATAGTGCCATTTTCAGTACTCATGCTCTCATAAGCAAGTTTAGGCATTGTTACAAAAAACGGAGCAAGTAACTCAGGGATGTTATTGCCACTTAAACCGATTCTGACGTTAGCATCAGATACATCGTTAATCGTTACTTTTGAGCGCATCACGAACATTTTCAAGCGCTTAGCGATGGGTTCTAGTAGCTTTTGGTTGAATTCTAAATGTAGTTTTTGATTGTGTGAAAAAGCAAAAAATAGCGCAAGTAAGCGTCCCTTTGGGCTGCAGTAGCCTGTGTAATGTGCATGGGTGTCATCGAGCAACCTAACATCATTAGTGACTTGACCTTGCAAAAAGGTAACAGCATCATCGCCACTAATTTCTAGCAAGCCTAGATGTGACAAGTCGCAAATAATGTTCTGATTTTGCGTACATACTAATTCGTTTTCTATATTGCCGAATGAGGTGACGGTTTCGTTATTAAATACTGCGCCTTGAATGAATTGATATTCTTGCCAGTCATTGTTTGCCATGTGCTACTCTTCTGATTAATGAATGTTATAAATTGAACTAAGTATATTATATCTTGAAGCCTATTACCCTTATATTCAAGCCCTCGAGCAAGTTAATGGTATTGCTGATATCAGCGGGGCTGTTCTTCAGCGCAATGCTTTTATTGACACCTATTCCGCTTAGTTTAAGTATGCTTTTACTGCTAGCAATAGTGATATTGACTACACATTTTGCCATGCTTAATGGCTTATTAAGTCTGCGTAGGTCTTGTAAGTTACTGCAGATAAATAAAGCAGGTGAATGTCATTTGACGCAAAAGAATGACGAGCGGTTTGCTGTAAAGGTAATGCCAGATAGCTTTGTCAGTGCTTATCTAACTATCTTACATGTTGTACCAGAGGAGTTTAAATGGTTCAAGATTTGGCAAAATCGCTACATTTTGCTGTTGCAAGATAATGCCGATACACAGTCATTTCGCCAGCTAAGAGTTTATTTACGTTGGCATAAAAACGCTGTTAACCATCACCCTAATTTACCTGATTAACAGAGTTTTTAATGTTATTAATTGATGTGATTGTCGTGCGCAATCGCTAGTTCGTTTTTAGTATGTTGTCTTCTAATTGCATTTTTTCTATATAGCTTAAGCGCTTCGCCAATTTGCTGAATTGGATGTTTGCTAAAGTAGGCGGCTAGAAGTAATAAGCCAGCCAAAGAGGCTAACACCCAGCTTAAATCGAATGGTGCAACATCGCGACGTGCCGGTTTTTGATTTTTCATGGCGTCTAATATGGTGTGAACATTTTCACCATCCACATAAGTTGAGCCTACTTCTTTAGCGATACTTTTCATATACTCAGAGTTCAGTTTTGAAATAAAGCGATCTTGTTCACCTGCTACATTATCATCTCTCACGCCAAGATTTGATTCAGAAATTTGTGCAATACCAGGTTGCAGTGCAAAGCTTTCATTTGACCAATATCCAATCAATTGATTTTTTTCACTTAGTTTTGGAATAGCAGCGCCTTTTTCAGAACCTACACCAACTAATAACCAACCATCTGCACCTTGAAAGTTAGTAAGATCTTTGGTGTTAAACGCATGTAATTTGGGCGCTTCTTCACCATCAGTAAAGAATACTACTTGCGCTGTTTCAGGAAAGCTACGAATGGCCCTTGTAATGCTAAACATGCCTTCGCGAATGCGGCTATTACCTGACCAAGCCGTTCTCCAGTCAAGATGGTCAATAGTGTCTTGAATGGCTGCAAAGTTATCGCAGACCTCAATTGGGTTGTATAGTGCAGCAACGCTGACGCCTGCAAACAAGCCAACACTGACTTTAGTACCACAAGGTAGCGAAGAGATAACTTCATGTAGCATGTTTTGTGTATGCGCCATACGCGATATAGGCTTACCATTTTCGGACATGTCTATAGTGTTCATGCTCTGCGTAATATCAGCGACCAATAAATACGTGTAGATATTGTGTTTAACGGGCACAGTGAGGTGGCACATGGACAATACGAGCATTAACATGGCACTACCAAGAAGTGCCGAGTCACGGTGCGTTTTAAAATAGGCGATAAGCTTTTTCATTGAATCAATCTCTATGGTAAGCCAACGGGAATATTACCCATAATCAGACCAGGTGAGTCAGACTCGCCAACACCTGGTGTGACTGTTTCAGGTAACAAGGTAATGACGCGATCTAAATTGCGACGTGTGCCCCAGTTACTATTATCTATTTTGAGTGCTTGTTTATATGAGCTATGAGCTTGAGTTAATAGGTATTCGACTTCATCTCTCACCTTCGGGTCATTACCACCGCTAACTCTTAAGCTCTTTAAGAAAAACATATTGCCGATGTTGTGATGTACCGCAGCACGTTGGCTGGGCGTACCTTTTTCAGTAAGCTGAGAGAACAAAAGGGTAGCTTCCTTATGACGATCATTATTTGCAAGCCAATAAGCGGTTGCAAATTTAGCCTCATAGCTTTGCCTGTCAGTTTGCGGATTTTTGCCAGTGCTGACTGCAAGATTAAATGCATTAATTTGACGTATACGATTGAGTTCTGCTGAAATGCCAACTGCTGATGCCACAGCAACTAAAATGAGTGTAATGGTCAGTTGTTTGACAGTGATAGATTTTAAACGAAGGCTCATATATTTATTTTCCATGTTCTAAATTCCAGATATTTAACGCCAAGTAACAGTGCAATCATGAGTGCTGCAATGATGTAGCAGAGCTGTGTAAAGTCGTGGCCGGGAATTTTTTCCATATATTTAATTGGTTTTTTCTCTTTTTCATTAATGTCAGCTATCGCCTTTGCGAGTGATTTTGGGTCTTCAGCCTCATAAGCGCTAAATGGGCTACGTAGCGTTTTAAAGTATTCATACAGTTCAATCTCTTGAGGCAAAGGCCCTTCTTCTTTAGGTATATACTCATTAAAAATACTGAGGCCACCAGGCTGTCTTAATACAATCCAATACAGTGTGATGTTGTACCTTTGCAGCCACTCGCGCAGTTTTTGTTGCGCAACACCACCCATACGACCACCGCCATCAGACAGCAGAATAATGGCACGTGAACCTGAATCTGGAACGTTTTCAAACAAACTTACAGCGCTGGTTAAGCCGCCACCAATATTTGTTTGGAACAGTGAGTTTCCAGCGGTGGCTTTAATTGCAGCTTGAATTGCTTCACGACTCTCAGTGAGCGGTAGAACATACATGGCTGAGTTACTGAAGGTGATCACACCTATCATGTCGTTTTGCCTAGAGTTAACAAACTCAGTCATCAGTCTGGCCGCGGCTACAGACTTAGACTCGCCGACACGACCTTCAGCTGCACCTTCAGAAAAGGGGTCATCCATACTGGCACTTCTATCAATTACCATGCCAATTTGGGCGCCTATGCCAATACGCTCGACCTTTTGCTCTAAGCTATGTGGGCCTGCTAAGCCAACAAGTATGCTTATTAAACTAACTGTCGCTAAGACTTTAAGTAGTAAACCAATTAAATTCGAAAGCGGGTCGCTTGGCAGCATATCTACCCATGAATAGCTGCGACTATTCGACCGCTCAAGTAAAATTGGCAGCAGTGAAATTGGCAGTAGCCATAACACTAATGGATGCATAAATCCCATCATGCGCTCGCTTCT
The DNA here is from genome assembly GCF_029945705.1 of Methylotenera sp. Classification (GTDB taxonomy): domain Bacteria; phylum Pseudomonadota; class Gammaproteobacteria; order Burkholderiales; family Methylophilaceae; genus Methylotenera. Next base: position 32,432 of record NZ_JAQSDC010000047.1, read on the forward strand.
GGTCTCAAGCCACGTTCACAATCGCGCAATTGGCGGCAAAATTTCATTAACCAAGCTTTTGAGTGTTCATTTAAGTTTTGTGCGGAATCTGGTTCAAAAAACACTTTGCGAGACAAAGCAAAAAACTTTTCTATATCTTGTTTCACTGGTGAAAAAGCTGGTTTATCTTGAATAAAACTATCGACATTATTAGCAAATAAACTTGTACCAGCTGTTTTGTTTAGCGACTCATGAATGCGTGCTGTAGTTTGCTGCAAGCCTGCAGCAGTGTCTGGCATCTTGCGAATATCACGGTACGCTTTTGCGAATGGTGCGCCCATTCTAGGTAACCAAGCATGCATGCCGAAAATATAAAGCAGCCCTAGCAATGATAATGCTAGTAAGCCAATGAGTATTTTCAAAGTCAACTTTTGCTTACTTGAATCGATAAGAAAGGGGGGGGTGAATGGGCTCAGCTCTTCGTTTAGTTTTACAGACCCAAACACAGAAAGTGGCGAAACGCGGAAATTGAAAGAGGGAACACGATATTGCAATATTTCTTTTTTCTCGGTGTTTCTCATTTTAAGAATTTCAGCTCTTAATGCGGCTGGTTTCGCTAACTTGCCAGTGGTAAACACTTGGTAACTTAAATGGATAACGTGCGTTACGCTATCACTATGTTTTATTTCTTCTGAACTGACTTTAGAAAGTTCGATGCCTGAGATCTGACCTTTCCAGCGGTGTTCGTAGCCAACAATAGGGATAGACTCTTTGACCAGTTCATATGGTTGTTTAACGGTAACTGTGATGGTTCTTTCCAATATATCACCGACAACATAACCTGCATCTCGTGTAGGATTGTCTTCTTTAAGAGTGACATATTTTGGATTAATATCTGGCAGCACAACATCCGCTAAAGCGGGCTGACTGATGAGCGATACAAGCATGCTCACCGCTAAGAAAAATTTTGTTTGTATACTTGTTCGCATAAATGTACTCATTAATTAAGCTGCCACATATTGGTGGAAGTATTCGGACAGTTGGTCAGCATCAAAGCTGTTTTCTACAAAAAATGGCTGCATGTCGTAGCGTAAAAACAAGTTCTCAATGGCTATACGTCTATCTGTAAAGCTTTGTAGAATACGGTCGCGATAGGATTTTCGTAAGAATAAAGTGCGTTTTGCACCGGTTTCAGGGTCAGTGACATTGGTGATGCCAAACTCTGGCAAATCGCTATATTCAGAGGAATCCCATAACACTATAGGCACAATATGATGACGTTGCATTAACACCAGCGACTCTTCTAAATCGGCAATTGGCATATGAAAGTCTGACACCATAAAAATGAGTGAGCGTTCGCGGGGCAGTAACCTGACGATTTCCGTTACACCACGGCTGCCTACTTCTTCTGTTTCGTAAGTTCTTAAGCTTTCAGCCATTTCAACGGTGGTATGAGGTCTTGCTGAGAGTGTGCATAACCAATCTTCACGCACTACATCGTCAAAGCCGATAAACCCAACTAAATCGCGATTACGAGTGGCAGATTGTGCAACTGACTGCGCAATATCTGCAGCAATCTCAATCTTTTTCTGAGTGCTGCCATCTTGCTTAGTACTGGCGTATTGCATAGAGCCAGACATATCACACAGTACAAACACTGGCGTGACGCTTTTTTGATTAAAAATACGCACATGCACTTGCTCAAGCGGGTCACGTATGGTTTGGCGTATGTCTATGCGACGCGGATCAGGGTAAGCGAGCAGCGTGGTATGTCCGCGAAACTCCATGCCCATGCCGCGCTGGTTGCTTTTGTGTCTGCCTGGTCTACGTGAGCGTGAGCGCCACGCAATGTGATAGCTGAATTCTTTTATATGCTCTTGTGACATTTGAATTGCACCTACTTAATGAGTCTATGTCGGGTTTTAACCAGACATGTCAGACTTAAATCTAAACTGTAAAAGCTTTGAGTGATTGCGTTCATTAGCTAGTTATTATTTAAATTAAGGCGCTGCAATCGCATGAATGATGCCGCTCAACATATCGCGTGCAATCTCAGTACGGCGCATTTCATACACTGGGCTGAATACCAAACGATGCGCAACAGTTGCATGGAACACATCATGAATATCTTCTGGTAATACGGCAGTGCGTTCATTCAACCATGCATTTACACGCGCTGCACGCAACACCATCGCCATACCGCGTGGACTGGCACCAGATAACACCAAACGGTTCATATCTACACCAGAAACTTTTACACCAAAATCTGTTGGCGTTTTAGTTGCACGCCATAAGTTAAGTACATAACTGCGTAAAGTAGGGCTTGCAGAAATGCTGTTCTGTAAAGTGCTAGCAAACTTGTTTAACTGGTCAAATTGCAAAATATTTTCAGGTACGTTTGAAACTAGAGCATCTGCATCGTGGAAACGCGTATCAAATACGAGTGACTCCATAATGCTGTCGTCATTTGGCACCACAATTGGAATTTCCATCATAAAACGGTCACGTGCAGCTGATGGAATGTCGAAAGTCTCTTCTTTTTCAACTTGGTTACGGTCAGCAAAAACCAGCATGTGTGGAAAATGATGCTCTTTGTTAAATGCGGTCAGTGTACGTTCTGCCATGACACGTAGTAATAAAGAGTGAACTTGAGGGCGCGCGCGGTTAATCTCGTTAAAGAAGAATACGGATAAATTTTCACCAGACATCAAAATAGGGCCAGGGCTCACGTGAGGTTTACCATCTTCACCAAGATAGGTGTGATACACCAAATCGTTAGGCATCAAGTCAATGGTACCTTCAATACGCTGATAGCCACCACCGATGCCACGTGTAAATGCACGCAGCAGTGTGGTTTTACCAACACCGACATCACCTTCAAGCAACACATGTCCGCGTGCAAAAATTGAAGTAGTAATCAAGCGAACTGGAGTGTGCTGGCCCACAATCACTTTGTTAACTTCAGACTCTAAGGTAAGTGCATGATTGCGCCAATCGGCTAGTTGTATATCGCTCATTTAATGTGCCCTAAGTAAGTGATGAGTAGTAATTGATTTGTTGGAATTTGTAACAGAATGTAGCTAGTGTAATTGTTTTATTTGAAGGTGTAAACAGATCTGTATACACCTAATTAAAATTTATTAAACTTAAGCAGTATTTAAAGAAAGTATCCAGTTAAATTTGAGCTGAATCTCCTAATAAATTTTCTCATGTTAGATGCGTCGAATGCTCGGCACGATTGGCTTTGCGGCGCTACTATATTTTAAGTAGGATCCTATTTTAATCTTAGCTGTACGGCTACTTTGGTAATCGAAAAGCAACTTAATGCCATAAAAAATCCCGCAACACAGTTTATTATGTTGCGGGTTGAATGGGCGATAATTTGGAGATCTTCGCTAAGATGTATTTAAGCAATACATATGCCTAAAATTAACTATCATTTATTCAATAGCTTAGTCATCAGTGATGAGTCGCACTCGGCTGTATATAGCCAATATTTGGTTGTTGTAGTTGTAAATAACCACCATATTTTGTTGATGTTATAATTTGATTTACAACAAAAAATGCTGGTAAAGCGTGAATAAGGCTTTCGCTAAATTGGATTTACGGCGAAAATAGCAGCTTAGATAATTATTTTTAGAATAAAAAACATGCAAAAACAAAGCAGCTTTACAAAAGAAGAGTTACTTAAGTGTGGCAGGGGTGAAATGTTTGGCGAGGGTAATGCACAATTACCATTGCCACCAATGCTAATGTTTGATCGCATTGTTTCTATCACTGATGATGGTGGTAAGTATGGTAATGGTCAAATTATTGCCGAGTTAGATATCAACCCTGATCTATGGTTTTTTCAATGCCATTTCACTGGTGATCCTGTGATGCCTGGCTGCTTGGGTTTAGATGCCATGTGGCAGTTAGTTGGTTTTTATTTAGGTTGGGCGGGTGGCCCTGGTCGTGGTCGAGCACTTGGTGCTGGCGAAGTGAAATTTACTGGACAAGTGTTGCCAACCGCTAAAATGGCAACCTATACTATTGATTTAAAACGTGTGATTATGCGTAAATTAGTGATGGGTGTGGCTGATGCCACCATGAGTTTAGATGGTCGTGAAATATATGCGGCTAATGATTTGCGTGTAGGTTTATTCACGCGAACAGACAATTTTTAAGCATTATCTTAATACAATAAAAAAATAATTTGAGGGAGCACGAAATGCGTCGTGTAGTGATTACTGGAATGGGGATTGTATCCAGTCTGGGTAATAACAAAGCTGAGGTGCTGGCTAGTTTACAAGCTGGCAAATCAGGTATTACTTATCAACCTGAATATGCTGAGCGCGGTTTGCGTTCTCATGTGGCTGGATCAATTAAAAATCTTAATGTTGAAGAGCTGATCGATCGCAAACTGCTGCGCTTTATGGCTAAAGGGCATGCTTACGCTTGGCTTGCTATGCAAGAAGCGATTGCGGATGCTAGTTTGCCAGAAGAGCAGGTTTCAAATGTTCGCACAGGCTTAATTGTGGGCGCTGGCGGCACTTCAACTGAAAGCATGTTGGAATCAACCAATATTTTGGCAGAAAAAGGCATACGTCGTGTAGGGCCTTACATGGTGACAAAAACCATGTCTAGTGGCATTGCTGCTTGCTTGGCCACAGGTGCAAAAATCAAAGGTGTGAATTACGGCATCAGCTCAGCATGCTCTACCAGTGCACATTGTATCGGTGCGGGTGTTGAACAGATTCAACTAGGTAAACAAGATATTGTGTTTGCTGGCGGCGGTGAAGAAGAGCATTGGACAATGTCATTTTTATTCGATGCAATGGGCGCGCTCAGTAGTAAATATAATGAAACACCAGATAAAGCCTCTCGAACCTATGATGCTGATCGTGATGGTTTTGTGATTTCAGGTGGCGGCGGTATTGTTGTGTTGGAAGAGTTCGAGCACGCCAAAGCACGTGGTGCAAAAATCTATGCAGAAGTCATTGGTTACGGCGCGACATCTGATGGATATGACATGGTTGCACCTAGCGGTGAAGGTGCAGTACGCTGTATGCGCCTAGCGTTAGAAGGCATTGCTGACAACATTGATTATATTAATACGCATGGTACAAGCACGCCAGTAGGCGACACTAAAGAGCTTGAAGCGATTCGCGAAGTATTTGGCGATAATGGCAGAAAACAAAATCCTGCAATTGCATCGACTAAGTCGCTTTCAGGTCATGCTTTAGGAGCAGCTGGTGTGAATGAGGCGATTTATACATTGCTGATGATGGAAAACAACTTTATTGCCGCTTCTGCGAATATCGATAATTTAGATCCAGGTGCAGAAGGCTTGAATATTGTGCGCACGCGCATTGATAACGTTAAAATTGAAACGGCATTGTCTAATAGTTTTGGTTTTGGCGGTACAAATGCGACATTAACCTTGTCAACAAAAAACCTTTAGTTTGCGTTCTTAAATCGAGATTAATCACTTCTAATGGTAAGTCATGAAATTTAAGTCGTTCTTATTGTTGGTTATATGCTTGATTACTACGTTTCTGAGCGGTTGCGCCATGATGGGCGACCGCACGGTTAATATATCAGAGGCGCAATTACAGAAAAAACTAAATGAGCGCCTATCGATTCCAATATCATTGCTAAAGATATTTGATGTCAATTTAAGTAATTCAACCGTGAAGTTTGATAATAAGACTGGACGTATGGTCACCAGTCTAGATACTAGATTGAGCAGTATTTTAAGTAATAAAGTGCTGACAGGAAAGATGGATATTTCTGGAAAGCTACGCTTTGATGCGGCGACGAACTCAATTGTATTGGATGATCCAAAAGTAGAAAGTCTAAATTTAGATGGTTTGGGTAGTAAATATGGCGAACTTTTCAATTTAATCGCGCAAAAACTGGGTGGTGAAATGTTAAACGGATTGCCTTTGTACACAGTCAAGCCGCAAGATTTAACCGTGGGTTCAACGCAATACAGCCCGAAAGATATGCAAATCACTGACAAAGGTTTGCAAATTACACTGAGTCCAGTCAGATAGCGCTGTAGAGTACACCTTATAAAATCAGGGCCGCCAGTACATTGCGGCCTTCACTCATCAAAATGTTATAGGTTCTACAAGCTGCCGCAGTGGTCATACACTCAATCGGAATACCTTTGGCAGCAAGGGCTTGATAGGTCTTAGGATGTAAAAACTGGTGCTTCTCTCCTACTCCCAACAGCACCACTTCTGAATTAAATTCAGCAATTTTTGACAAATGTTGTTCTGATAAATCAGGAAAGCTTTTTACATTCCAATCAAGAATAAGCTCTTGCGGCATGACAATTAAACTTCCAGTGTGACGCCGCTTATTCACTTCGATATAACTTTCGCTATACCCAGTAATCAAATTGTTATTTTCAGCTGTGGTTAAATGTAGTTTCATGGTGAGTGTTTCATTGCCGGGTTTAATTGATAGATACTGCCATTCTAATGTAAACTAACGCCTTTAACTATTGTGCTTTTAAAGCAAAAATAAGCGCGCTATGCAGCCAATTCAATCAAGCTCTGCAACACAACAAGATATTGTTCAGCCTATCAATCCAGGTCAGCAGAAAGAGCTAGCCAAATCTAATAAGCTTGCTAACGTATGTTACGACATTCGTGGGCCCGTGCTGCAGCGCGCTCGTCAAATGGAAGACGAAGGTCAGCGCATTATCAAGCTGAATATTGGTAATCCAGGCGTGTTCGGCTTGGATGTGCCTGAAGAGATGATGCAAGACGTGATGCGCAACATGAGCAAAGCGGGTGTTTATACTGATAGCAAAGGTTTGTTTGAGCCGCGTAAGTCCATTATGCATTACACGCAAAGTAAGCATATTGCTGGTGTAACAGTGGATGACATCATTATCGGTAACGGTGTTTCTGAGCTGATTGTCATAGCAATGCAAGGCCTGCTTAACAATGGTGATCAAGTGTTAGTGCCAATGCCAGATTATCCTCTTTGGACAGCTGCAGTCACTTTGGCGGGCGGTACAGCACGTCATTACTTGTGTGATGAAGAAACTGGCTGGTTGCCAGATTTGAAGGATATGGAAGCGAAAATCACCGCAAATACACGCGGCATTGTGGTGATTAATCCAAACAACCCAACTGGCGCTTTGTATCCGCGTGAAACCTTAGAAGGCATTATTGAAATTGCACGTCATCATGGCTTGGTGATTTTTGCTGATGAAATTTACGACAAAGTGTTGTTTGATGGTAATACGCACACATCAATTGCTTCATTGGCAGATGATGTGTTGTTTGTGACCTTTAACGGTTTATCAAAAAACTATCGTGCATGTGGTTATCGTGCAGGGTGGATGATATTAAGCGGTGAAAAAAAACATGCTAAGGATTATATTGAAGGCCTAAACATGTTGGCCTCTATGCGTTTGTGTGCCAACGTACCAGGTCAGTTGGCCATTCAAACTGCATTAGGTGGCTATCAAAGTATTGATGATTTAGTCGCACCAGAAGGTCGCTTATGCAAGCAGCGTGACACAGCTTATGAGTTGTTAACTGCAATTCCTGGTGTGACGTGTACCAAACCTGCGGCGGCAATGTATTTGTTTCCAAAGTTAGACCCAACAATCTATCCGATAAAAGACGATCAGCAATTCATTCTGGATTTATTGCTAGAAGAAAAGGTATTACTTGTTCAGGGTACTGGCTTTAACTGGCGTACACCTGATCATTTCCGCGTGGTGTTTTTACCTAATGTGGACGATTTAACCGAAGCGATTCATCGCATCGCAAGATTTTTAGAAAATTATAGAAAAAAGCATGGAGCTAAAGTTTGAAGCAACTTAATGTAGGCCTTTTGGGCATCGGCACTGTAGGTGGTGGTACTTATACAGTTTTAACACGTAATGCAGAGGAAATTACCCGTCGTACTGGTGTGGCGATTAACGTTGTGCAAGTGGCGGATAGAAATCTCGATCATGCTACAGCGATAACAGGTGGCAAGCTTGATATTACCAATGACGCTTTTGCGGTGGTGAATAATCCTAATGTAGATGTTGTGGTTGAGCTAATTGGCGGCTACACCTTAAGCAAAGAGCTTGTGCTTAAAGCCATTGAAAATGGCAAACATGTTGTGACTGCTAACAAAGCTTTGTTAGCCACGCATGGTAATGAGATTTTTTCTGCTGCGCAATCCAAAGGCGTGATTGTGGCTTATGAAGCGGCAGTTGCTGGCGGCATACCCATCATCAAAGCCTTGCGTGAAGGTTTAGGTGCAAACAAAATTGAATGGGTGGCGGGCATTATTAACGGCACTACTAATTTTATCCTCACTGAAATGCGTGAAAAAGGCTTGGCGTTTGCTGATGTATTAGGCGAAGCGCAACGTTTAGGTTATGCAGAAGCTGACCCTACTTTTGATGTGGAAGGCATTGATGCTGCGCATAAGTTAACGATTATGTCTGCGATTGCATTTGGCATGCCAATGAAGTTTGAGCAAGCTTATACAGAAGGCATCACTAAGCTTCAACAAACCGATATTAAGTATGCTGAAGAGCTAGGCTACAGAGTGAAATTGCTTGGAATTACTAAGTGTACTGAAGCTGGTGTTGAGTTGCGTGTACACCCGACTTTAATCCCAGAGAAGCGTTTGGTGGCTAATGTAAACGGTGCTATGAACGCCGTAGTTGTGAAGGGCGATGCAGTCGGTCCAACTCTCTATTACGGTGCTGGCGCTGGCGCTGAGCCAACGGCTAGTTCAGTGGTGGCAGATTTAATGGATGTTGCACGTTTAAGCAGCGCAAGTGTTGAGCAACGGGTGCCATATCTAGGCTTTCAAGCTGGTCAGCTTAATGATTTGCCGATTCTACCTATTAGTGAAGTGAATAGTGCTTACTACTTGCGCTTGCGTGTTTCTGACAAGCCAGGCGTTTTAGCTGGTGTGACGAAAATATTGGCAGATCGCAATATTTCAATTGATGCGATGTTGCAAAAAGAGCCAGATGACAATGAAACTGAAGCCGATATTGTGATTTTGACGCATATCACCGTAGAAAAGAATATGGATGCAGGTATCGCTGAAATTGAAGCTTTACCCGCAATTGTAGGCAAAGTGGTTAAATTGCGTATGGAAGAATTAGGCAAGTAACTATCAATAAGTAGCTACATGCAAGTAACTATAGTTAAGTAAATTAGGTTAGTGAATAATGAAATATATCTCTACTCGTGGGCAGTCGCCTACTTTAAGTTTTAGCGAAATTCTATTAGGTGGCCTAGCGCCAGATGGTGGTCTCTACCTGCCAGAAAGCTATCCGCAATTTACTGATGCTGACTTAACCGCCATGCGTGGCTTGAGTTATGCAGACTTGGCATTCGCCATTTTAAGTCGTTTGGTTGATGATATTCCAGCAGCTGATTTAAAAGCGATTATTGATAAAACTTATCGTGCAGATGTTTATGCATATACCCGCGCAGGGCAAAATGCGGCAGATATTACGCCAACAGTGAAGCTCGAAGATAATTTGTATCTACTGAGTCTTTCAAATGGCCCTACCTTAGCATTCAAAGACATGGCGATGCAGTTGCTAGGGAATCTGTTCGAATATGTACTTACCAAAACAGGTAAAACCACTAATATTTTAGGGGCAACTTCTGGCGATACTGGCTCTGCGGCGGAATATGCGATGCGCGGTAAAAAAGGCATACGTGTATTCATGCTTTCGCCCCATAAAAAAATGAGTCGTTTTCAATCTGCACAAATGTTTAGTTTACAAGACGATAACATCTACAACATCGCCGTGAATGGTGTGTTTGATGATTGCCAGGATATGGTAAAAGCGGTTTCAAATGACGCTGAGTTTAAAGCACAATACAAAATTGGCGCAGTGAATTCAATTAACTGGGGCCGCATTATTGCGCAAGTGGTTTATTACTTTAAAGGTTACTTTGCCGTGACAAGTAATAATGCACAAAAAGTCAGCTTTGCTGTGCCAAGCGGCAATTTTGGTAATGTGTGTGCTGGCCATATTGCCCGCATGATGGGTTTGCCGATTGATAAGCTAGTCGTAGCAACGAATGAAAACGACGTGTTAGATGAGTTTTTTAAAACTGGTGTTTACAGCCCACGTGGCTCAGCCAATACTTACCATACTTCTAGTCCGTCAATGGATATCAGCAAGGCCTCTAACTTTGAGCGTTTTGTTTATGACTTAGTTGGACGTGATGGCACAAAAACGCGTGCACTTTGGAGTAAAGTTGATTCAGGTAGTAGTTTCGATTTAAATGCAGATGGCTATTTTGCCAAAATTGCAGATTATGGATTTCAGTCGGGTAGTAGCTCGCATGCAGACCGCATGAAAACTATTCGTGAAACCGCTGATAAATACCAAGTGATTGTTGACACGCACACCGCAGATGGTATCAAGGTAGCTTTAGAGCTTCGTGATGTAAACGTGCCTATGGTGGTGCTAGAAACTGCATTGCCAGCTAAGTTTGAAGATTCTATTATAGAAGCTTTAGGCAAAGCGCCTGAGCGTCCTGCCAGCTTGCAAGGTATAGAAAGTTTGCCACAGAAATTTATCGTGATGGATGCAAGTGATGCAGCCATTAAAGATTTTATTGTGAAAAACACTTAAAGTGAATATTGATTGCAGGGAAAATTTTAATTTGGTCTATCCGAAGAAGTCTGTGAAAAGTTTCGCCAAAGAATTTAGTCGCTGTAGCATAGTGTGTATTGATTGAGTACTCACTTTTATCAATACCGAAATTATCAACGGATTTAAAAATGAAACAATACCTAGCACTCTGCGAACGAATCATTAGTGAAGGCGTTTGGATTGAAAATGAAAGAACTGGTAAGCGTTGCCTAACTATCATTAACGCTGACTTAACTTACGATGTTGAACACGGAGAGTTCCCGCTTGTGACCACAAGGAAAAGTTATTTCAAGTCAGCAATCGCTGAAATGATTGGCTATATTCGAGGCTACGACAACGCTGCAGACTTTAGAAAAATTGGTACTCGTACTTGGGATGCCAACGCAAATCAAAATAATGCTTGGCTTTCAAATCCTCATAGAAAAGGGGAGGATGATTGTGGTTTTATTTACGGTAAAATTGGTAGAAACTTTCCAAAGCCAGATGGTGGTAGTGTAGATTTATTAAGAAAAATTTACCAAGATCTACGTGATGGCGTTGATGATCGTGGAGAAATCTACACTTTCTATCATCCTGGTGCCTTCCATATGGGATGTCTACGTCCTTGTATGTATAGCCATCACTTTTCGTTACTTGGTGATACTTTGTACTTAAATAGTACTCAAAGAAGCTGCGATGTTCCGCTGGGGCTAAACTTCAATATGGTCCAAGTTTACTTTTTATTGGCAATTATGGCTCAAATTACTGGGCATAAAGCAGGTAAAGCCTATCATAAGATAGTAAATGCACATATTTATGAAGATCAACTCGATTTGATGAGGGATGTGCAACTCAAACGCGAGCCTTTTCAATCGCCCAAGTTAATTATTAATCCAGATATTAAGACGCTAGAAGATTTGGAAACATGGGTTACAGTAGACGATTTTGAAATTGAAGGTTATGAGTATCATGAACCAATTTCGTATCCATTTTCTGTCTAATGCTTAGTTTCAAATAGTCTCAGAATAAGTCTGTTTCCTTGACTCTCTAATCAATAATCAGCTTAACATTCTCCGATTTAGTTCTAACCTTTAGCCACTCAGTAATTCTATAGCGCTCACTATTACTTATTTTACTGGATGCCGTTGCGTTTAATACGATTAGGTTGTCCTTGAGATCAGAGCTGCCAGCTTTCCACTGCACTGCGTCAGAAAATAAGACTTCTCTAATCTGCGGATATTGCGCATGTAATTCAGCTGCCATGTTTTTCCATTCAGCTCTGTTTGCAGAAGTTTTTTGTAATTCGGATTGCAAATTCTGAATGGTTTTATTTTTTTCTTCTAAGCTGTAGAGGTTATCTTTGTATAACTCGCTCACGATATTAGATTTTAAGGCGGTAATATCAACCGTATTGTCTTTCGATTGGTGAACGATGAGTGAGGCACCAGAAAGGCCGTAACTCTCCATTCGAGCCTCAACGCCGTTTAGTTCTTTTTTGCTAATTAAATCACCAATTAATGTCACTTCTATTTGTTTTTTTGTCGCGTCAATATTGCGCTCTGTGAGATGGGCATCTTTAAATGTTAATTCTTTGCTAATAAACTCCCTAGCTTTTGAACTAAATACCTCTTGTTTTACTAATTTGACCGCAAGGTAGACGCTTGGTAACATCGTCAACAAAACTATCGCACTAAGCGCACGGCGAACACGTATTTCAGTATTTTGATTAACAAATGACTTGCGTGTAGGATTAAGAACCCAAATAATCAGCACAGCAGCAAAGGCAATAAATACGCAGTTGATAGAGTATAAATAGAACGCACCAAAGAAGAAATTCCAATTCCCATTTGCCAAACCATAACCGGCAGTACATAGTGGCGGCATCAAGGCTGTTGCAATAGCAACACCAGGGATAATGTTGGTTTTTTCAGCTCTAGTGGCACCAATTATGCCTGCAAGCCCACCAAAAAGAGCAATCAGTACATCCCAAATAGTAGGTGTGGTTCTTGCTAATAGCTCTGACTGCGCATCAGACAGAGGCGTTAATAGAAAGTAAAGTGTTGAAACCAGTAAGCTAATCAGAGTAGCAATACCAAGATTTCTAAATGATTTTCTGATGAGCTGAGTGTCATATATACCTGCGCCATAACCGACACCCATAATGGGCCCCATGAGTGGTGAAATGAGCATGGCGCCAATAATAACTGCTGTTGAGTTAACATTTAAACCAATAGATGCAACAAAAATTGCAAATATTAATACCCATAAGTTAGTGCCTCTAAGCTCGACACCAGCTCGGATACTCGTATCAATTTGCTCATCATCAGCCTTATCTTCAATTAAGCTAAAACGATGTCTTGTGGCAGTCATATAACGCTTGAATAGCGATGTTGTTAAGTTTGCGTCTGACATAAAAACCTTATTTAAGTAATGCGTAAGTTATTAACTCTCCATTCCAATTTTGACATTATGATATGTCTATCGAAACGGGTGAAGTCCATACACTCGAGTCAAGTTGATTGGAGTGCTCCCATCGTGAACCATGTTGCTGATAGCGCTTTATGAAGCAACTCATGCAGTATTTTACTAATACCCATCAAAAATCTAAAGCTTAGGAAAGTCTGTAGTTGATTTCTCTATATGTGTTGGCTGCTGTTTCATGGTATTTTCTAGGTCTGAGGCATATTTTTTGGACTGCTTAGTGGCACGTTTGCTGCGTAAAACAGTTGGTAATACAAGTAGTGCACCAATGAGTATGCCTAATATTAACGAGATGATGATGGCTAGGGCAGAAACCGTCTGAACAGACCACGTGATGAAGATTAACTCAACAGGATGCATATTCTGGAATGTAAATATTGTAGCTAATACTGTAAGTATAGTTAATATAATGTTACGCATAAATTTACTATCTCAAAGTTTCCCGAAGCTATTTTGATTATAGCACCACAAACAGCTGGGTGCTTTGCAGCCTAATTTTCAGAATTCTAAACTTTAACAAATAATTTTAATAAATAACTAGGGGGAGTTTAGCTAGAATTGTTACGAGAAAAAAAAGGGTGCCCTAAAAGATAGGGCACCCATTAAAACTTGTAACTCTAGGGGGAGTGAGTTACAAGTGCTCAAACACTTACTTAATACTGAAGCTCTTTCTCAAGAATTAGAAATAACGATCTAGTTCGTAGTTGTTGCTGGAGCAGCCTCTGTAGTTTTGGCAGCAGACGCAGTTTTGTAGCTCGTAAACTCATCAGCTGATAGCATGCCATCATGATTTATATCTGCTGCATCAAATTGAGTCGCTAACGCTTTATCTTTTACAGCCTCTTTTAGAGATATATTTCCATCTTTATTGGCATCTAATTTGTTAAAGTCATCATTTGAAGGCGCCTTTGCAGACGTACTAGGTTCCTTCATATCTACAACTTTAACTTCTGCAGTTTTAATCGAGTCTTTTAACGCAGCTGCGTTATCAGCCAATGCTAAATTATTAAGTCCTGCCATCAATAACAAGGCAACTACACTTGCTGAAATAGGGCGAATGATAGAATTTGTATTTAATTTCATGGATATTGCTCCTAATGCTAATTAAAAAGATCTTGCCCTATTATATTAGCGATTATCGTGCCAACTTTTATTTTTCAATAAAATCAATTGCTTATGAATTTTTGTGAATTTGTATAAAAAATAATATGTCGCCTATGCACGACGCATAGGGAGTGATTTAGGTAACTGATTGAAATGGTTTAAGTTTTTATGTCGCGTTTAAGCGACATATTACTTAATCGGAGGATTCGTCTTGGCTAGCGTTCTTGAATGTACGTGCTTGAATATTGTGACGCTCTAATAATCTGTAAAATTCAGTACGGTTTCGTTGAGCAAGTCTTGCAGCTTGGGTCACATTACCTTCTGTTGTTTTAAGTATATTAATCAGATAATTAAATTCAAATTGCTGGCGAGCAACATCCAGCGGAACCACTGAGTTGCTGCCTTCTTGTAATGCTTTTTGTACTAAATTGACTGGAATGACTTGGGTAGTCGCAAGCACTACGGTTTGCTCAACAATATTTTGTAGTTGTCTTACATTGCCTGGCCAAGGCGCTGTAATCAGTGTTTCTATGGCATCTGGTGCAAAGCTATGTAATTTCTTCTTGTATTTCAGACTAAACACTTGCAGAAAATGATTCGCTAAAAGACTAACATCTTCACGACGATTAGCCAAGGATGGAATTTCTAAGCTAACCACATTGATGCGATAAAACAAGTCTTCACGAAAGCGACCTTCCTTCATCTCATTGACTAAGTTGCGGTGCGTCGCTGAAATTAAGCGTAAATCTATGTCTATATTAGTCGTGCTGCCTACGGGGCGTATTACGCGCTCTTGCAATGCGCGCAAGACTTTAACCTGCAAGGCTTGAGGCATGTCGCCAATCTCATCTAAGAATAATGTACCGCCTTCAGCACTTTGAAAAAGACCGACATGGTTATTGATAGCGCCAGTAAAGGCGCCTTTGTTATGACCAAATAACTCTGATTCAAGTAGATTTTCTGGAATGGCGCCACAATTAATTGCCACAAAAGGTCTTGCGCTTCGTGCGCTGTAGCGATGAATTGCACGTGCCAGCAACTCTTTCCCAGAGCCACTTTCTCCATGAATAAACACGCTAGCATCGGTATTAGCAACGAGCTTGGCTTGGCCAAGCAGGCTTTCCATTGTTGAGCTGCGCGTTAGAATATCCGCACGCCAACTATCATCTTCATTTGAGGCGGTATGAGTCTGCGTGCCATTCAAACGCAGTGCAGACGCGACTTGTTGCAATAGCGCTTGGCTATCAAAAGGCTTAGTTAAAAAACTAAATACACCACGCTGAGTTGCATTAACGGCATCTGGTATAGAGCCATGCGCTGTTAACATGATAACGGGCAGGCTAGGGTGAGATTGTTGAATGGCGTCCAGCAATGCCATGCCATCCATTGCGGGCATGCGTAAGTCGCTAATCACCAAATCAGGCCGCTGTAGCATGATGGCCGACATGGCCTCAGCACCGTTGTTTGCGGCAACTGTCGCATAACCAGCAGCCTTCAAACGCATGCTAATGAGCTTGAGTATGTCTTTGTCATCGTCAACGATTAGAATGTTTGGAGTTTGCATAGTCTTGTAGTGCTTACGGTTTAATCACAGGCTTGCTAATCGCTTTGCTATCACGATCACTAATCGTTTTTTCAATATTCTTTAAATCATTTAGTTTTTTATCTAAAGCATCATATTTTTGTTGTAAAGCTTCTAACTTTTGTTGATTCAAATCGAGCTTTTTCAAGTCATCTTTATTTTTTTGAGATTGCTTAATATCGTCAAATACGTACTCATAAAACAAACTTGTTAATGCAGACTCTGTGGTATTTAGGCTGTTCCCTTGAAGTAAGTCTTGCAGAAGGATTTGAGCCTTTGCTGTGTCACGTAGACGACTGCTCGGTAATGAAAGCATAATGGCAAGTTTGATGCGCTCTGTTAGATCTAACTTATTTTCTACAAGCGCACGATTCGCTTCATTGAATGATTTTCGTTGCGCATCCAAAGTATCGTTTGAAAAACGGTCAATAAAAAGCAATAAACTATTCACGCGGTCTTGTTTTGAAGCGGCCGTTTCTATTTTTTTAATCTCTAACACTTTAGTCGCGCTAGGTTCTTTATCTGAGGGTTTATTCGTCACACTTACGCATGCGCCTAGCGATAGTACTAAAACACTTAAACTGATGAATACTTTGATGCTCATTTAATCTCCAATTTAGGAATGCTAATAATAAAATGCGCGCCTTGACTTGACTCGGCAAGTTTGATGATGCCCTGATGCGCATTCACTAAATCTTTTGCGATGGTAAGCCCTAAACCACTGCTACCGATCAAGCTTTTATGCAATGTGTTACCCCGATAAAACGGGTCGAATAGTTGCGCTGGATCAAGCTCTGCCAGGCCTGGGCCATTATCTTTGACATCAATCATCCAAGTTTCTTTTTCAAATCTTGTCTGCACTGAAATTAAGCCTTGTTGCGGGGTGTACTTTACAGCGTTTGAAATAAGATTGTCTAAAATAATGGTCAATTTTTCTTCATCGGCAATAACAGTCTTAACATTGTAGTTAGTTTCTATTGACAGCTCTTTATTTCTGATACTGAGCGCATGGGCATGAATCACTTTATTAATGACTACAGACAAGTCTAATTTCTCTAATGTTAATTTGGCTTCAATTGATTCCATGCGCGTGTAATTAAGCAAATTTTCTATCATTCTCTGCAAGCGGATGCTGTTTTCTCGCAGAATCAAAGTAATCTCAGACTGCTGCGCTGACAGCGTGCCACCAATGCCATCGTATAATAATTCAGTGGCCTCTCTTATTGCGGTAAGTGGTGTTTTAAGTTCGTGCGATACGTGCCTTAAAAACTGCTGTTTTTGCTCATCTACTTCTTTAAGTTCGGTTCGCAACCAATCTAAGCGCTGTCCGAGAAGGCGCAGATCACCGGGCCCATCAATGGCAATGGGTTGGTCATATTCTCCTTTACCTAGATGCCTAATGGCCGCATCCATGCGCTTAATAGGTCTAGCGAGTAAGTAAGTAATTGCACCAGCCACTAATAATGCAAGTGGGATAAGTACTAAGCTTTGCATAAACAGTTTTTTTTGGGTGTGTTGTACGGTGAGCGTCAGTTGGCTGGATGCAGCATCTATTGCCAAATTGTTTTCCTGCACAATGGATTCTACCAATTGTGTGATTTGACTAAAGCTATTTAAAAAGCCTAAATCTGCACTATTGGTTGACTTGCTGCCTAGAATGGATTGATGTAATTGAGACGTTTTTGCGCTCAATAACTGTAGATTTTTATGCTGAGATGGGCTATTAGCCAAAGCTTCAAGCTGAGAAATGGCGTCATCAAACTTAATGTGGGCTTGATTATAGTTATTGAATAGAACATTGTCTTGAAGTACAAAATACTGCTTACTACTACGTTCCATTAAGCTTAGTTGTTCTTGTAAGACGCGTCCAGAGCGCGTGGTGATAACCGCGTTTGAAATAGTAATTTGACTTTGCTTTGCTAGGTGATCAAAAGCAATATTGGCATTCGCGAATACCCATAACAATGGCACAATTGCGAAGGCAAAGCCTACTAATAACAGCTTTAAAAATGAGCTTGGGTACTGAAATCGCATGTTTCTAGTCTAAAAGGTTTCCTTCAAAACATCTAGTATAATAGAGCTATGACTCAACTTTCTATCATCGTGGCTATCGCCAATAACCAAGTCATCGGTATTAATAACACCTTGCCATGGCACCTGCCAGAGGATTTAAAGCGCTTCCGCGCCTTAACTACTGGGCATCACATCATCATGGGGCGTAAAACTTACGAGTCGCTAGGGCGCTTGCTGCCTGGGCGTACTACGGTCATAGTCACGCGTAATAAAAGTTACCAATTAGAAGGTGCGCTCATTGCTCATTCATTAGAAGCTGCAGTCACTTTATGCCAAAACGATGATGAAGTATTTTTGATTGGTGGTGCGGAGTTGTATCAAGATGCCTTAAAGCTAGCGGATAAACTCTATATTACTGAGGTGGATTTAACTGTTGATGGGGATGCATTTTTCCCTGAATTTGATTTAAATTTATGGCAAGAAACCTCGCGCGAGCTGCATATTTCGGCGCAATATTTACCGTTTAGCTATATTACTTACATCCGAAAGTAAATAAGGCACAGTGTTGATACGCTGTGCCTTACTTAGCTCTAGACTTTTTGAGCCATATTTGTTGAACTTTATTATTGACCTATATTTACTGCTCTACGCAATCTACAAAGTAAGTCGCTTTACCATCTACAACCTGCTTTACTAAGCCATGATTATCAGCTTCAAAACCTGGGAATTTTTCATTAAATTCACGCGCGAATTTAAGGTAATTCACAATCACTTTGTTAAAGCGCTCACCTGGAATAAGTAGCGGAATGCCAGGTGGATAGGGCGTTAACAACACAGCGGTAATGCGACCTTCTAAATCATCAATCGGCACACGATCCATTTTACGGTGCGCCATTTTTGCGAATGCGTCGGTTGGCTTCATCGCTGGTACCATGTCAGATAGATACATCTCAGTAGTCAAGCGCGCAACATCATTTGCTTTATACACAGCATGGATTTGTTCACATAAGTCGCGTAGACCAATTTTTTCATATCGTGGCTGTTTTTGTATGAACTCAGGCAATACTTTCCATAGCGGTTGGTTCTTGTCATAGTCATCTTTAAATTGCTGTAAAGAGGCAACCATGGTATTCCAGCGACCTTTGGTAATGCCAATGGTAAACATGATGAAGAATGAATAAAGTCCAGTCTTCTCAACAATCACACCATGTTCAGCCAAGTATTTGGTCACAATGGCGGCAGGAATGCCGAACTTATCTGAGAAGTTACCTTTGATATCTAAGCCGGGAGTAATAATAGTAGCTTTGATAGGATCAAGCATATTGAAGCCTGGCGCAAGATTGCCAAAGTCATGCCAAGCATCATTGGCTTTAAGCATCCAAGCATCACGCTCTTCTAAACCTTCTTCTGACAAATCATCAGGACCCCAAACTTTAAACCACCAGTCAGTACCCCATTCTTCGTCGACCTTGCGCATTGCGCGACGGAAATCAAGCGCTTCCATCAAGCTTTCTTCGACCAACGCTGTGCCGCCTGGCGCTTCCATCATGGCGGCTGCCACATCAATACTTGCCACGATAGAGTATTGTGGGCTAGTTGATGTGTGCATCAAATAAGCTTCGTTGAAGATGTCGCGGTCTAGTTTATTGTTTTCTGCATCTTGTACCAAAATTTGGCTTGCTTGGCTTAAGCCAGCGAGTAATTTATGCGTAGATTGCGTTGAAAATACCATGCTTTCTTTGCAACGTGGGCGACCTTCGCCGATTGCGTGGTAGTCACCATAGAAATCATGGAAAGTGGCGTGTGGAAGCCAAGCTTCATCAAAATGTAGCGTATCGATTTTGCCATCTAACATGTCTTTAATTTCTTCTACGTTATACAAAACGCCGTCATAAGTAGATTGTGTAATGGTTAACACACGTGGTTTAGAGGTTTTATCAATGATGAACGGATTGCGGTCGATTTTCTTTTGAATGTTTTCCCATTCAAACTCGCTTTTTGGAATCGGTCCAATAATGCCAAAGTGATTACGTGTTGGCATTAAAAATACGGGAATTGCGCCCGTCATAATTATGGCGTGCAGTATAGATTTATGACAGTTACGATCTACAACCACAACGTCACCTGGCGCAACAGTGGAGTTCCACACCATTTTGTTAGAGGTTGAAGTGCCGTTAGTCACAAAGTACAAATGGTCGCAGTTGTAAATGCGTGCAGCATTTTTTTCAGAAGCCGCCACTGGACCTGTGTGGTCAAGTAATTGACCTAGTTCATCCACCGCATTACAAACGTCTGCGCGGAGCATATTCTCACCAAAGAACTGGTGAAACATTTGCCCGACAGGGGATTTCAAAAATGCCACACCACCAGAGTGACCTGGGCAGTGCCAAGAGTATGAGCCATCAGCTGCATACTCGGTCAGCGCTTTAAAGAATGGCGGTGGTAAGCTATCTAAATAAGCTTTAGCCTCACGCAGAATATAGCGAGCAACGAACTCAGGTGTATCTTCATACATGTGAATGAAGCCGTTAAGTTCGCGCAAAATTTCATTTGGAATATGGCGTGACGTGCGTGTTTCACCGTGCAAGAAAATAGGAATTTCTTCATTGCGGTAGCGAATTTCGTCTACGAATTTTCGTAAGTTATCGAGCGCATCACGATTTCCTTCAATGAATTCATTATCATCAATCGACAGGATGAATGCTGACGCACGACTTTGTTGCTGTACAAAAGAGGTGAGGTCGCCATAACTAGTGACGCCAAGCACTTCAAAACCTTCAGTTTCGATGGCTTTGGCAAGCATGCGTATGCCTAAACCAGATGAGTTTTCTGAGCGAAAATCTTCGTCGATAATGACAACGGGGAAACGAAATTTCATTAAATAGAAATCCTTAATTAAATCTTACAGGTATTGAATACTACAAGTATTAAATCTTAGGCAAGGTCACGCCAACTTGACCTTGGTATTTGCCGCCACGATCTTTGTAGCTAGTTTCGCACACATCATCTTCATCAGCTTCAAAAAACAAGACTTGCGCACAGCCTTCATTTGCGTAGATTTTGGCTGGTAGCGGTGTGGTGTTGCTGAACTCTAATGTGACATAGCCTTCCCACTCTGGCTCAAATGGTGTGACGTTAACGATAATGCCGCAGCGTGCGTAGGTTGATTTGCCCAGGCAAATCGTGAGTACATTACGTGGAATGCGGAAGTACTCTACGGTACGTGCTAGCGCAAATGAATTTGGCGGAATGATGCAGTAATCAGCATTCACTTCAACAAATGAATTTGGATCAAAGTTTTTTGGGTCAACAATGGTGCTGTTGATGTTAGTGAACAGCTTAAACTCTTTGCTGCAGCGAATATCGTAACCGTAGCTTGAAGTGCCGTATGACACCATACGCTCGCCATTGGCATTCTGTTTGACTTGATTTGGCTCGAACGGCTCTATCATGCCATGTTGCTCCGCCATGCGGCGTATCCATTTATCTGATTTTATGCTCATAGTTATACTCAAAAAAAATAAAATTACCCAATCAACTTTAGTTGGGCATTATAAAGTGCATTGTGTTATTTTGTGTGAAATAACGCGGATAAAATTGAATCAATTCGCTCAATATTTGAATGGAATCAAACCGCACTCAACGCTATATTGGATGCATGAAACAACCGTTTAAGCTGGTAAGTTTTGTTAGCGTACAACAAACTTAAACGCATTAAAACTGCTTAAAAAATAGGCAAAATAAGCTGCATATTATTTAATCAGCCTGCGAGCCTTATTCTGAGCGGCTTCCAGAGGTATTTTTCCGCTCGGAGCTAATATGGGGGGGTGGTTTTGGTGTTTAAAAATCCTTGAATTGGATACCGGGAACTTCCAATCAATGGAGTCCACATTCATTTATAAAATCATAGACCACATTGATTTAATCCTTACATGGCTTTTTGTAGGATGGGCAACTCGTTTGCCACACGCTGTGGAATGAAGTTGGCGTCAACGCGTGAGCAGAATCTGCCCACCCTACTTGGCTGAGTGAGCATATACTTATGCGTGATTAACTTGTGCTATTTCTTTAGCTATTTTTTCTAAATGTGCATCGAGTTCTTTCGCTTTTTTAGATTTATTTCTGTACCAATTTACACAGTAACAAATTAGCCCAATGTGAATGGCTACAGTCACATAACCACTCGTAAAATTAAGCATTAATATATAAATTGCTATCGCTATACAAGCTTTTATAAGAAATTTCATCACAGATTGTTCTGGGAAAAACAAAAGATTAATCAACTCTGCTCCACCGAGAATTTGCCAGTGTCTTTCTGCGTCGTGGTTAAACAATGATGCGTAATATCTGTCTTTACCTACAAACCCTGCTAAAACCAACGTCACTTTTTGACCAACTGCTAACGGAATATCTTTGCCGCGCAGATTAATCGCATGCTGCTTACCCGCCTCATCTTTAATCCAAAACTCGTGAACAGTGGTCACTGTTGAATGCACGCTTGCCGCAGCTACATTTCCACCATATTGAGCATCAACATATCCCCCGCCGCCACTTGAACTTACATGTGTTTCACTGAATTTATGATTACTAAACACTTCACCAGTTTGCTTCGAAAATTCAATTTTTTTATGTTGCCATGTAAAATTTTCCAAACTATGCCCCTTTTAAAAATGTTTTTAAGTATTAAATAAATGACACTCCCGTACAAATCAATGCATGAGTCTGAGTGGACTAACTCTGCTATATTTCAGTGCAATATATTTGGTTCTTGCACCTAAGCTTGATTAGCCTGCGCTATTTCTTTAGCCATTTTTTCTAATTGCGCGTCCAGCGCGTTTGCACTTTTGCTATCTTTCATCAGTTTTGAAAAAGTACTGTAAATACCCCAAGCGAAAATGGCAAGAGCCACATAGCCATTAATGTAGTACCACACAAGCAAAGGGACAATCACGTAAGCAATAATTTTAATGTTAAATAGCCATAGTATTAAATCTAGTTCGTAAAGATGCGTTTTAGGAAAAATATGGTTATATAATCTTGTTGCATCTGAAATAATCCAATGCTTTTTAGCATTATGGTTATACAGCACGACGTAATAGCCTTTTTCTGCACCAAGAAGTTTGCCTGCTATGAGTGTAATTTTTTGACCTACCTTTAACGGAATATCATTGTCGTACAGCTGGACAGCACGCTCAGTACCGTCTTCTTCTTTAATCCAAAACTCATGATTAATAGTCACGGTGCTGCTGACTTGTGCAGCGGCCACATGGCCGCCATATTGCGGGTCAACATGTCCACCGCCACCACTGGAGCTTACATGCGTTTCGCTCACTTTATTGGTGCTGAGCACTTCACCAGTCTTCGTCCAAAATTCAAACGTTTTACCATCATGCCATGTAAAGTTTTCCATTATTTCCTACCCTTTTATTATTGAGCGATTAAAGTCTTTAGCGTCATTTAATCAGCCATTTAAAGGTTAGGCACGGCGCGGCTTTTGGCTTTTGTGGCATCTTGATTTGCGGCAGCATCTGATTGCCCGCTAAGATAAGCAAAGCCATCCACAATTGCATTCAAAAATCCATTGTTGTCTATTAATGCAGTTGTTACTACTGTAGTTGGGCCTTTCAAATTACTTGCCGGATCCATTTCTAATACGCTTCCACAGGCTGGATTTAAACCAAAAATTGGCTGTCCTTTTTTATAAACATTTATATTGTTGAAGATATTGTTAAATTTAGAGTGAGCATCAATAACTTTACAGTTACCTTCTGCCTTAATAGCGCTCGGTGCCTTGATAAGGTTTCCTTTAGAATCAAAGAACCATAGCGATCTACCTGTGGTGTTATTAGCTACCCCATACTTGCTGTTCAATTGATCATGTAGATTGCTAACATCAACTTCATTTCCAACAGCAAACCTTATTAAACGTTTGACTTTTACTACTCGTGCATCTGGTGGTGGAGATAAACTAACGTCTAACCTGTCACTTTGAATTGTTTTGCTAGCACTGTTGTAAGTGGGGGTTTCTGCTATCAACTGCCAAACAAAGGGGGCTGTTTTGGTCGAAATGGCACCTGTAAATGCTAATTCTGACACTGGATCGCTTTGATTATTGTAACTTTTAAAATGAGCAGTCATGATGCGCTTAGCCTCTGCGGCAGTCATACCTAAACTAATCCCTGCAATGCTAGGCGCTGATTTATCTGTTGCTGAATTGTTTGTTTGTGATGCGGATGAATTAGCAGCAGGCGCAACAATTTCAGTTTTGGCAGTATCAACTGGGGCGCTAGCGTTATTCATCGCATACACCATCTGCTTGCCATAAAGCGGTGTGCCTTTTTTATCGGCTACTTGAATGCTGCCATCTTGCATCAAGCCTGCTAACGCGCGATAGTTACCTACTTTTTCATTGGTTACCGAGAGGCTGCTACCTAAATTTTGTGACAGCAGCGTATAGGTTTTTGTACTGGTGGCGACAGGTTGCTCAATCACCACGGTCAGGCAGCCGCCCGAGCCACAATTCATAGAATCACTACTTTGCAAGATAATTTCTACACGCCCATCGTCGTTTAAATCGGCGGAGCCTACTAGGTATCTGCCCTCCATCACATCTCTGGCATCTTCAATTTTTGAGAGCACAGTTTTTAGTTTGGCGTTGCCTTCTTTAAAGATAAGCGGTTTTGTCACTGTGAAAAACTGCTCTGCAACCGCGTTGAATGTTTGGGTAATTGTTGCAAGCAATACTAGTGTTGATGCTAGTTTGGTGATGGAGCGCACTCTATGGTTATGTTTGATTTCTGGCTGTTTAATATGCATCATTGTTATCCTTTTAGTAGATTTAAACAAAAATTTTGATGCAAGTGACCATCGAGCCTAATGCAGCAAATATTCTTTCAAGATAGCATAAAGGCGTAGCAGAAATCTAGCGCAAGAAGAGCATTTTTGGCAATAAATTTAAGTTTGATTGAACCTAGCTTTTAGAGGCCACTCAGTTATGGAAATCAATGAGTTACAAGCCCCATTGATTTCTCAAAACATCAGCAATTCACTTAATGCTTATCCCCACCTAATTCAATACTGTAACGCCAGAATTGATCTTTTGTTTCAAAAATCACGCTAGACTCTTCAGGGTCACGGCTGCCAGCGGCGTATTGGTGTAATGGCGTACTGTCTGCAGCCCAAGCTTTAACAATTGGATCAACCAAACGCCATTGCGCTTCTACTTCGCTAATGTGTAGATACTGTGATGGATCGCCTTCCATTAGATTCAGCATCAGCGTCTCATAAGAGTCAATAGTTTCATCTTCTTTTTGACGTTGAGGCGCATCAATACTTAAAGTGCGTGTGGCAATATCTAAACCAGGAATTTTTGATTCGATTTCTAGTTTGATGCATTCACGCGGCTGAATATTGATCGTTAGCCAGTTTTGGTGTTGACCATCGACTAATTGCAATGGAGATTTTTTGAAGCGAATTGAAATTGCAGTGTTACCTTCATGCATGCGTTTAGCTGTGCGCACATAAAACGGCACGCCTTGCCAGCGTGGGTTATCAATAAAAAATTTCACTGCGGCATAGGTTTCAGTAATGCTTAAATCAACGCCATCACGTTTAAGTTCTTCTAAATAGCCTTGTACGTTTTCGCCATGACCATCAGCAGCACATACACGTCCAGCTTTATATTGTGCGCGGAACGCTTGTTTATTGATATTGCTAACATCAACGGGGCGAATCGATTGAAGTAACTTAACTTTTTCTGCGCGAATACTTTCTGGCTGCAAGTCTTTTGGTTTCTCCATCGCAGTAAGCGCCAAGGTTTGTAATAAATGGCTTTGCATCATGTCGCGCAATGCGCCAGTGGCATCGTAAAAGGTTGTACGCTCGCCCACACCTAAAGTTTCGTTATTAGTGATTTGCACATGGTCAATATGCTCTTTGTTCCATAATGGTTCAAATATCGCGTTGGCAAAACGTGTCAACATTATGCCTTGTACTGCTGATTTACCTAGGTAATGGTCAATACGGTAGATTTGACTCTCTTTTAAGTGCTTGGTTAGTCTAGATTGCAAATCTTGAGCAGAAGCTAAATCAGTGCCAAATGGCTTCTCAATCAACACGCGGCGCCAGTATTGGCTCTCATCCAGCAAGCCTACTTGTGAAAGTTGCTCAACAACTGGTGCAAAGTCAGTAGGACGTACTGATAAGAAGTAAGCAAAATTTTGCGGAAAGGTCTTCGCATCATTTAAGGTAGCGCTCATTTTTTTGTAAGCATCTGGGTCGCTAGAAGCATTCGCAAAGTAATGGTTACGCGCGATAAAGCGTTCAAACACTTGTTGATCGTAACCGTTTTTGAATTTGGCATCTAACATGCCTTTAATGTCTGCTAACCAATCTTCGCGTGATACTTCGCTACGGCCTACTGAAAGGATAGCCATGTGTTCTGGCAGGCGACCAGCAGCATCTAAGCGGAACAGGCCAGGCATTAATTTGACTCGTGATAGGTTGCCGCTAGCGCCAAACAATACCAGCGTACAAGGATCTATTTTTTTAACCATGATGTGAGAAAAACCTTAAATTGGATTTTAAAAAAGTGTGAAATTTAATTGTGTGTATTTAATTAAGTGCATTAGTAAAACTGATTATTTCTAATGGCGCGCTTCAGCCGAGACATCTGACTCCATATCCAAATCACCCCAGCCTAAACGGCGATTGAACAGTTCAAGCAATAAATCCCAGCTTAAACGTGACAGTGCAGGGTCGTAACGGTGACCTTCATCACGCATGAATGCGTGTTGACCATTAAACTCATGCCACGTGTAGCGTGTGCCAACCTCATCGAGGCGTGCTTTCACCATATTACGACCTTCTAACGGTACGTGCGGATCTTGGCGTCCCCAGATATGTAATAGCTCACCTTTAATTTCGCCAGCACGCTCTAATGAATTATCATTTTTGCCTAAACCTAAGGATTTTTTGTGAATGTCTGTTGCGTAAAAACATACTGCAGCCCGCACTTCTGGGTTCATAGCAGCTCGAAAAGCAAGGTGTCCGCCTATGCAGATACCCATCACACCTAAACGGCCTGTACAGTCACTACGTGATTTAAGATAATCTAATACAGCCTTAGCGTCACTATCGTAAGCATCTACAGGTTTGGTGGTTTTTAGTTCATTGCCACGTGTCGTGCCAGCCTCATCGTAAGCGAGTACAGTACCTAGCGGCTCAAATTCATGATAAATTTCTGGACATGCAACAATAAAGCCGTGACCAGCTAGCATGGCTGCTGTTCGACGAATCGGTGCAGTGATTTGAAATATTTCAGAAAACATCAAAATAGCAGGGTATTTACCTGGCGCTGCAGGGCGAAATATATGTGCGCGCATTTCACCTGTTGGTGTATTAAGGTCAACAACTTCACTGTCTTTAATTAACATTGTGTGTTCCGAATAGAAGCTATTTACAATAGCCATATATGATAAAGCAAGCAGGCAAATTCATACAGTGATTTGATGGAAAAAGTATAAAAAGCATGACAATTTTCTCGATTTCGTGTCCAATTCGGTCTGATTAATTTTTGATATTGAAATGAGCAATAATGCAGGAAAAAAATACTGGCAGATGGCAATCCTTTGAGAGTATAGAGTCGCTAAGGCATGATGTTTGTGACGCTATTGTAAAGAGCGCAAATGAAGCTATTGCTAAGCGTGGTAGGTTTTTAATTGTTCTCGCTGGCGGCAACACACCTAAAGCAATTTACGGGGCGTTACGTGATTTACCGATGGATTGGTCAAAATGGCATGTATACCATGGCGATGAGCGTTGTTTGCCTGTTGACCATGAAGATCGAAATAGCCTGATGGCAAATCAGGTTTGGCTTAATCATGTCGATATTCCCGCACAGCAAGTTCACGATATACCTGCGGAATTGGGAGCTATAGAAGGGGCGAAAGCTTATGCTAAAACACTTGCTGGGGCACCAACCTTTGATATGGTTTTGTTAGGCTTGGGTGAGGACGGCCATACCGCCTCTCTATTTCCAAATCATGTGGTCGATAACAGTGCAGATGCCGTGCCAGTATTTAACTCTCCAAAACCCCCTGCAGAACGCATCACCATTAGTCAGAATCGCTTAAATAATACGCATGCAGTGATTTTTATGGTGACAGGTGCTGGTAAGCAAGAGGCTGTGGATAACTGGCGTAAAGGTGTCAAAATTCCAGCGACTTTAATTTCGCCAGCGAATGGGGTTGATGTTTATTGTTATGAAGTAAAAGTGAGATAATATACAAATTATTTGTATAAAAGTGGGTGGTTGTGGCTTTTATGTTCTTATAATAGACATATGCCTTTAGATAAGGGTTTGTGTAACATTTTGTAACATATTTTTAGTGTTATTTTTAACTTTCTACTAGAAAATTCTTGATAACTAGTGCAAATTTGTGGTATTTTTCGTGTTAATGGCATAAATGAATATAGAAAATTTGAATATATTCAATAAAAACAAGCCATACATCGTTTGTATCATTTAGTATCGAGTTTATTTAAGTTAATTCTTAAACAAAAATTACTTTGAATATCTAAAGATATAAACACATTAGGGGTTTTATCTTAAATATATGGAGTAACCCCATGAGAATTAAATTTCTTACTTTCTGCTTAACTTTGTTCTTGGTTTTAAGCCTACCCGCGGTTGCCGAAGCTAATCAAACTCAAGCTGCCGATATGGCTTATTTGCCTAACGATATATTCTCTGGGGCCAAAACCTTCATTCCTTTTGCCGATTATTACGCCAATCCAATAACGTTGGATGGTGGTTTGAATATTAACAATGCCCTTACTCTGTTCGGATATACAAAACCCCGGTCACTTGACGCTAGCAACCTTAGTGACTTTTTTCAGAGTGACGATTCACAGGGTACTCCTTCTACTAAGCTGGGTTATGGGCGCACTCATGAAGCATTTTTGAGCGCTATTTCAAGAGTATCTTCAAATGGGAACGATAACTTTGTAAATTACGCGGTATCGTCTGTTAGCCGAAACATTGAAGTTGGTTCTGAACCAGAAACCTATAGCATGATGTTTGCGGGGCTAATATTGATGGGGTTTGTTGCACGTAGACGTACGAATTAATTTAGATTGAATGACGCCGCTTTGATTGAAAGTGCTAGAAGTAGCCTTTAGCATAGTTATTAATAACCGCTAGCGGTTCGCGCAATGCGCCCTTGAATGCCATGCCCCAACTAATCCAACATTGACTTGGTGCTGCGGCGTAACCCACATTAATTTTCCTCCCCAAGTGGCCTGCTTCTACTAGCTTCTTTACTCGCCACATATGGTATGGCTCAGAGACAATGATAATGTTTTTGATACCAGTAGCCTCTAAGATAGGGAGCGAAAATGTTAAATTCTCTAATGTAGAGCTAGAGCGTGATTCAAGCAATGTTCTCCCTTGAAAACCTTTGTTTCTGGCGTGAGTCTCCATCGTTAGTGCTTCAATACGATTATCCTCGTAATCCAAGCCGCCAGACATTAACAGTGTGCTTACCAAGCCTTGTTGAGCTAGCAACAAGCCTTCATCTACGCGACCAGTGAGGCAGGGGTTAGGTTTGCCGTATAAATAAGCACGATTGCCTAAAATGAGAGCGGCATCAGCGGATTGTGTGGGTGGGGTTTTGATGAGTTGCTTGGCATAGCTGCCAATGGTGATAAAGATGCTTAAATAAACTAATGTTCCAGCTAGAGCGCAAATGTATAGCGATTTGCGCAGCCAGCGGGGCAAAGAAATGAGATTTAGTAACTGCCCCATACTGGTCAAAATATTCCCTAGAAATTTTGATAGTCTGGACATCGTTACAAGTGCTATAAATTACTTATTAAGTCTTAATCCGCCTAGTAGTGCAGCTACAGGTGCTTTATTACCAATAATCTGTTTGGTGGTAACGCCAGAACTAGTGGGTGCAATTGAAGCCTCATAAGGCTTGTCAAACCAAGGGTCGCTGCTTTTCTTTTTAGGAGGCATGCGTTTAGTCGCACTTGCATCTTGCGCATGATTTGATTTATAACTGGGCTCTTTGCTACTTGTTGAGCGTGCTTTACTGCTTGGTTTGTCAAGCGCAACGGTCTCTTTTGGAATTTGGCGTTTAATCAGTTTTTCGATTTCAACGATATATTTATCTTCTTCTGGGCTCACAAAAGAAATGGCAATACCTAAAGCGCCAGCGCGGCCTGTACGACCGATACGGTGTACATAATCTTCTGGTGCACTTGGGATTTCATAGTTAATCACCATCGGTAATTCGCTAATATCTAAACCACGCGCGGCAACATCGGTTGCAACTAAGGCGGTGATAGTACCTGCTTTAAAACCATCTAAGGCTTTAATACGTTCTTGTTGTGTTTTGTCGCCATGAATCGCATCGGCGGCAATGCCTTCACGCGCTAAGCTACGGCTTAGGCGGCTGGCGGTAATTTTGGTTTTGGTGAATATAATCACTTGGCTTGCATTGGCAGCTTTTAATAGTTGTATTAACAGCGTTTCTTTATCACTTTGCGCGACTTCGTAGACTTTTTGTGTCACGTTATCATTAGTCGCATTGCTACGCGCGACTTCAATCAACTGAGGTTTTGTTAAAAACTCATCGGCTAATTTTTTAATGTCGTTTGAAAATGTGGCAGAAAACATTAAATTTTGACGCTGCTTAGGTAGCAACGCCAAAATTCTTTTTAAATCAGGCATAAAGCCCATGTCTAACATTCTATCGGCTTCATCTAGTACTAAAATTTGTACCTGATTTAGCTGAATAGTTTTTTGCTCAATATGATCCAACAAACGGCCAGGCGTGGCGACCAAAACCTCTACACCCGTTTTAAGATGCGGCGTTTGGGTTTTGATGTCAACACCACCATAAACTACAAGAGAACGTAGTGGCGTATGTTTCGCATACGCTTTTACACTTTCCTCTACCTGAATTGCCAGTTCACGCGTTGGCGTTAAAATCAACGCGCGGACTGGGTGTTTTGCAGGTGAAGCACTTGCGCTTGCCAGTGGCAGTAATTTTTGTAACAAAGGTAGCGCAAACGCTGCAGTTTTACCTGTGCCAGTTTGTGCGCCCGCCATTAAGTCGCCCCCCGCCAAAGCCACAGGGATTGCCTGAGCTTGAATTGGCGTAGGTTTGGTGTAACCAGACTCTGTTAGCGCTTTAAGTAATTCTGGCGCTAAACCTAAATCTGTAAATGCGAGATTGTCTAAAATTACTGTTTCTGTCATTGGTTGGGTACTGTTCAATTAAGGTTGACGTCAAATAACTTAAGCGAAGCTACGTGGGCGACGTGGAGCACCGCTACCACCAGCATTCGCGTTGCCGAAGCTACGTGAATCGCTATTTGCGCGTGCTGGACGGCTGTCACGTGAAGGTGCGCTTGAACGATCACCACGAGGTGCGTCATTGCGGCCTTCATAACGAGCGCCTAGCACACGGTTATCACCACGGTTTGCATCTGGGCGGTTACCACGGCTATCACGGTTGCCTTCGCTACGTGGAGCACTTGCGCCATCACGTGAGAAAGGTTTTTTGCCGAAAGCTACGCTATCGCCAAAGCTGCGGTT
This sequence comes from Methylotenera sp., assembly GCF_029945705.1. GTDB lineage: Bacteria > Pseudomonadota > Gammaproteobacteria > Burkholderiales > Methylophilaceae > Methylotenera. Next base: position 63,815 of record NZ_JAQSDC010000047.1, read on the forward strand.
AGGTGCGCCTGCATTTGCACGGTCACCAAAGCTGCGGTCGCCGCTTGGACGCTCAGAGCGGCTACGATCGCCACTTGAGTTACGATCACCAAAGCTACGTGGACGGTCACCAGAAGGTCTTTCTGAGCGGTTGAATTCAGGTCTAGCTGAGTTACCATTAGTTTCACGCGGCGCTGAATCACGGTTGCCACGATTTTCATCACGGCTACTGCTGTCACGGCTAAAGCTTGGACGGTCGCCACGAGGCTCACTATTACGGTTGTTAAAACCACCACGGTCATTACCACCGCGGTCATCACGTGGTTTAAAGCCTCCGCGACCACCTGGTTTATGTGCATCACGGCGAATATCGCCACGATCACCACGACCATTACTCGGACCATCCATTTTCATTGCACGTTTTGGCTCAAAACCTTCAACTACACCTGGCTCCATACGGTTGCCAGTGAATTGCTCAATTTTACGTAAGATATGACGATCCATATTTGACGCGAAAGAAATCGCAATACCCGTTTTACCAGCACGACCAGTACGACCGATACGGTGTACATAATCTTCAGCAAATTTTGGTAAGTCATAGTTAATCACGTGGCTGATACCATTAATATCAATACCGCGGGCAGCAACATCCGTTGCCACTAATACTTTTACATCGCCTTGACGTAGTTTAGTCAATGTACGGTTACGCGCACCTTGAGTCATGTCGCCATGTAAAGCGGCTGTTTTGTGACCAGCAGCGTATAAATCTTCAGCTAATACATCACAATGGCGTTTAGTGCTGGTGAAAATAATCACTTGGTTAACTTCAGGTGCAATCAACAAATGCTCAAGTAATTTGTTTTTATGTGTCATGTCATCAACATAGTGCAAACGTTGCTCAATGTTGGCATGTTTTTCTTTTTGACCAGCTACTTGGATTGTTTTTGGATTTTTAAGAATTTGTTTCGCTACGCGTGCAATGTCGCCATCTAAGGTTGCAGAGAACAATAGTGTTTGACGCTCAGCTGATAGTTGCTCACAGATACGCTCAACATCAGGCAAGAAGCCCATGTCTAACATACGGTCTGCTTCATCTAATATCAACATTTGCAAACGTGATAAATCGATACGACCACGTTCCATATGGTCAAGTAAACGACCTGGCGTTGCCACTAGAATATCTAATGGTTGTGATAGTAATTTGTTTTGTAATGGGTAAGGCATACCGCCTACGATACTCACTGTACGTGCGCGGATGAATTTACCGTATTTACGCGCAGCTTCGTTCACTTGTGTAGCAAGTTCACGTGTTGGTACTAATACCAAGATACGTGGGCCGCGGCTTTTTAGTTCGTGTGGAGTGGCTAATAAATTTAGCGCTGGCAACATAAATGCTGCAGTTTTACCTGTACCAGTTTGGGCAGAAGCCATCAAATCGTGGCCTGCAGTCACAACAGGAATGGCTTGTGATTGGATAGCGGTTGGTGTGGTGTAGCCAGATTCTTCAATTGCACGAAGTAAGGCGTTATCAAGATTTAGTGATTCAAAAGACAAAGTAGTCCCTTTCAAAAGCTGTTTCATAAAAACAATAAAAAGGGCGCTAAGTAAAAACGGGCATATCATTTGAGCACATGCAATTAGTTGAGCATATGTTCAAGAGCAATATAAACGCAGAGAATATTTGGTTTAGTTAAATTAATCACTTAAAGCCGAATGAACGACATTTCGTTTTAACTTAATAATAAACAAGCTAATATAATCTTTACCAGCGCACGGGCACAGCCGCTAACCAGTAAAAATTAAATTCAAACTTGCGAATTTAACCTTTTGAATAGTTGCTTCAATATTTCACGAGCAACAGAAGGGTCAGGGCAATGATTCAAGCATTACAAAGTTGCCGTAATGCGAATGAAGCGCGCAGTATAACCATTTAAAACAGAATGTCAAATAATAATTGTATTAGTGAAAGGAAATAGGCGTTTATTGTGTTAAAATCGCCGCCTTTCAATAGAACTGGTAGCAATTCATGTCTCGTAATTTAAGAAATATCGCAATTATCGCCCACGTTGACCATGGTAAAACGACTATGGTTGATAAACTTTTACATCAAGCAGGTACGTTTACAGGACACCAAGTAGTGTCTGAACGTGTTATGGATAGTGGTGATATTGAAAAAGAACGCGGCATTACCATCTTGGCTAAAAATACAGCCTTGAACTATGAAGGTACGCATATTAACGTGGTAGATACCCCAGGTCATGCTGACTTTGGTGGTGAAGTTGAGCGCGTATTAGGCATGGTGGATGGTGTTGTTTTATTAGTGGATGCCGTTGAAGGCCCAATGCCGCAAACACGTTTTGTGACGAAAAAAGCTTTAGCGCTTGGTTTAAAACCAATCGTGGTAATTAATAAAGTTGACCGTCCAGGTGCGCGTACGGATTGGGTTGTGAACCAAACTTTTGATTTGTTTGCTAACTTAGGCGCCACTGATGAGCAGTTAGATTTCCCAGTGGTTTACGCATCTGCAATCAATGGTTATGCCATGTTGGACATGAAAACACCAAGCGACAATATGCGCGCTTTGTTTGAAACGATTTTAAGCCACGTAGCGCCACCAGTAGGTGATAACAGTGCACCACTTCAATTACAAATTTCTGCATTAGATTACTCTACTTATACAGGTCGTTTAGGCGTTGGTCGTATCACTAACGGTAAAATCAAACCTGGCCAAGCCGTGACAGTGATGAATGAAGATAAACAAATCGCTGTAGGTAAAATCAACCAAGTGCTTGGTTTCCGTGGTTTAGAGCGTGTTGCGGTTGAAGAAGCTGAAGCTGGCGATATTGTAATTATTTCTGGTTTAGATGATATTGGTATCGGCTTCACTGTTTGTGACCGTGAAAATCCAAAAGGCTTGCCACATTTAGGCGTGGATGAGCCAACCTTGACCATGGACTTTATGGTGAACACTTCACCATTAGCTGGTACAGAAGGTAAATTCGTTACTTCACGTCAAATTCGTGACCGTTTAACTAAAGAGCTTTTAGTGAACGTTGCTTTGCGTGTTGAAGATACTGAAGATGCAGACGTATTCCGCGTTTCAGGTCGTGGTGAGTTGCATTTGACGATTTTATTAGAAAATATGCGTCGTGAAGGTTTCGAAATGGCGGTAGGTAAGCCAAAAGTAGTTTACCGTGAAATTAATGGTGAAAAATGTGAGCCGTATGAAATCCTTACGGTTGACGTAGAAGATGAGCATCAAGGTGCAGCGATGGAGGAATTAGGTCGTCGTCGTGGTGAAATGCAAAATATGGAGTCAGATGGTAACGGTCGTACGCGTTTGGAATATAGAATCCCAGCACGTGGTTTGATTGGTTTCCAAGGTGAATTTTTAACAATGACACGCGGTACTGGTTTGATGGGTCATGTGTTTGATGACTACGCGCCAGTAAAAGCAGATATGCCAGGCCGTCGTAACGGTGTGTTGATCTCAGCTGAAAGTGGCGAAGCGGTTGCTTACGCCCTTTGGAAGTTGCAAGATCGCGGTAAAATGTTCACAGTTCCAGGTGATAAATTGTACGAAGGTATGATTATTGGTATTCACAGCCGCGATAACGATTTGATTGTTAACCCAATCAAAGGTAAACAACTGACTAACATTCGTTCATCAGGTACTGATGAAGCGGTGCGTTTGATTACACCAATCGCGTTGTCATTGGAATCTGCAGTTGAGTTTATTGATGATGATGAGTTGGTTGAAATTACACCAAAAACTATTCGTATCCGTAAACGTTACTTGTTAGAGCATGAGCGTAAACGTTCAATTAAAGGTTAATTCTTATAGAGTTAGCTTTAAATAAAAAAACCCAGCTGAGTGCTGGGTTTTTTATTGTCTTAGTTTTTGGCGGCTTAACCATTAATGATAAACAATTGCCAATGATTAAGCTGTTGGTTTACTTTGGTACTGGTAAAGACTCATGCATCACATGTGAGTCATGAAAGTCATGGCAAGACATGCAGCTACTCGCAATGCGTTTAGGCTTTGGGCTATTGCCAGAATGACAGCGTAAGCATGATTGGCGGTCAGGCATTGCGACATCTGCACTGGAGTCAGACTCTTCTACGGCATGGCAAGACTGGCATTTTTGAGTTTGATGCGAAGCGTGATTAAAATGCGCCTTGCTGAACCAATCTTGGTTGATATTCAACGGCGCTACGTGCCATGGCAAGCCATCATCAGAATTGGTCTTAACTTTAGAATCAATCTTTACTTCTGTTTTAGTTTTAGCTTTAAAGTCATTTATCTCATGGCAATATGCGCAACCATCTGTTTTTAAAGACTCTGAGTAATGTGCAAGTTGTTTAGGTGCTTGAACCTTTAGGGCATTCATCACGTTTTGCTCTGAGCCATGCGGCACAGTGATGAGCGCCTCTGGAGGCCCCATTGTTAGCTGGTTGGCATGACACGTCATACAATCGCGATTATAAGAAACTGGTTTAAAGCGCATTTCCTTGCCTTCTTGCTGATGGCAATTTGTACACGTCATTTCGCGTACATCCCAAATGCCATTTGGCCCCTGAACTTTACCAAAATGCTGAGAGTGTGGAAATTTGATGCCTGACTTCTCGACTAGTCGTGCTTTATCAGTTTGTGAGATACGCTCAATTTTCTTCTCTTTATCCCCTGTTAAAAACGTGAGTTTAAAGGCAGGGTGATCACGATCAAAATCATGAATGTTCGTTAGCTTGGTATGGCTGTCAACCGCTTTAATATTGCCATGGCACCTCACACAAGTGCTGTTATCTTGTCGCGCCAGTGGATACGGCGACTTATGTTCGCGGTGACATTCAGCACAGCGTATGCCATCCATAAACAGCTTATTGTGATTAAATACTTGTTCTTGTAACTTTGGATTGGGAATATGTGGGGCAACATTACTATGACATTTTATGCAGGCTTTGTCGGTCACTTGTTGAGTTAATACCTCATGGCAATTAAAACATTGTGAGCCAAAATGCAGGTGTGAATTAGAAATATGTCCAGGGCTCCATGCACGGTCAAAGCCTAAAGGGAGCTTCGCCATTGTTGCATGGAGATTAGGAATCAGATTTTGCGCTAATGGTAATGCTAGAAAAATAAGTGCAATAAATGCTACTAGCGCTAGCGCTAGTCTTTTTTTAAAGGTTGATGCGCCTCGAAGTGGTTCGTGTGTTCGTGCTTTTAAGTCTTGGAAGTCATCGGGCAAAAGATGCACTAATGTTAATGACACTGCAATATTCACATCAGGCGGAGCAGGCTCGACCCTTAATTGAAAAGGGCCAATCATCACTTGCGTACCGTGCGTGAGTGCAATATTTTGTAATATCGCACCATCTACTTCAAGCTCACCATTGACCGCCACCAAATGCAGCTGTTCATCATCTAAGCGTTTGATCACGGCATGATGCATAGAAATACGCGGATCGAGTAAATGAATGCTACATTCGGCACCTCGTCCAATGGATAACTCTTCTGCGGTGAGAGTGCGATAGCTACGCACGGGCATGCCGCGCTTATTATGTGAAATTTTGATTAAAAGACAATTAATCATGACTTACCAATAAAGAAATACAGCAATGATATGCACTACCATGGCAGCTAGTAGGGCAACTGCAAAGGGTGTGTGAAAGTAAAGCCAAAAGCCAAGTCTGGCTCGGTACATTAAATCTTGTCTAGCGCGTTTGACTAAAGACTGTCGCCGCACCATGATGGAATATAGCTCGCGATACAACTTACGTTGCTCGCCAGTTAAATGGTTACCAAGTATTGTCAGTTTTTCTACGGCAACAGCGGTTGGACAATCTGGTTGATAGCCTCTTAGTTGCTCGAGTAAACCAGTGCCAATATAGGTTTCTCGGCATGCGCGATCTACCGTGAAGTTGATGTCGTCAGGCATGACTAAAGCAATCTGTCGAGCGAGCTTATCTGTTTCTGCAATCCGCAATAGCAGCCCATCTAAGCTATCTTCACCCATATTTTCGGTCATTAATCGCGGGTATATCATATATGCATAGTTGCCAAAAAAACCACTGATAACGACAATTATCAATAAAGCATAAGTGAGACTGTGAACATTGATACCAAAATGAAAGCCACTGTGGAGCGTGGCGGTGACTGTGAGTGCTGTACCTAGATAAATATGGGCGGATAACCATCCTTGTGTTGAGCCGCTACTTCGATAGCGACGTTTGCGCACACCATACCATGTCATCCAAAACACTAAAGCGGCCGAAACTGTGCCCAAACCATAACCCAGCCAGCTTCCACCATAATAACCAACAGCGGGTTCAAATAGCATATAGGCTGTTACCGCAATAGCGATGACGATGATGGCTAGCTTGAAGTAGCGATAGTTTTTGTAGTCGAATATATTGCCGCGCTGCATGAAGTTTCTCTAATTTCTGTCAGATTCAGTTAAAAAGACTTCATTTGTGACGCTGTCACTATTAGAGCCGCCAGCATAGTTGAGTAACTCTTCAGGGTTCACACGCAGAGCCGCGCCAACTGGGCAGGCACGGACACATACAGGGCCTTCTTTAATGTCTTTGCACATATCACACTTAACTGCAACTTTAGAGCCGCCGACGATAGGAACAGCTTTGGGCTGAATGCCCAATAAGATTTGCCATATGCTACGTTCAGGCTGGTCTTGTATCACCGCCATTTGAATCACATCATAAGGGCAATTTTGTTGGCAGTTGCCACAGCCAATACAGCTGTCATCGATGTAAACTTCGCCATGCGGTGCGCGGTGAATTGCATCAGGTGGGCAATCTTTCATGCAGTGCGGATGTTCACAGTGACGACATGAGGTTGGTACGCGAATGTTTGCAAAGATTGGCCCTGCATCTCTATCTAGCCTTGTTGCACCGCCGTGCGTATCAGCGCAAGCGTCTTCACAGTAGTTGCAGCGCACACAGAGTGACTCATCTATTAGCAATACATCAGTGGCTTCACCCACACCTTGTTGAATCAGAAATGAGATAAGATTTGATGGGGTTGATTGATTGCTTAATGAGCTTGGGTTGTCAGCAGGTTCGAGTTGCTGACGTTTTTCTTGCTCTTGCAAATGTTTAAGATAGCGCGCATCTAGCTCACTACGAATTTCTGGATTGCGCGCAATAATGTCACTCATTCTACTTGCATCAATCAATACGGCTTCTGTAGCTACGGCTGCTCGCACGGTCGCATAACGCGGTTCTCCAGAAACCAGAGACCATTCGCCCACATAGTTGCCTGCCGCTACGTAATAAAGTACAACCTCTCGACCACCTATGATGCGCGAAACAGTGACTGAGCCGCTTTGAATCAAATATAGCCCATCCGCTTGATCACCTTCATGGAATAACTCTTCACCTGCGGCAAAACTTTTCGGCGTTGCATGGCTCGCTAAATCATTTAGATCTTCTTCACTGAGTGTGAGACCAATACACACGTGTACAACCCACTTAATAGCCACTTCATTAAGTACGCGGCGCATGGATTGTACTGAATCAACGAGTTTTTGCATGACTCGTCTTGGCGTTTCTATCAACACGCATTTAGTACTGGCGCGAACTGTACCTGCTCTGCGGCGGCCTGACACAAGTGCCATTTCACCAAAGAATTGACCCGCATTAAGTTTAGCGTCTGGTTTATCGTCTTCATCAATTAATACATCTAATTCACCTTCGACGATAAAGAAAAAGGTGGTGCTGTAATCATTACGTTTAAAAATAATATCGCCAGGTTCTGGCTGCAAGATGTTGCTTTGCAGCACTAACTCACGTAGCTGCAAGGTCGTAAGCATTTTCAGCAATGGCACGCTTTTGCGTATTTTTTCCAACACATCATCTACGCCACGGTCATTGCAAAAGCTGGCGAACTTATCACGCAATAAAGCCGTATCAGCAGGTTCTACTGGGTTGCCTAAGATGTACTCAATGACTTCATAACCTTGATTAATCCCTTGTTTGATTAGCGGATAACCAGCCAGTGCACCAATGATGTAAAGACCTGGCACACTAGACTCATAATGTGAGGATAATGAAGGAAGGGCTGCATAGTCATCTGTTGGAAAACCTACGCCAAAGCCTTCAAGTAAAGGTCTTGAGGGCAGGGCACCTAGCCGCGCAATGACGCGGTGGCATGGAATGCGCTCTATGCCATTGGGCGTGTTGGCAATCACAGTGATAGGAAACTCACCTTTGGTATTCACTTCAATCGCTTGAGGTTTCGTTTCTAGCAACCAATCTAAAGCGCCTCTTTTTCGCGCCTCTGTTAGTTGGCTAAGGTTGCTTTCCTTACAATTGCTAAAGTCATCTGCGCGGTTGAGAATGATAATCTGGTTGCGCCCAGTAAGCGCGAGCGCATTTTCCACGCCGCTATCACCACCACCAATGACTACGATAGTTTCATCCTGATAAGCTTGTGGATCATCTAATTGATATTGCACTTGCGGGACATCGCCACCAGGAATCTCTAACTGCCGTAAGTTGCCTTGAACACCAATGGCTAGCACTACATGATCTGCGGTGATTTTGCTGCCATCAACTAGCTCTAATTCCAACCATTTTTCGCGGCGGTGTATCCCAATCACTTTTGAACCGTAACGAATATTTAAGTTGTAATCAATAATCGTCTTTTCCCACGTATCGAGTACGGTTTCGCGCAACGAGGCGGTAAAAGGTAAGGGGCTGCGAATAGGCAGCGCACGCGGCTCTGACATGACGAGTTTGCCACGAAGATAACTGCGAATAGTGCTCGCTGGCTCCTGTTCGGCTTCGAGCAGTAAGTAAGATAATTTTTGCTCAGTTGCACGCACAGCCGCGGACAATCCGCTTGGGCCAGAGCCGATAATAATGGTATTGAAATGCTCTAACATTGCGACTTGCTTGCTAATTACGTTTTTTGACATGACGCGGCGACCAAAATTAAAGTCTTAGAATATGTCTGACTGATATACGCTATTGTACGGAAAGTTAGCTTGATTATGACAAATCCATTCTGAAATTTTCACATAATTTATTTAAATCAGCTACCGAACGATAATGCAATATCTATCAAGCTAGAAGTTGCCAAAAGTTACTGGTTGACTTAAGAAACGGTAGTATTTTACGGTTTGAATGTTACGTTTTAGTAAAATTTTTACTAAAATATGATGCATAGATAGTGTCATATATGCCGTTATAAGTCAAAATTTGAAGATTTCTTTCATGGCATGCTTGCTTACTATTCTTAATAGTAACTACACATCATTTCCACTTCATTTTTTGACCCCATAATGACGGGAACTCTTTGATGAAGCGCGCTAGGTTTGATGTTCACAATTCTTTGGCGGCCACTAGACGATAGTCCGCCAGCCTGTTCAATAATAAAGCTCATTGGATTGGCTTCATACATTAAGCGTAATTTTCCACCTTTATCTTTTAGCTTGCTATCTATTGGGTACATAAAAATTCCACCGCGTATTAAAATTCTATGAACCTCCGCCACCATGGATGCAACCCAGCGCATATTGAATTGCTTGCCTCGGGGGCCATCTAGACCTTTTAAGCAATCTTCAATATAGTTTTTAACTGGCGTTTCCCATGACTTTTGATTAGACATATTGATTGCAAATTCATGCGTATTTTCTGGAACACGCATATTGAGGTGGGTTAGATAAAACTCACCGACATCGTTATCCAGGGTAAACCCATTCACGCCAAAGCCAGTCGTAATCACCAGCATTGTTGAAGAGCCATAAAGTGCATAGCCTGAACATACTTGCGTGATACCAGACTGCAGATAATCTTTTACTTTAGGATTATCCACACCTTCAGGACAACGGAGTATAGAGAAAATTGTGCCTACCGATATATTCACATTGACGTTAGAAGAGCCATCTAGTGGGTCAAACAACAGCAGATATTTGCCACTTTTACGAAGATTGACTGGAATTTCATAGGGCTCATCCATCTCTTCTGAAGCCATTCCAGCGTAATAGCCAGCAACCTGATTCACCTCAATAAAAATATTGTTGGTAATCACATCAAGCTGCTTTTGCGTTTCACCTTGAATGTTTTCAGATTCAAGGCTACCCATAACACCCGTTAAGGCGCCTTTGCAAACGGCTCTAGAGATTGATTTACAGGCGGTTGCAATGTCATTCAATAGCAGTACAAATTCGTCATCATGAATACCGCGTAGCCGCTGCTCATCTAATAAGAATTGTGAAAATGTTTGTTTTTCCATGTCGAGGGCCTTTTTAGTAGAGTTATTTTCTAGCTTAATTGCACGCTACCACCAGCCCTCAAATTGCAAACCTAAAGTAGCACCATGATTCGCGCCACCAAATACGCTGGTTGGGGCTAACGAAGAAACTGCGGCATCACTAGAACCTATTGCCGCAGCGCTGGCAGCATCATTCCATTGAGCATAGGTACAGAAAAGTCTAAGCTCAGGGCGTGACCAAAAGTTACTTGCAATCGCCCATGATGGGGCAATAGTAAGTTTAGTTAGTCGGCGAGTTTCTCCGCCTGAAGGTGACACCCAATCCTGACCTAACTCAGCTTGCATTTTAAAATGCTCTGTTACGCCATAACTCACACGACCACCTAAAGATGTCCAAGTCTGGTTACCAGTATTAGAGGTATCTTTCTGATACACTGCAGTCACTTGACCACCTAGCTTAGGGGTAATCTGCGCATACAAACCGTCAACAACACGAAAGCGCTTTACATCGGTTCCATTATCAATAGAACCCGTGCCACCTAAACCAATACCAGGGCCAACACCATATTGCACAGCCAGTTTATTATTGCCATCGCCCATCATGTTGCTTTGTCTATGTTGTACAGTGATAGCCCAGCCTGCATCGCCTGTTGTTGTATGGTTACTTTTAGGAATATAACTTAACCCAAACTCTAATTGTCCATCAGGGTTAACATCTAGCCCACGTAGCTGAAAGTCATGTCGTGTGCTTAGGAGTTTTTGGTCTTGATTATCTTCGCGAAATAACGCATAACTTAACTTAAGCTTACCAACATTCACATCTTCAATACCTGCGCCTAGTCCTTGTGGGTTCCAGTAGAAAAAGTCGGTGATATGAACGTCTTCACGTTTGTAATAACGGCGACCAGCCCATAAGTTACCGCCATTTAACAGTGATATTTTGTCCCAGCTTAAGTAAGACTGAGCAAATCTGAAGTCACTACTTGAGTCATCAAGCATTTTCTTACTCGTTAACGGTTGGTACCCAGCGAGCATGACATGTGCATTGATTGACGAACTATCTGAGAACTTATTGAGCTCTTGACCCAGCATTAACTCAGCATAAATTTCACATTCGTTACCCATGCGATACTTAGCTGCAGCACCTGCTAGTTTAAAGCATGCAGCAGAGCTGCCTTCAGTATTGACGCCAGCTTGAGCACGAATGTAGGGTGAAATATCTAGTGCCGTTGCAAAATTTGAGCCAAGCAGTAACCCTACAGCTGCTATGCAGCTGAAAAATTGTTTAATCATGATGTTATTTCCTGTTTATTTAGTTTTAATAGTTGAAGTGTTTTTCATGCAAGTTTTAAGCGACAGCAACTTGAGAAATAGGCTTCTTAAATAGAACGAGTAATACAGTCGTCAGCAATGTGCCCGACACAATGGCAGCGATATACGCTAACAATGGGCTCACTGCATTGGGAATGGCGAGAACAAAAACCCCGCCGTGAGGTGCGTGCAATTCACAGCCAAAATACATAGACATTGCACCAGTTAAAGCCGCACCAGCAACACATGATGGAATGACACGCAATGGATCGTTGGCGGCGAATGGGATTGCGCCTTCGGTAATAAACGACAAACCTAAAACAGCAGATGCCTTTCCTGCAATCTGTTCATCTGCAGTGAATCGATTTTTAGCCACAAAGGTAGCCAATCCAAGCGCTAGAGGAGGCACCATGCCTGCAGCCATTACTGCAGCCATCGGCAAGAAGGTATTACTGGCAAGCAGACCAACACCAAAGGTATAGGCGGCTTTATTGACTGGGCCACCCATATCAACCGCCATCATGCCACCTAATAAAAGTCCGAGTAATACCGCGTTTGCCGAGCCAATATTTTTTAAAAAGCTGGTAAGTCCATCCATGATCGCTTTTGCTGGCTCGCCAACTACATAAATCATGAATAAACCAACTAGTAATGTTGATAATAGCGGGATAATTAATACAGGTTTTAGTCCTTCAAAATGAACTGGCAACTTGATGTTGTCGCGCATCCAAAGTGCTACATAACCTGCAAAAAAGCCAGCTAGAATCCCACCTAAAAAGCCGGCTTGCAGTTGGCTTGCTAACATTCCTCCAATCAAACCTGGTGCTAAACCCGGACGATCCGCAATAGAGTAGGCAATGAAACCTGCAAGTACCGGAATCATCAATGCGAACGCTGCGCCGCCGCCGATACTCATCAACGCTGCGGCTAATGTGCCTTTTTCTTTAAATGCCTCGATACCAAAAATAAACGACAGTGCAATTATCAAGCCGCCAGCAACAACCAAAGGCAACATATAAGACACACCTGTTAATAAATGTTTGTAAACACCACTGGCCTTTTGTGTGCTTTTAGCAGTTGTTGCAGCGGCAGTCTGTGCTGTTTGTTTAGGTGCAGAAAAAGCTTCCTGAATCACTTTATCTGTTTCTTTTAATGCACGGCCAACTGAAGTTTTATAGACTATCTTACCTGCAAAGCGAGCATCGTCCACATGCGTATCAGCACCAATCACCACGACATCCGCTTCTGCAATTTCTTCATCAGTTAATTGGCTTTTAGCGCCAACAGAGCCTTGTGTTTCAACGCGAATATCGCAGTTATTAGTCTTAGCCCATTTTTTCAAAGCCTCTGCGGCCATAAAAGTGTGCGCTATGCCTGTTGGGCAGGCAGTAATGGCGACAATTTTTTTACGTGCTGTTGAGTTGTCTGGAGCTTCAACTGCTGGCGCTGCAACGGTAGATTTAGCTGCTTGAGTTTCAGTTAATGCAAGTGCAGCTTCTAGCACTTGCTCAGTATCTCGAATCGCATCACTGGTGCTGACTGCATGTATTACTTTTCCTTCGAATCGGTTCATTTCGAGATGCACATCAGATGCAATAATTACAATCTCTGCAGTTCGAATCTCTTCTTCGCTTAAGGTATTTTCACCACCAGTTGCACCTCGGGTCTCAACCCTTATGCTGTGCCCCATCGTAATTGCCGTTTTCTTTAATGCTTCTGCTGCCATGTAGGTATGCGCAATACCTGTGGGGCATGCTGTTACCGCAATAATATTAGCCATTTTGCTTCTCCATTGAACATTAAGCGTGGGATAGTTCTAATCGACTATTTTCCGCACACTGATTTGTTGCATATAGGATTCGAGCACTTGCGTTTCTGCCAGTTTAGGACCGAGCTGGGTTAAGGCACCCATAGCGGTTGCTGTAGATAATCTGGCACAATCTTCAAGTGAAAATCCCTTTATTTTGGCCGCTATAAATCCAGCAACCATTGCGTCACCCGCACCAACCGTACTCTTTACTACAATCGGCGGCGGTACTGCTACTGCTGATTCAGCGCCACTTACAAACATGGCACCGTCTTTACCCATCGAGATAATCACATACTCAATGCCTGTATTCACTAACGTTCTAGCTGCGTTTAAAACATCTTGCTCAGTGGTTAACGTTCTTCCTAGCAATTCTTCAAGTTCAGCAATATTCGGCTTAATGGCATACGGCACTTCATGTATCGAATCTCTTAAAGCCTCGCCGCTTGTGTCTAACACGACATGTTTACCTGCATTTTTTAGATACTTAATTACTGCCGCATAAAACTCGGTTGGGATGCCACTTGGAAGGCTACCTGATAATACAAACCAATCATGGTCAAATACCAGATTATGAATTTTCTTTTTTAGATCAATAAGATCCTGCTCGGTGGGTGACTGTCCAGAGTAATTTACATCGGTGATTGTTTTCTTTACTTCATCGATAATTTTGACGTTAACTCTAGTTCTACCAGGGATACGCACAAAGTGATCTGTCATATTTTTTTGATTAAACAACTTCTCAAAAATTGAGGCATTATCAATTCCAATAAAGCCTGTCACAGATGTGCTGAAACCTAAATCTGCTAAAAAAGAAGCGACATTCACGCCTTTTCCACCTGGGTCAGATTGCTCCCAGCTCACGCGATTCACTTCTCCTGCAGTAAAGTTTGAAATTGCTACACTTTTATCAATGGCAGGGTTTAAAGTAATTGTTGCGATATTGCTTAATTGCACCATTTCGGTCTCCATGTATGCTGTACGAATATTTAATGCAAACTGATTAAAGCGCGCGGACTTCTGTGGCTGTAGAGCAAGACAATGCTCGCTTGGCTAATGCAACACTCTCTGCATATGACATCTTTCTTACTTTAGCTTTAACGGCGGCCACACTAGGAATGCTCATGCTAAGCTCAGTTACACCAAGGCCAGTTAAAATGGCTGCACCTTTTGGGTCACCCGCAATGCCACCGCAAACGCCTACCCAAATGCCTGCGGATTTAGCAGCTTTTACAGTTAGGTCTATCATGCGCAATACCGCTGGATGTAAGGCATCTGCTTGGCGAGATAAACTAGGATGCAACCTATCCATTGCTAATACATACTGTGTCAGGTCATTCGTACCCACTGAGAAGAAATCCACATGACGAGCTAGTTCTGGTGCCATCAGAACTGCAGACGGCACTTCTATCATGATGCCGATTTCAATTGGGTTGGCATTCATCTCTTTACGCACTTCTTCGGCCATGGCTTTAGCTGTTAGCAGTTCTTCAACGGTGGCAATCATAGGAAACATAATTTTGATTGGGCCTGTCATGCCAGTACGATAGATAGCACGTAGTTGCGGCCTGAATAAGTCAGGTCTGGCTAAGCATAAGCGAATACCACGTACACCTAAAAATGGATTCTGCTCACTGGGAAGGGATAGGTAGGGCACTTCTTTATCGCCACCAATATCCAGTGTTCTAATGATAAGCGGCAGACCATTTAAAGCTTTAGTCATCTCACAATAGGATGTGTACTGCTCTTCTTCACTTGGCGGTTCTGCACGCTGTAAAAATAAAAACTCAGTACGTAATAAACCAATACCTTCTGATCCAGCATTCACGGCTTGTTCGGCTTCAGCAGCAGAGCCAATATTGGCTACCACCTCAACACGATGACCATCAGTCGTCATGGCCGGCTCATAGCAAGCAAGATTTTCAGCTAAACGCTGAGCTTGTTGATCTTGTTGTGCGTTGCATGCAATCACAAGGTCGTCTTCACTTGGATTTAAATATAAATTACCTGAATGACCGTCTAAGATTGCAATGACGCCATCTTGATGGTTAAGCACAGCAGGGCCAGCGCCAACAATGGCTGGAATATCAAGCGAACGAGCGATGATAGCTGTATGTGAAGTTGGTCCTCCAGCAGCGGTGCAAATACCAAGTACCATTTTTGGATCAAGTTTAGCTGTGTCAGAAGGGGATAAGTCCTCAGCTACTAATATGGCTGGTGTCGTCATGGCGGTGGGCGACTCTTCTAAAGCATCTGACAGTAGTCGTAATACTCTGCGCCCAATATCTAAAATATCATTGGCGCGCTCTTTCAATAAAGCATCTTCTAAACCAGCTACTTCAGAGGCTCTTTTGCCATAGCTGTCGCGCCACGCCCAGCCTGCACTATGCCCAATGCTAATGTTGTAAATTGCGGCTTCGAGTAAATCTGGGTCAGATAAAAATTCTATGTGGGCTAGAAAAATTGCAGCATGTGCAGCGCCGCTACGTTCTTTGACTTCATCATGTAAGTTTTGTAATTGTATTTTTGCCGATGCAATGGCATGGTTTAGGCGAGTCTCTTCTATTTCTGGAGATTGTGCAGTTACTGCAACAACAATTTTCTCATGACGGAAATGACGAATTGGACCGATCGCAATACCAATTGAACCTGCAATACCTGCGATTGGTGGCGCTGCAAAATTTAATAGCACTTGCGATGTGCTAATTGGTAACGCATGTCCAGATTCAGCTTCATCTTCTAAACCTAATTTCACTGCATCAACTAAGGCTTTTAATGCTGAGTCTTCATCGCTACCACTCACCATAATACGAATAGTTACACGCTTATTAGCGCCTAACTTTAATAGCGAAACTAGGCTTTTACCATTGGCAATTTTACTGCCATGGCGTACACGTATTTCTGATTGAAACTGCTTAGCAATTTCCACAAACGCAGTAGCAGGGCGGGCATGCAGACCACCATCACTGTTTAATTCAACATCAATCGATTTCTCAAAGTCATCAATATGTGCGTTGTTGCTTGCATTACTTTCGATTGCTTGAGTGTTGCTGTCACGTGATTTTGTTAAGCATTCAACGATGTCCATCGCATTTGTTGTTTTTGCTAGGCGCTGAATAATCGTCTCATCGTCCAAAACGTCAGTTAAGTTTGCAAGTAACTCAATGTGTTCATCAGACCGTGCGGCAATACCCACCACTAAGTAGACAACTTCTCCACTATTCCACTCTACGCCTTCAGGAAACTGCGCAACGGCGATACCTGTTTGTAAAATTAATTCTCTATCTTTTGGTAGGCCATGTGGAATTGCAATGCCATTCCCCAGATAAGTATTTGCTATCTTTTCGCGTTGCTGCATGCTGTCTGAGTAGGCGGCTTGCATATTGCCATTGGCCACTAATAAGCTGGCAACCAATTTAATAGCCTCTGATTTGTTGCTTGCCTGCCCACGTAACTGAATGCTTTGAATACCTAACTGAATCATCACGGTCTCTCCTAATTTATTACATTAGCGAAAAATTATTTGCGCTACTTTTATTATCAATAATACTTAAGTGCCACTTGCAAACATCATGGTAATTTTTGCCGTTTTTGCTGCATCAATTGCTTCCTGATTCAAACCATGATTTACAATCCATTTTGAAACTGCACCTAAGCTGACAATTGGCGCGTAAGATTCCTGTCCCCATTTAGAGCTATCAACTAATGCACATACTTGCTTGCTATGCTCAATAACGGCACGCTTAACCACAGCTTCCACATGGTTTGAATTACCCCAGCCTTGCGCCTGATTGACTGCAACTGAACCCATAAAGAACGTATCAATGTGTAGGTTGTTAATTTGTGCTAATGCGATTGGACCAACCGTACTCAACGCATTCTGATAAACGTCACCACCAATCAATTGCACGTTATAGGGTGTTTGCCCAGCTAACTCAGAGGCAATTGTCAGGCCATGCGTCACAATTTGTAGATGAGTGACATTTGGCAAACCTTGTTTAATTGCACGCGCCATTTCTAGTGTTGTAGTACCAGCATCTATGTAAATAGTTTGTCCGCTTTTAAGTAAAGTGGTCGCCATTCTGCCGATTGCCTGCTTTTGAATTTGCTCATATTCAAGTCGTTGTGAGTAATTAACATCACTATTGAGTAAAACTGCGCCGCCATGAACGCGCCTTAATAAACCACGCTTTTCCAAAGTGTGGAAATCACGTCGCAAAGTCATTTCAGAAAGATTAAATTGCTCAGCTAGCTGTCTGGTGCGACATTCACCTCTTGCATGCAATACAGCGGTAATCATTTCTAATCTGCGTTCTGCCAAATGATCTTTCATCACCAACTCCTTAAACCTTAATGTTATTAAACAAAACGATTAGTTAATCGTTTTGCTATTAAACACGTAATGTTAAATATGCACTTGCTTAAATGTTACTTTGTTTCATTAGTAAACATAATCGCACATTATCGAACATGTTGCAAAATGTTTTTTCACTAAAATTTAATATTTTTACAATAAATATTAAATTAATATTTAAAAACAGTAGGTTGAGTATTAATTTAAATCGAGATTTAACAGGTGAAGTTGTTTGTAATTCGTTGGTAATGATGTGTAAATGAACATTTCAATCGGATATTAATGCTAATTAGCTATAAGTTGACTGGCATAAACAGCTAAATATTAATCTAAAAATTGTTAATTTGCAGGGTGAGGACGAAACATTCTAAGTGGTGTAAAGTTTAACCGTAACATTGTTAGGTAGTTAAAACGTTTAGTTGGATGTTAAAGGCTTAAGACGTAAGAGGGCAGAAAGTAAGGTTATCTTTTTGCAAAGCTAAAGCCATCACGCCTATCGATGGCTTTATAGGTCACTATTTTAACTGACTCATTTTTTTCTCATCAGCATTAGCTTTTTTAGTGTCTTCATCGATATGGCGTTTGAAATACAAAGCAAACCAAACACACATTCCTAAAATAAAGACAATAACGGCAAGGCTTTGCAGACCATAATCGGTAGAAAAAAGATTGATGAGCAATTGCATGATGAATACCCTTTCAGCTGAAATTAACAAAGCTAGATTGATTAGCTTCCTGTTGTTAATATGCGCTTCAAGGTCTTTACTTGCATTGATACAGGTCAAATCGCCTTAACATTGATAAGGCGATTTCTAAGTGGGCTTAGTGCATGATGAACTAGTCAAACTTTACTTAAGCATCGCGACCCAACACACGGTTTTTGGCTTGATGAGATTCAATGATGTTTTTTGCGATTAAGGGCAATACGCCAACAAATATCAGAATAAAAGCGAGCGCTACAACTCCAATAACACTTCTAGGAATGAATCGCAGCCAGTGCGCGTATTCCTGCTGGTTTGGAATCATATCTAGCATGCGTATGCAGCCAATCGCATAGCCGAGTAGCATTGCCCAAGCAGTATCGCTAATACGAGATTGCTCAAGCCATAAGCCAGCCAAATAAATCAGCCAGAAAATCCCTAGCAAAATGGCTAGCCACTCAATTCCACCATCTTTAAACGCTATGGCATGCGCTACAAAAGATAAAAACCAAATCACAGCGAGCCAGATGACCCAGAGCGTTGTGATTAGGCCTTTAGGCATTACTCTACGCCTTGACTCGCCAAGTAATCTTCGTAGTTGCCAGTAAAGTCTACAATGCCATCCGCTTTAATTTCAATGATGCGCGTCGCGATTGAGCTTACAAACTCACGGTCATGGCTGACAAAGAACAGGGTGCCTTTGTATTTATCTAAAGCCGTGTTTAACGCTTCGATAGACTCCATGTCCATATGGTTAGTTGGCTCATCCATCAGCATGACATTGGTTCTAGCCAGCATCATTTTGCCGTAAAGCATGCGGCCTTTTTCACCACCAGAGAGTACTTTAACTGATTTTTTAGTGTCATCACCACCAAATAGCAAACGGCCTAGCATGCTGCGAACCACTTGGTCATCATCACCAGGTTGTCTGAACTTTGTCATCCAATCAAACAATTCTTCACCATCTTCAAATTCGTATTCATGGTCTTGCGCAAAGTAACCGATATTGGCTTTCTCTGCCCATTTTACTTCACCAAATTTAGGCTGCAAATCACCTGCCAAGCAACGCAAGAAGGTTGTTTTACCAATACCATTCTCACCAATAATGGCGACTTTTTCACCCGCTTCAAACATCATATCCACATCGTTAAATAGCGGTTTGTCAAAGGCATGGCTGAGTTTTTTCAACTCAACTGCATTGCGGTAAAGTTTCTCACGTTCATCGTAGTCAAAGCGAATGAATGGATACTGGCGGCTTGAAGGTTTAAATTCTTCAATTTTAATTTTATCGATTTTCTTGGCACGGCTAGTAGCCTGCTTAGCTTTAGAGGCATTGGCAGAGAAGCGGCGTACAAAATCTTGTAAATCCGCCACCATTTGTTTGGCTTTATCATTATCTTTGGTTGCTTGCGCACGCGCTGCGGTGCTGGCTTCCATGTAATCATCATAGTTGCCTGGATACATCGAAATTTTGCCATAATCCATGTCGCAAGTATGCGTACATACTTGGTTTAAAAAGTGACGGTCATGCGAAATAATGACCATGGTGCAATCACGATTGTTCAGCACATCTTCTAACCAGCGAATGGTATTAATGTCCAAGTTGTTGGTTGGCTCATCCAGTAACAAAATGTCTGGGTTAGAGAACAGCGCTTGCACAAGCAATACACGTAATTTCCAACCTGGTGCAACAGCGCTCATTAATCCATTATGCTGCTCAATAGGAATACCTACGCCCATTAACAACTCGCCAGCACGTGCCTCAGCTGTGTAGCCATCATACTCAGCAAATACGCCTTCTAACTCAGCCGCACGCATGTAGTCGTCTTCGGTTGCCTCTAAGTTTGCGTAGATGGCATTTTTTTCTACATTAGCATTCCACATTTGCTCATGCCCCATCATCACGACGTCGAGTACACGCTGATCTTCGTAAGCAAATTGATCTTGTTTCAAAAACGCCATACGTTCATGGCTATCAATTGAAATATTGCCTGCGCTTGGTGTTAAAACGCCCGCCAGCACTTTCATGTAGGTTGATTTTCCGCAACCATTAGCACCAATTAAACCATAGCGGTTGTTGTCGCCAAATTTAACGGAAACGTTTTCAAAAAGCGGCTTTGCGCCAAATTGCACGGTGATATTGTTGCTAATTAACACGGTTGAATCCTTAAGTGTATTTCTTAAAAGTTTACTTTTTAAAAGTATAGATTTTCTAGACTAAAATGTATTGCTAATCACGACTTCATTCATGGCTAGTTGGCCGCTACGTGGCTGCGCTTCTTTTAACGCTTTACCTACTACCACGAACATGGTTGGTGTATGGTCGGCAGGCAGATTAAGTAATTTACCCACAGCATCAAAGTCAAAACCATCCATAGGGCAGGTGTCATAGCCCATTTCTTTTGCCGCGAGCATAATCGTCATCGCAGCCATGCCACAAGAGCGCATGGCTTCATCACGCTGAAGCTGATTGTTATTTGCGTAATAATGACCAATCATTGGTACTAAAATATCTGAAGCCGCTTTAGGTGCATTTTTCCAGTAGCGTTCAGGCTGTTTTTCCCATGCTTTTAAATCTGCGGTTAATACAATCAGCAAAGAAGCTTCTTCCACTTGCGCTTGATTCCAGCTCACGGCACGTATTTGGTGACGTAATACAGCATCTGTGACTAACACAAAGCGCCAGTTTTGAATATTAAACGCTGTGGGTGACAGCATGGCTAAAGTCATTAACTGATCAATTTCAGTTTGCGTCATTTTATGATGCGGGTCAAAACTCTTGACTGAGCGACGTGTTTCAATCGCGGTATTCACGTTCATTTAATATACTTTCTTTGAAGAGATTCAGTCATTAATAACTAGGTAATTAATGGCTAGAATCTCTAGATTTAAATTGCCAGCTGGGCGTTGCCAACTGACTGTTTCACCAACCTTGTGTCCAATTAACGCCTTTGCAATTGGCGAAACCCAGCTGACTTTATTTAATGCAATGTCTGCTTCATCCTCACCTACAATAGTGAAGTAATGAGCCTTACCTTCTTCATCTTCAACATTCACCGTCGCGCCAAATAGAACTGTTTCTTTTGACTGTGTAGCTGGGTCGATTAAAATCACACTTTCCAAACGGGTTTCTAAATAACGCAAATCTCGCTTTAAAGGTGCCAAAGTTTGCTGCGTGACAGGGTCATCTTTATTAGGTAGCAGCGCTTGTTGTTGCTGTTCTAAAGCAGTGGCTTGCGTTTGTAACTGCGCTAAGCCAAATGGAGTGACATAGTTAGGAAACTCACTTACCCGACGTTCAGGTAAATCAGTGCCAGCTCTTTCTACATCATCCTCTTTGACAAAGCCGCGACTCAAGTTATTCCCATTCAATCGTTGCTGGTGGTTTGCCAGAAACGTCGTATACCACACGGTTAATGCCACGCACTTCATTAATGATGCGGTTTGAAACGCGACCTAAAAGTGAGTAGGGTAGTTCCGCCCAATGTGCCGTCATAAAGTCGCTAGTGACCACTGCGCGTAACGCCACAACGTAATCATAAGTGCGACCATCGCCCATTACGCCTACAGACTTTACTGGTAAGAACACAGTAAAAGCTTGGCTAGTCAGTTCATACCAAGTTTTGCCGGTTGCTTCGTCTTTGGTATTGCGTAGTTCTTCGATAAAGATTGCGTCGGCACGACGGAGTAAATCAGCAAAGTCTTTTTTGATTTCGCCTAAAATACGTACGCCTAAACCTGG
Organism: Methylotenera sp.; assembly: GCF_029945705.1. GTDB lineage: Bacteria > Pseudomonadota > Gammaproteobacteria > Burkholderiales > Methylophilaceae > Methylotenera. The sequence goes on from NZ_JAQSDC010000047.1 coordinate 85,943, forward strand.
TCCTGGGAACGGGTGACGATATACCATATCAGCTGGCAAGCCAAGCGCTACGCCAAGTTCACGTACTTCATCTTTAAATAAGTCGCGTAGCGGCTCTAATAATTTCAAGCCTAATTGCTCAGGTAAGCCGCCTACGTTGTGATGGCTTTTAATCGTCACGGCTTTTTTAGATTTTGCGCCACCAGACTCAATCACGTCAGGATAAATTGTACCTTGTGCGAGGAATGTTGCACCTTTATGGCCGCCAGTGCCAGCTTTGAGTTTAGCTGCTTCATCTTTAAATACTTCTACAAACTCACGACCAATAATTTTGCGCTTAGCTTCTGGGTCGCTCACTCCCGCTAAATGCCCCATGAACTGATCTGCCGCATCAACGCGAATTACGTTCACATTTAAGCGACCTGCAAACATCTCCATCACCAAATCACCTTCATTCAGACGAAGTAGGCCATGGTCAACAAACACGCAAGTAAGCTGATCGCCAATTGCGCGATGAATCAATGCTGCAGCTACACTAGAATCTACACCACCTGATAAACCAAGAATGACTTCCTCATCGCCGACTTGTGCTTTGATTTTTGCCACAGCTTCAGCAATGTAGTCGCCCATAATCCAGTCAGATTTGGCGCCACAAATATCTAACACAAAGCGGTTAAGCATGACTTGACCTTGCTTAGTGTGTGTCACTTCTGGGTGAAATTGTACGGCGTAGAATTTACGTGTTTCGTCAGCCATTGCTGCAATTGGCGTAGTGTCATTGCTAGCAATCACTTTAAACCCAGCTGGTATTTCAGTCACTTTATCACCGTGACTCATCCATACATCAATAAAGCCATGGCCTTCAGCATTTGTACTATCTTGAATGTCGCGGAATAGGGCTGAGTGGCCGCGAGCGCGCACTTGTGCGTAACCAAACTCACGTTTATGGCCAGCCTCTACTTTACCGCCGAGTTGCTGCGCCATGGTTTGCATACCGTAACAGATGCCCAACACAGGTACACCAAGCTCGAATACAGCTTGGGGAGCACTGTCAGACTCTTCTTCGTAAGCACTAGCATGGCTACCTGAAAGGATGATGCCATCAGCACCAAAGTTACGTACAAACTCGTCAGACACTTCACATGAGTGAATTTCGCAATACACGTGCGCTTCGCGTACGCGTCGCGCGATAAGTTGAGTGACTTGAGAGCCGAAATCTAAAATGAGGATTTTTGAGTGCATAGCGTGCGCTTAATGGAGAAGGTTAAAAAAATAAGAGTGGTTAAAATAACCACTCTTATTTCAAGCAAGGTTGTTTAGTCAACGCGGTAGTTTGGTGCTTCTTTTGTAATCTGCACATCATGCACGTGAGATTCACGCATGCCAGCAGAAGTGATTTGTACAAACTCAGCTTTATTGCGCATTTCGTCAATAGTTGCACAGCCTACATAGCCCATAGAAGCGCGTAAACCACCCATTAGCTGATGAATCACTGCAAGTGAGCTGCCTTTGTAGGGCACGCGACCTTCGATGCCTTCAGGAACTAGTTTATCTGCACCGCTATTCGTGTCTTGGAAGTAACGATCGCTAGAGCCTTTTTGCATTGCGCCGATAGAACCCATGCCGCGATACGATTTATATGAGCGGCCTTGGAATAACTCGATTTCGCCTGGCGCTTCTTCCGTACCTGCAAACATACCGCCTAACATCACGCTATACGCGCCAGCTGCAAGTGCTTTTGAGATGTCACCAGAGAAACGAATGCCACCATCTGCAATAAAAGGCACACCAGATTTTTCAAGCGCTTTGGCCACATTGGCAATCGCACTGATTTGTGGAACTCCTACGCCAGCCACGATACGTGTTGTACAGATTGAACCTGGTCCAATACCTACTTTAACGCCATCAGCGCCAGCATCTACTAACGCTAAGGCAGCGCTTGCAGTAGCAATGTTGCCGCCAATGACTTCAATGTGAGGGAAGTGTTTTTTAACCCATGTCACACGGTCTAGTACGCCTTGTGAGTGTCCGTGAGCGGTATCCACTACAATCACGTCAACACCTGCTTCAGATAAGGCTGCAACACGTTCTTCAGTACCTTCGCCCACACCAACAGCCGCACCAACGCGCAATCTACCTTGAGCATCTTTGCATGCGAGAGGATGGTCTGTTGATTTTTGTATATCTTTAACAGTAATCAGCCCTTTAAGTGTATCTTCAGCATCAATCACTAAAACACGCTCTAAGCGATGTTGATGCAATAAACGAATCACTTCATCTTTAGGCGCGCCTTCACGCACGGTCACCAATTTATTTCTTGGTGTCATGATGTTTTTAATTGGCTGATCAAGGTTTGTTTCAAAGCGTAAATCGCGATTGGTCACAATACCAACGATTTTGCCGTTATCTACCACTGGAATGCCAGAAATTTTATGCATGTGATTCAGTTCAAGCACATCACGCACTGTCATGTGACTTTGAATCGTAATCGGATCATTCACTACGCCAGATTCAAAACGCTTTACACGCGCAACGTGAGCAGCTTGTTTCATGGCTGTCATGTTCTTGTGAATAAAGCCTAAACCGCCTTCTTGTGCTAATGCAATAGCCAGTGGCGCTTCGGTCACAGTGTCCATAGCCGCTGATAAAAGAGGAATATTTAATTGAATGTTGCGAGTGAGTTGAGTGGCGAGTGAAACCTCGCGTGGCAGCACATTAGAGTAAGCTGGCACTAATAAAACGTCATCAAACGTAAGAGCTTGTTGCAGTAAACGCATGCGAAAATCCTTGTACCCAAAACGAAATTATACAGATTTAAGGCAAAAGGCGCGAGTGTTAGCTATAAAAATTCTTAAATTGTTAAATACTGTTAGCTGCATATTCATCAGTGATTAATGCTTGTATCATCAATTTTGAAATATTTTACAAAATTGATGATAGTTATGAAAGTTAAGCGCCAAAAATTAACTGCACGAGAAATCATTGACAGATTAACTGTTGATGATAAAACATCAGAGCCTTATTACAAGCAACTGATTCGTCATATCGTACACTTGATAGACACTGGAGAAATCGCTCACGGCTTGGGTTTGCCATCTGAGAGGGATTTGGCTGATGCGCTGAACTTAAGTCGTACCACTATTAAGCGTTGTTATGACGAGCTTAGGCAAGCTGGCTTGTTAAGCGCAAATGGTAGAGGTGGAACCTCAGTGAATAAACCGCTTGGAATGAGCACTCCATTGGGTCGCTTAAAAGGCTTCACTGAAGAAATGCTAGAAATGGGAAAAACGCCTTCTAGTAGACTTGAAAGCCATGACGTAATCTCAGATAGAACAATTGCCTCTATTTTTCAGAGGCCTTCTAATGCATCATTCTTGCGCTTAGTACGGGTGAGGCTGGCAGATGAAGTGCCTATGACGAGAGAAGTTGCTTGGTATGATTTAGCTGTAGCGCCGAAGTTAGCTGATTGGGATGCGAAAGGCTCAATTTATGCTTTTCTGCAAGATGTGTGTGAAATTAGGCTAAGCTGGGCAGAGCAGTCGATGGAAGCCATGCTAAGCTCAGAAGTCGAAACCAAAACGTTTGGTTTTGAGGAAAGCGCACCATGTTTACTCCAAAAGCGACGTATATATTCGGGCGAAAATAAATTGATAGAGTACGTTGAAGGGGCATTTAGAGGCGATGCATACATTCATCATATGAAGCTGGATGTTAAGTACGATTAAATATATCCTGTAGCTCGATTTAATTTATTCAGCATGCTTCAAATAAAGCTTGCTTGAACGAATAACTGGCAATACTATTATTTTAAATGAGTAGTATCAGCAATGCGTTGAGCTAAACTGCAAAGTAGTTACCTAAAGGATAGGCTATGAGATTACGTATTTTATTATTATGTGTTGTTTTATTGCCGACTTTAGCTTCGGCCGAAATCTACAAATGGAAGGATAAAAATGGTGTCATTCGTTATAGCGATGTGCCGCCACCTTCTAACGTAAAGCAAGAGGCCTTGTATGGTAAAAAAATTGCGAAGCCCACAGGTCTTGCGCCTTTAGCTCCTGTTGAGGGTGATGTGACTGCAGCACTTAATCGCGATAAGGCGGCAACTTTAGCCAAAGATAAAGCTAAGTCTGATGGAAAAGCTGTTGATGCTAAAACTAAAGATGACAAGGCGCCGTTAAGCAAAGAAGACGCTGCACAAAAACGTGCTCAGGATGCTGAAAAACAAAAGCAGGTTGATCTACAAAAGAAAGCCGAATTAGATACTAAACAAGCGAACTGTACTGCGGCAAAACAAAACTTAGCGACATTTACGAATGGTGGCAGAATTGCAAAAACCGATGAAAACGGTAATAAGCAATATTTAGGTGATGCTGATATTGGTCAAGGCAAAGCGGATGCGCAAAGAGATGTAGAAAAGTATTGCGATTGAAGTGTATATTCTGGTAGAGAGAGCCACTCATTCCAGTTCAAAATCGCCCCCATAACTACACGAAGCTACCATTTAAATTTACTACCGCTAGAGAGTAACTCCCCCTAAGCGGTCCAATAGTCTTAGCCGTTATCAGGACTTGGCACATTGCTGAATGGCAAAGATGACTTAATAACTTATATCGAAGTTTAAGCTGACTTTATTTTTTTAGAGTTTTATTATCATAACTCTGTCGAGATGCTTCTATATTTGGCCATTCATTAGTCATCCAATTTACTAAATTTTTTACTGGAATCAAAAAACCTTGACCACGCTCGGTCAGCGTATATTCAACTTTTGGTGGTACTTCAGGGTAAAGATGACGGGTAACAATACCGTCTCTTTCAAAATTTTTTAGCGTTGTTGATAGCATTCTTTGCGAAATTCCGCTTACACCGCGCTGTAATTCAGAGAATCGTAAGCAGTTATTGTCTGCATTCGCCAATTCGACGATAACAAGCATGCTCCATTTATCCCCCAATCTAGATAATAAGTCTTGAACTGGACAACCCCTGTGGTCTTGGCTTGAGTCTTTATCTATATTGTTTTCTGCGTATTTCATCACTTACCTTTACGTAACCAAGTAAACAAAATGTGCCTTCTTGTTTTCAATTTAGTAATTATATATTATTAGGTTACTTTTTTATACTAATGAGGAGATAAAATGTCACATACCGTTCTAAACGTTGAAACCAGTCCACTTGGCGATTACTCTGTATCGCGCAAACTGTCTGCAAAAGTTCTCGCTGAGCTCAAGGAAAAGTATGTGGAAACACAGATAGTAACGAGAGATTTAACCACATCGCCATTGCCGCATTTAAGTGGTTTAACCGTGGGTGCGTTCTTTACGCCACCTGAACAACGTAATGAGGCACAAATTGAAGCGCTTAAACTTTCTGATGAGCTGGTTGATGAATTATTCGCAGCTGATATAGTTGTGATCGGAGCACCTATGTGGAATTTTGGTATTCCTTCGTCACTAAAAGCGTGGATAGATCATATTGCACGTGCTGGTCGTACATTTAAATACGGCGCAAATGGGCCAGAAAGTTTATTGCCTCCTGGTAAAAAAGTCTTTATCACATCTTCACGCGGTGGTGTTTATACCTCTGGTCCAATGGAAGTGATGGACCATCAAGAGTCTTATCTAAAAGCAGTTCTAGGATTTATTGGTTTACACGATGTTACATTCATCCGTGCTGAAGGTGTAGCAAAAGGTGAAGATGCTGTAAAAAATGCAATGGAGACAGCAGATGGACAACTTAAAAAAGCCATTAAGCTTATTGCCTAAGTACAACTCTTAAGCGCCATAGTTATTCAATTATTAATAGATTAAATAACGTATCTTAAGTTACGTTGTGCTGATTTTGGAGTGATAAACATGTTAAATATAGCTGAAAGAAAAGAAACCTTAGAACGTAAGGTTCTCCATAGAACTAAAGGCCATCAACATGGACCAGTCACTCGATTGGTGAGCCCGGGAGATTTGGGTGAACTTATTAAGCCATTTGTGTTTTTAGATATGTTTAACATGGATGCCAGCAGAGAAAATCTATTCGGTTATCATCCACATTCTGGCATCGTGACCGTGACCGTTATTATTGAAGGTAATGTGAAATATGAGGATTCAACAGGTAAAGCTGGATTATTGACGGCAGGCACTGTCGAATGGATGCAGGCGGGCGGTGGTGTATGGCACACTGCTGATCCAGTACCTCAAGTGGGAACACGTTTGCGAGGCTTTCAGCTTTGGCTTGCACTACCAGCAGCGATTGAGAATGCTGAACCTGAAAGCCTTTACATTGAGCCGCACGAGATACCAAAAACTGGCCCAGCTAGAGTGATTATTGGTGAGTATCAGGGTGTCAGTAGCCCGCTACCAAAGATAGCGTCAATAACTTATCTGCATGTTAGCTTGGCTGATGGAGAACAATGGACGTTTGATCCCCCAGCAAATCATGATGTGCTATGGATAGCGCTTAACGAGGGTAGTGTTCGTGTTTCTGGTGAGCAGCTATCGAATGAAATAGCAATCTTTGATTCAAAATCGACTTCACTGACTATTGAAGCGCAAGGGTCTGTTAGCTTTGTGCTTGGTTCAGCAGAGCGGCATCCTCATCCATTAATTACAGGTAGCTACTCGGTGCACACTACTGAAGATGCACTGAGAATAGGCGAAGAAGGCATTAAAAAGGTAGGAAAAAGACTGAAAGCTGAAGGACGTATTTAAATTGATAGCCACCGAATTAAAATCTATTCATAAACTTAAGTTTGTTGATGCTTGCAAATTACCTACGAAATGGGCTAATTTTACCTTACATGCTTTTTTGGAGAGTGACACTGGAAAAGAGCATTTAGTGCTCACTTTGGGCAAACTCTCAAGTGATAGCCCTGTCCTTGTAAGAGTACATTCCGAATGCCTGACTGGTGACGCTTTATTTAGCCAGCGTTGTGACTGCGGAGCTCAGTTGAAAAAAGCTATGCAAAACATTGCTGCACAAGGTAGCGGGATGGTTGTTTATTTACGCCAAGAAGGTCGTGGTATTGGTTTGTTAAATAAAATTAAAGCTTATCATTTACAAGATGAAGGTGCTGATCAGTCAATATTATTGAAAATTGTAGACAGGTTAAAATATATGTGTAATAGTATCAGCTACACAGTAATAAATAAACAATTATGCCAACTAGTTCTCGCTTTGCCGTTGCCGTTCATACACTTGTCTCCATTGCAGTGATGGGAGGTAAGCCAGTACGTTCAGAAGATATTGCCCATTCAGCTAATACTGGTGCAGTGGTCATTCGTAGATTGTTATCGCAATTGAATAATGCGGGACTGACGACCTCTCAAATGGGCGTGGGCGGTGGTGCTTTACTAGCAAAACCAAGTGAGAACATTCTACTTCTAGATGTTTATGAGGCAGTCGAGGATACTGAAATATTTACTTTACATCGTGAGGCGCCTTTCGAGGGTTGTGCGGTTGGCGGGAATATACAAGAAGCCATTCAACCAACTTTAGAAAAAGCGCGATTGGCATTGGAGAGTGAGCTTTCAAAAGTCACTATCGCTGATATTGCCTCAGAAGTGGCAAGGTTAGGGAAGTTCACACTTCCTTTGGTGTGGTAGGACCTTTTTTTATAGCAATATGTAACTATGTAATTAACACACAAACTTAAAGCAGCAGGTCAGATTTTAGCTTTTTGCAAGCGTCAGTCTTAGGGGCACTGATCGCTTAAATATGAATGCCCCATTTATTAAAGGAAAATAAAATGAAAATCGGTATTATTGGTTCTGGTGCTCTAGGTTCTAACGTGGCTCGCGCCCTTGCAAAGAAAGGTCTTTCGGCAACAATCGCGACCAGATCTGGTCCTGAGTCTTTGGCATCACTAGTCGCTGAGCTTGGCCCTACTATTACAGCAGTTACAATTGAACAAGCAGCAAGTCAAGACATCGTTGTTATCGCGGTGCCTTGGGTGGCGCTTGAATCGTTATTAGGTAACTTGCCTGCATGGAATAATCGTATTGTGATCGATGCAACAAATCCAGTACTTTTCTTAGACCCTAACTCGGCTGATGCAAAAGACCCAACTAACCCACTCGCTGCTTATGGCATCAAGGCGATTAACCTTGATAAGTATTCGAGCGCAGTATTCCGCGATTTAGTGCCAGGCGCACGCGTGGTTAAGGCGTTCAATCACTTAGATGCAAACTTATTATCAACACCAGAAACTTCAGGTGGGCATCGTACATTGTTCCTTTCAGGTGACAATGCTGACGCAAAAGCGGAGGTTAGAAACTTACTTGAAACCACAGGCTATTTCCCTGTTGATTTAGGTGCACTAGATGTAGGCGGCCCACTGATGCAACTACCGTTTGGTGCGTTGGCAATGAGTAATTTTATAAAAATCTAACCCTAGGTTAAGCATGACCATCATCTGAAGTGGTTATGATGGCCATGTATGCGAATGGTGACTTTCTACTTTGAGCTATTAAATGCGAATGAATTAGTAAGTTGGTATGTCACTGATGCTTATTGTTCACCAACAAATCAACAAAAGCTCTTACCTTTGCTGGCCTAAATCGTGCTGACGGAAAAACGGCATGAATGCCACCAGTAGGTAAGCTCCATTGGGGTAGCACGTGCATGAGTCTGCCAGACTTGAGATCGTCTGCGATGGCATAGTCAGGGAATACAGCGAGTCCTGCACCTTTTAACACAGCTTCACGCACCGCAAGCGTAGCATCCAAAAAGATAGAAGTTTGCATACTGACATTTTTGTGCTCAATATCATTCAACGAGAAATTCCAACGCAACGGCTCACGCAAAGCCGAGTTGGCAATAAAAGGAAGTTTAGTAAGGTCTTCTGGGTCACTAAGTTGTTCGATCTGTGATTGCATACTTGGTGATGCAACTAATAATTGTCGGAATGAGCCTATTTTTCGCCCTTGTAAACCAGTTTGCGTCAGCCACCCAACGCGGATTGCAAGTTCAAACTCACTCGACATCATGTCTAGCGTTTTATCACTAAATACAGCATCTACTTTACAGTCAGGGTAGCGTCGGGTATAGGCGACTATCGCAGGTACGATAATATTGATGCCATAATCAAATGGGGCCGTTAAACGTAACACACCAGATGGCTCCGCAACTCCGTCAGACAGTTCATCAAACGCAGTTTCAGCATCACGTAAAATCAGCATACAACGTTGATAAAAAGCCAAGCCCGCTTCAGTGGCTTGTACTTTTCGTGTAGTACGAATCAGTAGCGAGGTTCTGAACTCTTGTTCAAGCCTAGCGACCTGCTGGCTAACCACAGCTTTGGTGATACCAAGCCTATCTGCGGCTGCCGTAAAGGAGCCCGTCTCAACCACCGCTACAAAGTAAACAAGGCGCCTTAGGTTGCCTAAATCACCCAAACTACCAGAAGCCTTATTGTATGCATTTAACATACAGTATATTTACCATGTATGTATTTAAATATCAATAGGCAACACCTATAATATGTCACATCAATATAGGAATTGCTATGAAAAAGACCCTAATCTACTTGTATGATCCATTATGTGGTTGGTGTTACGGCATCACACCAACGCTTTCAAGTATTGCCAATGATCCAGACATTGCGATTGAAATGCTACCGACAGGCCTGTTTTCTAGTAAACAGCCAAAATTAATAGATGATGACTTTGCTGCATTTGCATGGAGCAATGATCAGCGCATTGCCCGCTTAACGGGGCAAACATTCACTGAGCGCTATCGAGAGCTTGTTCTTGGTGATCGCCTACAACGTATCGATAGCGGTCCAGCTACGCTAGCACTTACCGCAGTATCATTAACAGAACCCACTAGAGAGTTTGAAACCCTAAAAGCAATACAGCATGCACGATACGTGGATGGTCAAGATATAACTAACTTATCAACACTCGCTTCTATCTTGGAAAGGCTTGAGCTGAACGAGGCAGCTATGATGATGGCGAATGTTAACTCAAACTTACTCGAAGCTAAGAGTATACGTATTGGTCGAGCGCAAGTTCTTTTACAAACATTTAGCGCGCGCGGTGTTCCAACTTTTATTGCGGACTCAGGTAAAGAACGCTGGAAGATCGATACGAGAGAAATCTACACAAATTCTGAGGCATTGATTAACCAATTGAATGCAACAGAACTTGCATTAAGTGCTGGTTAGCACACTTATTAACATATTTTAATATTATAGAAAGCGAGAAAACCATGACAACAAGACGTGATGTGCTTAAAACTATAGCAGCAACAGGTGTTGCGATGGCCATGACAGCCAGCGAAAGTGTCTTTGCCGCAAATACAGGCCTGAGCTGGAAGCATTTTCCTGCGGGAGAGCATGGATTCTTTCGTGCGCCAGTGTTAATTACAGGTCAAAGTGACGCAATATTAATCGATGCTGGCTTCACATTCCCGGACGGTAAAGCTTTAGTTGAGTCGATCAAAGCCACAGGCAAAACATTAACGACTATCTACATCAGTCAAAGTGATCCTGATTATTACTTCAGCCTGCTGCCGATTAAAGCAGCATTCCCAAATGCGAAAGTGATTGCGGCTTCAGCAACTATTGCGGCAATTAAAGCCAGTATAGATAAGAAATTGGCGACGTGGGGGCCACAACTTAAGGAAAATGGCCCACAAACCTTAGCTGACGTTGTGATGCCAGAAGCATTTGATGGTACAGAACTGCACTTGGAGGGCAAAGCGATTGAGATTATTAATGCCAATGGTTTAGCTAATCGCCGTTATCTCTGGGTACCTTCAATAAATGCCATTTTTGGCGGTGTGATGGTGTTCTCAGGCGTGCATGTATGGACAGCTGATACCAACAGTGCTGAAGCCCGTGCTGCATGGATAAAAACACTGGATACGATGGCCGGACACAAGCCAGTGGTTGTGATTCCTGGGCATATGAACATAGGTGCATCGATCGACGTATTCGCGATTACTTATACCAAGAACTATCTATTAGCTTTTGAAGAAGAGCTAGCAAAAGCAGCGAACAGTGCCGATCTTATCGTAGCAATGACCAAACGTTATCCAGATGCAGGTATGGGGATTGCGTTACAAATTGGCGCAAAAGTCGCCACAGGTGAAATGAAGTGGGGTTAATACCATGCCAACCAACTTAGACATCATTCGCTCAACCTACGAAGGAGTCTCAGAAGAGAATGGCAAAAATCTTCTCGCTGCCCTAGATCCGTATGTTAAGTGGACCGAGGCAGCAGGTTTCCCATATGCAGGAACCTACACAGGCCCAGATGAGATTATGGCTAACGTGTTCCAAAGGCTAGCGACAGAATGGATAGACTATAAAGCTCAGGTGCATACCTATTTGGCAGACGGTGATCAAGTCTCGGCCTTTGGTGTGTACTCGGGAACCTACCGAAAAACGGGAAAATCCATGTCGGCGACCTTTGCGCACCTCTACAAGCTCAGAGATAGCAAAATCATCCAAATGGAGCAGTATGTAGATAGCGCGATAGTGCGAGATGCTATTGCGTAGTAGTCATATTAAGCTTGAATTTTATAAACTAAAAGCTTTATATTAATCACCATCAAACTTCTGGCTGTGCATCTCCGCCGCCTTTTTTCATTACTTTCCCATCGGCAACACGTTGTTTACGCACTTCTTTTGGGTCGGCAATCAATACGCGGTAGATCTCCACACGGTCTAGATGACGCAATGGTGTGTCTAATTTAGTTAGCTTACCAAAGATGCCGATTTTGTTGACGGCTAAATCAATTTCTGGGTACTTAGCCATCATTCCAGAAGATTTGATTGCCTGCTCGGCAGTAATGCCTTCAGTGACCTTAATCGGTATGATTAATTGTTCTTTAGGCAGCGCATAAGCGACTTCTACAATCATTTCACTGTTGGTCATTTCATTTTCCCAATATTTCTAATACGTTGATTCTAATTGATTGATTTTTATACTATTTAGTTTTGTACACGACATCCGCACGTGCTACAAAGCTATCGACAAAGGTATTGGCAATATGGCTAAACACTGGCGCGATGATTTTCTCTAAAAAACTATTGGCAAACTCATAGCTGAGCATGAACTCTATTTTGCAAGCGTCTTCACTTAATTCTATAAAACGCCACATGCCCTCAAGCTGCTTGAATGGACCATCTTTAAGTTTAATGTCCATCGCGCTAGGGTAGGTTTTATGGTTTTCTGTGGTGAATTTTTGGTGTATGCCATGATAAGCAATATGCAGAGTGGCAATGGTTGATACTTCATCTTGCTTGATTAAATCGACACCGCCGCACCATGGCAAAAATGCAGGATACTTGGTCACGTCATCCACCAGCGCATACATGCGGCTTGCAGAGTGGTTGATTAGTACTGATTTCTGAACTTGCGCCATATGTTTCCAAAAGTTTCCTAAATGTTAAATCAAGCTGTTACGTAAAATTGACAAATAAATCGGATTAGTTCTAAACCAGAACTAGAGTAAAATGTTATTTTAAGTCATTCGACAAGAAATATTTAGTTTTATGAGCATTGCACAAAATAAAAAGGCCTTTTTTGATTACTTTATTGAAGATAAGTACGAGGCGGGCGTTGTTTTAGAGGGCTGGGAAGTTAAAGCCATCCGTGAAAACCGCGTCAATATTAAAGAGGCTTACGTCATTATTCAGCGTGGTGAGATTTATATCATCGGCTGCCATGTCACGCCGCTAGGTGCAGCGTCTACACATATCCGTCCAGATGCTATTAGAACCCGTAAGCTATTGTTACATAGTGAAGAAATTCTAAAATTAATTGCTAAAGTTGAGCGTGCAGGTTACACCATAGTGCCGCTAGATATGCATTTTTCAAAAGGCCGCGTAAAACTACAAATTGGCCTAGCCAAAGGTAAAAAGCAGCACGATAAACGCGATACAGAAAAAGAGCGTGATTGGGAACGCGAAAAAGGCAGAATTATGCGAGCGCATAATAAGTAAAACTCATTAAGGCTTCTAAACCCAGTCAAACTTGCTAAGTTAACTATGCGGCAGTCGGGTTTTTAAATAGCTTAGTCCAACACTTGATAGCGCCACATTAGCCCCCATGATAAAAGTGCTGTATTAAAATTCGCACATATTTTTGTTTAATAATTGAATTAAGGTAACCATGAAAAAGTTTTTAACGTTCTTAATGATTGCACTGATGGCCACGAGCCTACTGGCAACGGTAGCAGAGGCTAAGCGTTTTGGTGGTGGAAGTAGTTTTGGTAAACAGCGCTCTATGCAAAGCCAACAGCCGCGTAAAGCGCAAAATACACAAGACGCGCAAGCTGCGCCAGCAACTAAACCAGCAGGCAATAAGTGGATGGGCCCATTAGCAGGCTTGGCCATTGGTGCGGGTTTAATGTCGATGTTTTCGGGCGGAATGGGTGGCATGGGCGGTGGTTTCAGCAGCATTTTAATGGCGTTGCTTGCTGCAGGCGTGGTGATGTTTTTGATTTCCAAATTCAAAAAACCTCAGCCAGCAAATAGCTTTAATCCTTCAACTGTGATGCAGTATGCTGGAGAATCTGCTTATCAAACACAGGATTCGCAGTCACAGGCTCGAAGCGGAGCGTCAGGTTTTGGTGCAGCTAATTCTGTTAATAGTAATATCCCAGAAAACTTTCCTGTAGATAGTTTTATTCGTAGTGCAAAAGCCTCATTTATTCGCCTGCAAGCGGCAAATGACAACAAAGATAGTAACGATATTCGTGAGTACACCACGCCTGAAGTGTTTGCCGAAATTACTATGCAAATGCAAGAACGTGGCAATGCGGTACAAAAAACTGAAGTCATAGCCATTCAAGCTGAGCTACTCGAAGTGAATGATGATGCGGTATTCTCAGTCGCTAGCGTACGCTTCACCGGTCAGCTCAGTGAGAATAACGGTACGCCAGAAAACATAGATGAAGTGTGGCACATACAAAAACATCTGCATGATGAAAATGCCAAATGGTTACTAGCAGGTATTCAGCAAACAAATCTTCAGTGAGCTAGATTTCAGTAGCATGTAGAGTTTGCTGGTAAATATATAGAGCCTAGTCAGAAATGACTAGGCTTTTTTTATTAGCATTATTGTTCACATACCTAACTAAAAACTAAACTAAGAATATCAATGCCTATGTTGCCTGCCGCACAGAGTGTTTAAGCATGCGTAAGTATTATGCATACAACTACTCATGCTGAGTTAAACACAAACACCATCACTTTAAAATAAAGGCAAATTAATATGAACAACAGGCTTATTCAAATCGCAGTCGTAGCTACATTAGGTTTAACTGCACTTTCTGCTTCAGCGGAAGATATGTATCGCGGTGCTTGGTATGCTTTACCAGGCATTAGTTATATGGATACTGACAATGACCTAAATGCTGGTAATGGCGGTGGTGCATTTATCAAGTTTGGTAAAGAAGTAAGTCCTAGCTGGGATATTCAAGGTGGTTTAGGCTATAACACTTCAAATGAAAACGGCATTACTGGCGCGAGTGGTCGATACAAACAAACTACATTGGGTTTGGATGCTTTATACATGCTGAGTCGTGATAAATTCCGTCCGTTTGTATTAGTAGGTGCTGGCGTAGCGCGCAATAAACTTGGCTATTCTATTCCTGCTCCCAACAATGACTTGAGTAACACTAAAACTGGCTGGATGGCGAATGTGGGTTTAGGCGCACAATATTTAGTGAGCGACACTTTTGGTTTGCAAGCTGACCTACGTCAGCAATGGAGTCGCGCTAAAGGCGGCTTGGATAATAATTTAGACGGAACGAATGTTAGCCACAGTGAAACAGTCAGCAATACCTTGTTAAGCTTAGGCGGTATTTTCCGCTTTGGTGCGCCAACGCCTATGCCAGTGGTTGCAGCGGCGGAACCAGTAGCTGCCCCATATGTAGCACCTGAGCCAGTGGCTGAAGTGGCTCCAGCACCAGCTCCTTTGCCAGTGGCAGAGCCGTGTAAACCTAAATTTGAAACGGTAACAATTTCAGCTGAAAAGCTATTTGGTTTTGACAAGTCTAAATTGCAAGATGGCTCTAAGCCAATTCTTGATGGCGTTGTGGCTAAACTTAAAGAGCATTCAGAATTCAAATTAGTGATGGTGAGCGGCTATACCGACCGTATTGGTTCAGAAGCTTACAACCAAAAACTATCTGAAAAACGTGCTAATCAAGTGAAAGAGTACATCGTTTCGCAAGGTATTGATGCAAGTCGCCTACAAGTAATTGGTAAAGGTGAGTCAGAGCCAGTAGTTGACTGTAAAGGCGTTAAAGGCAAAAAATTGGTTGAATGTTTAGCGCCTAACCGTCGTGTTGTAATTTTAGATGAAGAGCAGCATAAAGTTGAAGGTCAAGCAGCATGTAATTAAGTTTTAGCTTGCTTCTAAATTCGCGGTTTTAGCCGTTAACATAATGATGATGCTACTAAGCAACGTTGCATCATCATTAAAATGATCAGTCACTACATAAATTGAAATGCCAATAGACACTAAATCAATCATCGAATTAGCTAATGCTGCATGGAATAAAGCATTAAACAGCGGACACATAAAGACGCTCGCTAGTTTTTATACTGAAAATGCTACGGTATCTCCAGGCAACGGCATAACCCTTGCGGGGCGCGGCGAAATAGAGGCGTTGTTTAATGGTTTTTTGGAAAATGGTGTGCATAATCATACTTTAGAGATTATTGAGTTTGGTGGATCAGATAAAGTGATCTACCAAATTTCTAAATGGAGTGCCAGCGGCGCAGAGTCATCTTCTTTCGGTGGCATTACAATGAGTGTGCTGGAGCAGGGTTCTGACGGACAGTGGCATACCAACTCGCATGTGTGGAATATGAAGGCTTAATAACTATTATTAGCAACAGACTTAGATATAACCTTATAAGGTGGGTAACTTGTTACTCACCTTTTTTATGATCACGATTTGTAGAATCGTCGGCTAACGTCAATCCTGCGCGGTGTACAATACCGCCCATGTCAAATATTCCCGCATTACAAACCCTACAAGACGTTTTTGGTTATTCAACTTTTCGCGGTGAGCAACAGGCCATTGTCGAACATGTTACGACTGGTGGCGATGCGCTAGTATTGATGCCAACTGGCGGCGGTAAATCTTTGTGTTACCAATTGCCAGCTTTGCTGCGTGAGGGCGTTGGTATTGTGGTCTCGCCACTCATCGCCTTAATGCAAGACCAAGTCGATGCGCTTAAGCAGTTAGGCGTACGCGCAGCGTTTTTGAATTCTAGTCAAGATGCCGATGAAGCGCGCGAAATCACAGCGCAGCTGATGCGTGGACACTTGCAGATTGTGTATGTAGCGCCTGAGCGACTTTTAATGTCTAGTTTTTTATCGTTGTTAGACGAAATAGAAGAGGGCGCTGGCATTGCGCTTTTTGCGATTGATGAGGCGCATTGCGTTTCGCAGTGGGGGCATGATTTCCGTCCCGAGTATCGTAAACTTACTGTATTGCACGAACGTTTTCCGCATGTGCCACGTATTGCGCTGACTGCCACGGCGGATGCACCGACGCGCGCTGAAATTGTTGAACGGCTAAAGCTTGAAGAAGCACGGCAGTTTGTTTCTAGTTTTGACCGCCCAAACATTAAATACCGCGTCACGCAAAAGGCTAACGCACGGCAACAATTGGAAGCTTTTTTAGATAGCGAACATGCCAATGACGCTGGCATTATCTATTGTTTAAGTCGTAAAAAAGTAGAGGAAACTGCCGAGTGGCTAAAGTCACGCGGCTGGGATGCATTGCCTTATCATGCTGGATTAGATGCTAGTGTGCGCAATCAAAATCAGCGCCGATTTTTACGTGAAGAAGGCGTGATTATGGTCGCTACTGTGGCATTCGGCATGGGCATAGATAAGCCCAATGTTCGATTTGTTGCGCATTTGGATTTACCTAAAAGTATGGAAGGCTATTATCAAGAAACAGGCCGTGCGGGACGCGATGGCTTGCCAGCAAATGCTTGGATGACTTATGGCTTGGGCGATGTAGTCAGTATGCGCAAAATGTTAGACTCAGGCGATGCGCCAGAAGAACGCAAAGCTGTCGAGCGACAAAAGCTAGATGCCTTATTAGGCTTTTGTGAGTCTACCAGCTGCCGCCACCAAACCTTGTTGCGCTATTTCGGCGAAACCCACGCTGGCCATTGCGAGCAATGCGATAACTGTCTAAGCCCAGTGGATACATGGGATGCCACACAAGCCTCTCGAATGGCACTTTCATGCGTATATCGCACAGGGCAACGCTTTGGCGTCGTACATTTAATCGATGTGTTATTGGGCAAAAGTACGCCAAAAATTCAACAATTCAATCATCAAAGCTTAAGCACATTTGGCATTGGAAAAGGCATAACGCAATCACAATGGAGCAGTGTTTATCGGCAGTTAGTCGCAGGTGGTTATTTGGAAAGCGATATTGAAGCATACGGCGGTTTGAAGTTAGCCGAGTCTGCAAAACCTGTACTAAAAGGCGAGGCGGAAGTTT
Organism: Methylotenera sp.; assembly: GCF_029945705.1. Classification (GTDB taxonomy): domain Bacteria; phylum Pseudomonadota; class Gammaproteobacteria; order Burkholderiales; family Methylophilaceae; genus Methylotenera. The sequence goes on from NZ_JAQSDC010000047.1 coordinate 103,403, forward strand.
GGTTACGCCAAGATGTAGAAGTCGTTGCTACCCGTAAAGTCAGCAAGGCAGAACGTGGCACTCGTGCCAAAGAAGGCTACGAAGAGGTGGCTGATGACCCATTATGGCATGCACTGAAAGCCAAGCGTATGGAGCTGGCCAAAGAACAAGGCGTGCCGCCCTATGTGATATTCCATGACAGTACGCTGCTAGAAATACTCAATCAAAAACCAGGTAGCCTCACTGAAATGAGCCAAATTACAGGGGTTGGGCAGGCTAAGCTTGAGCGATATGGCGATGCGTTTTTAGAAGTGCTGGAAAATAGATAACACGTTAACCAGTTAGCTTAAAACACCCACCCTGCAAAGCCCGTCCCTATTGACTTGCACGGTGTTTTTTAGTTGATCTGGATAGTACGGAACATTACCAAAAAACTATTTATGACCTCTATGAAACTTACCGCTTAATGGCAGAGGTGGATAACATTCTACAAGATTCATAGCCGCAAAAAAGCCCGCATTAAGCGGGCTTTTGATTAAGCGTTAAAGCTTATTTGTTCATTACGTACATTGTAACTTCAAAGCCAAAACGCATTTCTGTAGCTGCTGGTGTTGTCCACATGATATTAATCCTTTTTATCAGTTTGGCGATTCAGAATGATTCGCTCCATCTGTTGCATTATGCGCCGCCCTTAAAAATCAACCCTATGCGTGCTGCGTAAATCAAGCTAGTGAATTTGCTTAAATACGCATAGTGCTTTTAGAGGCGCGGCTTTAAGCGTATAATTCATTCATTGATGAACTTAGCGTTATGTAAGTACGTCATAGTAAGACTGATTTGGGGCTGACCAGGTTTCGACGTGGGTTACAAAGCAGTGCAGGGCATACCGAGGCTCAGATTACCTCGTAAATACAGCTGAAACAAGTATAGTCGCAAACGACGAAACTTACTCTCTAGCAGCTTAGTTCTGCTGGACGCTACACCAGCTCTCCCGTGGGTTGGATTGGGGTAACCCATACGTAGTGTCATATACACGGGATACGTGTTGTGTTGGGTTACTTAGCACTGCATTAACCTTAATGTAACTCGCGTGCAAACTGCTTGTCTGTTGGTGTGTTGCACGTTAAATTAAACAACAAGGCTAAGTATGTAGAACTGTCTGTGGAGGATTTGCGGACGCGGGTTCGATTCCCGCCAGCTCCACCATTTTATTGTAATAAAATCAATGACTTAGTGTTTTATGTTGTCAAAAAATATGACATTATTTGGTGCTATTTAGGGCTGAAATGACAACATTTTTGACAACATTTGCGCTAAACATTTGAACGGCTTTGTTGCCCGCATCTGGGATTGAGTCTTTGATGAATTTTGCGTATACCTTGCGTAACATTCCCCAATCGCTATGTCCCATTTGCGAGGCCAACCAAGTAATAGACTCACCAGCGGTAAGCATCATGCTGGCATAGGTGTGTCTGGTTTGGTAAGGTCTGCGATATCTAACTTTTGCGCGTTTTAAAGCGTAAATCCAAACATTTTTTCTGATGGCTTGATCCCCACTCCAGCGCTCAAAGGTAGCTGGGTTCTGAAATATCTCTGCATTTTTCAAATAAGTGTACTGTTTTTGTTGGTTTAATGCTTGCAACGCTGGCGCGAGTATTTTAACTTCCCTATTTCCAGACCTTGTTTTTGGTTGCTCACAATCATCGGCAGCTTGAGTAAGTGCCTTATTTATAACTATAGTGCCACGCTTCCAGTCAATGTCGCCCCAATCCAATGCAACTAACTCACTGGTGCGTAATCCTGTCCAAAAGAAAAATTGCACCATATTTTTACCTTGCCCCTCAAGTGCGCTTAAAATTGCAGTTTGTTCTATTTGGCTGAATGGCTGAACGTCATCCTCTTTCTTTGGTGCTTCTTTGTTTTCATACTTCCAGCCATACATGGGATTGGTTTCGATTAATTCATCATCGACTGCATCTTGAAGTGCGGTTCTAAGTATGCTTTGAATGTTACTTAACCGCTTATTTCCACATGTCATTTCTAGTAGCCATTTTTTTATAGCGGGTCGTTTGATCTCCGTCAGTGTTTTACCGATAAATTTAGGAATAACTAAGTTGTTGACTACTTTTGTGTAGTCTAGGAGAGAAGACGCCTTCAGTTTTCTAGCTTTTTCTTGGAGCCAATTATCTAAGTAATCTTCAACTAAGAGGGTCTCACCTTGGTGAGATGTAAACTTAAATCTAAGTTTTGATTCAGGAAATGTAATGCTGTAATCAAATGTTTCTTTATCGATTGCATCGTTAATTGCAGCAAGATGATTTTTTATTCTTTTTAGGTTAGCGGGAGTGGGCTTGAGTTTAACCCTTTCTCGACACCTAACACCTTTGTAGGTAAAGGCGATTTCATAGCTCGTTGCGGACGCCACCTTGATGCCAGTGCTAATTCCACCCATTCGTTATACCCCTCAATAATAATTAAAATTCTTCCATCCAGAGCTTTGATCCAAACTTTATTTTCGAACCAAACACCATCACGAATTTTAGTCCGAATAGCATCCTCGGTGTACCCCGTCATCTCATGAAATTTGCTAATAGTGACGTACTTAACCATTTATTAGTGTGAACTCTGTGCTTGGTTTAAAACCAAGACTGACTGACATTAGAACAGTAGTTTCAGATTCTTTTAAGGACATTATTGGTCTACGCCAGGAAGTTGTTTAACATCTACTAACTCAGTAGAAGCTAATGATTGCAGATTTTTTTGGTGTAACCTCAATATCATCCAATGGTTCTGGATGCCCCATCAAATTCTCCGATCCGGAGCCCATCGTTCGGATGGCTGCAGTAATTGGCTTTTCATTATTTGTTTGCAATGGTTTTTTCATATGTATTTCTTTCTATAATGTTTAAAATAAAAGCGAAATTGCGTTTTATTGAACTTATTCTATATGTTAAAAAAATAACAATCGAAGCAGAAAGTTAGGAAATAGGGTGACAGATTCTAAAGGCCAAAAAATGAATGGAATTAAGGCAGAACGTCAATTGTCGATTAGAGATGCAGCCAAACTGGAGGCTAGTTATCGATTACCTGGCAGTAGGCGGATATTCAAATATGTTTCCTTAGTAGTAGGTAAACAAAATCGAATTGATTACGTACTTAATCAATTCGATGCAATCTTGGCTGATTGCTATGGTGCGAATCCGCTAATGATTACAGCGGTTAATAACGTTGCTGGTATGATTAGAACCAAGGGGATTGCCTTTTCGGAATATTCACCTGGTAGAACATGCGCACGCGGATTTACCCCCACTCAAGAGTTGGTTGAAGAGTTGGCAGACCCAGCAATTCGAAAGATCTTTCCAAAAGGATCATTTGTAGATTCGCAATTTTATCAATTGGGATATCCTTTCCCGCTTTCTAAGTATTTGAATTATGAAAAGGTAAGTTATCAGCGCTTGGTAAATATGATTAACAAGGTAGGGGAAGTCTACGCTGAAATTTGTTTTGATCGTGACGAAAGGGAAGTGTTCGATATGACTTGTGCCACTCTCGGCCTAATTTCGGATTTTATCTCAGCTTTGGCTTCAGTCGCACCACAACTGCCTCAAAGAGAGCAATTGAAGTGGTGTAGTGTTTGTTTTCGGAGATATCCTTGTGTTAAGCATACTTCTAACCGTCTAGCGCGGTCTACCAACGTTACAAATCAGCATAGGCGCGATGCTGGAGTTAAGACCCAAAAGTCATTGCCGCCTGAACTATGGGAAGCAAAAGCACAGCGGCAGGCTAGAAGAAGAGCTGTATGTGTTGGCTTGCATAGTAAAGCATCAAGTGCCAAGACCCATGAGATAGTTATAGGTAACTATCTGGGGATTGCTGCAGAAATTCAGGAGTTGATCACGGAAACTCTTGATTTGGAATGGGCTGAAGTAGCGCCGCGTTGGCAGGCAATGATGCAAATCAACTTCCCCTTTGTATGTAACAAACTTCAGGCAGAGGCAGTTAAGTTTCCAAGTTGGGAGAAATTTGCTAATCAAATTATATGTGCATTGGATGATGAATCTGAAAAATCCACATATCCTCTCTGGATAATTTACATGCTAGAAGATGCGGAAGATTGGTTTTTCGCTGAAGAAAACCTCAAACCCGATGGCCGGAAATCAAATTCAATCGATTTAATTCTTGAACTGTATCCAGATAAAACAACTAATCTAGCTGAAATCAGCAAAATTCTTACAGCTGCTGGAACTAAAATTTCGAGACAAAATGTTGCCAAAGCCTTAAAAAAGCACGATCAAAAATTGAAAACGTCACGTAAATCTGGCTAATGATCAGCCCATACAAAATATTGATGCTCATAAATTAAGCAGTATACGTGGATTACTTGGTCAAAATTCAGCCGCAGTATGTCTTTAAATTGCGTATTCTCGCCCAAAAGAGCCACCCATAATCATCCAAAAAGGCCACCTATAATCACGTAAAAAAGCCACATATTTGCTGGAACTGTCGCGCTATATCGTGTTGAACCCGCTTCGCGCCAACATGGTGAATATCCTCGAAGATTGGCTCTGGAGCAGCTACCCCATCGTCACAGGACATGAAGCTGCACCCGTGTGGCTGGATATGGATTGGTTGCTTGGTCAATTCGGCACTGAACGGAGCAATGCACTACTTGGCTATCGCGAATTTGTTATGTCGGGTAGGGGAGTGGCAAGCCCCTTGCAAAGCGCCCGTCATCAACTATTGTGGGTATTATGGCCCATCGTGACCAGTAAAAACGGTCCAACGTGACCGCTGATTA
>NZ_JAQSDC010000048.1 GCF_029945705.1 Methylotenera sp.
TCTATAAGTGGATCTGCTAATCTGTTAAAATATGTGGCGTATGACAAACGCAATGGTTTGATATTAGGTAGTAGTGGCACGCTTATAAGAGTTTACGATAATAATGGAACATTGGTAATGCAGGATAAATCTTCTTTGAATAATAATGGTACTGCAGTTACTTATAATTTGCAAGCCGCTGCCTATACCAGTCGCAATCATTTGGTGTTTGGTGGGGCCAGTGCGCACATTAAAAATCTGGAATCCGAAAAAGCATTTACAAGTTTATTTTGGTATGATAAGTTGGGTCGCATGGTGGTGAGCCAAAATACCAAACAATACAATAAAGCAACTAAGGCTTATAGTTATACTCAATACGATGCATTGGGCCGTATTACTGAAGTTGGTGAAATAGCACAATCTACTAGTATTAATTTGCAATACACCTCCTCATTTGTAAATGGAATCTATACAACTAAGCAATTAGATGATGCTAACTTTGCGACATGGATAAGCGGTGGCGCAAGAACCGAACTCACTCAGACCTATTACGATGAACAATTTGCTCCTTCAGGCACCTTGACCCAAATTAACCTTCGCAAACGCGTGGCTTCTGTTACCTACGAAGATGCCTACGATGGCAATCCTGCCACCTACCAAAGTGCCACCCATTATAGCTATGATATACATGGCAATGTTAACCACATGGCACAGGAAATTAAAGAAACCAAATTCCTGGCCACTGGTTTAAATGTTAAATACATTGATTATGATTATGATCTGGTAAGCGGTAAAGTAAACAAGGTGAGTTATAATGTTGGTAAAAAGGATCAATATTACCATCAGTATGAATACGATGGGGATAATCGAATTACCAGAGTACTAACCAGCAGAGATAATCTTTGGTGGGACAACGATGCGTCTTATAAATACTATAACCATGGCCCTTTGGCCCGCACAGAAATAGGCGACATTAAAGTACAAGGCATGGATTATGCTTATACCTTACATGGTTGGTTAAAGGGGGTGAATAGCAATACATTAAATGAAAGCCGTGACATGGGTAAGGATGGTGCTATTGGTAGCACAAGGCAGTTTACAGGGCGCGATGCCATGGGGTATACGCTTGGCTATTATTCTGATAATACTGGCACAGGTACTTTCGATGGCGATTATTCGGCCATTAAATCGGGCGCCATTACCGATAGATTTGAGGCTTCAGTTACAGGTAGCGATTTATTAGCGGCTCGCAATGATTTATACAATGGCAATATTAGCCACATGGTAACGGCCTTGCCAGATGCAGTCAATTATGGTATTTCGCGCACCATTACACCTTTAGCTAGAGGCGGTGCTTATAAGTACGACCAACTCAATCGATTGAAGGAAGCACGTAGTTTCTTTAATGTGAATATGATTACCAATCAGTGGCAAGTTGGAGGAGGATCACCCGTTGATTTTTATGAAAACTTTTCATACGATGCCATGGGAAATATTAAACATGTGAACCGCTATGGCAATGGCGGCTTGCAAATGGACAATATGGATTATGGTTATAATTATGATGCTACTTCTGGCAATTTATTAAGCAATAAATTGTATGGTGTGAATGATAATATTGGCCTAAGTGGAAATTACACAGATGATATTGATAACCAACAGGGCACTATCAATCAGGATTCTTATTTCCGTAATTACAAGAACAATTATGCTTATGATGAATTGGGTAATCTAAAAAAGGACAGTGCCGAAGGTATAGCCAATATCGAGTGGACAGTGTATGGAAAAATAAAAAAGGTAATCCGCAGAACGGGTAGTACTAAACCCGATTTAGAATTTATTTATGATGCCGGTGGCAATCGGATTTGCAAAATTGTAAAACCTAAACCATTGAATTGCAATACAGCCAAATATTATTATTATCTTCGTGATGCACAAGGTAACGAAATGGCCAACTATGAATTAAGAACGAACACAGCTTGTAACCACGATACCCTATTCGTTGCAGCCCATCCTATTTATGGCAGTAGCAGGGTAGGGGTGGATAATCGCAGGGCCATACTATACAACGGAGCCAATGTAAGTGCCGATACTACTACTATTACTTACCGTAAAATAGGTTGGAAAAGTTATGAACTCAGCAACCATTTAGGCAATGTATTGGTAACAGTAAGCGATAAAAAAATACCAAAAAGATTAACGGGTGGACCAGGGGCAATTGACTACTTTGATCCAGACATAAGTACTATCTCAGATTATTACGCCTTCGGTAGCCCAATGCCAACCCGCACTTGGAGTGACCCGAATGCTAAGTATAA
>NZ_JAQSDC010000049.1 GCF_029945705.1 Methylotenera sp.
TAGCCACACATAGTCTCAGTTTGCAAAATTATGGTGGATTTTTAGAGATGCCCTTTATATATATGCAGTCTAGCTCTTAATTAAACCCTTAAGCACCGCAAACGGATTTGGCTTCTCGCCACTTTGTGTCGTTAGCTCGCTGCAACCCTCTTCATGCATAGGCGCAATGGGCATGGCCATGATGATTTCATCTTCAATTAACGCGATTAAATCCATCGCTTTATTCGCCTGCTGTAAGTCATAATCGTCGCTATTATCAACATCAACCGCTTCGACATCTGTATCGCTCACTTCGCCGATTAAATAATTGAAATTTAAACTTAAATTAAGCGGCATTGCATTTAAGCAACGCTGACATGCTGTAGTCAGGTTGCAAGCTACCGTTAACTGTAAAATATGTTGGCCCACTGAGTCAGTCTTGCCTTGCAGCACGTAGCTAATTAAGCCTGTGTAGCTTATTTTTGTAGGGTTTGTTAAGTTAGAAGATTGCATTAACTCTTCTAACCTAGGAAAGTCTTGAAGAGATAACTCGCCTTCTATACGATCATTTTTTTTCGAAAAAGCAATGTTGTCTATTAATATTGTGTTCATGCTCATTTTTAGTGCTCAAAATTTAGTGTTGGGGATTTAGCTCTAACGATACACATGTTACAATTGCTGGGTTTGAGTATCAAATTTAAGGGCTGTAACGTGTTCAAAAAAATTCTCGTAGCTAACCGTGGTGAAATCGCAGTGCGTATTGTACGCGCTTGCTCAGAAATGGGCATTAAGTCTGTCGCGATTTATGCGGATGCAGATCGCCAAGCTTTGCATGTTAAAAAGGCAGATGAGGCTTATAACATAGGCGCAGACCCAGTTGCAGGCTATCTAAACGCGCACAATATTGTTAATCTTGCAGTAGCTTCCGGCTGTGATGCGCTACATCCTGGTTATGGATTCTTGTCAGAAAATCCAGAATTAGCGGAGATATGCGCACGCCGGGGTATTAAATTTATTGGGCCAAATGCTGCAGTCATTCGCCAAATGGGCGATAAAATCCAAGCTAGAAATGCCATGACAGGCGCTGGCATTCCATGCACTCCAGGTAGTGATGGCAATTTAAAAGACTTAAATGAAGCAGTAGCTTTAGCAGCAAAAATTGGCTACCCAGTGATGTTAAAAGCCACTAATGGTGGTGGTGGGCGTGGCATTCGTCGCTGCGATAGCGAAAAAGAATTATTAGGTAATTATGACCGCGTTATTTCAGAGGCAAGTAAGGCATTTGGTAAACCTGAAGTATTTTTAGAAAAATGTGTGGTTTCCCCACGCCATATTGAAGTGCAAATTTTAGCTGACTCACAAGGCAATGTGATTCACTTATTTGAACGTGACTGTTCAATTCAACGTCGCAATCAAAAGTTAATTGAAATTGCGCCATCACCACAACTTACTCAAGCGCAACGTGACTATATTGGCGGCTTGGCAGTTAAAGCGGCTAAAGCTGTTGGCTATGAAAATGCTGGGACGGTGGAGTTTTTATTAGATTCTGACAATACTTTCTATTTCATGGAAATGAACACGCGCTTACAAGTTGAGCACACCGTGACTGAAACCATTACCGGTATTGATATTGTACAAGAGCAAATTCGTGTAGCTTTCGGCCTGCCACTTCAATACGAGCAAAAAGAAGTGCAATTTAGAGGTTATGCGATGGAGTTCCGTATCAATGCGGAAGATCCAAAAAATGATTTCCTACCTAGCTTTGGCAAAATTACACGATACTACGCGCCTGGTGGACCTGGCGTGCGCATGGATGCTGCGATCTACAGTGGCTATGTTATTCCGCCCTATTATGACTCTATGTGTGCCAAGCTGACTGTTTGGGCGCTAGACTGGGAGAGCGTTATTGAACGTGGTCGTCGTGCACTCGACGATATGCTGATTTATGGTGTAAAAACTACGATTCCATATTACCAAGAGATTTTAAAACATCAAGATTTTAGGGATGCTAACTTTAACACTAGCTTTGTTGAGTCACACCCAGAACTCACAAATTACAAGAATGAAATTCCACCTGAGATGATTGCTGCAGCAATTTCAGCAGCAATCGCTGCGCATGAAGGTATTTAGTTGATTGATTCTTAATTTATAAAACAGGAATGTTTCATAAAAATATAATCATAAAAACATATAGTTAAACGTATTAATTAAAGTAAAGAGTTAAATATGAGCCAAACACCAAAAGTACACGTCACCGAGCTTGTTTTACGCGATGGGCATCAATGTCATATCGCAACGCGCATGCGCACAGAAGATATGTTGCCCATTTGTAGTAAGTTAGATGCGATTGGCTTTTGGTCACTTGAGGCTTGGGGTGGTGCTACTTTTGATGCTTGCGTACGCTATTTAAAAGAAGATCCTTGGGAGCGCTTACAAAAACTACGTAAAGCACTGCCAAACTCGCGCATTCAAATGCTTTTGCGTGGTCAAAATTTGCTTGGTTATCGCCATTACTCTGATGATGTAGTGCAGGCTTTCGTACAGAAGTCTGCTGATAATGGCGTTGATGTGTTCCGTGTTTTTGATGCACTTAACGACACACGCAATTTAGCAGTTTCAATTCAAGCAGTTAAAAAAGCTGGCAAACATGCTGAAGGTACCATTAGCTACACAACAAGCCCTGTGCATGATGTAGCGCACTTTGTTGGCATTGCTCAAGAACTCGAAGCAATGGGATCAGATACCATTGCTATTAAAGATATGGCTGGACTACTTACACCACAAGCCACTGTTGATTTGGTAAAAGCACTGCGTGCAAATGTAAACTTGCCGATTCACATACACAGCCATTCTACAAGCGGCTTAGCTAGCATGAACTTGCTACGCGCACTCGAAAATGGCGCTGTCATGATTGATACCTGTAGCGCAGCATTCTCAGAAGGCGCAAGCCATCCTACGACTGAGAGTATGATCGCGGCTTTGCAGGGTACTGAGTTTGATACTGGCTTGGACATTGCTGCCATGCAAGAGGTCACAGCCTATTTTCGCGAAGTTCGTAAAAAATATTGGCAGTTTGAAAGTGAGTTCTCAGGTGTTGATACACGCGTACTATTGAATCAAGTGCCAGGCGGCATGATTTCAAACTTGAGCAATCAATTAAAAGAGCAAGGCGCGTTAGACCGTATGGATGCTGTATTAGCTGAAATTCCATTGGTACGTAAAGACCTTGGCTACATTCCATTGGTAACACCAACTTCACAAATTGTTGGTACGCAAGCGGTACTCAACGTGATGACTGGCCAACGTTACAAATCTATTACCAATGAAGTTAAAAACTATTTCTTAGGCCAGTACGGTAAAGCGCCTAGCGCTGTGAATGAAGAAGTAAAAAAATTAGCAATCGGCGATGCCGAACCTATTACCTGCCGACCAGCTGATTTATTAACTCCTGAAATGGCAAAGCTCACCAGTGAATCTGAACGCTTTGCTCAATCTGAAGAAGACGTACTGACATTTGCAATGTTCCCAGACATCGGCAAAACGTTCTTACAAGAACGTATCGCTGGTTCGTTACAACCTGAAGCCTTGCTTGATAAAGCCGCAGTAAATGCTTCGGCATCTCGCTTTGCACCAAGTGAATTTAAAGTCACATTACATGGCGAAACCTTCCATATCAATCTCACAGGCAGCGGTCATGCAGGTGAAGAAAAGCGTCCATTCTATGTTTCTATCGACGGTATTGCAGAAGAGGTCATTGTTGAAACCTTGAGTGAAATTGAAGTTTCAGGCGGTGTTAACAATGGTGGCGGTAAGAAAAAGGCCGCTTCAGGCACAGCTAAAAGTGGTCGACCACGCCCTTCTCACGCGGGTCATGTCACGACATCAATGCCAGGTACAGTAGTTGCGGTGAAAGTAAAAGCGGGCGACAAAGTGACGGCAGGTGATGGTGTGTTAGTCATTGAGGCGATGAAAATGGAGAATGAAATTCAAGCTGCAGCTACTGGCGTAGTGGTTGCAGTCCATGTGGTTAAAGGCGACACAGTGACGCCCGATGAGTCTCTACTTGAAATTCAACCTGAATAAATATTTTAAAATTTAACCTAAAAGCCGACAGAATAATCCTGTCGGCTTTTTATTTACCTAGTAATTTATATAGAATCAATCATCTATAAAACATTTATAAACACTTACCAAACACATATAAGCTATGAAAAAAACTATGAAACAAACGCTGATATTAGCTTCCTCATCTGAGTTTAGGCGCGAGCTTCTGCAAAAGCTACAAATTCCATTTAGCAGCATTTCGCCACGCGTGGATGAAACTCCACTTAAAAATGAAAAGCCGCATGAAACGGCTTTAAGATTGGCGCAAGATAAAGCTAGAAAAATTGGAGCTGAATATCCACATGCTCTAGTGATAGGCTGCGATCAAGTGGCTACGTTAGATAGTGAACAGCTCGGTAAGCCTCTCAATCACATCAATGCCACTAAGCAGTTAAAGTCCATGCGTGGCCGCGAGGTTACTTTTCACAGCGCACTTTGCTTATACAATGCAGCTACAGGCAATATGCAGGCTGAAGTTGTGCCTTATCTCGTACGTTTTAGACAACTCAGTGATGAGCAAATCGAAAACTACCTCAATAAAGAACAACCTTACCAATGTGCTGGCAGCGCAAAATCTGAAGGCTTAGGTATCGCATTAATGGAACGCTTGATAGGTGAAGACCCGAATGCGTTAATTGGTCTGCCACTTATAAAGTTAATCAATATGCTAGAGAACGAAAATATTTCGGTTTTATAAATAACTTTAAAAATATTAAAATAATTTAACCCTTTTCGCAGCTTGCCACGTTTAATGAATCATAGCGTGTTGAACTTAACACTAACACGCTTATCATTTAACCAATTTTGGAGATTAAATATGTCACTTATTCGCCAGCCAATGAAGCACAAGCTCATCTTGCTAGCTACACTATCTACAATTTATACAGGAGCATTTGCGATGGATTTAGATGAAACGCGCAGCACATTAAACGACCAGCAGAATGTAGCCGTCACCATCTACAACGGTGATTTAGCGTTGGTCAAAGATACACGCCATGTGATGCTTAAAACTGGCTTAAATGCCTTAGCATTACGTGATGTGAGTGCACAAATTCGCCCAGAAACGGCACTGTTACGCAGCATCAATGCACCAGGCAGCCTGACCTTACTTGAGCAAAACTTTGATTTTGATTTACTGACTCCACAAAAACTACTTGAGAAATATGTAGGTAAATCTGTAAATATCGTAAAAACTCACCCAACGACAGGTGCTGAAACCACAGAGAAAGCCACAGTTCTTTCGGCAAACAACGGCATAGTGCTTCAAATTGGCAATCGTATTGAAACAGGCATTCCTGGCAGAATTGTTTATGATGACGTTCCAGATAACTTACGTGACAGACCAACATTAGTCACACGAATCAATAACAAAGGTGCAACTGACCAAACCGTTGAGTTGAGCTATTTAACAGGTGGGCTGGGCTGGAAGGCCGATTATGTTGCCGAGTTAAGTCCGAAAGAAGACAGCATTGATTTGTCTGGCTGGGTAACGCTCACCAACACGAGTGGTGCAAGTTATAAAAATGCTAAATTGCAATTAGTGGCTGGTGATGTGAATCGAGTTCAACCTCCACAAATTTTTCCCATGGCAAAAGCGATGCGCGGCGATGTGATGATGGCTGAAGCTGCCGCACCAATGTCTGAAGAGTCCTTACTCGAATATCACCTCTATACCTTGGATCGTGCAACCACAATTGCAGAAAACCAAACCAAACAAGTTGCCCTACTCTCTGCATCGAATGTACCTGCGCGTAAAGAATTAGTCTTACGTGGTGCGGATTATTACTATCAAAGTAGCTATGGCGATCTCGGGACTAAAATGAAAGTTGGGGTGTTTGTTGAGTTTGAAAATAAAGAAGCCTCAAAATTAGGCATGCCATTACCCAAAGGCATATTGCGTGTTTATAAAAAAGATGGTGCTGGCAATGCACAATTCGTGGGTGAAGACAGCATCGACCATACGCCTAAAAATGAAGTGGTACGCTTAAAACTAGGTGAGTCTTTTGATGTGACTGCCGATAAAAAGCAAACTAGTTTTAAAATACTACCTAATCCGCAAAAAGGTCACAGTGCGTATGAAAGCGCCTATGAAATTGTCTTAAAAAACGCGAAGAAAGAAAAAATGACGGTTATCGTGCAAGAGCCTATTTCTGGCGATTGGACCATTACCTCTGAAAGTCAACCTCACAAAAAGGTGAATAGCCATTTAGCTGTTTGGAAAGTTGAAGTCCCTGCTGAAAGCAATACAACATTAAGCTATAAAGCGGTTGTTAAGTACTAAATTAGTCTGCAAGTAAAACTCCGTTCCATCATATAAGTTGGCGGGAGTTAAGCAGAACAAGCAATATCCCCTAAAGATTACTATGAAATCAATAACATGCTAAAACTAGGAACACTTTACTTAATTCCAGTCACTCTTGGAGAAGATAATATCACTAAGGTGTTGCCGCCCGACGTCATCAGCATCGTGCAGCAATTAGATGTTTTTGTGGTGGAAAGTGAAAAATCCGCACGGCATTTTTTAAGCACAATTAAGACGGCTAAGCCAGTCCGTGAGCTCACGTTAAATTTGCTCAATGAACATACTGAAGATAAAGCCTTACCAGATTTATTAAAACCACTCCTAGCAGGTAGAGATGTAGGCTTAATGAGTGACGCTGGCTGCCCAGGTGTGGCAGATCCAGGGGCTAGACTAGTGGAATTAGCCCATCAAAAAGGGATTCGCGTCGTACCATTTGTGGGACCAAGCTCCATTTTATTAAGCATGATGGCCTCAGGTCTTAATGGTCAACAATTTGCGTTTCTAGGTTATTTACCAGTCGACAAAACGCAACGTAACCAAAAGCTCAAAGAAATTGAGAAGCGCTCGCTCTCACACAAAGAAACGCAACTATTTATAGAAACACCCTATCGCAACCAACATATGTTAGAGGCCATACTGAGCGTCTGCCAGCCCAATACAAGGCTGTGTGTAGCATGTGATATTAGTTTAGAATCTGAAATGATCGTGACAAAAACAATCACTAGTTGGAAAAAATCACAACTGCCTGATTTGCATAAACGGCCGACGGTATTTCTGTTATTGGCTTAAGCGTCTCACTGGAGCATAGCTGAGTCTATGCACTGGTGTAATTCCATGTGCATCCAACATTTCCAAATGAAAAGCCGTTGGATAACCTTTATGCTTTGCAAAGCCATATTGTGGGTAGATTTTATCTAGCTCGTACAATTCAGCATCGCGCGCTACTTTAGCAAGTATAGACGCAGCAGAAATAGCTTGTACTTTACTGTCGCCTTTCACTATAGCTTCGCATGGTAGACTAATTTTTGGACATTTATTGCCATCTACTTGTACTAAATCAGGAGTAATGCCAAACTGTGCTTGCATAGCTTCAATGGCACGTCTCATGGCTAGCAAGCTAGCTTGTAGGATATTGATTTCATCTATTTCTTGCGCGCTGCAACTAGCTATCGCCCAAGCCAGTGCATGTTGTTTAATTTCAGCGCTTAGAGAATCACGTTTCTTTTCAGAGAGTTTTTTAGAGTCTGCGAGTCCAATGATTGGTCTGTCAGGATTTAAGATAACGGCGGCAGCATAAACTGCACCAGCTAGAGGCCCACGCCCTGCCTCATCGGCACCACAGATTAACGTTGATGTTGTCACTTAGGCCAAGTAAGCAAGAATGGCATTTGCTGCTTTTTCTGCCGTATTTTGCTTTAAACTATGGTGAATTTTTGTAAATTCAGCTTTAATTTCTGCGAGGTTGTCAGCGTCACTTAACAGTTTGATAGTGGCTTCTGCAAGCTTTTCAGGGGTAGATTCATCCTGCAACAATTCGGGTACTACAAACTTCTCAGCTAATACATTAGGCAATCCTACATAAGGCTGCAAACGCATGCGCTTAAGAATTTGCCAGCTTAGTTTAGGCATTCTATAAGTAATCACCATCGGTTTCTTTAATAGCGCGGCCTCTAGCGTGGCTGTGCCAGAGGCTACAATTACAATATCAGCGGCTTCCATAGCATCATGCGCATGGCCGAATAATATTTGAATAGGCAAACTTTCATTTTCGTGAAAAATAGCTAATTCAAATATTTGTCTAGTTTCTCGTGTGATGAGTGGCACTAAAAACACGGCATTAGGAAAGTCTGCATAGATCAGTTTTGCCGTCTTAACAAACAACTCTGCATGTTGCTGCACCTCACTTTGACGGCTACCAGGTAACATAGCCACTACCAAAGCGGAAGGCTTTAGCTTTAAACCTTCACGTGCTGCTGTAGTATCTGGTTCCAACGGCAATATATCTGCTAACGGGTGACCAACATAGGTGACTGGTATACCGGCATGCTGATATAACGCAGGTTCAAATGGAAATAGTGCCAAGATATGTGACACTGAATGCTTAATTTTCTTAATTCTATTTTTACGCCAAGCCCACACAGAGGGACTCACATAATGAATAGCGGTAATACCTTTACTCTTTAATTTCTTTTCAAGCCAAAAGTTAAAGTCTGGTGCATCAATTCCTATGAATAAGTCAATGCGATTAGCAAGCAAGTGATTTAACAATTGACGACGTAATCTAAGCAGCCCAAAAAGATGTTTAATGACTTCAACATAACCACGTACGGATAATCGCTCGATAGGAAACAGCGACTGAGCACCTTCACCCAACATTTTTGGCCCAGCTATGCCGACAAACTCAATATCAGAGCGTTTTAACTTTAATGCTTGCATCAGGTGACTGCCAAGCAAATCACCTGAAGCTTCTCCAGCAACAATACCTATTCTCACCATGATGATAAATTAACGGACGATGCCGCGCGTTGAGACATTCAAGAAATCAGTCAGCAAACCGATTTCGGGGGTGGTAGCTTGCATCGCTGCAAGTTCAATTTTTGCCTCATCTAAAGTAAGGCCATTGCGATATAAAGCTTTATAACCACGTTTGATTTGTAAAATGCTGTCGGCACTAAAGCCGCGACGCTTCAAGCCCTCAGCATTAATGCCATGTGGTTTAGCATCATAGCCCGCAGCTGTTACGTAAGGAGGAATATCTTTGAACACAACCGAACCTACCGCAGTAATGACATGCGAGCCAACTTTACAAAACTGGTGAATCAGCGTAAAGCCACCCAATATTACATGGTCGTGAATATCCACATGGCCAGCCAGTGATGAGTTGTTCGCGAGAATAGTGTGATTGCCAACATCGCAGTCGTGCGCAATATGAACGTAGGCCATAATCCAATTGTCACTACCGATTTTAGTCGTGCCTTTATCTTGAATTGTGCCGCGATTAAATGTGCAAAACTCGCGAATAGTGTTGTTATCACCTATTTCTAATAGCGTTGGCTCATCTCGATACTTTTTATCTTGAGGCGCTTCACCTAGTGATGAATATTGAAATATTTGATTGTTTTTTCCAATGGTTGTTGGGCCGTTAATCATCACGTGGCCCGCTACACGCGTACCAGAATCAATTCTGACATTTGCGCCAATAATAGAATATGGGCCAATTTCCACACTAGAATCTAGTTCCGCCTTGGCATCAATAATAGCCGTTGGATGAATTTTTGTTACTGACATCGCTTATTTTTCTTTTTTTTCTATCGTTTTTAAAATGCACATCATTTCTGCTTCGGCAACCACCACACCATCTACACGTGCCACGCCAGAGTATTTCCATATACCTTTTAGAATACGGTCAATCTTAACGTTTAAAATAACCTGGTCGCCCGGGGACACTGGCTTTTTAAAACGTGCACTATCAATACCTGCAAAATAATAAACAGAGTCATCACTTGGTTTTGCACCCATTGTTTTAAATGATAATACTGCAGCAGCTTGCGCCATCGCCTCCACGATTAACACGCCAGGCATGACTGGATGGTGAGGAAAGTGACCAGGAAAAAAAGGTTCGTTGATAGTCACATTCTTTAACGCAGTGATTTCTTTACCTAACTCTAGTGAAACAATACGGTCTATCAGTACAAAAGGATAACGATGAGGGAGATGTTCAAGGATTTCATGGATGTCCATGCTGGTAGATTCGATATTAGTGGTCATTATTGCCTCAACTTACTTCTGATAGATTATGCTTCTTATAGATGATGACTATATTTTCAATAGTATTTATTTTCTATAGTTCTTAATTGTTAGATTTTAACAGAGCTAGCGCTTTTTCAAGTTGTTTAATTTTATCTGACAGCTCATCTAAATGACGAATCTTTGCTGCCGTATTAAGCCATGCTTTATGTGTTTGAAATGGCATCAGCGCTGTATAGGTGTCGGCAGTGGGTAATGAGCGCGTAATCATGCTGCCTGGCGAGATAGTGACGTTGTCTGCTATCTCTAAATGCCCCAATATCATGGCCGCACCACCAATCTTACAATGCCTACCAATTTTTGCGCTACCTGCAATCCCCGTACACCCAGCAATCACTGTGTGTGCACCAATCACGCAGTTGTGACCTATCTGAATGAGGTTGTCTAGCTTAACCCCTTCCTCAATAATCGTGTCATCTAACGCGCCACGGTCAACCGTAGTATTGGCGCCTATATCGACATAATCATGAATGATCACACGCCCAACTTGTGGGATTTTAAGCCATCTACCAGCTTCTTCTGCATAGCCAAAGCCATCTGAACCGATGACAGCACCAGAAAAAATATGACAATTTTTTCCAACAAGACAATGGTGTTTAATCGTGACATTAGGTTCTAAGCGGGTATTGTCGGCAATTTTTACGTCATTTTCAATCACACAACCACTGCCAATAATAACATTATTCCCTAGCACTACATTGGCTCCAACCACAGCTAATGCTGAAACACTACATGACTTAGGAATAGTCGCACTTGTATCGACAACCGCACTTGGCGCTACACCTAAAGTGTACTCCGCTGGTGGATTTAGAAATGCTGATACCTTAGCAAAATATGCATAAGGATTTTCTACGATAATTCTTGGTAGTGAAGTTAACTCAGCGTCTTTCTCTCTTAAAACAAACGCACTGGCTTGGCTGGCAGACAGCGCTTTTAGGTATTTGGCATCATTAATGAAGCAAATGTCGCCAGAACTGGCATTTTGTAGGGAAGAAACTCGTGAAATAATGGTCGTATTATCACCAACAATACGACCACCTAATGCATCTACAATATCACTAAGCGCGTAATTTTTACTCATAGCTCTTGCCCTAAAAATTACTTTTAGTGACTAAATGTTAACTTTAAATTATTTTTTACCTAACAGTTTCAATACCTTATCAGTAATGTCGATTTTATCTGCAGCATAAGCAACGCCACTATACATCACTAAATCATAGCTCTCAGCTTTAGCTACAGATTGCACTGCTTTGTTGATACGATCTTGTAAGCTACCTAACTCTTCATTTTTACGTAAATTGATGTCTTCACGTAACTCACGTTGCTTGCGTTGAAATTCTGTTTTGATATTTTGCACATCGCGCTCTTTACTGCGACGATCAGCTTCTGCAATGGTTAACCCATCTTTATCAAGTGCAGCTTCTAAATCTTTGATTTGCTTAGCCATGCGGTCTAACTCTTGAGAGCGCGGACTAAACTCCTTCTCCAATTTTTTACCACTTTCAGCCGTCTGCGGTGCTTCTTGTAGAATTTTGTCTACTTGCACATAACCGACTTTCAACTCTGCAGCATTTACACTCATGGCAAAAGTCATCAAACTTACTATCAATAATTTTTTCAAGGTACTACTCACTTAAAACCTCCTAAAACAACTACTTTAATTTACTCACACTATTATGCCATAAGGCTTGGCAACACTGCATCACGATTCATCTTACTTTGGAGAATAATCCAGAAACTAGAATTGAGAACCCAATTGGAATTGTATGCTCTGCGTATTATCAGTAGACTTGCTATTCAATGGTTTAGCATATACTAGCTTTAACGGTCCAAACGGTGAAAGCCAACTAATACCAAGTCCAGTTGAGTAACGAAGATCACTTAAACTGTATGATGAATCCGAACCCCATACATTACCGCCATCTAAAAATGCGCTTAGTCTAAATTGTTTTGAATCTTTTAACCCAGGAACTGGGAAAAACAACTCAGCATTACCTAATAAGCGCTTAGTACCACCTACAGCAAAATCTAACCCTGATATAGGGTCAATATCTCTAGGACCTAACGAGCCATTATCATAACCTCTCACGGAGTTGACGCCACCCATAAAGTAGTTTTTGAAGAAAGGGTAGTTTTTATTACCGTATGAATCGGCATAACCTATTTCGCCATTCAACATAAATGTGAAGTCTTTATATACGTTTTTGAACCACGCCTGTTTGTAATCGATTTTGTAGTAGTTCAAATCTAGCACAGGCAAAGAAACCTCGCCGCTAAGTTTTTGCAATACGCCATTATTAGTAAACATAATGCTATCGCGTGTATCGTGAGACCAACCTCCAGAAACTACGATAGAGTTGCTACTGCAGCCAGTAGCATTGCCACAAAATTTTTGATATTGTATGGGGCTGTTTGTATTTAAATCTACTGTAGTAAAGTCAGCTGCTAGTCCAAAGTTGATGCCATCGCGCTCATTTAAAGGTATCCCAAACCTTACGCCACCACCATAAGATGAGGTGTTATAAGATGCAACATTAAGTGAACTTGTATCAACATCACGACGGTATATATCAAACCCGCGGCTTACACCATCTGGCGTGAAATAAGGATCGGTATAAGAAAGTGAATATGTAGTATTTACCTTACCAGTGTTAATTTGAGCGCTTACACGATTACCAGTACCTAAAAAGTTATTCTGATTAACGGTAATTCCTAGCACCACTCCTTCACTACTAGATAAACCTGCGCCAAACTGTATACTTCCTGTCGACTTTTCAGTAACACTGATATTTAGATCCACTTGATCAGTTGTACCTGGTACAGCGGGTGTTTCTATGTTTACGTCAGAGAAAAAATCAGTACGGACTAAACGTTCTTTTGAACGATTAATCTTATCTGAAGCATACCAAGCAGACTCTAGCTGGCGCACTTCACGACGAAGCACTTCATCACGCGTTCTGGTATTACCAGCGATGTTAATACGTCGAACATATACGCGCTTACCTGGATCTACAAAAAAGGTAAATGCGGCAATATGTTGCTCTTTATTAACCTCAGGTACTGGGTTAACATTTGAAAATGCATAACCTTCATTGCTTAATCTATCACTAATGGCTTTGCTAGACTCAGTAATTTTTTCACGACTAAATGTATCGCCCTTTTTAACTGTAATTAGTTGCTGTATTTCAGCATCAGGCACAATGGTATCGCCAGCTAATTTCACTTCTGAAATTGTGTATTTCTCACCTTCAGTCACATTGACTGTAATGTAAATATCTTTTTTATCAGGTGTAATTGAAACTTGTGTTGAATCGATATTAAACTCAAGATAACCGCGATTTAAGTAAAATGAACGAAGTGCTTCAAGGTCGGCATTGAGCTTTTGTTTTGAATATTGATCGTCTTTATTCCACCAACTCATCCAATTAGGCGTGGTGAGTAAAAATTCAGCGCGTAAATCATCCATACTAA
This sequence comes from Methylotenera sp., assembly GCF_029945705.1. Taxonomy (GTDB): domain Bacteria; phylum Pseudomonadota; class Gammaproteobacteria; order Burkholderiales; family Methylophilaceae; genus Methylotenera. Next base: position 13,664 of record NZ_JAQSDC010000049.1, read on the forward strand.
AGGCTTGATTACCCACGATATTAATACTGCGGATTTTTGAAACGGCGCCCTCTTCAATATCAAAACGCACAGCCACGCGATTACGTTCTAATGGCGAAACAACAGCCTTAACCGTTGCACCATATTTACCTTGAGATAAATATTGGCGCTTTACTTCTTGCTCAGCTCTGTCTAATTGCGACTTATCAAAAATCTGACCTTCAGCAATACCAATCTGCTTCAAGCCCTCTTTCATTTTATCTGTTGGGAATGATTTATTACCGCTGAAATCGATTTGTGCAATTGATGATCGTTCTTGCACTGTTACTACTAAAACATCACCTTCGGCCTCTATACGCACATCTTTAAAAAAACCAGTGTTGTATAGAGATTTAATCGCTTGCGAAGCAAGATCATCATTCATCGTTTCGCCAACTTTAACTGGCAAATAAGTAAACACGGTACCTGCCTCGGTACGTTGTAAACCTTCCACACGGATGTCTTTTACTACAAAGGGTTCAAGTGCCAATGCTGAATTTGCAAACAATCCAGAAACTAACATTAGAACAGACTTAAGTTTAAGGTTCTTGAAAATATGGTCTGTGTTATTTGAGTGTTTTAGTTTTTTTAATGCCATGCAATCAGCCTGTTATTAATCTGTTAATGTCGTTATAAAACGCTAAGATCATCATACAACCCAGCAGAAAAAAACCAACTCTTTGCCCAATATTCAAGGCGAAATCAGAAGTCGGTTTTCCCGTAAAAATTTCAACTATATAATACATCAAATGCCCGCCATCTAACACTGGTATAGGCAATAGATTCAACACTCCGATGCTTATGCTAATCAGCGCCAAAAATCCCACAAAGACATTCAAGCCCATTTGCGCACTTTGTCCAGCATAACTGGCAATCGTCAATGGCCCACTTACGCCTTTTAGTGAGACCTGCCCAGTAAACATTTTCCCCAACATTTTTAGTGTAAACACTGAAATATCCCAAGTTTTCTCGGTGGCTTTAATGAGTGCAGCAGATGCACTGTAATGTGTAGTGATAAAAAGCTTATCTTGAGTAGCTTCATCCATTTTAAATGCAACACCAATGCGGCCAAATTTTTTACCATTTTCAGTAAATTGCTCAGGTTTAATAGCGATGTTTAACACACTAGAATTTCTTTGAATCTCAATTTCTAATTTTTTATTAGGACTCTGTCTGACTTCTTGTACAAAGTCTTCCCACACGCTAATTTTAGTTTTATTGACACGTAACACCAAGTCGTTCACCTTTAAGCTGGCCAAATCGGCGATACCATTCTTAGTGACTATACCAATCTTCGCAGGAATATCAGGCTGGTCAATAGTTAAGCCCGATTCCGTTAAAATGTCTTTAGCTGCAGCCTCTTGATCAATACCTGATAAATCAAGTTGATGGAGATGAACTTCATGACTGCTATTTACAGTTTCAACTTCTACATTGCTATTTTTTAGTGACTCATTTAAAAGCAGCCAGCTAACGTCTTGCCAAGATGCTACTTCCTTACCATTAATTTTTTGTATAGTTTCACCATAGGTAAAATTTGCAACCGCTGCAGGGCTTTGCGCAATCACGTTGCCTAAAACAGGCTTCATACCAACGATGCCCATCATAAACAATATCCAATACAAACCAATGGCGAGCAATAAATTAGCCATTGGCCCTGCAATCACAATGGCGATACGCTTAGCTACTGATTGCCGATTGAATGCTCGCATCAACTCTGCTTCGGAGTATGTCACGGCTGGCGACTCTAATGTTGACTCAGCAGCCATCTCTCGCTCATCGAGCATTTTTACGTAACCGCCTAATGGAATAGCGGCAATTACAAACTCAGTTTTATCTACTCCAAATGGCTTAATCCATAATGGTTTACCAAAACCGATAGAGAATTTTAATATTTTTACACCGCACCATTTCGCTACTTGATAATGCCCGTATTCATGCACGGTCACCAATACACTCATGGTTAACAAAAAAGCGAGTGCCATTATCATAATGCGCTAATTTGCTTTCTAGCGGCCAATCTCGCACGCGTATCAATAGCCACAAGCTGCTCAATCGATTCTACTTGCTCAACACTAGAGGCTGCCAAAACGGCTTCAATGGTATTGGGAATATCCATAAAGCCAATTTCCTCAGCTAAAAATGCCTCAACAGCAACTTCATTGGCAGCATTTAAAATAGCTGGTGCTGTTCCTCCCATATTCAAAGCATCATAGGCAATGCGTAGACATGGGAATCGAATCAAATCTGGCGCACAGAAGTCTAATCTAGCAGTTCTTAGCAAATCTAAGCTACTCACGCCGCTAGCAAGCCGCTCTGGATAGCCCAAACCATAAGCAATGGGGGTACGCATATCAGGGTTACCAAGTTGCGCCAAAACACTGCCATCAACATACTCTACCATTGAATGAATCACGCTTTGTGGATGCACCACCACGTCAATTTGGTTTGGCAAAGCATTGAACAACCAATGTGCTTCTATAACCTCCAAACCTTTGTTCATCATGGTGGCGGAGTCTACAGTGATTTTTGGGCCCATCACCCAGTTTGGATGATTTAAAGCTTGCGCACGTGTAACGGTTTTAAGTTCTTGCAAACTAGCATTGCGGAAAGGTCCGCCTGATGCAGTTAGCAAGACACGCTTTACGCCTAAACTGCTTAATGTTGCATTTGATAGATTTTTTGTACGCTCTTGTGGCATTACTTGGAATATAGCGTTATGTTCGCTATCAATAGGTAATAAGCTAGCGCCGCCATCAATCACCGCCTGCATAAACAGATTGCCAGCCATGACTAAGGTTTCTTTATTGGCAAGCAAAATACGTTTACCTGCTTTTGCCGCAGCCATAGCTGGATGTAAGCCTGCTGCGCCAACAATGGCCGCCATCACAATAGCTACTTGCTCATGAGCTGAGATGTCATTCAGCGCAGCTTCGCCATGCTTCACGATAGTTTTTGAGCCAATGTTCTTTAGCTCAACGCTTAGCTCTGTTGCAGCAGCTTCTTGCAACATTACCGCATATTCTGGAACATAGGTGTTACATAGTGCCAGCATAGATTTAACGTTGCTATTAGCGGCTAAGGCAAATACATTAAAGCGTTCTGGATGTTGCGAAATAACATCTAAGGTTTGCAAACCAATGGTGCCTGTCGCCCCCAATATTGTTACATTTTGCATTTGGTGACTTACAGATTTAGCGTGCATGTAGTTGTAGGCTTGAGAATAAAGGATAGTAGATGTAAAACAGCACGAACGGTAAGGTGGGTATTAGCCCATCAATTCTATCTAAAACACCGCCATGTCCTGGCAATAAATGACTACTATCTTTCACACCAGCTTGGCGCTTTAATAGTGATTCAAACAGATCACCCATAACACTTAGTATCACTGTTAGCCATAAACCTACAATAATCCAACGACTATAGTGCATATAATAAGATAGCACTAAACCATAAATTGTTACGGCTAGGATTGCACCTGCAACGCCTTCCCAAGTTTTCCCAGGACTAATTTCAGGGGCTAGTTTATGACGTCCGAAACGTTTACCAGCAAAGTAGGCCGCAATATCTGCCAACCAAACAATTGCCAGCACCCCAAGCAACAGCCAAGGGCTTATGCTCTGCAATCCATTCAAAGCGAGCCAAGTTGACATTAAAAGCACTAAACCCAAAAAAGCCATCAGTATTTTTTGGTTTATTTTTTTTCGTGTAATCAACCAAAGCGGGGAAAATGCAATCCAAAATAAAGCAGACAAACTTAACAAGCTAAATACAATGCCATCGTGATATAAAGCTAACGGTGTATCAATAGTGAAAATCCACAACAAACCCATTGCAAGGGCTGAAGCCACATAAATAGGTACATAATGCTTATTGAGCTTAATGAGTTTAGCCCACTCCCAAACACCGACAAGCGTCGCAGCTAGCGTAAAACAAGTCCAAACCATTTTAGAAGCTAAAAATAACACCATTAAAAAACCAATAGTTAAAAATACAGCTGTGATGACTCTAGTTTTTAGCATAAGTATGGGGTTTGATTATTGAAATTGGCACTTTAACGTTTTTGTAATTAAGCTAGTGCAATTAAACTTTAGGTTCAACCAACTGCTCGCTAGTACGGCCAAATCGACGCTCACGATTTTGGTAAGATTGAATAGCCAAGTTAAAGGCCGCTTCATTGAAGTCTGGCCAAAGCGTATTCGTGAAATACAATTCGGTATAAGCCAGCTGCCATAAAAGAAAATTACTAATCCGAGTTTCCCCGCCAGTACGTATAAACAAATCTGGCTCTGGTGCGTAACTCATGGAAAGATAAGGGGTAAGATGATCTTCTCTATAAAAACCTGTGAGTTGTGGGGTCGCTAATTGCATTTTATTCACGGCCTGCAAAACATCCCAACGACCACCATAATTGGCAGCAATCGTTAAAACCAGACCGGTATTACTTGCGGTTAACTGCTCGGATGCCTCGATTTGAGCCACTAACTCTGCATCAAAACGACTGCGATCACCAATCATAATAAGCTTGATATTATTTTGATGTAATTTAGCAACCTCGCGCTTAAGTGCGTGCATGAATAGCCCCATCAGATATGAGACTTCTTCCGTTGGCCTGCGCCAATTCTCACTACTAAAAGCGAATAGTGTTAAATATTCAACCTTTAAAGTGACGCAGTATTTAACAAGATCACGTACTGTCTCCACACCGCGTTTATGACCTGCAACTCTAGGTAAAAAACGCTTACGGGCCCAACGACCATTACCATCCATAATAACGGCGATGTGCTTAGGAATTTCAGCCGCAGTCGGAATGGTTTGTGTCGCGCTAGTAAAAAAACCCACGTAGGCTCCAGTCCATTTGAGCTAGTTTTTTAAATTGAGGAATAATTTGCAAGTGTATGTTCGCTATTTTTCTTACACAGCCATCAATTCAACTTCTTTTACTTGCAGCATTTTATCAATCTCTATCACGGCTTTGTCTGTCGCTTTTTGAACATCATCTTGTGCACGACGCTCTTCATCCTCAGAAATTTCTTTGTCTTTTAGTAATTTTTTCAAAGTGTCATTGGCATCACGACGAGCATTACGGACAGAAACTTTAGCGCCTTCAGCTTCCGAGCGTACAATTTTGGTCATATCGCGACGGCGCTCTTCAGTAAGCATAGGCATCGGCACGCGAATTAAATCGCCGTTAGTTGCAGGGTTTAAACCTAAATCACAGTCACGAATGGCCTTTTCAACCTTACCTATCATGCTTTTTTCAAAAGGCTGCACGTGAATGGTACGAGAGTCGCCCAAATTAACGTTGGCCACTTGATTGACTGCAACCATAGAGCCGTAGTACTCGACCATTACATGATCTAGCAAGCCTGTATGAGCCCGGCCTGTACGCACTTTGGCTAAATCTGTCTTCAATGCCTCTAAAGACCTTTGCATTTTCTGATCTACAGTTTTTTTAATATCGTCTAACATTTCTTTCTCCAACTTAATACTTATAATTTTTATGCATTTACTACGATGCTAAAGATTCCATCTTTAAAGCTAAATATTGCTGGTGTAACGCTTATGGCGTCACCATCGTACCTTCATCTTCACCCATCACCACCCTTTTAAGCGCGCCTTGCTTAAAAATACTAAATACTGATATTGGTAATTTTTGATCACGGCACAAAGTAAGCGCTGTCGCATCCATTACTTTAAGATTTTTATTAATGGCTTCATCAAAGGTAATGGTTTTATAACGCATCGCCTCAGGATTGGTTTTTGGATCATCGGTATAAACACCATCAACTTTCGTTGCTTTAATGACGATTTCTGCATTCATTTCCATGCCACGCAAAGCAGCTGCAGTATCTGTAGTGAAGAATGGATTGCCTGTACCCGCACCAAATATGACCACACGCCCTTCTTCCAAGTAGCGGATGGCTTTGCCGCGAATGTAAGGCTCGGCTACTTGTGCAATGTTTAGCGCGCTTTGTACGCGTGCGTTCAAACCGATATTCTTCATAGCATCTTGCAGCGCCATGGCGTTCATCACTGTGGCAAGCATGCCCATATAGTCAGCTGTCGCTCTATCCATACCTTCAGCAGCGGGCGCAACTCCACGAAATATATTCCCACCGCCAATCACAACCGCGACCTGAACACCTAAATCAACAACTTCTTTCACTTCTGTGACAATTCGAGTAATGGTGGCGCGATTAATACCGTATGCATCATCCCCCATTAAAGCTTCGCCAGATAGTTTAAGTAAGATGCGTTTGTAGGCTGGTGTAGCCATAATATTCCTCTTTTTTAAGTTTGCTTATTTAAGCATAAAACCACTATTCATGGGCAAAATAAGCGCAATTATTCTTAATTTTTCGCTAAAAAAAATGGACTAAACGATTCGCTTAGCCCACTATTTTTGAATCTAGCAATCAATCAAGTCGCGTTATGCAACCTGATTGACGCGTAGATTACACTTTTGCAGCTGCTGCAACTTCTGCAGCATAATCCACAACAACCTTCTCAATACCTTCACCTACAGTGAACATTGTGAATGAAGCAACTGAAGCGCCTTTAGATTTAAGCAACTGCTCAATCGTCATTTTGTCGTCTTTAACAAAAACTTGGCTTAACAAAGTCACTTCTTTTAGGAATTTTTGCACTGTACCATCAGCAATTTTCTCTAGCATAGCTTCTGGCTTGCCAGCTTCTTTTGCTTTTTCAATCGCTACACGGCGCTCAGCTTCAATTAAGCTAGCATCAATACCTGAAGCGTCTAGTGATTTTGGTTTAGCTGCAGCAATATGCATAGCAATATCTTTAGCTAAGTTATCATCACCGCCAACCAAATCAACTAACACGCCAATTTTGCTGCCGTGTACATAACTAGCTAACTTACCTTGTACAGCTGGGCGCGTAAAGCGACGTGGCGTAATGTTTTCGCCAATTTTACCAACCAATTGAGCACGTGTTTCTTCAACCGTTGCGCCACTCATTGGTAGAGCTGCTACAGCCTCGATATCAGCCGCAGTACTGTTAGCAACAATGCTAGCCAATTCATTCACAAACTTCAAAAAGTCTTCATTTTTAGCGCAGAAATCTGTTTCTGAGTTAACTTCAACCATCGCACCTGTTTTACCATCAGCGCTGATTGAGATACCTACTGTACCTTCAGCAGCTACGCGGCCAGCCGCTTTACTAGCTTTGTTACCAAAACGTACACGTAGAATTTCTTCTGCGCGTGTCATTTCGCCTTCAGCTTCAGATAACGCTTTCTTACAATCCATCATAGGCGCATCAGTGCGCTCACGTAATTCTTTTACCATACTTGCGGTAATTTCAGCCATTTTGAGCTCCTAAATTTGATAAGTCACCTTCAATTGATGACTTAATATATTGATTTAATGTTTAATTTTATATTTAGAACAAAAATCTAATCAAACAAGTTCTAAAATTAAAAAAGGGGCTCTTAAGCCCCTTTTAAGGTGTAGCTAGTTACGCAGCTGCAACTTCAGCAACTTCTGCCGTCTCTTCACTTGCTGATTTAACAAGCTCAGTAATCACAGAGTTACGGCCTTCCAATACAGCATCAGCAATACCACGTGCATACAAGCGAATTGCACGGCTTGAGTCATCGTTACCTGGAATTACAAAAGCAACGCCATCAGGTGAGTTATTTGTATCAACAATACCGATTACTGGAATGCCTAATTTAGCAGCTTCAGTAATTGCACCGCTTTCATGACCAACGTCGATGATGAAAATAGCATCTGGCAAACCGCCCATTTCTTTAATACCACCGATTGAACGCTCTAATTTTTCAATTTCACGTTTGTAACCTAGCGCTTCTTTTTTACCGAATTTTTCTAAGCTACCATCTGCCAACATCACTTCAAAGTCATGAAGACGTTTAATAGACTGTTTAACAGTTTTAAAGTTAGTCAACATACCACCCAACCAACGGTGATTTACATAAGCACAACCAGCACGGCTAGCTTCTTCTTTAACGATGTCGCGCGCTTGACGCTTTGTACCAACGAATAAGATACGACCTTTGTTTGCAGCCAATGTGCGCACGTGTTTAAGCGCGTCTTCAAACATTGGTAATGTTTTTTCAAGGTTAACAATATGAATTTTGTTGCGATCACCGAAAATGAACGGTGCCATTTTTGGATTCCAGTAACGGGTTTGATGGCCGAAATGAACGCCGGCTTCCAACATATCACGCATAGTGACTGACATAATAATTCTCTTTTCAAAAGGGTTATATATTCACACAACTCCAAAAACACCTTAATTAACAAGTCATTACATTAACGTAACAAACGAAATTTTAGGCACCCTTGATTGGGTTGTATGTAAATTTTAAAACTGCACTCAAATACTACATTTTTACAAATGCATTTCTGCCAAATTGCAGAGGCAAGATAATACCACTAAGCAAATGAGTTTACTAGCTTATCCCTTCACTTTATTCAATATGAAATAAGACTTAATCTAATCAACCTGAATTCTGCGGAATGACATTTCAATTATAAATGCACCAATTGCAAGGTTAGCACTATTTTTGCAGCTCTTTTTATCGCATATAAAGCCACTTGACTAGCGTATGTTACGAAGTTACTGAAGGAGATTGTAAATGACATCAACACCCCAAGAGCTTGCCTCACAAGACATCCATACTTGGATTAACTTTATTCGGAGTGCAGAAATCCCTGTTCTAAAGCATACAGCACGAGAAGTCGCACGCCTTAAAGAGGATGAGGATAACATAAGCGCACGCGCCATTTCTACCGCCGTGCTTAATGACCCTATGATGGTATTTAAAGTATTAAGCTTTTCCCAAAATCATAGAGGTAAAAAACAGTTACAAGATTTAGTTCAGGCTGACCAAGCGATATTAATGATGGGGACAACGTCGTTTTTCACAAACCTATCACCTAAAATTTTAGTCGAAGATATGCTAAAAACCAACCTCCCTGCTTTAATGCACCTGCTTAAGTTAGTACGTCGCTCGCATCAAGCTGCTCATTTTGCAGCTGATTGGGCTACACATTTAGCCGATTTACATGCCGAAGAAGTACGAACTGCAGCATTACTACATGATTTATCTGAAATGCTGATGTGGTGTTTTGCACCAGACAAAATGAATGTGATATATGCTATGCAACAGGCAGATAAATCTCTACGCAGCGCGGCAGCGCAAGAAGAGGTGCTAGGCTTTAAGTTGTTAGACCTACAAAAAGAGCTAGTCGAAGCATTTCAACTGCCTCCACTTCTCTCCAAACTCATGCAGGATAGCGCATCAAGTGAACAACGAGTGCGCAACGTCACACTAGCAGTCAATCTTGCTCGTCACGCTGCTAACGGTTGGGATGATGCGGCCTTACCCGATGATTATAGTGAAATTGCCGAACTTTTACGCATGGATGTTGCCAAAGTAATAAGGATTGTTGGCGCACCTGCGATTGGCACTTCAAACATTCCGTAAACATTGAATTAGAAATTAAAATTATGAATATATTGCTATGCTAAAATACGACTAATATTCACAAGTTAGTAAGTTCATGGCGATCTCAATCAAAAATCAGCAAGATATAGAAAAAATGCGCATTGCGGGCAAGCTTGCCTCTGAAGTGCTCGATTTTATTACCCCGCATGTTGTACATGGCGTGACAACCGAGCAATTAGATAAACTCTGCCACGATTTTATTGTTGACGTACAGCAAGCAATCCCTGCACCGCTTAACTATGCGCCTGATGGACATAGACCTTATCCTAAGTCCATTTGCACTTCGATTAACCAACAAATATGCCATGGTGTTCCTAGCGATAAAGCACTGAAGAATGGCGACATTGTTAATATTGACATTACCGTGATAAAAGATGGCTACCACGGCGACACGAGCCGCATGTTTTATGTGGGTGAAGTCACCAGTCAAGCCAAGCGCTTATGTGAAATCACTTACCAAGCCATGTGGCTAGGCATCAGCAAGGTTAAACCAGGAGCTACCTTGGGCGACATAGGTTTTGCCATTCAAACGTTTGCCGAGAAAAGTGGCTATAGCGTAGTGCGTGAGTTTTGCGGCCACGGAATTGGTAAGGTGTTTCATGAAGACCCTCAAGTGCTGCATTACGGCAAACCAGGTATGGGTGTAGTACTTAAAACAGGCATGATGTTTACCATTGAGCCGATGATTAATGCGGGCAAGCGTGACATTAAACACATGCCAGACGGCTGGACCATTGTTACGAAAGACCGCAGCCTATCTGCGCAATGGGAACATACGATTTTAGTCACTGAAACAGGCTATGAAGTGATGACTTTATCTAGCGGTTCACCAGCAATCCCAGAGCTTGTGCAAAAAATAGAGTCATCTCAAAAGCCAATCTAACAAAATGTTGTTGGATGATCTGAACAGTCAAGTTAATACGGGAAGTCAGCCTGAAAAGAACAATATTGCGACGCTGAGACAATATCTGAAGGATGGCTTTGTAGCGCTAAAAACTGATTTCTTAAAGGCGCCTAATAATACTCGGCTATTTAAGCAGCATTGCAAGCTGATTGATCGCTTACTCCTCAACATTTGGGAGCAAGCAAACATAGATAAGCGTTGCTGCTTAATAGCAGTGGGCGGTTATGGTCGCGGTGAACTTTACCCCTACTCTGATATTGACTTACTTATATTACTGCCCGAGTCTGATGACCTACAAGCCAGTGCTGGCATCAATGCCAAACTTGAAACATTGGTAGGTTTATTGTGGGATATTGGCTTAAATGTCGCCCATAGCGTACGCAGTTTAAGTGAATGTATCCACGAAGCAGAAAAAGATATTACGGTACAAACTAATTTAATCGAATCTAGATTAATTACAGGTGAGGCTCATTTCTATAAGGAGTTTTTAGATGAAATTAATCAAACTTTCAGCAGCCCAGCAGCAATTGCCAACTTCTTTGCTGCCAAGGTAAAAGAACAAAACAATCGTCATGCGAAATTTAATGATACTGCCTATAATTTAGAACCCAATATTAAAGAAAGTCCTGGCGGACTGCGTGATTTACACATGATATTGTGGGTTGCACAAAGCTTAAACATGACCAGCGTACGTCCATCTGCCGCCAACAGCACTTGGGCCTTACTTACCAAACAGAATATTATTTCAGCGCTCGAAGCACGACAGATTCAACAGCATCAAAGCAATTTACAATTACTTCGCATACGCTTACATTTCATTAGTAAACGCCGTGAAGATCGCTTGTTGTTTGACTTTCAAAATGAATTAGCTGATTCGCTAGGTTACGTCAATACACCACGCAAACGCGCCAGCGAGCAGCTGATGCAAAGTTATTACCGCAGCGTAAAATTCGTTAGTCTGATGAACGAAGTATTACTCAAATCTTTTCAGCAAATCATTTCCATTAATCCGCCAATCATAAAATCAATTAATGCGCACTTTGAGTCGCATGACCAATTGTTAGAAGCTAAAACAGCGGGATTACTGCAGCAAGAACCTTCAGCTATTTTTGAGGCTTTCTTACTGTTGCAGCAACACCCAGAGCTAGATGGCATGGGCGCGACATTATTGCGCAACATGCAAAGAGTTAAGCGCTTAGTTAATCGTGATTTCAGACAAAATCCAGTCAATAAAAAACTATTCATTGACATCATTTCGCAGCCAAGCGGTGTCAATCATGCACTTCGCGCCATGAATCGTTATGGTATTTTAGGCAGTTACATTCCAGCATTCGGTAAAATTATAGGTCAAATGCAGCATGACTTATTTCACGTATACACCGTAGATGAGCACATCCTAAATGTATTAGCTAACCTACGCCGCTTTGCTAAGCCAGAGCTTAAACATGAGTTTCCATTATGCAGTAGATTATTTGCAGAGTTTGACGCACCGCATTTATTATATTTAGCTGCTCTATTCCATGACATTGCAAAAGGCCGTGGTGGCGATCATTCAACACTTGGCACGGTAGACGCGATTAAGTTTTGTAAACTTCACGGACTTTCTAAAGCTGATAGCACATTTGTTGCATGGTTGGTAGCAGCACACTTACAAATGTCCTCTACCGCACAAAAATCAGACTTATCTGACCCTAGCGTAATCGAAACATTCTCACGCTTCGTTCAAAATGAACGTAGACTGGTGGCACTATATTTACTTACCGTTGCAGATATTCGAGGCACAAGCCCATTAGTATGGAATGCCTGGAAAGCAAGGTTACTGGAAAGCCTATTCAACGCCACCAAGCACGCATTAGCTAACCAATTGCTCTATGTTCAACAAGCCATTACAACCCGTAAATCAGAAGCTGCCGAGCGACTAAACAAGTTTGGCCTAAGCAGACACTCATACGAGCATTTATGGGAAAAGTTTGGCTCCAACTACTTTATTCGACATGAAAGTGATGAAATCGCTTGGCATAGCCGCCTACTAACGCCACATCTCAATACCACACACGCCATAGTTCGTGCTAGATTAAGTCCTAGCGGTGATGGTATTCAGGTAATGATTTACAGCAAAGATCAAAATGACCTATTCGCTAGAATATGTAACTTTTTTGATCGTATGGCTTATAACATTGTAGAGGCAAAGATTTACACCACTGATCACGCCTATGCATTAGATAGCTTTATTGTTTTAGATCAATCAGGTAAGTCGGTAAGTTACAGTGGTTTATTAAAATTTATTGAAGTGGAACTTGCTCAAAAACTTGATAAAACCCAACCACTAGAATCACCACTTAAGGGCCGTATAAGCCGCCAAGTGAAGCACATGCCTATATTAGCGCAAGTCACTATTACACAAGAAGCCGACAACAATAACCATAAACTAGAAATAATCGCCAACGACCGCACAGGCTTACTAGCGACTTTAGCGCATCAGTTTTTAGTGCTAGAGGTCGAGCTACATAATGCAAAAATTAACACATTAGGTAATCGCGCTGAAGACATCTTTTTAATCTCGGCAAATAAAGGCCAAAAACTTGATGCTTTGCGCATCATCGCACTGAAAGAGGCTATTATTTCAGAAATTTAGCTTCCAATAATTTGGTAGCCAATCTAGAAGGCTAGGTATTTAAGCAATAAAAAAGCCTTGAATCATCAAGGCTTTTTTTATTTAACGCTCAGTCAGTGAAGACTATGAGTGTTTGTAGTGTTTTTTCAATTGTTTAGTGACTTCCCAGTTTGATTTCAAACCTTTTGGAAACACAACAAAGTCACCTGCTTTAACTACAACAGTTTCGCCACCAACTGGAGTAACGTGAATTTCACCTTCGAGCAAGTAAGCGCTTTCAGTTGCTGAATCAAAATTCAATGGGAATTTAGACGGTGCGCAATCCCAGATAGACCAGCTAGAAACGCCTAGTTCTTTTAATTTAGCTTCAGATGGGTTATGGTCAATGATAATTTGAGTCATTTTTTAGTCCTATATAAAATGGTTTGATTTAAAAACAAATGCCGCATCATGCGGCATTAAAAAATTTGGCGAAAACTACTATTCAACGCCTCCTAAATTGCAACAAAAATGCATTTGTTACGACTGTATCGCACAATTATAACAACCAACACAATTATCGTCAAAACTAATGGGAATTAACTTAACATCGGCTCTTAATAAAATACTGGTCACTTTATCGCCATCAGACGCTTTAATTACCCTTGCACCTAACAACAAGATTTAAAAAGGTAATTTAAGGTGATACTTTATTGAGGTTATTCTTAGTACAGTTGTAAAAGCAATTGCGACTAGTGTGCTAGGTAGTTCATCTAAACCTAAATATAGGCATATTAAAAATACCGCGCTACCTAGTGCGGCGCATGTCGCGTAAAGCTCGTTGCGACGAAAAACATTGGGGATTTCATTGCAAATAATATCGCGAATAATTCCGCCAAATACGCCTGTGACTACACCCAGCAACATTGAGATATAAAAATCACAACCCACTTGGTGGGCCATACTGGCACCTATTGTGCTAAATAAGCCAAGGCCAAGTGCATCTAATGTGACAAAAATTTTGGTAACCGTTGAGTTTTCATAAAAGTTGATCGAAAGCGGCGCGGCAGCTATTGCAAAACCCAGCAGCATTAAAGCATAGCCTGAGTGTTGCACCCAATATAGAGGATAATGCCCTATCATCAGATCTCGCACAGTTCCGCCACCAAAGGCGGTAATCATGCTCACAGTATAAACACCGATCAAATCCATCCCTTTTTTGCGCGCTTCTATAATGCCAGTAAATGCAAACGCTAGTACACCGAGTAGTTCAACTAAAGCTAGTACATTGATTTGGGAGAAAATCACTTAATATTTGTTATGTGTTTGAAGCTGCATCTGCATAGCGATGAAGTGGATGAATAAACACTGGTACTACTTTCGCAGAAAGTGGTTTGCGACCTCGAATATTATCTGATATTTTCTCAGCCATCATAATGGTAGGTGCGTTTAGATTGCCAGTGACGATTTCAGGCATGATAGACGCATCAACCACACGCAGACCTTGTAGACCATGCACGCGACCTTCTGTATCAACAACAGCCATTTCATCGTAGCCCATTGCGCATGAGCAGGATGGGTGATACGCCGTTTCGCCATGTTGGCGGACGAATGCATCTATTTCCGCATCGGTCTGTACGTTTTCACCAGGTGAAATTTCTCGCTCCACATAAGGTGCTAGCGCAGCTTGTTTCATGATATTGCGTGTAATACGCACACCAGCACGAAACTCCCGTTTATCTTGCTCGGTAGACATGTAGTTAAACAAGATACTTGGATACTCTAGCGGATCTTTTGAGCGTATTTGCACACGCCCACGGCTAGGTGAGCGCATAGAACCCATATGTGCCTGAAAACTATGAATCTTAATTGGATTACTACCATCGTAATTAATCGCCACAGGCAAGAAGTGATATTGAATGTTAGGCCAAGTAAAGCTATCGTCACTACGAATAAAACCGCCCGCTTCAAACTGATTACTCGCGCCTATACCAGTGCCTAAAAAGAGCCATTCGGCACCAATTAAGGGCTGATTATAGAGCTTTAGAGCCGGTGCTAATGACACTGGTTGTTTGCATTCGTATTGTTGATATATTTCCATGTGGTCTTGCAAGTTTGCACCTACTCCGGGCAAATCATGCACCAATGGAATGTCTAAATCACGCAACAAAGCTGCTGGACCGACTCCTGAGCGCTGCAATATAGGTGGCGAGGCGATAGCGCCAGCACACAACAAGACTTCACGCTTGGCATTGGCTTGTCGGGACTTGCCACCAAGCAAGTAAGCCACCCCCGTTGCGCGCTTACCCGTAAACAAAATGCGGTCAGTCAGTGCATGGGTAATAATAGTGAGGTTTTTACGATCGCGCGCTTGGTCTAAATAGCCGCGTGCAGTACTTGAGCGCCTACCTTGCGGCGTGGTTGTGCGATCCATTGGACCAAAGCCTTCTTGCTGGAAGCCGTTTAAATCTTCAGTATGCGGATAGCCCGCCTGGACGCCTGCTTCAACCATCGCTGCATATAGCACATTATTGCCGCGTTTTGGGGTAGTGACACTTACAGGGCCGTTATCGCCATGATAATCATTGGAGCCAATATCTCGTGTTTCGGCTTTCTTAAAATAGGGTAGGCAATCGAAATAAGACCAATTTTCCAAGCCCTTACGTTTAGCCCATCCATCATAATCTAAAGCATTACCACGGATATAACACATGCCATTAATCAAAGATGAGCCGCCTAAGCCTTTACCGCGACCACATGAAATTCGCCGATTATTCATATGCGGCTCTGGCTCGGTTTCATAAGCCCAGTTATAACGCCTACCTTGTATGGGATAAGCTAAAGCTGCAGGCATTTGTGTACGAAAATCTAATCGATAATCAGGCCCACCGGCTTCTAGCAAAAGTACCGTTACATCAGCATCTTCGGTCAGGCGCGTTGCCAAAACATTACCCGCAGAGCCTGCGCCTATAATGATGTAATCGAACTCAATACTTTTACCCATGACTTTCCTTAAAGACCATACGTTCAATCAATAGACCGACAATAAACTGGTAATCAACCACTAAAACACAGACGTATAATTACCCAACTCAACTTGAATCGACTTAACTCGCGTGTAGTTTTGTAGCGTCATTAAACCATTCTCGCGCCCTACTCCAGACTGCTTATAGCCACCAACTGGCATTTCGGCAGGTGACTCGCCCCAAGTGTTAATCCAACAAATACCTGCCTGAAGCTGATGTATAACACGGTGCGCACGACTAATATTTTCTGTAATTAATCCTGCGGCAAGACCGTATTCAGTATCGTTAGCGCGGCGAATCACTTCGTCTTCATCGTCATAAACGAGGATACTCATTACAGGCCCAAAAATTTCTTCACGAACAATCGTCATGTCATCTTTACAATCGGTGAACACGGTTGGCTGTACATAAGCACCATTAGCAAAATCGCCGCTAAGCTCTCGCTTTCCGCCAGCTAACAAGCGTGCGCCTTCTTTGATACCAGAATCAATATAGCGTAGCACGTTTTGCATATGCGACTGGCTAACTAGTGGGCCAAAATTCGTATTTTCGTCTTGTGGATTACCAAGGCGGATGCGCGCCACACGCTCGATAATTTTTTGTTCGAATTCCTGAATATTAGAACGATGCACAAACACGCGCGTGCCATTGGTACACACTTGGCCTGAACTATAGAAGTTCGCCATCATCGCAACATCTGCGGCTTTATCCATATTGGCATCTGAGAAAACAATCAAAGGTGACTTTCCACCAAGCTCCATCGTCACATCTTTTAAGGTTGAGCTTGAAGCACTCGCCATGACTTTTTTACCTGTAATCGTGCCGCCTGTGAATGATATTTTCTCAATGCCGGCATGTGCCGTTAACCATGCACCTACTTCAGCACCACTTCCGTTCAGTACATTAAATACGCCATCTGGTAACCCAGCTTCAGTATAAATTTCAGCTAATTTCAAGGTGCTCAGTGGCGTGACCTCGCTGGGTTTGAAAATCATTGCATTACCAGCGGCTAAGGCCGGAGCGGATTTCCACAATGCGATTTGAATGGGGTAGTTCCATGCGCCAATGCCAGCCACCACGCCCAGCGGCTCTCTGCGCGTATAAGCAAAAGCGCTTTCACGTAATGGAATTTGTTGGCCTTCAAGTGCCGGGACTAATCCAGCGTAATACTCAAGCACATCAGCGCCAGTGACAATATCGACATAACGCGTTTCAGAAATTGGCTTGCCTGTATCTAAGGTTTCCAACTCAGCAAGCGCATCATTACGCTCACGCAAAATTTCTACGGCCCGTCGTAAAATACGAGAACGCTGCATGGCCGTCATCGCAGCCCAAACACGCTGACCTTGATTGGCGCTGGCAACAGCAGCATCCACATCAGCTTCTGAGGCAACTTGCACATCAGCCAACACTTCACCATTGGCAGGGTTAATGGTCTGGAATGTTTTGCCGCTTGTTGCTTCTACCCGCTTACCACCTATGTAAAGTTGTTGTAATTCAAAACGTGGCAAAATGGCTCTCCAAATTAAAATTAATGAATATTACTCAATAGTAAGAGTCTAGAGTACTAAGCACCACTTAAATAACGACTTAAATTTAATCAAAACCGACTGATACTAAACAAAATTAAAAAGGACGCCTAGGCGTCCTTTTTTACTTCAAGTAAATTTGCTGAAGAGTTCTTACCAACTACGTTTAATATAGAAGGTAAATTTACGGTCATTAATCACTTGACCATTGTCATCTGTATAATATTTAGTATCAATTGAACATTGCTCTTCACCAAAAGTGCCTGTGTAATTAAAGCCTGCATTAAAGCCATCAAGCGGTTTGCCAGCCGTTGGTAACGAGAAGTTTCTGTTCAAACCAATCAAATAATCTTTTTGATTTAAGCAGATGTCGCTAGAGCGTTGATAACCGACTTTGGCAGCTAAGTTTAAACCTGCAAATGGCAAAGTATTAGCATATTTTAATTCATGATACTCAACACCACTAGTATCAGCAGCGGCATTAATCACATTAGCTGGGTTTGTAAAGCTTATAGCGCTTGCTGGATCACGCTTTGTGTTACCAATACCATACCAGTCTGTAAAGGCGTGATAGAACGTATAGGTGAAGCCGTAAGCAGAAACGTTTAAATTACCTTCAAAAGTGTCTTGGTTTCTATTGTGGTAAGATTTCTCACCTTCTGGATACCATACATAGTTACCACCCACACCCAACGTAACTGGGCCAAATGTATGTGCGTAGCCACCGTACCAATCAGTTTCCACATGGTTACCTGACCCTAACGGATTACCACTAGGGTCAGTAGCAGTAACGCTTCCTGCAGCTCCTAAAGTTTGTGGGTCAGTGGTTGAAAACCAAGTTCCCAGATAGAAACCACTGCTATGCGCCCAATCAACACCACCTTGCAACGCAGGGCCACCTCCCCAGTCATTACCACGTGAAATGTAATTAGAATAAACGCCAAGATTATAAGTTAGGGTATAAGCGGGTGCTGGCTCAGCTACGGCTGGAGCCACCTCTTCTGCTGAAGCATAAGCACAGCTTAATAAAATTGGTGCTGCGCACAGTGCGCTTACTACTTGACGATTTGTAATCCAACTCAGCGCTTTCATTTGATTTCTCCCATAATATTCAAAAGATAAAACTAAACAGACTATATATAAAAATTATATTCAATTATGCAACTTCATTATCAAAGAATACTTTAGAAAAAAATTAGTAATTACGACATTAATCATAGCAAAAACGCCGAGCTGGTTTTTTTATTTAAGAATCAGAAATATAATCAACTCAATACTGCTAACGCTTAAATGCAATCAAATCTTTGTGAGCATTAAGACTTTTTCATCATGGCTTACAGTAAAAAATAATATCTACAATTATTATTTCAAAATATGATCTTCGGGACTATCATGTTGTAAACCTTAAGAATTATGTGGCATTGAAAAATATATAAATTGTTAAGCGTTCATTGTAAGTCATCGTGATTGGGGTCGTATGTCTTGTAAGGAAATGTCACAGGTCAGGCATGTTGGGTTCTTGACCCTGAATAATTTTTCTATGATTGCATTTTCGAATGCGATTGAAATCCTTCGAATGGCAAACTACTTGCTAGGCCAAGAAGTCTACCAGTGGTCAGTCATCACCCCAGATGGCCTACCCGTTGAGGCAAGTAATGGTTTAGCTTTTGCCAAAACAACCATGCTAGACAATATCGCCATGCCAGACATGCTGCTTGTTTGTGGTGGCGTGGATGTGCAAACTTCCGTCAATTCAAGCGTTATCAAGTTAATCACCCAAGCTAGCAAGCAAAATGTATGGTTAGGCAGCTTATGTACTGGTAGTTACGCATTGGCAAAAGCTGGCGTGCTAGATGGCTACAAATGCACTATTCATTGGGAGAACATGGCAAGTCTGCGTGAGAAGTTTCCATATATCACCTTTATGGAAGAGCTTTTTGTGATTGACCGTGACCGCTGCACATGCGCAGGTGGAACAGCGCCGATAGACTTAATGTTGGCATTTGTTTTTGCGAGATTTGGCAAAAATTTAGTGGCTGAAATTTCAGACCAATTTATGGTGGTGCGTGCAAGAGATAGTAAGGATCAACAGCACATTCCAGTTGCAGCGCGTGTTGGTTATAGCCATAAAGCCTTAGTTGAAGTGTCGGCTTTAATGGAGGCAAATATTGAAGAACCTCTGCCGTTGGATGAGCTGGCGCGGCTTGCTGGACTCTCTCAGCGCCATTTACAACGTATGTTTAACCACACGCTTAACATGAGCCCTATGCATTACTATTTGAACCTTAGGTTAAGGCGTGCTAGATCTTTGCTTTTACAAACGGAGATGTCGATTATGAGCATTACGGTCGCCTGCGGATTTCAGTCTTCCTGTCACTTCAGCAA
This sequence comes from Methylotenera sp., assembly GCF_029945705.1. Taxonomy (GTDB): domain Bacteria; phylum Pseudomonadota; class Gammaproteobacteria; order Burkholderiales; family Methylophilaceae; genus Methylotenera. The sequence continues at coordinate 33,618 of NZ_JAQSDC010000049.1, forward strand.
ATCATACCGCACGCTGTTTGGCTACTCGCCAAGCAAGGAAAGACGTAAGAACCAGCATACGCCAGCTATTCATTCACTTACCAGCAACACCAATATGCACATAAGTCATACCTAAAATGACTTTTCATGCGCCGTGATTCACATGTCGTGATTTAACAAGATTCTGTCGTAATTCTTTATTTAAATGTTGACTACTCGCTATATTTTACTACCTGTAACAAAACTTTCTTATTAGTGAGAGTTTCAGTGCGATAACGGGCGTGGTTTAACCATGCTATCTTCTTTGGGTACGATCAATTTTACGTAGGAGCTAAAATGAATCACTTTGCAAAATCTGTTTTAATCGCCGCACTATTCCCTCTAGCCTTTACTGCCTGCGGCAAAAAGGAAAGTGAAGTTTCCACTCCTGCGGCCACTGCAGCAGCATCAAGTACTGGCGAAGCTGCTAGTTGTAGTGCTGTAAAATTTGCTGATATTGGCTGGACTGACATTACCGCAACCACCGCACTCTCCTCTGTCGTTTTAGAAGGTTTAGGTTACAAACCTGTTTCTACTATTGCATCTGTACCCATTGCATTTGCTGGCATTAAAAAGAGTCAGATTGATGTTTTCCTTGGTTACTGGTCACCATCAATGACACCAATCGTTGAGCCGTTTCTTAAAGACATTAAAGTACTCGAAAAACCTAACTTGGTTGGCGCCAAATATACTTTAGCCGTACCTACTTACGCCTATGAAGCTGGTTTAAAAAGCTTTGCTGATATTGCTAAATTTAAAGATAACCTTGAAGGCAAAATGTACGGCATCGAGCCAGGTAATGACGGCAATAAAATCATTGCAGATATGATTACTAAAAATGCATTTGGCCTTAAAGATTTCAAAATGGTTGAATCTAGCGAGGCGGGCATGTTGACTGAGGTTAGTCGCTCAGTTAAAAATAAGAAATGGATTGTATTCTTAGGTTGGGCACCTCATCCAATGAATGTACAACAAGACATTACTTACCTAAGCGGTGGTGACGACTTCTTTGGTGCAAATTATGGCGAAGCAAAAGTGTACACCGTGACAGCCACTGATTTAGGAACACGTTGCCCGAATGTGAATAAACTCGTTACCAATTTAGAGTTTAATTTGGACATGGAAAACCAAGTGATGCTGCCAATTATGGATAAAACAGCACCTAATGAAGCGGCAAAAGCTTGGTTAACTAAAAATCCTGCCGTGTTAGACAAATGGTTAGATGGTGTAAATACTTTAGACGGTAAACCTGGTTTAGAAGCGGTGAAAAAATACTTAGGCGTTTAAATCCAAGTAATATAAATTAAGTCATATTAAAAAGGCCATAACAGTATTTAGCTGTCATGGCCTTTTTTTCGTGCTGCTATCCTATTACTTTTCAACTAATCACCAAGGTCGTAGACGCAACGCGTTAACGCTTGATTATTTTATGTTGGCTTAAAACGTCACATGTCGTAAAAAGCCAAGAAACAGTCTGATGTAGCACATTAAACAAAGCGCTGAAACAGCAGAATGTAAATTAACAACTAGTGTTTTAGATTATCGCCGGAGGCCGCTTGAAAAAAGATTATTCCATTTGGAAACTACTCTCACAAGGGTTAAAACATCACGAAGGATGGACGCCAGCTTGGCGCAGCCCTGAAATTAAATCTTCCTATGACGTAGTGATTATTGGCGCTGGTGGTCATGGTTTAGCCACAGCTTACTATCTCGCTAAAGAGCATGGTATTAAAAATATTGCGGTATTAGAAAAAGGCTATTTAGGGGGCGGTAATACTGCGCGCAACACCACGATTGTCCGCTCTAATTACCTTTGGGATGAAGCCGCCATGCTTTATGAGCACTCACTCAAGCTGTGGGAAGGATTGACCGAAGATATTAACTATAACGTGATGTTTAGTCAGCGCGGTGTGTTCAATTTAGGCCATACACTGCAAGATATGCGCGATATTGAGCGTCGTGTGAACGCCAATAATCTAAACGGTATTGATGCCTTGGCGTTGAATGCGCAAGAAGTGAAAGACCGTATTCCAATGATTAACATCTCTAAGGACACGCGCTTTCCAATTATGGGCGCAAGTTTTCAACCTCGCGCAGGGGTGGCTAGGCACGATGCTGTTGCTTGGGGCTTTGCTCGTGCGGCGAGCAATTACGGAGTTGATATTATCGAAAACTGTGAAGTGACCGCGATGGATATTGTTAATTCAGCCATTAAAGGTTTACAAACAAGTAAAGGTTATATTTCAACATCAAAAGTTGGCTGTGTGACAGCAGGCCATTCATCAGTGATGGCAAAAGCTGCTGGTATCCGCATGCCGCTTGAAAGTCATCCGCTACAAGCGTTTGTTTCCGAGTCACTCAAACCTATATTAGATACGGTGGTGATGTCTAATGCAGTGCATGGTTATGTGAGTCAATCAGATAAAGGTGAGCTTGTGATTGGCGCAGGCATTGACCATTACACTAGCTATGCCCAGCGTGGCAGCCCACATGTAATTGAGCACACCGCAGCCGCGATTATCGAACTATTTCCGATGTTTTCACGCGTACGCATGAATCGCCAGTGGGGTGGCATTGTTGACACAACGCCTGATGCCTGCCCGATTATCAGTAAGACTAAAGTCAAAGGCTTGTACTTTAACTGTGGCTGGGGGACAGGTGGCTTTAAAGCAACGCCTGGGTCTGGCAATGTATTCGCCCACACCATTGCTCATGATGAACCACACCCATTAAACGCTGCATTCACGCTTGACCGTTTCCATACAGGTCATTTGATTGACGAGCATGGTGCGGCTGGTGTTGCGCATTAAAGCTTAAGCTAAAAAGGAAAAATCATGTTTGTTATTAAATGCCCGCATTGTTTTGAAGCGCGAGAAGAAGAAGAGTTTAGCTATGGTGGCGAGGCCTTTGTCGCACGCCCAACATCACCCGAAACTGAAAGCGAAGAAAGTTGGGGCGATTACTTGTTTATGAAACGAAATCCGAAAGGTTGGCACTGGGAAATGTGGGGACATAGCACAGGTTGTCGTAAGTTTTTTGTATTAAAGCGCAACACTGCAAATCACACCACAGTAGGCGCTTGGACATTGGCTGAAGCTCGTAAAATTTATGATGCAGAAGAGGCAACAGCATGAGCAACAGAATCAGTCATAAGAATAGTCGCGTTGATTTAAACCGCCCACTTACATTTACTTTTGATGGTCAAAGCTATCAAGGCTTTGCAGGTGATACCCTTGCTTCTGCGCTGCTTGCTAATGGTGTTAAAGTGGTTGCACGCAGTTTTAAATATGGGCGCCCTCGCGGTATTATTGGTTCGGGCGCAGAAGAGCCTAACGCTCTCGTGCAAATCGACGTTGGCGCACGTACAACCCCAGATTTAAAAGCTACTCAAGTTGAATTGTATGATGGTTTAGTGGCGGGCCGTACCAGCGGCTGGCCATCGTTAGCGTTCGATCTTAAAAGTGTAGGCGGTAAATTCTCACGCTTTATGCCTGCAGGCTTTTACTATAAAACTTTTAAATGGCCAACTAAGCTTTGGCCGTTCTATGAAGACATTATTCGCCGCGCAGCGGGTTATGGTAAATCACCTATTGAAGCAGATACGGAAACTTACGACCATCAGCATCATCACGTAGATTTGCTTGTGGTTGGCGGCGGCGCGACTGGTTTGCTAGCCGCGCTGTTAGCTGGACGTAGCGGCTTAAAAGTTTTATTGGTTGATGACCAATCTGAACTTGGTGGCTATTTGCTCTCTATGCCTAATATATTGATTGGTGGTGTAAGCGCAAGTACATGGTCAGCTAACATCATTAATGAGTTGCAGAGCTTGCCTAACGTATCCACTCTTTCTCGTACCACGGCCTTTGCCCTGCATGACATGAACATGATTCAAGCGGTAGAGTTACTGCAAGACCATCTGCCTCATGCAGCAAGAAACAATGCACAACGCCGCGAACGCTTGCATCGCATTCGTGCGTCTAAAGTAGTGTTGGCGACGGGGGCATTTGAGCGCCCTTTAGTATTCGGCAATAACGACCTGCCAGGCATTATGACGGCTTCTGCGTTAACCACTTATCTAAACCGCTATGGCGTTGCTTGTGGCAAAAATGCAGTGATTATGACGAGCAATGACTTAGTCTATCAAGGTGCGGTTGACTTGGCTGAGGCTGGTATTACGGTAACCATAGTTGACACTAGAGAACAGATTAACCCTGAATGGGCTGCTAAAACGAATCAATTAGGTATTAAAGTGTATGTTGGTTATGGCATTAGCGAGGCGGTTGGTTCTGGCGCGGTGCAAGGCGTACAATTAGTTAAATTAGGTAGCTTAAAAAATGTCGTCACAGCTAAAGGCCCTTATGTGCCATGCGATGTTTTAGCTAGCTCTGGCGGATTGTCTCCTACTGTGCACTTGTTCTGCCACGATGGTGGTCGCCCACAATGGGATGATGCTCGTCTAGCATTTGTGGTTTCTGCTAACGGCCGTGCCAAAGATGGCATTTTCTGTGTAGGCGCAATTACAGGTGTGTTTGCCTTACAAGAAGGCTTAGCCAAAACGCATGACACCATTGCAGAGCTTTTAACTGGCCTTGGTAAAACAATCAATGCCTCAGGATTAGTATTAGAAACCGATGAAATTGCTGTCACGCCAGCGCGTCGTATATTTAATGTGCCTGATGGTAAAGATGGATATGGTGCTAAAGCTTTTGTAGACTTTCAGAATGATGTTGCTGTCACAGATATTCACCTAGCTGTACGTGAAAATTATCGTTCAATTGAGCATATCAAACGCTACACCGCACTGGGTTTTGGTACGGACCAAGGTAAGTTATCCAACGTTAATGGCTTTGCTATTGCCGCTGAGGCTTTGGGTAAAACAATTCCAGAAGTTGGCACAACCACTTATCGCCCTGCTTACACGCCAGTTTCATTTGGAGCATTAGCTGGTGCGCATGTCGGTGATAGTTTTGAACCTCGCCGTTATACCGCAGTGCAAACCACGCATGAACGCTATGGCGCGGAGTTTGAGCCAGTCGGTCAATGGATGCGCCCTTGGTACTTTCCTAAACCGGGTGAAGATATTCACGCAGCAGTCAATCGCGAATGCTTAGCCACACGAAATAGTGTGGGTATGTTAGATGCTTCTACTTTAGGAAAAATCGACATTCGCGGTAAAGATGTACGTGAGTTTTTAAACCGCATCTATGCCAACGCATGGTCACAACTTGCGGTAGGGAAATGCCGTTACGGCTTAATGTTAGATGAAGCTGGCATGGTGATGGATGACGGTGTGACAGCTTGCATTTCTGACACACACTTTTTAATGACCACAACATCTGGCGGCGCAGCCCGTGTGATGACTTGGCTAGAAAAATGGCACCAAACTGAATGGCCTGAGCTAGAAGTGTATATGACCTCTGTGACTGACCATTGGACAACCGCCGCTTTAGTTGGCCCCAAAAGCCGAGAAGTATTAGCTAAACTTTGCACTGATATTGACTTATCAAAAGAAGCATTCAAGTTTATGGATTGGCGCGATGGCAAAGTTGCAGGCGTGCCTGCACGCGTGTTTCGTATCAGCTTCTCTGGTGAGTTAGCTTATGAAGTCAACGTTGACGCAAGTTATGGTGATTACATTTGGAACGAGCTTATGAAGGCAGGTAAGGAGTTTGACATTACGCCTTATGGTACTGAAACCATGCATGTGTTACGTGCAGAAAAAGGCTTCATTATCGTTGGGCAAGATACTGATGGTTCAGTCACGCCGTTTGACTTGGACATGGCGTGGGCAGTCGGTATGAAAAAACCTTACAGCTTCTTAGGAAAACGTTCACTTGCACGGTCTGATACTAGCCGCACTGACCGTAAACAATTGGTTGGTTTGCTACCAGAAGACCCTAATGTAGTACTGAAAGAAGGCGCACAACTAATTAATTCGTCAGATATTACGCCACCAGTCGCCATGTTAGGTCATGTAACGTCTAGCTACCACAGCGCATTTCTTGGTCGCTCTATCGCCATGGGGTTTGTGATTGATGGCATTAAGCGTCGCGATGAAGAAGGCAACAATATCGTTTACGCATGGGCAGAAGGTAAAGCCGTTAAAGTGAAAATCGTTTCATACGTGTTTGTTGATGCAGAAGGAGCGCGACATAATGCTTAACTCAACTACTACCAACATCTCCGAATTCAGCCCTGTTATGCAATCACCATTGCATCCATTTGGCTTAACTTCAAAACAAGAAAAAGTAAATGATGGCAAAGGCGTATGGGCGAATGAAATTCCACTATTAGGTTATATTAGCCTGCGTGGAAATTCGCAAAATGCGGCATTTGTTAATGCAGTCAACTCAGCACTCAATGTCGCACTGCCAACGCAAGCTTGCAGTATGAGTTATACAGCGTGGGGTTCTATTCTTTGGCTTTCCCCAGATGAATGGTTAATCACTTGCAAACGCGATCAACGCGCCTCGTTGCAAGGTGCACTTGAAACAGCATTGGCAGACATTCACAGCCAAGTCGTTGATAACTCTGGTGGGTATACCACGGTTTTACTTAAAGGTAAAAATGCCAGTGAAGTATTGCACCACTGCACGGTGTATGACCTCAACATGCTACAAGCAGGCAAGGTAGTAGGCACAACTTTCGGTAAATTGAACTTTTACCTGCATCAACATGAAGATGGGTACTACTTAGTGTTTCGTCGTAGTTTTGCAGACTATATCTGGCGTTATCTCGAGCGCAGCGCCCTGCCCTATGGCTTTGGCATTGCTCAACTAAACGACGGGTTGTAACAGCATGAACTATAGCGTATTTGAAGTTTTCCGCATTGGTATTGGCCCCTCAAGCTCACATACAGTTGGGCCGATGATTGCGGTAAACCGTTTTCTTTTAGAGATTGAAAAGCGCGGCTTAATTCAACAAGTCGCTGAAGTTAAAATCCACCTATTTGGATCGTTAGCGCTCACAGGTAAAGGTCATGGAACAGATTATGCCGTGATTGCTGGCTTGGTTGGCGCACTGCCTGACCAAGTTGACCCTGCAAGCATCATTCCGCTAGTTGAATCCATTAAAGAAACTGGCCGTTTAATGTTAATGAATACCGTTGAAATTCCATTTGATTTCAATACGCATTTGGTTTTTCATCATCATCAATCATTACCTCAGCATCCTAACGGCATGGTATTGCAGGCATTTTATGATGATGGAGATTCACTGCACCGTAATTCATACTTTTCAATTGGTGGCGGCGCAGTTTTGGATGAGCAAGAAATTCTCCGCACCACAAAAACTAGTGCTATCGTTAAAGAAACCCCTACTTCTACTCCATTCTGGTTTGATAATGCAGCAGATCTATTGAAAATGGGCAACGCAAAAAATCTTTCAATTGCTGAGATCGTTTGGGGCAACGAATTAAGATACCAAAATGCAGAAGAAACACGCAGCAAGTTACTGCGCGTTTGGGATGTCATGAATGCCAGCATTGAACGTGGACTTGTGACAGAAGGCATGTTGCCAGGTGGGCTAAAAGTAAAACGTAGAGCCCATTTACTCTACAAACAAGCCAGCACAGTCGGCGGTAAATTATCATCAGATTTTCAATCAATGGACATGGTGAGTGCCTTTGCCATTGCGGTGAATGAAGAAAACGCTTGTGGTGGGCGCGTAGTCACCGCACCAACTAACGGCTCTGCTGGCGTAATACCAGCCGTGTTAAGTTATTTCACGCGTTTTTGCCAACAGCAAAGAACAAAAACTGAAATCGAAGACAACATCATTAAGTTTTTACTCACCGCTGCGGGCATAGGCATGCTTTACAAAAAGAATGCCTCTATATCAGCCGCTGAAATGGGCTGCCAAGGTGAGATTGGCGTTTCATGCTCGATGGCGGCAGCGGGTTTAGCAGCTGTGCTCGGTGCAAATAACGAACAAATTGAAAATGCAGCTGAAATCGCTATGGAACACAATTTAGGCATGAGTTGCGACCCAATTGGTGGCTTAGTTCAAATTCCATGCATTGAACGCAATAGCATGGGTGCAGTTAAAGCCATTAATGCGGCACGCTTAGCGATGATGCATGAAGGTGGCCACATTGTATCGTTGGATGCCGTGATTGAAACCATGCGCCAAACGGGTGTGGATATGCAATCAAAATATAAAGAAACCGCGCTTGGCGGATTAGCGATAAATGTCGTCGCTTGCTAGTCATTAATTAAGTCAATGTCCTGCCAAAATCATATCTTAATGAATTGGAAAGAGTCCAAATGAACCAGACTAAAGCACCCTTCTTCTCAGCATCTCTTGCCGACGCTGACCCAGCAATTCAATCTGCGGTCAATGAAGAGCTAGTTAGACAACAATCACAAATTGAACTGATTGCTTCTGAAAATATTGTCTCGCGTGCGGTGCTAGAAGCACAAGGCACAGTGTTAACCAATAAATATGCTGAAGGCTATCCTGGTAAACGTTATTACGGCGGTTGTGAATTTGTCGATAAAGTTGAAACGCTGGCTATCGACCGATTAAAACAACTATTCGGTGCAAAATTCGCCAATGTGCAGCCCCATTCTGGCGCGCAGGCCAATGGTGCCGTGATGTTAGCCATTGCAAAACCTGGGGATACTATTTTAGGTATGTCACTGGATGCTGGCGGACACTTAACTCATGGTGCCAGACCCGCGCTTTCAGGAAAATGGTTTAACGCAGTGCAATACGGCGTGCGACGTGAAGACTATCGCTTAGATTATGAGCAAGTTGAGGCGCTGGCCAACGAGCATAAACCTAAAGTGATTATCGCTGGCTATTCAGCCTATCCACGTGCTGTAGATTTTGCTCGCTTCCGCGAAATTGCGGATAGCGTAGGCGCTACTTTGATGGTGGATATGGCGCATTTTGCTGGAATCGTAGCGGCTGGCCGTCATCAAAACCCAGTTGAACATGCACATATCGTGACATCGACCACACATAAAACGCTACGGGGCCCTCGCGGTGGTGTGATACTGACTAATGATGAAGATTTGATTAAAAAAATAAATTCTGCCGTTTTCCCTGGCTTGCAAGGAGGTCCACTCATGCACGTGATTGCAGGTAAAGCTGTTGCCTTTGGTGAGGCACTTCAACCTGAATTCAAAACCTATATTGACCGAGTATTAGCCAATGCAAAAGCATTGGGTGAAGTGCTAGTTGCTGGTGGAGTTGACTTGGTAACAGGTGGCACAGACAATCATTTAGTCTTGGTTGATTTGCGCCCAAAAGGTTTAAAAGGAAATCAAGTTGAACATGCATTAGAGCGCGCGGGTATTACTTGTAACAAAAATGGTATTCCATTCGATGACGAAAAACCAACCGTCACTTCTGGCGTACGTTTAGGCACACCAGCAGGTACAACACGTGGCTTTGGTGAGTCTGAATTCCGTCAAGTAGGTGAGTTGATCTTACAGGTATTTGAAGGTCTTAAAAACAACCCGGATGGCGATGAAGTCGTTGAAAAACGTGTTCGTGGTGAAATTTTGGTCTTATGTAATCGTTTTCCAATTTACTAATCATTACCCCTGCAAACATTAGTGACTTGAAATGAAGTTTTAATCACATAGCCTATGTAATATTACTTAATCAGTTTCTTAATTTTTTATTTAAGGAAGCAAGATGTCAGAATCGTCAACAAAAATACATCAAGAAAGCATCGTCATTGATGGTTTAAATATTTCAAAATGGGAACGCCCTGTTTTTGAAGATATGAAAAAAGGTGGTCTCAGCGCTGTCAATTGCACAATTTCCGTGTGGGAAGGCTTTCAAGGTACGGTTGGCAATGTCATCGACATGAAAAATCTCATTCGTGAAAGCAGCGATTTATTAACCTTAGTCAATAACGTTGCTGATATTCGTCGTGCAAAAGCTGAGGGTAAAACTGGGATTATTTTAGGCTTTCAAAATGCCCATGCTTTCGAAGATAATTTAGGTTATATCGAAATATTTGCTGATTTAGGTGTGCGTGTTGTTCAGCTCTGCTATAACACACAAAACCTTATTGGCACCGGTTGTTATGAGCGCGATGGCGGTTTATCTGGCTTCGGTCGCGAGGTGATTGCAGAAATGAATCGTGTTGGCATTATGGTAGATTTGTCACATGTAGGCGGCAATACTTCTACCGAAGCGATTCTAGCTTCAAGCAAACCAGTCTGCTATTCACATTGCCTTCCAACTGGCTTAAAACAGCACCCTCGCAACAAAGACGATGAACAACTCAAATTCATCGTAGATCATGGCGGTTTTATTGGCGTTACAATGTTCCCGCCATTTCTTAAACGTGGCAGCGAAGCCACCGTAGATGACTACGTTGAAGCTTTTGATTACATCATCAATTTGGTAGGTGATGACTGTGTCGGGATAGGTACTGACTTTACTCAAGGTTACGGAAAACCATTTTTTGAATGGTTAACACACGACAAAGGTCGCCATCGTCGGTTAACCGATTTTGGTACTGTGATAAACCCAGAAGGCTTCCGCACCATAGGTGACTTTCCAAATTTAACAGAAGCAATGGAACGCGCTGGTTGGAGTGAAAACCGTATTCGCAAAGTACTAGGTGAAAACTGGTTACGTGTTTTTGGCGAAGTTTGGACTGCATAATTTAAGCAGAGCAACACTATTATTAAGAATTTAGGAGATAGAAATGCAGCCATTAGTACCGATTGAAGTTGACGAAAAAACAGGCGTTTGGACCACTGATAGTCTTCCTATGTTGTATGTTCCACGTCATTTTTTTACAAACAATCATTTGGCGGTTGAAGACGCGCTTGGCGTTCAGAAGTATTCTGAAATTCTTTACGAAGCTGGTTATAAATCCGCCTATTTCTGGTGTGAAAAAGAAGCTGAAAAACACCAGTTAACTGGCATGGACGTATTTGATCATTATCTGAAACGTTTATCACAACGTGGCTGGGGTCTATTTAGCTTTGAGTCCGTAGACCCAAAATCAGGCCGTGCAGAAATCAAATTAGAATATTCATCATTCGTGCTTGCACAACCTGATAAACCTGGAAAGTTATGCTATATGTTCTCAGGTTGGTTTGCTGGTGCGATGGATTGGGTAACGCAAGAGAAAGGCCATACAGCACATACAAATTGTGGTGAGGTTAGCTGCGCTGAAACATATTGCACAGAATCACAGTGCGGTGGAAGTGGGCACGGTCACTGCATATTCACTGTGACGCCATTACCTCACAAAGCCTAACCTGACATATTGGAAAACCCATGCGCTACCCTAACCTTTTCTCACCCTTTACGCTGAATAAGCTAACACTTAGAAACCGTATTGTCAGCACAGCACATGCTGAAGTGTATGCAGAACAAGGCGGCTTGCCTGGTGAGCGTTACATTCGCTACTATGAAGAAAAAGCCAAAGGTGGTTTAGGATTGGCAATTTGCGGCGGTTCAAGCCCCGTGTCGATTGATAGCCCACAAGGCTGGTGGAAGTCTGTGAACTTATCTACAGACAAGATAATAGAGCCACTTTCAAACTTAGCAGAAGCCATGCACAGGCATGGCGCTAAGATTATGATTCAAGCTACACATATGGGCCGTCGTTCTGCATATTATGGTGAACATTGGCCGCATTTAGTCACCCCAAGTGGCGTGCGCGAGCCAGTACACCGCGGTAACGCAAAAACCATTGAAGCTGAAGAGATTCGTCGCATTATTAAAGACTTTGCATTAGCCGCCAAGCGCGTACAAGCCGCAGGCATGGATGGCATTGAGATATCGGCCGCGCATCAACATTTAATTGATCAATTCTGGAGTCCTCGCAGCAACTTTCGTACTGATGAATTTGGCGGTAGTTTAGCCAATCGCATGCGCTTTGGTGTTGAAGTGCTAACAGCAGTCCGTGAAGCCGTAGGTGCAGACTTTTGTGTCGGTATGCGCATGTGTGGCGATGAATTCCATGAAGATGGTTTAGATCATGAAACGCTAAAAGAAATTGCCCAGTACATGTCAGAAACTGGTTTGATTGATTTCATCAGCGTTGTTGGCTCAGGCGCCGACACACATAACACCATTGCCAATTGCATGCCACCGATGGCATTGCCACCTGAGCCATTTGTACATTTGGCAGCTGGTATTAAATCTGTGATTAAAATCCCATTAATGCATGCGCAAAGCATTCGCGATGCAACTCAGGCTGAACGAATATTAGAAAATTGCTGGGTAGATTTAGTAGGAATGACCCGAGCCCACTTAGCTGATCCGCATTTAGTGACCAAAATCCGTGACGGTCGCGAAGATGAAATTAAGCAATGTGTAGGTGCGAATTACTGTATTGACCGGCAATACCTTGGTCAAGATGTATTGTGCATTCAAAATGCGGCCACTTCACGTGAAGCCACCATGCCGCATATCATTGTTAAAACCACTGGTAAAAAACGTAAAGTAGTTGTAATTGGCGCAGGCCCAGCAGGTTTGGAAGCTGCGCGAGTTTCTGCAGAGCGCGGTCACGATGTGGTTTTATTTGAACGCAATATGAGTGTTGGTGGCCAAGTAAACTTAGCGTCAAAAGTGCCTCAGCGTGAACAAATGGCGGGCATTATCCGCTGGTTTGACATGGAAACAAAACGTTTAGGCATAGACAGACGATTTGGTGTAGCTGCCGACAGTGCGATGATACTTGCTGAGAAACCAGATATTGTTGTGTTAGCCACCGGTGGCAGCAGCCATATGCATCAAGTCCCCGCTTGGGGCGTTGCTGAAGGGCTAGCTGTTAGCTCATGGGATATTTTATCCGAGCGCGTAGCCCCTGGCAAAAACGTGCTTATTTATGACTCCATGAGCACCCATGCGGGCTTTGGTACAGCAGACTTCATTGCAAGTCGCGGCAATAATGTTGAACTAGTGACGCCTGACGTGAAAGTGGCAGATGATGTAGGTGGAACTACCTTCCCTATTTTCTATCGCCGCCTATACGCGCTTGGCATCATTCCAACACCTAACTACTGGCTAGACCGTGTGTATGCAGAAGGCGATAAAAAAATTGCCGTGATTCGTAATGAGTATACCGAAGAGCTAGAAGAGCGAGCAGTAGATCAGGTGGTGATTGAAAATGGCACCACCCCAAATGATGAGCTGTATTGGGCGCTTAAAGAACAATCAGCCAATCATGGTCAAACCGACATCAACACCTTATTCGCTTCAGAGGCACAGCCTGCTTTATCCATGCCGTTAAAAGAAGGTGAGTTTTTGCTCTACCGTGTAGGTGATTGTATTTCTATGCATAATATTCATGGTGCAATTTATGATGCGCTACGTCTATGTAAAGACTTCTAATCATGCTCATGATGAACTACAGCATTACCGCACTATTTTGGCTAGCAACAGCAACATTGTTGCTAGGTCTGTGGAAACGTACAAAATTATGGCGTGCAGGCCAGCCTGCGGAATTTGCATGGTTAAATCTATTAGCCATTCCTAAACGTTATTTTGTAGATTTGCACCATGTGGTTGCGCGTGAACCTTTTATTGCCCGCACTCACGTTGCCACCGCTGGTGGCGCTGTAGCAGCATTAGGCTTAGTCGCGATTAATTACGGTTTAATGCTGTATTGCGCGGCGCTAAATTGGGCTATATTAGCCGCCACGGCAATCATGTTGATTGGTGTGTTTTTTGTATGGTTAAGACGCCGCAACGCCCCCGCTCGCCTATCTCGTGGCGCATGGAGCCGACTACCCTACTCACTTGCTGCATTCGCACTAGGTTTGCTGATTGTTAATCTGCCAGTCACTGTACTTTCTGCTGGCGTTGCAGTGTTTGCTTTATTACTACTCTTAGTAGGCTCAGCCGAACTAGCTTTAGGCATTGGTCTCGGCGGCCCAATGAAGCACGCCATTGCTGGTTTGTTACACCTTGCTTTTCATCCACGCCAAGAGCGCTTTAGCGGTAAATTATCTACTGCACTCATGACCTTAGACCTGACCAATCAAGAGTACGGCATTAATAAACCTTCAGACTTTAAATGGAATCAATTATTGGGTTTTGACGCCTGCGTGCAATGCGGAAAATGTGAAGCGGCTTGTCCGGCCTTTGCTGCAGGCCAACCACTTAACCCTAAAAAACTCATCCAGGATTTAGTGCTAGGCTTATCCAATGATGAAAAATCTGGCAAAACGGATGCCAATTTTGCAGGTAGCCCGTATCCGGGACTGCCAATTGGTGAGCATTCTGGCAGCATGCATGCGCCTATTGTACCCTCGCTCATAGAAGCCGAAACACTATGGTCTTGCACTACTTGTAGAGCTTGTGTGCAAGAGTGTCCAATGTTAATTGAGCATGTAGATGCCATCGTAGGTTTGCGCCGCAACCTCACCTTAACGCAAGGGGCTGCGCCAGGCAAAGCACCTCAGACCTTAGAAAACCTACGTCAAACCGCTACGGTTGGTGGTTACGATAGAAATGCACGCTACCATTGGGCCGTTGATTTAGACGTTAAAACCATCCAGCCAAATATGCCTGTTGATCTATTATTGGTGGCTGGAGAAGGCGCATTTGACATGCGTTACCAACGCACCTTACGCGCACTAGTTAAGCTTCTCAAGGCAGCAAAAATGGATTTTGCGGTGATGGGTGCCTTAGAACGCGATACTGGCGATACTGCAAGACGACTTGGTGATGAAGCTACATTTCAGTCATTGGCAAAGCAAAATATTGATACGTTTAATAGCCTTACATTTAAGCGTATTGTCACGGCAGATCCACATGTGATGCACAGTCTAAAGAATGAATACCCTGCCCTTGGTGGCAACTATGAAGTATTGCATCACACCACATTACTTGCGCAGCTAGCTAGCAGCGGTCAATTAAAATTAGGTAAGTCCGCTGAAACTCGGAAATTAACTTACCACGACCCCTGTTATTTGGGGCGTTACAACGGTGAAACTGATGCGCCACGCGATTTGCTTAAAGCCATTGGTTTACAAGTGAATGAGATGGAACGTTCAGGCTTACGTGGTCGCTGCTGTGGAGGTGGTGGCGGTGCGCCGCTGACAGATATTCCAGGCAAACAACGTATTCCAGACATTCGTATTCAGGATGCTCGCAATATAGGCGCAGAGTTGGTTGCAGTCGGCTGCCCACAATGCACCTCAATGTTAGAAGGTGTCGTTAGAAATCGTCCTGACGTATTAGATATTGCTGAACTAGTGGCATCGGTTATGGAGCATGCATCATGAGTGATGAAAATAACATTAAGCGTATCAACCCGCGCCGGGCTTATAAAATCATGGCGGATGGCGTCAAGCGTATTGTATTAGGCAGTATCTCTGATTTCGTGGCGCATGAAGCGACATCTCACCATGGCACAAACAAACCTGTTCGTACACCAAGCGCACCGAAAGCGCGTGTATTGGTAATTGCTCATAGCGATAGAGGTATGCTGGATGACCATGCAAGGCAGGCGCTAGCCGCCGCGGCCATTCTAGCGGATGCCAATACGGCAGTTGTAGTTTTGGTGTTAGGTGAATTGCGTGAAGATTTATCCAATGCTGGTGCAGATGAAGTGCTAGTGATTGCTGAGTTAGATTATCAAACATTTCAACCTGATGTTGAAGTGAGTTGTGCAAAAACAATCATAGCGTCAATTGTGCCGAAGCATATTTTTATGCCAGATAATTTGATTGGTGACGGCGATCTAGGACGCAGGCTAATCGCTTGCTATCCAGAAAAATCAGCTGCAACGCATGTCATAGAGCTAAACAATGTACAAGTGGCGAACTATCAATTAGGCGGTACGTCTTTAGCATTAACCAGCTTACCTTATATCGTTTTACTTGCCGCCGATACAACTGACTCGCGCCTAGCCTTTAGCGCTGCAGCACAAAAACTGGATAGTACATTCGCTAACCAAAATACAGCTAAAAGCCAAAAAAGCAACTATACAAATTTAGGTATGCAAACTATCTCTGCAGCCAACATCGCTTTAGAAGAAGCTGACTTTATCGTTTCTGCGGGCAATGGGGTGGATAACGTAACAACCTTACAAGCATTGGCTGCGTCTTTAGATGCAGCGATTGGTGCCAGTCGCGTGGCGGTAGATGATGGAAAATTTACGCGCGACAAGCAGATTGGTGCAACGGGTAAAACAGTCACCGCCAGCACTTACTTAGCCATTGGTATATCTGGTGCGGTACAACATTTACAAGGTATTAAAGATTGCCGCCATGTGATTGCGATTAACCGCGACAATAGCGCGCCCATTATAAAGCGGGCAGATTTGTCTGTGATTGGCGATGCCGAAAGCATTATGCAAGAACTGATTACCGCTATTGCACAAGTTAAATCATCTGCGCAGGAGGCCGCATGAGCATTAAAAACATTGTTGCACTAGTTTCTGCTGGACGTCACCCCATTAGTGGTCAAGCTAGACATTGCCGAAATGACAGTTTGGCTATGACGATAGGCTTAGCATTGACCAGCGATCTCAATGCAGAAAATGCCAATAGCGTTAATTTAAAAGTGATACATGCGGGCCATGCGAAGAATGCCGCATTAACGGATTACTTAGCATTAGGAGCTAGTCAAATTGATGTAATTCCAGCTTTGGAAAATGCAGATATTGTCGATAGTCTTGCAGAGAATCTTAAAAATGTAGATGTTATTTTAATGGGCAGCCGTGCAGAAAGTGGACAAGATAGCGGCCTACTGCCCTACTTGCTTGCCGAAAAGCTGAATTATTCATTAGTCGCAAATGTACTCACCATCAAGCAAACAACTGAGGGTATCGAAGCCTTGCAGTTTTTACCAAAAGGCAAGCGTCGGAGTGTCAAAGTGACAATGCCGACGGTTATCGTCATTCACCCACTAGCACCCGTACAATTACGCCACGCTTACGCTCGCCAAGCAAATGGTCATATCAGCCAGTTTGCAACACAAACGCCAACACAAGAATCTAAATACTCATGTACGGTTGAATGGCAAACACAATCTACGATACGCAAACCAAACAAGCTAAAAGCCAAAGAAAACAAATCTGGACATGCGCGTATGTTATCGGCGACAGTCAGTGAAAACAAAGGTGGCGCTGTCGTAAACGATGGAAATTCTGTCGAAAAAGCACAAGTTATTCTGAGCTATTTGCGTGAACATCGTCTTATCAACTTTTAATGTAATTGAACGAAAATTAAGCTAGGAGATTTCATGAGTATTTCATCAGACATACAAAATATGATTAAAAATCGTCGCAAAGGCTACACGCTTGAAGCTCCCTTTTACTTGAGCCCTGAAATCAATGCGCTAGATATTGAAGCTATTTTTGGTCAGCACTGGATTTTTGTTGCTGTAGAACCTGAAATTTCTGAGCCTGGTGACTATATAAAAGTAGATATTGGTCATAATTCAGTGATTATTTTGCGTGACGACGATATGGATATTAAAGCATTTCATAATGTTTGCCGCCATCGTGGTTCACAACTTTGCGACGACGCTAAGGGTAGTGTTGGTAACTTAGTATGCCCATACCACCAATGGACTTACGATCTATCTGGCAAGCTTATTCACAATGCACATATGGGAGATGATTTTGATAAGAATATCCACAATCTAAAGCCAGTGCATGTAGGAAATATTGCAGGACTTATTTTTATTTGCTTGAGTGATGAACCGCCTGCTGATTTTGAAGTGATGAAACGCTCAATGGAGCCTTATATAGCGCCACATCAACTTGCGAATTGCAAAGTAGCCCTTCAAGAAGATATTATCGAGAATGGCAATTGGAAGCTGACGATGGAGAATAATCGCGAGTGCTATCACTGCGTGGCTAACCATCCTGAGTTATTAAACTCGATGTATGAATTTGGTTTTGGCTATCAGCCATCTCCAGAAAATGCTGAGAAAGTCCAAGAGTTTCGTGATCTGATTGAAACAGAAGCAAACCGCTGGGCTACGTGTGGTTTGCCGTCGGAAGAGATTGATTTACTAGATGGCTGCGCAACAGCTTATCGCACACAAAGACTTCCACTAGAGAAAGCTGGCGAATCTCAGACTATGGATGGCAAAGTAGCAAGCCAAAAACTATTAGGCAGTTTTACTCAACGCAACTTGGGTGGCTTATCATTTTGGACTCAACCCAACTCATGGCACCATTTCATGAGTGATCATATTATTACATTTTGCGCTTTACCAATTGATGCTGAACATACATTGGTTCGCACAACATGGTTGGTGCACAAAGATGCAATCGAAGGTGTGGATTACAACATTGAAAGATTATGCGAGGTGTGGCGCGCTACTAATAAGCAAGACTCTACGTTGGTCGAGCGAACACAACGTGGCGTGAATAGTGAGTGGTACGAGCCAGGTCCTTACTCTCCTTATACCGAAGAGTTAGTAGAAAAATTTACTAATTGGTATATACAGCGCTTAGAAGCAACACTAGAGAACCCTGAGTTTATTAAAAAGCAAGCTGCGGCTAACGCTAAAACTGTGCCGATTATGGTGTGTCGCTAATGATCTCAAGGAATACGCCTGAGCTTTGGAACGCTAACTTGCCACAATGGGATAGCGACAAGAACAATGTACTTGTTTGCTGTCAGATAAGGCAAGAAACGCATGACGTGAAAAGCTTTTTCTTTGCACCACAAGAAGCAAGCGTATTCAAATTTTTGCCAGGACAGTTTATTACTCTAGAACTCAGCATTGATGGCGAAATTATCAATCGTAGTTATACCATCTCATCTTCACCAAATCGCCCACATGTGATTTCGATTACCGTTAAACGTAAGCCTGATGGCGTCGTATCAAATTGGTTACATGACAACATGAAAGTGGGTATGCCAATATCGGCATTAGGGCCAACAGGCGATTTCACTTGTGTGCTTTACCCTGCGCAGAAATATCTATTTTTATCAGGCGGCTCTGGCATTACGCCACTTATGTCGATGGCGCGCTCTTTTCATGAGCTAGCCGAAGACGCTGATGTTATATTTTTGCATAGTGCAAGATCGCCAGCAGACCTCATTTTTAAACATGAACTTGATTTAATGGCGTTCAATCAAACGAATTTTCAGCCAGTCTATATTTGTGCAAAAGTGGATAAATCGCCTAATTGGCGCTTACAGCCAGAGTTTATCACCGAGGGTATGCTGACCGCAGAAAGCCTAAAACTAAGTGCGCCAGACTTTTTAGAGCGCGAAGTGTTTACCTGTGGCCCTGCGCCGTATATGGCATCGGTACGTCATTTACTGGCAACTGCTGGCTTCAATATGGCACATTACCATGAAGAAAGCTTCACTTTTGACGAGCTACCCGCAGAAACCCAAGCTAGCGTTCAAGCTGAAGAAGAACTCTCAAATCACAATAATATACAAACGTTTTCAGTGGAGTTAAGCAAAAGCGGAACGACTATTCAGTGCGCACCAGACCAGTTTGTTCTAGATTCGGCGCGTGCAGCAGGCTTAAGACTGCCATCGTCATGCAGCAAGGGTTTGTGCGGCACTTGTAAAAGTAAATTAATTTCAGGTCAGGTGGAGATGAAGCATGGCGGCGGCATTCGTCAACGTGAGATAGATCAAGGCATGTTTCTACCCTGCTGCTCTAAGCCATTAAGTAATCTGGTCATTGAAAAATAGGCTAATCGAAAGAAAAAATACAATTTATATTCAAATCATTATTTAGCATTTTCATTACTTCGCATTTTAGGGATAGCTTCATTTTTGTAGTAAAGGGGAAATTAAGATGGGGGTCATACAGTCTGTAAATACATCGACGACTGAAGCAAAAGTAGTCGTCAGAAATCTGCATAAAGTGTTTGGTAATAAACCTGAAGTTGCGTTACAGATGTTGAAAGAAGGATTCCATAAGGATGAAATTCTCAAAAGAACTGGACAAGTAGTTGGTGTACAAGACGCCTCCTTCGAAATTAACAAAGGTGAAATCTTTGTCATCATGGGACTTTCTGGTTCAGGGAAATCCACTTTAATTCGACTACTTAATCGACTCATAGAACCCACTGCTGGCAATATTATTGTTGATGGTGAAGACGTTGCGGCAATGAGTAAAGACAAGTTGCTTAATTTGCGTCGCAAAGACATGAGCATGGTTTTTCAGTCATTTGCATTGTTACCGCATAGAACTGTGGTCGAAAATGCAGCATTTGGATTAGAAATCGCTGGTATCAATCTTGCTGAACGTGAGCGTCGTGCAATGGAAGTATTAGAGCAAGTTGGTTTGCATACTTTTGCCAAACATTTACCCGCCCAACTCTCTGGCGGTATGCAACAACGTGTAGGACTTGCGCGCGCGCTCACTGTTAATCCTTCTTTAATGTTGATGGATGAGGCGTTCTCAGCATTAGATCCCCTACGCCGCACTGAGATGCAAGACGTACTGATGAAGCTACAACAAGAACAAAAACGGACCATTGTTTTTGTTTCTCATGATCTTGATGAAGCGCTTCGTATTGGTAACCGTATTTGTATTATGGAAGGCGGTCGCGTCGTGCAAGTCGGCACTTCAGAAGATATTCTTCAACGACCCGCAGATGACTATGTGAAAGCATTCTTTACCGGGGTTGATGTGAACAAATATCTGACAGCTAAAGATGTTGCTCAAAAAGAAGAAGTCACCATTTTTGATCGCCCAGATGATTTAGTGGCTGGGTTCAGTGCCGCGCTTGCTCGCATGCGCTTATTTAACCGAGATTATGCCTTTGTATTAGATGAACTACAGAAAGTGGTGGGGGTAGTTTCTGCAGAATCGCTGACTAATTGCATGAATCAAAAAGGGAAAAAACTGCGTGATGCGCTATTGCCCGGAGAGTTTGCTATTCCAGGAAAAACGCCAGTGAATGAAGTCCTGAATAAGGTAGTTGGCTGCGCTTGCCCACTGCCAGTCATTGGTTATAGCGGCGAATATCTCGGTGCAATCACTAAAACAGTTTTACTGCGCAAGCTATATAAGGAGAAAAAAGCATGAGCTATAAAATCCCTCTAGGTGAATGGGTTGCGGGTGCAGTTGGCTGGTTAGAAGTCAATGACCATGGTCTGTTCAATGGCTTGGGCGGAATCATTGACAGCTCAACCGCAGGTATTGAAAATGGCTTACAAGCCATCCCTTTTTGGCTATTCGCCATCATCTTTATAGCTATAGGCTATTGGCGCCTTGGCTGGAAGTTTGCCTTATTCTGTACGGCTTCTCTTTGGTTAATCAATAACATGGGCTTTACCGCTCAAACATTAGTGACACTCGCACTCATCATATCTGCGACATTAATTAGCTTAACTGTTGGTATTCCGCTCGGCATTTGGGCAGGCAGAAATGATAAGGCAGAAGCCATTATTCGACCAATATTAGATTTTATGCAAACTATGCCAGCGTTTGTTTACTTGATTCCAGCGGCAATGTTCTTTGGCTTAGGTCGAGTACCAGGCGTCATTGCCACTGTTATTTTCGCGATGCCGCCAGTGGTTCGTCTAACGTCACTTGGTATCCGCCAAGTGAATAAAGAGCAAGTGGAAGCTGGTATCGCTTTTGGTTGCACGCCTACTCAGTTGCTGATGAAAGTACAAATACCTAGTGCAATGGCTGCATTGTTTGCGGGCATTAATCAAACCATTATGATGGCATTATCCATGGTGATTATTGCTTCAATGGTTGGCGCTGGCGGCTTGGGTAATGATGTGTTATCAAGCATTTCACGCTTAGATATAGGCTTGGGGTTTGAAAGTGGTTTAGGCGTAGTATTGCTAGCCATTATGTTAGATAGAATTACTGAAAGCTTTGGGGTAAAACGTAACGCTAAAAATGGCATTAAGTAATTTCCATGCTGAGGTATCTGTACTAATTAAAGACTTTAAAATAGTAAGAATTTGACCTTAACTTTTGCGTAACGGCTCAAGTAACGGTGATAAACCGTTATGGTCAATTTCTTGCATTAAAGCCAATAAACGACCTAATTCATTTTTTGGAAAACCTTCACGCGCGAACCAATTAAGATACTGGCTAGGCAAATCTGCAATTAGTCTGCCTTTGTATTTACCGTATGGCATATTGGTGGTGACTAAGCGTTGCAAGTCGTCAGAGTTCATATTCGCTTTTATATTAGTTTTGTTGGCATTATAACCTGATGAAAATAGCGCATCGGGCTTTTGCACTGAAATTAACAACACAACAATCTGTTTTACATTGATAGTCTTTTTGCAGCATAATTATCCATATATTAGCACTCTGCTATACCCACTAAAACCGCAGGATAATGACCGATGAAAAGCCTAAAACCAATAGTAGCTCCCCTATTCATTTTGCTATGCCTAATGAGCTCAACACCAGCACTGGCAAAGGATGTCGCACTGGAGCAAGCCAGCGTTACGGCCGCGCGGCAGGATTACGACCGAGCTAAAACGGCTTATGATGATGTGACAAATTCGGTTAATTTACAAGAAAGCCGCATCAAGGATGAGCAAACACGCTTAAAAGAACTACAAGATGAACAAGCTGCCAATAAAGTGAACCTTACCAATGCAAAAGCACTGCTAGAGAAAAAGCAAAAGATGCTAGACCGCGCATGGAACAGTAGTAAATAGTTGCGCCAGCTTTGCTTATTGGCATTAGCTGCTGCCTCACACTTAACAGAGTCAAAACCTACCAGCGCCAGCCTGCAACTTAGATTTCAAGGCAAAACCCCTCTTTATTCTCACAATTGAATTGTTATCATCCCGTTTATATTTGAGCCTGTACGAATATAAATGAGGTTTAAATGGCACGTCCTGAAAAGATTCGCCTTGGTGAGATTCTAGTTCAGCAAAATTTAATTACTGCTGATGATTTAGATAAATCACTTGATGAGCAAAAACGCACCGGTCGCAAACTGGGTCGTATTTTTGTGGATAAAGGCTATGTCACAGAAATACAGATTTCTGAAGCTTTGGCACGTCAGTTAAAAGTTCCATTTATTGATTTACAGCAGTTCAGCACCAAACCTGAAGTCATCAACAAACTCCCAGAAGCGCAAGCGCGCCGTCTACGCTGTGCAGTGCTTGCAGACAAAGGGAGCAGCTACTTGGTGGGCATGGTTGACCCTACTGATTTATTCGCTTACGACGAATTAGTACGCTTATTACATCGTGATATTGAGTTAGCTGTTATTCAAGAAAGTGCCCTACTCCAGCTGATTGACCGCAGTTACCGTCGCACTGACGAAATTTCAAATCTAGCATTAGAATTAGGTCAAGATTTAGGTGATACCGCCATTGATTTTGCGGCAATGGGAATGGGCGGGAGCGCAGAAGAAGCGCCAGTCGTTAAGCTACTACAAACTATTTTTGAAGATGCCGTGCAAGTACGCGCTTCTGATATTCACATTGAACCACAAGAACATAAACTGCATATTCGTTTTCGTATTGATGGCGTGATGCATTTACAAACAGAGGCTGATTTAAAAATCGCTTCAGCTTTAGCACTACGTTTAAAACTCATGTCTGGCTTGGATATTTCAGAAAAACGCTTGCCTCAAGATGGTCGATTTGCGGTTAAAGTGAAACAACAAGCAGTGGACGTACGTATTTCTTCTATGCCAACACAGTACGGCGAATCAGTCGTGATGCGTTTGCTCATTCAAAATACCGCAGGTTTTTCATTAGAAAAGCTAGGTATGCCGCAAGATATGCTGGAGCGTTTCCGCAAGCTCATTCATCGCCCAAGCGGCATGGTCCTGGTAACAGGTCCAACAGGTAGCGGTAAAACAACAACTCTTTATGCGGCTTTAAGCGAGCTTAATTCCACATCAAACAAAATCATTACCGTTGAAGACCCTGTTGAATATCGCTTATCTGGTATCAACCAAGTGCAAGTGAATGAAAAAATTGATTTAAGTTTTTCACGGGTATTACGCTCAACATTACGTCAAGACCCTGACATTATTTTAGTCGGTGAAATGCGAGATCAAGAAACCGCCCAAATCGGCTTGAGAGCAGCCATGACAGGTCACTTAGTGCTTTCAACCCTGCACACCAATGATGCGATTAGCACGCCAATTCGTATGATAGACATGGGAGCGCCTCGCTATATGGTTGCAATGTCGATATTAGCCGTAGTTGCTCAACGCCTATTACGACTTGTGTGTGAAGGCTGCGCCGAAACTTATACGCCAGAACCATTTGAGCATGCATGGTTAAAGCATGAGCTTGGTGATGCCGTAGACAAACATCGTTATGTGCATGGCAAAGGCTGCAGTATGTGTAATGCCACAGGGTACCAAGGACGTGTAGGTGTTTACGAGCTGCTAGAAATGAATAATCAATTAATAGACGCTGCAAGTAACCACGACCCTAACCATTTTATTAAACTTGCCAGAGAGCACATGGCAGGCAAATCGCTACGTAAAAGTGCAGTAGATTTAGTGATTGCAAAACGTACAACCATTGCTGAAGCCATGCGCATCAGCAATCAATTTGAAGAATAGGCTAAGGAAAAGTAAATGCCATTTTTCACATACAAAGGTCGCGATAAACAAGGCGCTTTAGTGCAAGGCGTTTTGGAGAGCCAAGATAGCAGCACGCTTGCTAGCCAGCTTTTTGGACTAAATATTACGCCTATAGAAATCTTAGCCAAAAAAACGGAATCTGGCTCAAAAAATATTTCAATTCAACTATTTGAAGAGAAAATTGAAACGATAGATGTCATGTTGTTTAGCCGCCAAATGTACACGCTATTAAAAGCTGGTATTCCGATTATGAACGCGTTGAATGGCTTGCAAGCCTCTACCAACAATAAAGCATTTTCTAGTGTAGTTGGCAATATTCGCGAGAGCCTAGGGAGTGGACGAGAACTTTCGTCCGCCCTATCTCAACACCCAGAAGTATTTTCTAGCTTTTACATCAACATGGTACGCGTTGGTGAAACGACGGGTATGTTAGATACTGTATTTCTGCGCTTATTCGACCATCTAGAATTTGAGCGTTTTATGCACGATCAAATCAAGTCTGCCCTGCGCTACCCTACCTTTGTCGTGGTTGCGATGGCTGTGGCAATTGTTGTGGTGAATCTATTTGTTATTCCAGCGTTTGCCAAAGTCTTCCAAAGCTTTGGCGCTGAACTACCTTTAATGACGCGAATACTCCTAGGCTTTTCTCACTTTATGGTTGCAGCTTGGCCTTATCTACTTGTAGGTATTGTAGGTGCAGTAATACTGTTTCGTTCATACATCAAAACCAGTATCGGTAAATTCAAATGGGATAAATTCAAACTCGGTACACCGCTTGCTGGCAAGATTATTCATAAAGCGACCATGTCACGCTTTGCCAGAAGCTTTGCACTCGCCAGTAAAAGTGGCGTGCCAATTACCAGCGGGCTAAAGTTAGTGGCACAAACTGCCGATAACGATTATATCGCGAGCAAAATTGAAGGCATGCGAGAAGGCGTCGAGCGCGGCGAAAGTATATTACGCACCGCAACCAATAGCGGAGTATTCAACCCAATTGTATTGCAGATGATTGCGGTAGGTGAAGAATCTGGTGCACTAGACGACTTAATGCAAGAAGTGGCTGATATGTATCAGCGTGATGTGGAATATGAGATTAAAACGCTAGGCGCTCAAATTGAACCGATTTTAATTGTGTTCTTAGGGATCATGGTACTGATGTTAGCGTTAGGTATTTTCTTACCGATATGGGATTTAGGCAATGTGGCACTGCACAAAGGCTAACGCTCAGAAAGTAGAGAATTAAAGTGAGTGCGCATTTAGCAAGACATGCTCCAAGTGCGCGTCGTTTCGACTTTGCCGTCACGCTAATAGTGATTGGAATACTAGCGACCTTGTTACTAGGTTATTTAAACAAGGCGCAACAAGATATTGAAAGACTAATTGTTGAAACAGAGTTAAATAGCTTGCGCTTAAGTTTGGCTGAGAATTGGGTGGATAAAAGCGTTAGTAATCAATCTATTGATAGCGTGGCACTGCAAAACAGCAACCCGATGCTACTAATCGCTGATAATCCTGAAAACTATATAGGCGAGCTTTCGGAGGCGCCGAGTAACAAAATAGAAATTTGGTATTTTGATACCACAAGAAAACAGCTGATTTATGTATTTAATGACGGCAGCCAAGCCAGATATAGATTCAGTAAAACGGCTGGGCAGACTAAAGCCTCATTATTAACAGTGGGTGGTTTAGATTTAGTGAAAGACGTAGCAGAGGTAAAGAACTGAGTTACCGTCATTCTCGCGAAAGCGGGAATCTAATTTGACTTTGGTTTTAAAACCTAACATGGATTCCCGCTTTCGCGAGAATGACGGATGTTTGATAGGTTTACTCAAAACAACGAGTCAAATTGATTTGTACAAAACACTTTAGTAAAAACTTAGTAGAAGTAAATTGATAGATTATTATTTTTTAAGGATACAACATCATGAACAACACCAAACGCTTAAGCGCATTTAATCTAAGTAAGATTAAGCATGCCAAGGGCTTCACCTTAATTGAATTGATTGTGGTGATTCTCATTCTGGCTATTTTGGCAGCCATCGCATTGCCACGGTTTACTAACCTACAAAAAGACGCCCGCATTGCAAAACTTAACGCTGCTAGAGGTAGCGTTGCAGCCTCTTCAGCTTTAGTACGAGCCACCATACTTGCAAGAAACAGCTTGACTGATGCTGCAGCTTGCCCTGGCGGTGGTGGTACAGCCAACAATACCAGTAACGTTTGTACTGAAGCTGGAGTTGTTGCCGTCGTATTTGGTTACCCAGATGTAACTGCCATAGGCACTGCAGGTTTGTTGTCTGCAGCTGGTTTAACTACATCATTTAACCCAACATTAGCAGAACTTAATGGTGACGGTTACAACTACACAGCAACGGGCACAGTGGCGACATTCCAAATTCAAGGTGCAGTAGCGCCAGCAACCTGCCAATTCACTTACACAGAGCCAACTTTAGCAGGTGCATCACCTGTCATTACGCCTGCTGTGACAACGGGTTGTTAGTCATATAGATTTTTTAGTTGATTGTGATTTAAAGCGTGAATGTAGTCTAATTTTTATATTTTTTAAGGAGTCATTAAAATGAAACAGCAAAAGTTTGGTTTTTCAAAAGTAGGCGCAAGCCAATCTGGTTTTACATTAGTTGAATTAGTCGTGGTGATTGTCATTTTGGGAATTTTGGCAGCCACGGCTTTGCCAAGATTTATTAATTTAACAGGTGATGCTAGAAGGTCATCAATGAATGGTTTGGCTGGTGGTTTACGCTCTTCAATCGGCGTAGTGCAAGCGCGTTACTTTGCAACAGGTGATTCAGCAGCAACTTCAGTGACTATGGCTGATACTTCATCTGTAACGGTAATTGCAGTTAAAGGCTTCCCTACTGCTGATGCTGCTGGTATTGAAAAAGCACTAACATCTATTGATGGTTTTACCGCTGCATATGCAGCTGGAGTAGCTTCTTTCACACAAACCGGTGGTCCAGCGGCATGTAAAGTTACCTATACTGCTTCAACTGGGGCCGTAGATGCCTCTGCAATTACTACTACTAACTGTCCTTAATAGGGTATTCATCATCAGAGACAGGATATTCCCTCTGATGATGAGTCCTTAAGCGACACCTCAATATGCAGCAAGAACATGGATTCACAATAGTCGAGCTTGTCGCCGTAATGGTGATCACTGGCATTATTGCTGCCATCGCAGCGCCGCGCTTTATTGGTGTGGATGCTTTCGATGCACGGGGGAGTTATAGCACCTTAGTTTCTGCGTTGCGTTATGCACAAAAAACCGCAATAGCGCAACGTAGAAATGTCTATGTGAGTATTAATACGACTACTCGCTTTGTGTGTTTAGGTTATACCAACAACTGCAGTTCAGCGGTGATTGACCCGGCTACGCAAGCTGCGTACTCAAAAACCTTATCAAGCAATGTAAGCATTGCAGCAAGCACTACACCGCTTGGTTTTGACGGATTAGGCAGACCAGTGCCTAACGCCACAGCTACTTTTACCTTTCAAAATGCTGTTGTACCGAGTGAGTCTACACGCACGATTACCGTAGAAGCGGATACTGGCTATGTACGTTAATCAATCTAAATTTAAGAAAACTATTATTAAACATCAGCTTGGCGTATCTTTAGTTGAGTTAGTTGTTTTTATGGTCATTGTAAGTGTCGCCTTAGTGGGTGTGCTTAAAGTGCTTGATATTACCAATCGCGGTAGCGTTGATCCGCTTGTTCGCAAGCAGGCTATTTCGATTGCAGATTCATTATTGTTAGAAATAGAACAACAACCTTTTACGTTATGCGACCCAGAGGATACTAATGCCCCTACTGCGGTTACTACAGCCGACTGCACTGGTGGCGCTGCTGCTTCTGAAGATAAAGCCGGTGCGGCACTCATAGGCCCATCTCCCAGTTCTGAAAGCCGTTACAGCGCAACATCGCCGTTTGACAACGTTGCAGATTACGGCGGCTTTAGCATGCCAGATGCTAACTGTGCAGGCATTTGTAGCCCAGGTGATAATACGCCGTTAGCAGGTCTTGGCGCCTACAAAGCCGCCGTGACTGTTACCCGCGTAGGCGGTGCAACACCCTTTGCTAGTTTTCCACTGAGTGCAGTGCTGCAAATTGCTGTGCGCGTAACGGGACCAGCGAATACTGATGTGACATTAACAGGCTATAGGTTTAGGTATGCGCCCAATATTTAAATCCATATCAAAAGACTCAGCTGGCTTTACCTTAGTCGAAATGGTCGTAGTCATCACTATTGTAGGGATTCTTGCGGCAGGTGCGGCATTGTTTATTCGCAACCCTACTCAAGCATTTATTGATAGCGAAAATCGCGCCAATTTAACTGATCGTGCCGATACTGCGCTACGACGGATGGCGCGTGATATTCGAAATGCTTTACCAAATAGTGTTCGCACCTCAGTCAATGGGGCAGATAGCTTTATCGAATTTGTGCCAGTAAAAGCGGCAGGTCGATACCGTGCAGCTGTAGGTACATCAGTGAGTGATAATCCATTAGACTTTTCACTCACTGCAGATACTTTTGACGTATTAGGGCCAACGGTGAATGTTGATGCTGGCGATAATCTTGTGATTTACAATTTGGGCATTTCTGGTTCAGATGTTTATGAAGGCTCAGATAGGCACGCCTTACAGACGACAGGACTACTCAGCACATTAAGCTTTAGCGGTGGTACTTTTCCGCAAGCATCGCCTTCAAGCCGATTTTTTGTGGTTTCTACACCAGTTTCATATGTGTGCGATATGACAAATAAGCTGCTTTTAATGTATAGCGGTTACAACATGCAAACGACGCAACCAGCAAGTGTGACCGCCTTAAATGCTTTAACTACAGCAAAACTAATGGCCTCTAACTTAAGTTCTTGCCAAATCAATTACGTTTCAGGGGTATTACAACGAAATGGCGTAGTGACTATTTATTTAGGTTTTACTCAAGATGTGGCTAAAGTAACACTAATGCATCAAGTGAATGTGGTGAACTCACCATGAATAAAACAAGCGCAAAAATCACGTTCATGACTTCAAAAAAAATTCACCAAGGCTTTTTATTGCCAGCTGCAATATTTATTCTTGTTATTTTGGCTGGCTTAGGTGCTTATGCGCTTAACATTACCAGCATTCAACAAGTTACTTCTACACAAGATGTGCAAGGCACTAGAGCATACCAATCAGCGCGCGCAGGTGTGGAATGGGGAGCTTATCAAATTTTGCAAACAAGCCCAGATAACACCACAATTTTAGCTTGTTTTACTAGCCCTAGCGTATTAAGCCTTGATGGATTTACAGTCACGGTGCGTTGCACAAAGTACGGTGATTACAATGAGCAAAATAGTGATCACACAATAGCAGTTTATCAAATTACCAGCACAGCTACTTTTGGCACGGTAAATACTTCAAACTATATAGAACGGCAAATTCAGCTTAACTTAAGTAAGTGCCGCGGTACTGATGCCAGTAGCGCTTATATTTGTAGCTGAGTTACCTAGTAATTTTAATCATAGAAAATACTTAATAGAAACTTACTTAATAAGTAACTAATTGATTCTTGCTTAAAAGTGTGTTGCAAAAGTTTTTTTGTTGGATTAATCATTGTACTGACATTATCAAACTCATCTCATTCTAATAATTTAGCAGGTAATCACCTGTTTTTCTTTTGCTTAAAATCTAAATTTTTTCATCATAATTCAGTAGAAATTTCCGTAATACTTATTTGCTAAATTAAGAAGTAAGTATTTAAGTTGACTAACTATATCGACTGTATTGTAGGTAAATGATGATAAGTAAATATTTTTATGGTGTTTTATTAGTAGTGTTCTCAATGTGCACTCAGGCCGCATATTTCCCTATCGCATTATCAACCAATACATTAAATGTAGACCTCAGTACTAAAACAAATGGATCCGTTTACTCTCCGTACATGAGCGGTAACCAGACTTTTGGCGGCATACCTTTCTCAATGGTGACAGATGCTAACGGGGAGAACGTTATCCATAACACTACAACAACAATTAATACGAACTTATATGGCGCAACAACGGTTTACACGCTTATCAATTCTTTCTATGGCAAATCAGGAGTGACGATAGGTTCAATCAAATTTAATGCATCAGATGGTACAAATTACACAGTTAACTTGGTA
The DNA here is from genome assembly GCF_029945705.1 of Methylotenera sp. Lineage (GTDB taxonomy): Bacteria > Pseudomonadota > Gammaproteobacteria > Burkholderiales > Methylophilaceae > Methylotenera. Next base: position 64,258 of record NZ_JAQSDC010000049.1, read on the forward strand.
GAAGGCGTCAACGTGCGCGACCATTATATTGGTTCATTTGTAAATACTACTAGCGCAAGTTATGTAACCCTCAATGTGATTGGTACAAATACAAATAATACGGCGCATCTTGACATGCAAGCATTCGCATTGCCTGCATCATTTAGCACTAGAACATTAACAAGTATTGTTTTCACAACCACTAATAGCAATGGTGGTGAACCATTTTTAGCTGGAGTTACAGCAAATGCTACAAATATGAAACCCATTGCCTACTATGCTATGGACGAAGCAAGTTGGAATGGAACATCAAATGAGGTATCTGATACGGCTGGATATGCTGGCGGGCCTTTTAACGGCCAGGGTATAGGCACACCAACACCAACTGCAACCTATACTAGCCCAGCCAGAGCAGGGTCTTCAGGCACATGTGGCTACGCTGTTTTTGGCGGTTCAGCAAATGGTGGCGGTGCATTTACCCTTGATAACTTACCCATTGATTTAACTGATAAAGCTAAAACATCAGTTAGCTTTTGGATGTATTGGGATGGGTCAGATGGCGTTATGCCTATTGGATGGGGGCTGTACGACCTTTGGTTTAGAGGTGGTACATTTGGCTTTAATACTGATAATAGTGATGTATATGGAATAAACTCATCTACTTTAAGTAATGGGTGGCACCATGTAGTGGCTGTATTTACTAATGGAGGTGTTACCTCAAATAAATTGTATATTGATAATGTTAGCCAAACAATCAGCTCACAAATTGGATCGCAAATCAACGCTAACGCCATCGTCCAATCTACATTGCAAGTAGGTGGGTACACTAAAACCACTTTATGGAGATTTAAAAGCCAAATTGATGAAGTTAAAATTTACAATGGTGAAGTAACCCAAACGCAAGTTTCACTTGATTACAATGCAACACATAGCTGTCCAAACTATAATGTAATACCTAGTAATTTCAATTGCACATTCGTTGGGGGAGCCGCCAGTACTGGACATCTTTATACGCAGGTAGCTAGCTCATCCTTTAATGTGGATGTTATTGCGCTTAAATCAACTGGAGCTGTTGAAACAAGTTATGTAGCGAGCGGCACTAAGAATGTCACCTTAGAATTTGTCGATGGTTCTGGCGCTACAGCTTGTGCTAGTCGCGCCGTGTTATCGCCCGTTGTTTCACAAACCGTCACATTTGCATCCACCGATGCTGGTCGTAAAACCGTGAGTAATATTACAATCGCCAAAGCATATCGTGATTTAATGTGTCGCGTAACAGATGCCAATCAATCACCCAGTGTAGTGGGTTGTTCCACAGATGACTTTGCCGTGCGTCCTTCAAGCTTGTCTGTAACATCCTCAGCAAATGCCGATAGTGCTGGTACAAGCACCAGCTTAGCGCCTATAGTAAAAGCTGGTGCAAGCTTTACTTTAGCGGCGGGTTCTGGCGTGGTGGGATATGATGGCGCGCCTTTGTTTGATACCACTAAGCTAAATGCACATACTGGCGCAACTCAAGCAGGCACATTGGGTGGTAGCTTTAGTGCCGCCAATGCTACAACGGGCACTGCCACAGGCAGCGCCTTTAACTATAGTGAAGTGGGCTATTTTAGGTTAGCCGCTAACGGTGTTTACGATAGTACATTTACCGCAGTAGATTCTGCCAATGGTGATTGCGTGTCAGGCTTTGTGGGCAGCGGCGGAAAATATGGTTGTAGTTTTGGCAATACCGCTACTACCAACTATTTTGGGCGGTTTATTCCAGATCATTTTTCTTTAACAACTGGCTCAACCACCCCAGCATGTAGCACGAGCGCTGTGACTAGTGACCGCTTTACATACTTGGGTCAAGATGGCTTCACTACAAGCTTTACTTTAGTTGCACAAAATTCGAGTAACCAAACAACCCAAAATTATGTAGGTAGCTTTGCAAAATTTGCCTTAAACACTTGGGCAAATTACACCTTTAAAGCCAATGGATTACCTGTAGGCACTAGGTTAACAGCCAGCTCCACTGCGCCGACAGGCACTTGGAGCAATGGCACATCTTCTGTTGTGGCAAAACACATTGTCACTCGCCCCAGCGCACCCGTTGCAGGTGGAAGTATTAGTATTAGTACAACCCCTACGGATAGTGATGGCGTCACCATGCCATTAACATATGTCTCATCCTCAAGTTTATTCCGATATGGCAGATTGTGGGTACCTAATACTTACGGTTCTGAGTTACTACCACTTTCGGTACCCATTGAAGCACAGTATTGGAACGGCACAAGCTACCAAAGAAATCAATTGGATATCTGTAGCGTCATTACTGCTGCTAGCATCATTATGGACAGCTACAAAGCTAACTTAACGGCCTGTGAAACGCAAATTGGTTACTCAAGTAGAACAGGTACTTTTGTAAATGGCTTATCTAAATACTTAAGATTAACTAAACCAGGTGCAGGCAACAATGGCAGCGTAGACTTAACGCTTAACCTGAACGCTGCGAGCGGTAGCACCTGTAATACAGCAAGCCCAAGTGCCGCAACAGCTGCAGGCATGTCATGGTTTGGTAGCAACCCTGTATCACGCGCAACTTTCGGCATTTACAAAACGCCGATTATTTATATGCGCGAAAACTTTTAATAGACACTTTAAGCCACGAATAGAGATATTGATTATGCGACTATTTTCTAAGAAAAAATCACCAGGCTGGTTTGCATTACGCAACTCAGAAAACGGCACTTGCGTGGCGCATGTCATTAATTCAGAAGCAAAACCCACTGTTGAATATATCGCCATTCAGCGAGGTAGTTTAAAAGACGACAGTTCCGTAAAGACCTTAACTACCAATTTAAGTATGGCTAACTTGCACTGCTCACTTTTACTCGCTCAAAATGAATATCAACTATTTCAAATTGAAAAACCAAACGTACCTGCCAATGAGCTAAAGCAAGCCATTAGCTGGAAACTAAAAGACATGATTGATTACCCTGTAGATCAGGCCACGATAGATGTCATTGATATTCCAGCCGACCCCAATAATGCTAATCGACAGTCTTATGTATACGCTGTTGCCGCTAAAAATAGTGTGATTGGTGACTACATGACGCGACTCATTGATTATGCAGGTTCGGGCTTAGAGGTGATTGACATCCCCGAGCTTGCACAGCGCAATATCGCAGCTTATTTAGAACAAGAAGGTCGTGGACTGGCCATGCTTTCCATCAACAGCCATGGCGGATTGCTTACTTTTACGTCAGGCGGCGAACTTTACCACTCAAGACGAATTGAAATAGATACCAAGCAAATACAGGACGACAATAGTGAACTAAAATCCAGCGTTTTTGAGCGTTTATTACTAGAAATTCAACGTTCACTCGATAACTTTGAACGCCAATTTCCCTACATTACAATCAATCGTCTTGTATTGGCGCCATTTATGGGTCGTGAAGACTTCTATGATTATTTAAAAGCTTATCTCTATATACCGATAGATCGGTTTGATCTATCCGACGTATTTGAATTTAAAGATCAAGCCAGTCTGGGTGATTTATCCATGCAGGCCAGCCTAATGCCCGCGCTAGGGGCGGCATTGCGAGGAGCCTCTTCATCATGAGTCAGCAGATTAACCTACTAAATCCATCTCTTATCAAACAAAAGGATTTTCTAAACCCTAATACTATAGTGATAACGCTTGGGGTTTTATTGGCGTTGATGTTGGGATATTACAGCTATGCGCAAAAACAATTGTCCATGTTAACAGCACAGCGTAGCCAAACAGCGCAAGAACTATTGGCAATACAAGCAGCATTGCAGCAAACGACTTTGTTACATACACCGCATATAGCGAACAAAGCCTTAGTAGATCAAATTGCACAATTGGAACAAAAAGAGGCCATGCAACAGCACATTTTGCAGACTGTAAACCTAAGCTCAGCGACCCCTGAAAAAGGCTACGCGGCTTTGATGCGCGCCTTTGCAAAACAAAGCTTAGATGGCTTATGGTTAACCAGCTTTAGTATTGATAGTACATCTGAACAGCTTAATATCAGCGGCCGTGCGTTACAGGGCGAGCTTGTACCAGAATATATTGCAAGATTAGGTAATGAGCCTGCGTTAAGAGGCAAGTTATTTTCTGCGTTGAACATGAACCTGCCCAAAGCCACTGCTTCAACAAGCGCAGCGCCAGTAGCAGTGACAACTACTTCAGCTTCAGCCAATACCACAGCTTCTATGATTAAAAATGGCGTATCTGCACTACCCGTTAACAACGCAGCCCCTACAAAAAGCGTTCAAAGTAACGCACCTAAATATATTGAATTTTCACTGCAATCGATTGATGATAAATCCGCGACCATTAACGCGGACAGCAAAGCTGGGAGTAAGCTTTGAAAAAGTCATGGCTAAGCTTAAGCACTAAGTTTGATGCGCTGAAAAGACGTGAGCGTTGGATGGTGGCTTGTGCGCTATTTGCAGTCGTATTTGCTGCGATGAATAGCTTATTCATCAACCCTGTATTGGCTCGCCAAAAAATAATCAGCAGCGAGCTGGCGACTGATCAAGCGCAGATTCAAAATATAACCCAACAAATTAGCGCATATTCAAATCAAGCAATCATTGACCCAGATGCAAGCAACAACCAACGTATTACTGAGTTAAATAGTCACCTAAAAACCCTTGAAACTCAATTAAGTGGCTTACAAAATACGCTTATCAGCCCAGACAAAATTCCTGAACTGCTTCGTAGTTTGCTAAAGAAAAATGGCAAACTCCAACTGATTGAGCTAAAAACACTACCTACTAAAGGCTTGCTTGAAGCTGAGGCTGCAGATAAAAACACTGCCGTATCAACAACTGAAAACAGCAGCCTAAATAAACTAGATACGGGCAAACTAGATGCAGGCAACCAAGATTCATCAGTATACAAACATGGCGTAGAAATTACGGTTGAAGGCCATTACTTAGATCTTCTCGAATATGTTTCTGATTTAGAGAAAATGCCTTGGCACGTACTTTGGAGCAAAGCCGCATTAAATGAAGAGCAATTATCAGGCAGCGTTTGGCCGACAAACCGTTTAAAACTCACGGTTTACACTTTAAGTTTAGATAAAACATGGTTAAGCATATGACATTAAATACAGATAAACACTCAGCGCACTCAATGCATCTGGCGCACAACCCTGTGAAACTATTACTTAGCGTTTCATGTGGCATGTTTTTGCTCATGATGGAAAGCGGCTTAAATGCTGAAGTATTAAAAGACCCTACTCAGCCGCCTGCCTCATTATCAGACGAAACCTCAAATGGCGAAGCGCGCGGTCCGATACTGCAATCTGTAATGATAGGTTCGCAATACCGCGCAGCGATTATTAGTGGTCAAAAGGTTATGCTAGGCGGTAAATACGAGAATGCCACCTTGATTAGAATTAACGAACGTGAAGCTGTCTTACGTAATTCCGACATGTCGACACAGACGCTGGCAATGGATTATGCAATGGTAAAGAAAACCAAACCTACAGTTCAGACTAAACCAATAGCCCAGTCTAAACCAAGAAATTGAATGAAGTAATCGAGAATAATATCATGCAAAAATTACCAATACGATTATCAGCATTACTCACATTAATACTTAGCCAAACGGTGCTACTAAGTGGCTGTGCGACTAATGAACCCCAACATAATGCCACGCTCAATAAAATAACTAATGAGTTAAAACAAGCCGCAGAAGTGAAAGCGCCTACAGCGACTCCAAAGGCGATTAATGATGCATTGTTGCCCCCATTAAAAATTGCCATGCCTAAAGCTTCTGCTAAACAATTGGAGCAACGTTTTGATTTAGTCATTAGCAATGCGCCTGCCAGCCAAGTATTAATGGGCATTGTAAGTGGCACGCGTTACAGCATGTTGGTTTCCCAAGATTTAACTGGCACGATTTCAGTGAACCTGAAAGACGTTACAGTGTTTGAGGCACTTGATTCGCTGCGCGAGTTGTATGGTTATGAATACAAAGTAGAAGGCACTCGTATTTTTATTGAGCCACAATCAATCCAAACACGCGTATTTCAAGTGAATTATATTATTGGTCAACGTAAAGGTTCATCTGACACGCGTGTGACTTCTGGCTCAGTAAGCGATGGTACAAGCTCTGGTCAAAGTACTGGATCAACAAGCACGACCAATTCAAGCGGCTCAGCCAATCGTGCGTCTATGATTAGCAGCAGCATTGCTACCACCACTAATAATGATTTTTGGAAAGACTTAACGGATTCACTTAATGGCATTGTTGGTAATGAAAATGGTCGCCGTGTTGTCGTCAACGTACAGTCTGGCGTCATTATGGTACGTGCAATGCCGGCGGAAGTACGTAATGTGGAAGCGTTCTTACGTTTGATGCAAGTCACCATAGAGCGCCAAGTGATATTAGAAGCAAAAATCATGAACGTGCAACTGAATGACCAATCTCAAAGCGGTGTGAACTGGTCTGTATTTGGCAAAAGCGGCTCTAATACGGGCATTGTAGGTAACTTGAATGCTAATACCCAATTAGCCAGCTCAGGTAATGGTAATCTGCTTAGTGGCGACTTAGGTGCAGCATCGGGTACCGCAATTGCCAATGCAGCAACGACATCGCTCGGTGGTCCATTATTTGCGGTCGCTTTGCAAGGGGCTAATTTTGCCGCCCTACTCTCATTCTTAGAAACACAAGGCGATGTACAAGTGCTTTCTAGCCCAAGAATTGCCACCATCAACAATCAAAAAGCAGTTCTTAAAGTCGGTACCGATGAGTTTTTTGTCACTGGCATTTCATCTAATACGACCGCCTCAACTGGCGCAACCACAACATCGCCAGAAGTGACGTTACAACCGTTTTTCTCAGGTATTGCGCTAGATGTTACTCCGCAGATTGATAAAGATGACAACATTATCTTGCACATGCACCCTTCTATCAGCCAAGTGACTACCGTGAATAAACAATTGAACCTTGGTGGTACGTCTGGTGCTATCAACCTACCGCTTGCTTCTAGCAATGTGAGCGAAACCGATAGCATTGTGCGTACCCATGATGGTCGCGTGATTGCGATTGGTGGATTGATGACAGAGAGCGCTATCAGCAATAAATCTAAAGTGCCAGGCTTAGGTGACATTAAAGGCGTTGGCAATGCTTTCCGCCAAAAAGGCTCAACAACCAGTAAAACTGAATTGGTGATCTTGCTTAAAGCCACCGTTGTGCAGGGCCAAGAGAGCTGGAGTAATGATGCTTTATCTAGCCAAAGGCGTATTGAAAGCATGCAACGTAGCGACTATGTGCAAAGCTCAGGCAACATTGCACAAACATCGACTGTGAGCGAATAAATGATGTACCTAAAACACTTTGGATTAAGCGAAGCACCTTTCAGCATTACGCCTGATACCAGCTTCTATTTTGCATCGCACAGCTATCAAGAAGGCCTGAATACTTTGCTATTTGCCGTTCTATCTGGCGAAGGATTTATCAAAATTACAGGTGAAGTTGGTACGGGTAAGACGCTGTTATGCCGCAAGCTTATGTCTAGCCTCGATAGCAGTTTCAAAGTGGCCTACGTACCAAACCCTTATTTAGAGCCGCAATCATTATTGATGGTGTTAGCAGAAGAGTTAGGTATCGCCCTACCTAATGTGGTGACTCAACATGCGCTGTTAACTGCATTGACTCATGCATTGTTAGATTTTGCTCGTAAAGGCATCAAAGTAGTCGTTTGCCTTGATGAAGTGCAAGCCATGCCTATAGAAACATTAGAAGCGCTGCGCTTACTTAGTAATCTGGAAACTGAAAAAAGAAAACTACTACAAGTGGTAATTTTTGGTCAGCCAGAACTTGAAGTTAAACTGAACCATGCCTCTATCAGACAGCTAAAACAACGTATTACTTTTGAATATCAGTTGGATAGATTAAGTCGCGACGAGATGCAGTATTACCTTAGCCACCGTCTAATCATTGCTGGTTACCAAGGAAGCCGCATGTTTAGTGGCGCCGCATTAACGCTTTTGTATTTTAAATCTAACGGTGTACCAAGATTAGTGAATATATTGGCGCACAAAGCCTTACTAGCCGCCTATGGCAAAGGCAAACAACAAGTAGGTTTAGTCGAAGCTTTTGCAGCGATTTCAGACACTAAATCGATAGAGTCAACATGGAAAAAGTTACGCTTACATAGCTTTACTTTATCTCTATTTTTATGTATGTGCGGCAGTGCATTTTTGGTTTTACCTAAATTAAGTTAATAAAAATCCATCACCCTTGAAGACTGAAATCGTAGACTGAACATGAGCCTAATTAATCAAATGCTAAAAGACCTAGAACAGCGCGGTGCTGGGTCTAATGACGCCGAAAAAATGATTACATCCAGTCCAAGCGATGCACTACAACCAGCTGTGGTCACGCCCTATATGAATCAGCATTATCAGGCTAAACATGGCGTACCATTTTTAAAGATTAGTGGGCTAGTAGTATTGTTGGCTGGTGGCGCTTATTTGTGGGTACAAAGCGCACCCGCACTATCTCACAGTATTGATCATTTAAAAGTACAAGCAACGCCACAAGCGGCGATGATACATGCCGACTCTGTAGAAGCTGCAAAACCCGTAGAAGAAATTAAAGCTATTGCTCAAACTGCAGATTCAGCATTACTCCCATTATTTGAAAACGCACTTAAATACACGCCAATAGAATACAAACCAACAGCCTCGCAAACGCAAGTTAACAAGCTTGAAAAATATCCTCAAAAAGATAAAGTTATTGCAAATATTATGCCTGCAGAGTTAGTAGCTAACAATCTTGGAAATACCAATCAAGCAACTAAAACGGCTGAACCAGTAAAGTCAGTGGATATAGTAGAGCCTGCAAACACTTCAGTGGTTTCTGATAATTCAGCTGTATCAGCAAAGCTTGTTGTTGCGGCAAAATCAGCTGCTCACTCAAGTAATAGCAGCATAGTCAAACAAATCAGCACTGAACAAAAATCAGGCAATTTATATCGCCAAGCCTTGGCAAACTTGCAACAAGGTCGCGTAGCCGAAGCTCAAAGTAATTTAGCTCAATCATTAGAGGTTTATCCAGCGAATCAAGAAGCTAGGCAAACGCTTGCAGGTTTATTACTAGATAATAATCGCAATGATGAAGCCAGAGCCACGCTTGCCGCAGGTCTTGCAATAGCCCCAGAGCAAACTAATTTCCGCATCGCGCTAGCCAGATTACAAATAGAATTGGGTGATAAATCTGCCGCGCTTACGATTATGGAACAAGGCCTAGCTTATGCAAATAACAATGCTGACTATCAAAGCTTTTTAGCAACCTTACTTCAACGCGCAAATCGCCATGATGAAGCCATCAGTCACTATAAAACGGCGCTATCAATGAATGCATCATCGAATAACTCTAGTTCCGCAAACTCCTTAGTGGGCCTTGGTATTTCACTGCAAGCGACTGGCAAACTAGAAAACGCACAAGAAGCCTTTACTCGCGCGCAATCTGTCGCGACACTGAGCCCAGAACTTGCGCAATTTATAGATCAACAACTCAAACAAATTAATCAACGTTTGCAAAATTCAGCAAGCAAGTAAACCTTACTGCGAATAATTATATGTAATCCATAACAGTACTGTCTTATATAAGTTAGTACTGTTTCAATACAATTCATTCTTGAAACGTTCAATACTTGTTGATAAAAACACCAATACAGATTTGAATGGTCTCCCTTTATTCTAGCCACTTGCCAGCCGATTAATATTCCACAAAAATCAATTTTTTTACTGTAAAATTCACACCACGGTAATTAAGTTGTGCAGTGCACGATTCATTAAAACCAACATTAAAAATGCTAAAGCCTGTGGATTACAGGCTTTTTTGTTGACCAAATCTTGAAGAGAATTGAAACAATTTGATGGCTAAACTGAATGACAACAGCAAATAAAATTGATGTGCTATTAGTAGGTGGCGGCGTCATGAGCGCAACGCTAGGCGTTTTGCTTACGCAGCTTGATCCTACACTGACAATCAGGATGGTGGAGCAACTATCAGAGGTGGCGCTAGAAAGTTCAGATGCACTGAATAATGCTGGTACGGGTCATGCAGGCTATTGCGAGCTTAATTACACGCCACAAGATGTTGACGGTAGTATTGCGATTGGGCGTGCTTTAGAAATTAATGCAGCATTCGAAGTTTCTCTACAGTTTTGGTCGCATTTGGTTGAAACCTCTGCCCTACCCGATCCTAGTCAATTTATCAGCAAAACACCACATTTAAGCTTTGTGTGGGGGGCAAAGAACAGCACGTTTTTAAAACAACGACATGCCCTCCTTAAACAGCATCATTTATTTGAGCACATGCAATTTAGTGAGGACTTTGCTCAACTTCAAGAGTGGATGCCGCTTATCGTGACTGGCAGAAATACAGATGAAAAGCTAACTGCAACTTATGTTGAGAACGGCTCAGACGTAGATTTTGGTTCTCTCACGCGCCATTTAGTTGACTACTTAAAAAAACAACCCAATTTTAGTTTGCACACCAATACACAAGTTAAAAATCTTAGCAAAATAAAAGACCGTGCTAAAGATAATACATGGCATGTCAAGCTCCATGACTTCAATACAAAACATACGCAAACCATAAGTGCTAAGTTTGTGTTTTTAGGTGCCGGAGGTGGCGCCCTGCCCTTGCTACAAAAAGCTAATATTGATGAAAGCAAAGGCTATGGTGGCTTTCCTGTGAGCGGTCAATGGCTTATTTGTCACAACCCAGAAGTAATTAAGCAACATTATGCCAAAGTGTATGGCAAGGCTGCGCTTGGTGCACCACCAATGTCTGTACCGCACTTAGATACACGCGTGATTAACGGCAAGCGAGCTTTATTATTTGGGCCATTTGCTGGCTTTACCACTAAATTTTTAAAAGCAGGCTCTAAATTTGATTTAGCAAAATCTGTCAAAGTTAATAATCTTAAAGCTATGTTAGGTGTAGGGCGACACAATTTAGCACTGACTAAATACCTGTTGAAAGAGGCTACCCAAACCCATGAGCAACGGATGAATGCGTTACGCGACTTTTTGCCCAATGCAAATAGTAGTGATTGGACACTCGAAAATGCAGGTCAACGTGTACAAATTATTAAACAATGCAACGAAAAATGGGGTAAGTTAGAATTTGGCACTGAAATAGTAGCCGCCAAAGATGGTACTTTAGCGGCTTTATTGGGCGCATCCCCAGGGGCCTCAGTCAGCGTTAAAGCAATGATTGACGTACTTGAGCGCTGTTTTAGCCAACAAATGAAGAGTGATGCTTGGCAACAAAAAATGAAAGTTTTGGTACCAAGCTACGGTGAGTCGCTCATCAACAATGCAGCATTATTGCAAAGCATTAGAAAAAGAACGCTAAGTACTTTAAAGCTTAGCGCTTAATACCTTTAGCTTACACCGTAAGTAAGCTACGTTGACGCCTAGCTTCATATAAGCAAATTCCACTAGCAACGCTTACGTTTAAACTTTCAACTGAGCCGTACATAGGAATCGTCACCAGCGCATCACAGGTTTCAGCCGTTAATCGCCTAATGCCGTCACCTTCTGCGCCTAGTACAATCGCAATTGGACCATCTAGCTTAGTATTGAGCAGCGTACTAGGTGCATCCATGGTAGTCCCCACCACAAATACGCCAGCTTCCTTCAACTCACGTATCGTTCTCGCCAAGTTAGTCACAGCTATAAACGGTACAGTTTCTGCTGCACCACAAGCAACCTTACGCACTGTGGCGTTCAGGCCTACTGCACGGTCTTTTGGAGCGATGACGGCATGCACGCCCATCGCATCAGCCACTCGCAAGCAAGCACCTAGGTTATGCGGATCTTCAACGCCATCCAAAATCAAAAAGAATGGCGGTTCCGTCAGGTCAGATTCTAAAATATCATGAATATCTTTATAGGGAATTGGCGTATCAACCACACGTGCAATCACCCCTTGGTGCCGGCCATTCATGCCAGCCATACCATCCAAGCGGCTACGCTCAACTTCCATCGTACGAACACCTGCTGCTTCTGCCATCTTCAGCAGATCTTTCATACGTGCGTCCATGCGGTCGCGATCAATCAAAATCTCTTGCACGCTAGCACCATGCTGGCGCAAACGGCTTAATACGGCATGAAAGCCAAATAAAATACGGGCATCGCTCATTTCTTTACCTTATGTTTAATTCTTAACGGTTGACTTTTACTATATGATTACTAAAATTAATTCATTAATGTTTACTTGTTTTTTTGATAGCTTTTTTTGATTTAGTCGGCTTAGGTGGATTCTTTCCAGCCGTTTTACTCACCACTTTTGAGCTGGATTTTGATTTAGGCTTAACACCTAAAGTTAGTTTCCCACCTGTTTTTGAGGCAATTCTTGGCGTGCTTTTACTCGTAGGTTTATCACCAAACTTATCGCCAAATTGAGTGCTGGATTTTACAGGTTTTCTCTCGCCACCGCGCAACTTATTAGTCACACCTATTTTCGAAGATTCAACTTCAACACCACCGTCCAATGTATTGTTTTTATTCACTAAAATAAAATCTATTTTTGTGGTTTCTAAATCTACGCGTGCCACTTTAATGATCAGTCTATCGCCTAAACGATAACGTACACCAGTCCGCTCTCCCGCCATTTCATGTCGCGCTTTGTCATGATGAAAATAATCATTACCCAACTCCGTCACATGCAACAAGCCTTCAACATACACGCCATCCAACGCAACGAATAAGCCAAAGCTGGTCACGCCAGCCACTGTACCTTCAAACACCTCACCGATTTTATCTTGCATGTAGAAACATTTGAGCCAATTGGTCACATCACGAGTTGCATCATCGGCGCGGCGCTCTGTCATGGAGCAATGCACGCCTAGGTCAGCCCAACTACCAGCTTTGTATTTATCGCCATTTAAAACGGCTTTAATCGCTCTATGGATTAACAAATCTGGGTAACGACGTATAGGTGAAGTGAAATGGGCATATGCCTCATAAGCCAAACCGAAGTGTCCGACGTTATCTGGACTATAAACAGCCTGCTGCATAGAACGTAATAACACTGTTTGCAATAACTGCGCATCAGGACGCTCCCTAATGCGCTCTAAGAGCTTGCCGTAGTCTTTCGCATGTGGCGAATCACCACCGCCCACCCCAAAGCCAAACTCGCCCATAAATGCACGTAGTAGCTCTAGCTTTTCAGGTGTAGGTCCTTCATGAATACGATATAAAGCAGGATGCTCGTGCGCTTTCAAGAAATCTGCCGCACATACATTGGCAGCTAACATACATTCTTCAATCAGCTTATGCGCCTCATTACGCGTGCTCGGCACAATACGCTCAATTTTACCTTGCTCATTAAACTCCATGATAGTTTCTGAAGTCTCAAATTCTATTGCACCGCGTTTTTGACGCTGAACCAACATTAATTTATACACGCTATTGAGATGTTCTAAATGCGGCATCAACCAAGCGAACTCTTGCGCTAACTCGCCTTCTGGATTCTGCAATATCTCATGGACCTTGGTATAAGTCATACGAGCTTGTGAACGCATCACAGAAGGATAAAACTTGTATTGCTTCACAATACCCGCGCCATCAACCTGCATATCACAGATCATGCATAGACGCTCAACATCAGGATTAAGCGAGCACAGGCCATTGGAAAGCGCTTCTGGCAGCATAGGGATCACGCGTCGCGGAAAATACACAGAGTTTCCACGGTCATAAGCGCCTTTATCCAAAGCATCATTCGGTTTGACGTAAAAGCTCACATCTGCAATCGCCACGACCAAACGCCAGCCCTTGCCTTGTGGCTCTGCATAAACCGCATCATCAAAGTCACGTGCTGTTTCACCGTCAATGGTAATCAACGGCATTTCACGACAATCAATACGACCTTTATAATCTTCAGGCTGAACTAAGCGCGGATAAGCCTCAGCTTGATTCGTCGCTTCACGACTAAACTCATGTGGCAGATTGTGCTTACGTAGTGCAATCTCAATTTCCATGCCGCTATCAGCATAATTACCTAAAATTTCAATCACTTTACCCATAGGCTGCGCTAATGACGAAGGCTGACCAGTCAACTCAACCATCACCACTTGTCCAGCTTTGGCACCTAGGTCTAAATGGTAGGGAATCAAAATATCCAAATTTATGCGCTTATCTTCAGCCGCAACAATCGTCACACCGCTTGTCTGCACCACGCGTCCAACGAGTTTTTGCGTACGGCGCTCAAGTACTTCAACAATCTTGCCTTCTGGCCTACCTTTTCTATCTAGGCCACTCATACGTACCATAGCGCGGTCGCCATGCATCACTTGCGACATCTCTTTAGGGCTTAAAAATAAATCCTCACCACTTACTTTTGTTTTGTCATCAGGAATTAAAAAGCCAAAGCCATCAGGATGGCCTTGAATCACGCCTGAAATCAAATCCAGCTTATCGGCAATACATAGCGCGCCTTTTCTGTTTTTAATAATCTGACCTTCGCGCTCCATTGCATTCAAGCGCTTATTGAAAATGATTCGCTCATCTTCACTAATATCTAACAATATATAGAGCTGCTCCACACTAAGTGGAATGCCTTGGTCGCTCATCGTAGTGAGAATAAGCTCACGACTCGGCAATGGCGTATCGTATCGACCGGCTTCGCGCTCAGCGTGTGGATCAGAACTTCTGTTGTTTTTGTTACTATTTTTTGTCATTGACAAAGCTTACCTTTAATATAAAATTCACCGCAACTATTAGCCTGAGTCAAAATCTCAGCGGTGCAATAGCTAAACCATATAGTTGCCCAAATGGCGGAATTGGTAGACGCGCATGGTTCAGGTCCATGTGCCTTCGGGTGTGGAGGTTCGAGTCCTCTTTTGGGCACCAAATCAGCTCTATTCTACTCCATTCAACGAGATTCATTATGTCACAAACCATGCAATTTGATTTAACTACAGAATACGTAGCGTTATGTAACCTACTAAAATTAACAGGGCTAGCTGACAGTGGCGGTCGAGGTAAGTCAATGGTTGCAGAAGGATTAGTGAAGGTAGATGGTTTAATCGAAACTAGAAAAACAGCTAAAATTCGTACTGGTCAAACGGTAGTGGTCGGCAATCAAACGATTAATATTAAGTAAATTACTTTCAATTTAGCTTATTCATTAAAATAGCAACGGCTTGTGCGCGCCTAGTTACATTCATCTTCTGAAAAACCCGCTTTAAGTGACTTTTGACAGTGTTCTGGCTAATGTCCAGAATTGTTGCTATCTCTTGGTTGGTCTTTCCTGATTTTATCCAATGAATTATTTCCAATTCACGCACGCTCAGTCCGGTACCATCCAAGATGATGGCTGGTTCAGTAGGTGTTTTTAACGGCTTAAGATGCTGAATTTTTCTTAGCACATTATCGATATGCGGCATGATTAAGCCCATCACCGAATCTGGCACATCAAACACCTTCTCTTTACTGAAGAAAACGTACAAACAAACATTACTACCACGTACATCGCTTACGCCATAGACCATCAATGAATTTAATTGCTCAAGATTATTTGGCAAAATGACATTAAGTTGATTTTCGACTTCATGATGATCAAGATTGTTAACAACAAACCAGCAACGATTATTGCTTAACCACCTTTGATGTAAATGCAACATACATACATCATAGCCATTATTAGAGTCGAATACAGTTTGTGTATTGATGTCACTTAGATTAGAAGCCACATCGTAACTTAACTTACTCTTTACCGATTTTTTCTCAAAATCGCCCCAGCAAGCAACTAATACATCATGCGGCAAAAACTCATTCACGCCATTTTGTAACCAGCTAAAGAACTCGAGGTGATTTTCTATTACATACGATCTTTGTATCACTGAGAATATTTTTTCCCAATGCTTGTTTACTATCATGTTATCCATACTATTTAAATAGGCAAATCATTATGATAGTTACATTACCTTGGAATTCGCTTTAAACAAATTAAATACAACATGGCTGTTAGAAAATTAACAATACTTTACATTTAACCGCATCACTGAAAATATGAAAATACTCAAGTGAAAAAATATTAGCTTCAGAACACACTTGAAAAGCCTTAGGCAAGGAATCTGACTGAGCCGTACCCAACACTTAGAAGTTTGCTTTATTGAAGATCTATATGAATATGAGGGTAAATAAGACGTTAATTTGAGCAGAATTGAACAAACTTAACATTCGCAATAAAATCAGCATTTATTACGAATGAGTAGCAACGTATTAGTAGGTGCGTTTTCTTGGTGTGAATGTCGCGCCACCAGCTTCGATATGCCTAAAAGTAATACGTCCATTATTGATATCGTATGGAGAAAGCTCCAAAGTAACCTTGTCGCCAGCTAAAATTCGAATGTGATTTTTTTTCATTTTACCGCCAGTGTAAGCAATTAATTTATGCCCGTTGTCCAGCGTTACACGATAGCGTGAGTCTGGTAGAATTTCCATTACCACGCCATTCATTTCAATCAATTCTTCTTTAGCCAAATCTAGTTCTCCAGTAATATTTTGTAGCAATCTTTAATTAAGCAACAATCTCTATAGAGTTTGAAGCTTAAAATGAAAGTACTAGCAAATATCACTAACACTTAAACTACCCGCAACACACCCATACAACGCTCGCGCGCATTATAGCGCCAGAGCCATGATTAATCAATCGCTTATTTATATAAATTAAGTGCTAAATACCAACAAATTAATAAATTTAATATCAATTTTTGTTGTCAATCACGATTAATGTCAAATAATGCTTGACACGACAATTATTTACCAGTAAAAAGTAATTTCGGCGTTTGGATGTTTAAAGTGGTTAAGTTCTCAAGACTGATTATTTGTTAAAAACCCAATCATTTAGGGTGCCTCCCTTTTTTAAAAGTATGGAATAAGATATGGCTACAGGTTTAGTTAAATGGTTTAATGATTCAAAAGGTTTTGGTTTCATTACTCCTGATGCAGGCGGCGACGATTTATTCGCTCATTTCTCAGCTATCGTAGATAGCGGCTACAAAAGCTTAAAAGAAAATGATCGCGTAAGTTTTGACGTTACAGACGGTCCAAAAGGTAAACAAGCTTCAAACATCCAAAAAGCTTAGTTAACTAGAATCCAGTTAATGGAATTCAAAAAAAATAGCCCTTCATTGGGCTATTTTTTTATCTTAAAATTGATGGTTTTAATTCAAACCTAAATGTATTCTAGCCTATTAAAATTTAACACCCACATGACTCCTACCGACTTGATTGGCTATTCCTCAGCCTTTTTAACTACATTTGCTTTCGTGCCACAAGCATTGCACTCATGGAAAACACGAGATTTATCAGGTGTTTCACTACCCATGTATAGCTTGTTTAGCTTGGGCGTATTAGGCTGGTTTATATACGGCCTGTTAATTACAAGTTGGCCCGTAATTCTGGCCAACGGCATCACCTTAGTTTTAGCCTGCGCAGTGCTTATTTTAAAACTAAAGCACCGCTAACACATTCAAGCGCTACTTCCCCAGAGCATAAACCACAATATTATCCCCTGCAGTATAGCCAAATATAGAATTACCCCCTGCAGCGACTGCTACGTACTGCACACCATCAATTTCATAGCTTATAGGCGGTGCATTAACACCTGCATCGACTTTAGTTTGCCACAATAAATCACCTGTATTACTGTTGTACGCATTGAAGTTGCCGCTACCTTCACCCATAAACAATAAGCCGCTTTGAGTCGCAAGCAGTCCACCCATCAAAGGTTGTTCAGTTTTAACTTGCCATCTCATTTTACCTGTAGAAAGATTGATTGCTGAAATAACGCCCCAGCGCGGATCTTTGGTTGGTTCAGAGGAGGCATATCGAATAGCTGGTTTACCAGCTGCTGCATCCTCTTCTACTAGAGTATATTTAATAGGTGCATGTATACCAGCGACAAAGCTGGTTTGATTATGCTCATCTAGCGCACTAGGACTCCAATTTGAACCACCTAAAATCCCAGGATAAAGCACAGTGCCCTCCTTACTTGCTTTTGCGAATAGATTTTTTTGTGGCACAAATGCATCAGACTTCATCAGTAGCTTACCTGTTGCTCTATCGTTCACGTAATACCAACCTGTTTTACTGGCCTGTCCTACAGCGGCGATGGTCTTGCCATCTTTCTTATAGTCAAACAAGACTGGCGGACTTGCTAAATCATAACCCCAAACATCATGTGGAACCTGCTGGTAATGCCATTTAAGCTTGCCTGTTTCCGTATCTAAAGCAACTAACGAAACCGTATACAGATTATCACCAGGACGGGAAATATCGTTCATTTGTGGCGAAGGATTACCCGTACCAAAGAAAAGAGTATTGGTTTTAGTGTCGATCGCTGGCGTGCTCCAAGCGGAGCCGCCACCAAAGCGCCAAGCTTCTTTATTATTCACCATATTAGCTTTTTCAGCAGCAACATCTCGATTCAGTGAGATACCATCCGAAGTTGTTTCAGCAAATATGCCCTCCCAACCTTGCGTTGGAATGGTATCAAAAGTCCAAACACGCTTGCCACTACCAATGTCATAAGCGGCCAGAAAGCCTGGTCGACCATAACGACCGTCAACACCTACCACAGCACCTAGAGGTGCGTTTACTGTCGGTTGGTCAATATGCAAGCCATAACCCACACCGGTGATGCCAACAATGACCTTGCCGCGATAAACCACTGGTGCCATTGCCACACCAACACCAGTGCCGCCATAGGCTTCTTTATGGCTTTTAGCGTCTGCCTGACTTAATGAGCTGGTTTTTTCTGTTAATGCCGTGTCATCGGCAACATCAATATCCCAAATTTTTGCGCCAGTTTTAGCATCAAGTCCAATCAAGCGCGCATCAACCGTACCAATAAAGACCTTACCATCACTTACCGCCACACCTCTATTTGCAGGGCCGCAGCACATTTTCCAATTCGCTCTACGCTCATGTTGATAGCTCCAAAGCTCTTTACCTGTTTTGGCATCTAAAGCAACAACATGGTTAAAAGGCAAAGCCACATACATAACGCCACCTGTGACGATAGGTGTGGCTTGAAAACTTGCAACTACACCACTTTTAAATTGCCAAGCCAACTTTAAGTCTTTAACGTTTTGTGGATTGATTTGCGTGAGTGGAGAGAATCGCTGATTAGTAAAATCACGACCGAAACTTGACCACTCTTTATCTGAACTACTTGATTGAACATTTATTTGACTAGTAGGAGAGATGCTGCATGAAAGCATGGCGAAACTACTTAATAAAACTAAACCAAATAAACCAGCATTGCTCAACTGCTTGCATTGTAAAAGACTACGCATACAACCTTCCTTTGGACTCATCAATAGCATTTAAAATTAAAGTATACAGATGTGTATACCATTTGCAAATTTTTATGTCTGATGAAGTGAAAGTTAAACCCTAGATATGCGGCAAGCGATTACGGTGATTGAGTGTCAACTTAAAGAGAGAGTTAAAACTTAAGGAAAATCTCGATTGATAAGATAGCCCGAATTTTAAGGTAATGCGTATATAGCTGGCAAATTTCGCCACCAGCCATAAGCGTCCATGCCGCAACCAAACACATAGCGATTAGGCACTTCCAGCCCAACAAAGTCTGCTTTTATCGGTTTTAAATGCGGCAATTTCTTTTCTATCAGCACAGCAGAGTAAACATCTTTAGCACCTAGTGCTAAGCATTTTTCTTTAATTGCCAATAAAGTAATTCCCTCATCCAAAATATCATCCACCAATAATACTGTTCGATTATTGATATCTAATTTAGGTAAAGACTGCCAGACAAGAGCATTACCTACCGTATTGTTTTGGTAGCGGCTAGCATGCACATAGTCTAGCTCGAGTGGGAATGTTAATTGTGTGAGTAATTGCCCAGCAAAAACAATTCCACCACCCATCACGCAAATCACTACGGGAAGAGTATGCTCGAATTGTATAGTAACTTCTCTACCTATCCTGCTAATTGCGTCTTGAACAGCTTCCGACGTATGAATGAGCTGCGCCTGATCGAGCAAAGTTTGTGGATTTTGTGTATTCAATTTAGCTCAATTGCAGGTTAAAAAAGTTAATTAACGTTTAGAAAACTAATGCAGAGTCACTTGTTCTACATCTAAAATAAAATGTTTTTCTGCGCCCGCTTGATGCTGCGGGCTGTACTCCTCCACCCAAAGTTTCAATTCATTTTTAATCATCGCTTCATTCGCACTTTCAGTGCCTTCTATCCATTTCAATAGCTTCTTTACCCAGGTAATATCAACCTCACGGGCTTGAGCTATGCGCAGCTTTTCATGCGGAGTTGGCATTGTATGCTCATCATCGGCAAGCAGCTCTTCGTAAAGCTTTTCGCCAGGCCGTAGCCCCACATATTCAATTTTAATTTCATCCGCTTGAAGACCTGAAAGCCGAATCATGTCAGCGGCTAATGCTGCTATTTTAACGGGCTCACCCATATCAAGCACCAAAATCTCGCCGCCCTTACCCATTAAACCTGCTTGTAAAACCAACTGCGCAGCTTCTGGTATCGACATGAAGTATCGCGTAATTTCTGGATGAGTAATTGTGACTGGCCCGCCTTTGGCGATTTGCTCTCTAAATTTAGGTATAACGCTACCACTACTACCTAGCACGTTACCAAAGCGTACAATGACAAAACGAGTACTCATCGCTTCGCGGGCAAGCTTCTCTTGCAAACCTTGGCAGACCATTTCAGCAAGACGTTTGCTTGCTCCCATTACGTTAGTTGGATTAACCGCTTTATCAGTAGAAATAAGAACGAACTTCTCAACTCCAGCTTCTTTGCAGGCATTGGCGATGGTGTGCGTACCAATGACATTATTCGAAAGCGCCTCCCAAACATTACCATTTTCCATCATTGGCACATGCTTATAGGCTGCCGCATGAAACACTACTGCTGGTTGAAACTGTCCAAGCAAACTTTTAACGCGTTGCTTATTTTTAACATCGCCCGTCATAAAAAGTAATTTAGTCGTAAGCTTTAACGCATTAAGTTCTTGCTCCAACTGGTAAAGAGAAAACTCTGAAATATCAAAACAAATCAATACACTAGGGTTAAACTTCAGTATTTGGCGACAAAGCTCAGACCCAATTGATCCCCCTGCTCCGCTTACCAATACGGCATGCTCCGCAATCAAATGCTGCAAGCCTGAGTTATCGAGCAATACTGCGTCGCGACCCAGCAAATCTTCCACATCCACTTTGCGAATTTGAGAAACACTCACTTTACCGCTCATCAAATCGTCAATTGCTGGCACAGTTAGTACTTCTAAACCTAGATTGTTGGCTAAATCTATCGCAGCACGGCGTTTTTGATGATGTTCAGATGGCATCGCAACAATCACATGCTCAACACCTAAGCGTCGTTGCATGTCATTTAAAGTCGCAATTGAGCCTAATACCCTAACGCCAAATATCACGCGTCCCAACATAGTTTTATCATCGTCAAGCAGGCCAACGACACGCCATTGAGTGCTACGTGATAAGTCCTTTAGCAAAGCCACTGCGGCATCACCTGCACCTAGAATTAGCGTTGGCTTACCTAATGTTTGTGCTAGTCCATAAAGCGAGTGCTCTTTCCATGCACGATAGGCAAAACGACTTCCGCCCATCATCAAGGTTAGTAAAAGCGGATCTAAAATCAATACAGAACGGGGAATAACTATTGAACCACTCAACATGAATAGCAAGGCAGCAACTAAAATGGCAGCTGAACCAACAGCATACAAAATGCGCTTTAAATCTGACACGCTTGCAAAGCGCCACATACCCCGATACAAACCATAAACGACAAAAACAGAACCTTGCAACGGCACAACCCAGACGATTGATTGCAACATGTACTGAAGATGTAAAGGGGGGATGGCGAAGTTAAAGCGTAACAAGTAGGCAGCAAACCAAACAAAAGCCGCTACTGCAATATCATGCAATAGCGCCAAAAAAGTAAGTGGGTTAATCAGTGATTTGGTCATTTAGTAAAGCTATTTGAGTAAGTTAACATTATATTTTTGGTCTTTCATATTGTATCAACATAACATCACTAAAATATAATATATACCTACAAAGCATATTTAGAGCTCGATACTAGTGTTGAATACCATCTCTACGCAGTACTTTTAAAAATGTTAAAAAGATAATTTTCAAATCCAGTAAAAAAGACTGCTTGTGCAAGTACTCTACATCAAGCTTTACTTTCAATGGAATCGGCAATTCATCCCGACCGTTAATCTGCGCCCAACCAGTTAACCCAGGTAACAACTTATCAACACCATACTCCGTTCTTAATGCCACTAAGTCATCCTGATTAAACAACGCAGGGCGAGGCCCAACAAAGCTCATATCGCCCTTAATAATACTCCAAAGCTGTGGCAATTCATCTAAGCTAGACTTACGCAAAAATGATCCTATAGGCGTTAAAAACTGCTCAGGATTATTAAGTAAATGTGTTGCAAGGGCTGGGGTATCCAAGCGCATCGAGCGAAACTTAGGCATTTTAAATATTTTATTATCACGACCTACGCGGTCTGACCAATACAAAATTGGCCCCTTCGAAGTTAAGCGCACAAATAGCATTACTATCAAAATAGGCAAGACCAACATTAAAAACGCAATGCAGGCCAAACATAAATCAAAAAGCCGTTTAATCATAGAGTTTTTTCTTTACAGTGGCCTTCAAACCGTCATCCACAGAAAATGGCGGCACCCAGCCTAACTCACGGCGGATTTTACTGCTATCCACTCGCAGTGAACCAACGACGCGGGAAATTTGATCTGACTTACCCACTAAACGCCCAGCCAGCTTTAACAAAGCAATAGGGAAAGGAAACAATCGTGGACTTTTACCCATAGCCAGCGACAACTTATTTAACAAATCTGGCGTAGATACATCTTCACCATCGCTCACTAAATACGTCTGCCCCGCAGCTGCTGGATGCGTTGCACATAAGATCAATACGTCTACTAAGTTTTCAACGTAAATTAAACTACGTCGATTTGTAATTGTTGCAAATGGAAGTGGTAAACCACGCGCGAGCACTGACAGCATTTGAGCAAAATTACCTTTTACGCCAGCACCATAGACTAAAGGTGGACGCACAACTCCAACTTCAAGCCCTGTCTCTTGGGCTATTTGATGTAACACCTGTTCAGCCTCCCACTTAGAAATCCCATAAGGATCTTGCGGTGCAGGTACATCTTGCTCACAATAAATATGATTACCAGAAGTTTCTTCGCCATTCACCTTAATAGAACTCACATACACCAAACGCTTAACGCCCGCTTTAGCTGCACTACGCGCCAAATGCTCAGTTCCCTCTACATTCAAACGGCGAAACTCCGCTAGAGGGTTACCAGAATGCTCTCGCATCACATGTACTCGAGCAGCAAGGTGAACCACGACATCGCAACCTTCTAAAGCCAACGCCCAATCAGTCGAACTGTTAATATCGCTCACCACGTAATTTTTAAGGTGAGGGATAAAAGAAAATGAAGTCCTTGTCGCACCAGTTACATTAAAGCCACGAGCTAAAGCCTCAGCACAAATGGCTTGACCAACAAAACCATTGGCACCAGTCACCATGATACGCTTAATACTAAAGGTCAACTTGCGCCCTAAAATAAACCAAAAATAATCATTAGTGCCAAAAATAAACAATCAGTCATTTTACGTCTGGCTTGTGGAATAAATCGCAATAACTTTATACGTGAAACTACATCTGACTTTTCAAGTAAACTTGAAATATTTAGTAATTTAGGATTATTAGATAGTTGGTAAGAAACTGCTAAAACTTTTAACACTTCACGCCTATACCAGCCATTAGATACTTTTCTTAATCGAGACAGCATAGCTTTTAAACCACTATTCGCACCAACCACATTTTTATCATGCTGACGGTAGTGTAAAGATGGCTTTGAATCAATCAACCATTTTTTGCCGGATGCTCGGCAAACGGCATAAACAAGCCAATCATGCAAAGCCACCTGACTTGCAACACTAGATGAATCAATAAGCAGCTTCTTTACTTCACTCACCAGCCAAGATGTCATTAAAAATGTACAGCCAGGCCCTGCAGACTCGAACAAAAAATCTAATTCACGCTGTGGTTGTGATTTATCGATTAATTTTGTTTTACCGTCAGGCCAAAAAGCGATTACATTTGATGACACAGCACATACGTTATTATCTTGCATAAGCTTAATGTGCCTTATAAGCTTATGTTGGTCCCAAATATCATCTTGATCAGCAAATGCAATGTAATCAAAATCCGTAGTATTCACATCTTTAATCAATCGATAAAAATTCTTTCCAGCACTACCATATCGCTCCTTTTGAGGCAGGATTATAAGTTGCGAAGAAACTTCTGCTCGATCAAGTAAATATGTATAAGTAGCATCTTCAGACATATCATCAGACACATACACAGTAATATCGACAGAAGTTTGATTTAGTATGCTGTCAATTTGGTCATTAATCCAAGGCGAACCATTATACGTTGCCATGAGAACTGCAACGGTTGGTCTGCGCTGATTTATTAGCATATTTTAGCCAAGACTTGAGCTTAACTGACTATGCCAAGATGAAATTGGGTGGGTTTGCACGAAAGTAATGGCTATAGTAAGGATCAACAATAGTTGCATCACGCCAAATGGATAAAAATAAATCTTCTTCGTGCTTTGCCACTTCTCGTTTTCGATTGCGACTTTCAAAATGAAAAAGTTGAGCTTGTCCTGTATATACAATTCTTAAACCCAATTTCCATGCTTTTAAACATAAATCTATGTCATTGTAATTAATTGCAAATCGCTCATCAAACCCATCAATTTGATTAAATAAATCTTTTCCTATCAACATACATGCACCAGTCACTGCCAGATAATTCCTTTGTCCCTCTGAACTGAAGTAGTAGCCATGCTCATCTCCTGGATAACCTCTACGAATATGGTCAGGCAACCCATTGCAAAAAGTAACCCCGGCATGTTGAAGAGTACCATCCTCAAAGTGAAGCTTTGCCCCTACCACACCTACATTGGGCTGCTGAGCAACACTTAGCATTGCCTCTAACCAATCTGGACTAACAACCTCTATATCGTCATTAAGAAATAAAAGGAAATCTCCAGTAGAGTGAGTTGCACCTAAGTTCATCTTTTCAGCAATGTTGAATATTGATTCTTTATAGTGAACGAATTTTATTGGGAAGTGTGATAAAGATTGAAGGGTATCAGGTCGCAAATCGTTATTATCAACAACAATAATCTCAATATTTTTATATGTGCTCAATTGCATAATCGATGTAATACAATTCACTAGTAAATCAATGTCTTCGCCTCGAAGATGTGTATTTTTTCCCGCTGAAGGTATGACAATACTTACCTTTGGTGTATTAATTACTTGGCGGCGAACGTGAAAACAACCTTTGAATTTACTAGCTTCCACAAAATCCAGATTACCTGTTCTCTCAACGTGCTCTCTAAGAACCAATAATGCAGCATCAATTACATAATCCTTATTATCCATGGAGGCTGCAGTTGATCCAGGAATCGCTCGCCAGTGGTAAAGAATTTTGGGAACATGTGCGACATTTTTGGCATATTCTGAAAAACGCAGTACAAAATCATAATCTTGCGCTCCGTTGCACTCTTTTCTGAACCCACCAGTTTTCACAACTAGCTCTGTTCGATAGCATGCAAAGTGTGCGGTATACATACAGCACTCTAAATACTCTGGTGACCAGTCTGGCTTAAAGTGTGGCTCATACCGTAGTTTGCCATCATAAGAGATTTTATCTTCATCAGAATAAATAAAATCTAATAATGGATTTTCATTTAACTTACTCGCAAATTCATAGAGTGCATTTGGAGCAATCAAGTCATCATGATCCATAAAACATACAAAATCACCCGTAACCAAAGTTAATGCGGTATTTGTGGCCTCTGCAATATGCCCGTTAATATCACGAAATTTCACTTTAATCCGTGGATCTTTTTGCGAATACTGATTCAACAAATCTTTCACATAAGATTGGCTTGAGTGATCATCGGCAATACATAACTCCCACTCTTGATATGATTGTGATAGAACCGACTCGATAAACTCTATTAATAAGTTTTTAGGAGTATTGTATGTTGGAACTACAATTGAAAATTTTGTTTTATATTCAAAGAGTTTTGATTCAATACGTTGAAAATTCAATATCTCATTGTCAAGATTCTCATGAACTATTAACCAATCAGCATAACTAGTAGCGTCCGTATTTCTAGCAATTAAGCTAGAAGTAACACGCTTGAAATCTTCACAACTTCTACTTCTCATTGTTGCCTCTGCCAAACTAACAACTCTTGAAAAAAAATTGAGGGAACCATATTGCTGACGAAATGTATTTGATGCTTTTAGTAACAATACAACCTTAATCAAAAGTCGTTTTAACTTTACTATCATTTAAATATACAACCTTTACAATTAATCAGAATTACTTAAATCAACTTTTAATTTGCCACTATTCCCATGCCAAACATCGACTAATCCATGCCACATCATGCGTAAATTCAACCATCGATTGGGTGCAAATAATACAAAGTATCCAAAAAGCATACAAAGTTGGTTGAAACAATATAATTTCCAAGCCAAAGAAATATAAGGGCGCCTCATTAAAATCACACCATTTCTAAAAATATAGTAATAGCGGAAAGGCAAGTGATATGAAATGTATCTCCAACGTAAAAACCAAAACTTTTGTCTTCTATCGCCCAATGTATGATACATATAAGCATCACAAACACCGAAAATTGACCACCCAGCAAATTTGGCTCGTAAACACCATTCGGTGTCAACATGATCAATAAATAACGTTTCATCCATCAATCCTATTTGATCAATAGCACCAATTGATA
The DNA here is from genome assembly GCF_029945705.1 of Methylotenera sp. Classification (GTDB taxonomy): domain Bacteria; phylum Pseudomonadota; class Gammaproteobacteria; order Burkholderiales; family Methylophilaceae; genus Methylotenera. The sequence continues at coordinate 91,186 of NZ_JAQSDC010000049.1, forward strand.
GTAATGTGCCCGAAGAGATGAGAATATCGACCAAGACACTTTTTGTGCCTTCGTTGCATTCTAAGCGCTGCGTTCTCCAATAAGAATGCCGAGAAAAATATGAAAGGTTTTTACCATTAGAATCACAAAATCTTGGTCCTGTTGCTGCCACATGGAAACCACTACTTTCCAATTCAATCATATTTTCTTGAAGAGTTTTTACCATATTAGGTAACGGAATACTATCCTGATCCATCAATAGCACATAAGAAAAACCTTGATCACGCGCTCTATTAATACCCTTGTTCAGACCACCCGCAATCCCAGTATTTTCAGTCAGTTGTAAGAACTCTAAATCAAGTTCAATATTTTTCTTTAAATTCAATATAATATATTCATTGATATTTAGAGAATTATTATCGACTAAAATAACATGTTTAACTTGTAAAGATAGTTCAAACAAACTCTCTTGTAGTCGATTTAAATCAGGATAAAACGTCACCAATACAACAGCGACCTTAGAATTATACTCATCGTTAATTGAAGATTGGATTGAATGAGAAATCAAAGGGAAACTCACTATGCTTTTACTGCTAAAAATCTAGAAAAGAAGAAATTCTTTATTTTACGTGAAGAGTAAATTACTAAGCTTATAACTGGAATAAATAGGTAGTAAAAAATTAAACTAGATTGCAATCTTAATATCTCATTTTTTCTTTTAGTTTCGATAAAACTCTTACAAATCCATACACGATATGCCATCCGCATTTTACGTTCAATCTTTACTAAATATGTATGCTTGATATATGGTTTATTTTTATACATATCAAACAACCTCACATTATCTTCAACCAGAACACCTGATTGAATGTTTCGCTGAGTCATTTGTAATTCATGACGACGAATGGCACAAAGTGGTTGCGGAATTGAGACTAAATCACCTTTTTCTAAAAGACGAAACCACAACTCTAAATCAACTAGATGCGGAAACTGTAAGTTCAAGCGATTTTCAAGTCCGTCTCGTCTAAACATAGTTGCTGAGGGTTCACCAATATAGTTCCCCCCAAATAAACACCTATTTATTGCATCCGTACCTTTTACTACCACTTCATTATCAGAATAACTTTTAATCCCCAAAACTTCATCATATTGATTCACAAGAAGGCGTCCTACTGTCACTAAAGTTGCTACCTTATTTAACTCTAAAACACTGACCATTTGCTCCAATGCATTAGGCATTAAAAAATCATCAGCACATAAGAACTTAACATAATCGCCATTTACTTTACTCAAACACAGATTGAAATTTTGAATTAATCCAATATTAAATTCATTTTTATAAAATTTTATTTTAATATTTTCTGCTGCTAACCGCTCAACCCAAATAGCAGTATCATCTGTAGAAGCATTATCTATAACAATTAACTCATAATTGGTATATGTTTGCTTTAATACTGAATCTAAAGCAGCATGAAAGAACTCCCCTCCGTTTCGAACAGGTATACATACACTTACCATAGGCTGCTCAATAATATCTAAATTAGTAACAATATCAACCGAAGCCTGCCAAGCCGACATTGAAAGATATCTTCTCCTTCCTAAGGATCCATATTGATAGTCTCTTGTTTGATTGTCTGCAACCAATAAATTATCTTGGTTACTTTGCCAAAAAGTCTGACTTTTGTTCCAACCCTCTTTTTTATAAGCTTTACCATCTTTACCTATTATCAGTATTTTTTTTCCCATTCTCATAATTTGCTGAGACAATCCTTCATACCCACTCTCAACTTTATATGCATCATACTTACTCAAAATTGGATTCATCTTTATAGTGTTTATTAGAGATGAAGATATTAAAAATGCATTTGTGCGGATATGTGGATTAGGAAATGGAGGAAAATCGATCCTAATTAAAGTATGCTTTACACTCTCAACTAACAAAACAATGCATTTTTTCCAAAATGCTTTACTGGCAAATGGTCCATCGTAATCAAAAATTACTTTTATTTTACTTTTAAAATTAATATTGTGACTTTGCCAACTACCTGAAGCACCCACTAATCCCACTTCTGAATTTAATGAATGTTGATAAAGCTTTTTCAACCAATTAGCATCTAGAACTTCACTAAATGAATTTAAAAAACAGAAAAAACGATACTGATTACCAAAAACTTCTGCTGCCTTAAAATAGGCCGTTAAATCAAAACCCGCATCAGGTATTTCAAGCGATAGATATTGGAATGGTTTTAATATTTCTCGGTATGCTTTTAGATCAGAGGACTGGCTAAATCCTTTAAAAACCAGCAAAAAATCGTGATTAATTCCACCATGGTTTAGCTGATAAGAAACCAAGAACCGTCGAAATGGCTCAATACCATTTTGAGCACGTACTAAATGAACGACACAAAGTTCTTTCATTTACATTAACCAATATTGCTAATGTTTTCATTACAAGTATCTAACATAACATGCTGTGGATTTACCTGATTGAATACATCAAGAATAGTCTTAAATTCCCCTTCAACTTTTGGCATGAAAATATTAGGATGTGAATCAACCAAGTTAATGAGCTTATGTGCAAGAAAATTACGATAGCGTGCTGGCAGTACTCTAACTAATGGAAACAAAAATAAACCAAATTTAACGCTTTCATAAAAACTAACTTTATTTTTTAGATCATTAAATATTTCCCTACCATTTTTACTAGATAATATAAAAGCAGAATACACACTACATATTTGAATTAATCTATATCGCTTATAGGAAACCTTTAAATCAAACTCAGAAACAAGGTTTTTAACTAAGGTTTCCATAGAGATTAGCCATGAAGTGTTCATTTCTGAACCAGGTAAAATTACATTAACAAGATTATTTACAACTAATGGATCAGGAATATTTTTAAGAAAAGCATTGCCGCCCACTTCTTCATCATTAAAATAATAAAAACCAAATGATTTAGGACTTATTCCTATTGTTACCAATGGCTGTGGAACAACTAAAATACGTTGAGCCTTTAACATTATTGCATTAGAGGCGTAATAATCTGGATATGGTGATTGATAAAAATCACCATATTTTTTCATGTCATTTATAAGCTTTCTACTTACTAACGAGAATTGCATGTTGAAATCGAACATTACTTTAAAATCTAATGAGTATTTAACCAACTTAATTGCATTTTCTCGCTCAAGCCAATAAGGATCTTTAACTCTATGAAATAAACTTCTATGACTATAAGTTCTAAGGAATCCTTCTGGTATACCAGGCATTACACTTGGGTATGCATAAAGAAAAGCATTCGTATAAATAAAATCTGGCGTATTAAATTTTTTAATTAAATCATATAAAGTTGAAAAATAGCCCTTCATTATTCCGTCATCATCGCCCAGCATTATGATGTAATCACCATCACTTTTATTTAATGCATTATTCCAATTTTCTGTAACTGGAACAAAACTCTCTGTACGAAAATATTTTATTCGTGTGTCTGATAGTGATGAAACATAGCCACTAATATCTTCGTCAGAGAAATTGTCAGAAACTATAATTTCCCAGTCATCATAATCTTGCCTTCGAACCGTTTCAATTGCTCTAGCAAGTAGTTCTTTGCGGTTTCTGGTTGGCAATAATACTGAAAATTTCATGTTACTCTACTTTCCTTAAAACTATTGTATATGCACTTCCTTTTCCTTCCAATCGATCAAACACACCAAATACTTTTGCTACCTTGCGGCCAAATGAATGGAGATAGCGATTAATTCTAGGTTGTGAGCTTAAGTTAGAGAAGAAAAATTCCCAGCCAAAAATATTCCATCCTAAACCACCCTCATCATTAGTCGTATTGTATTCAAGTTTCATTCCTAGTGACTCAAGCTTTTCAATTATTAACGAGGAAGGTATGAGCATCACATGCCTTGGGGCATCTACATGCGGCCAATAACGTCCCAAAACTTTGAATTGAAATGCGTCAGGATTAGGTGCAGCAATGACTACAACACCACCCTTGTTTAAACTCTTAACAATAGCCTCGAGCGTCTCCCATGGATTTGGTAAATGCTCAATTACATGCCATAAAGCAATTACATCAAATGGGGGTAAGGTCTTTAATGCCTCACATGCATTATCACTATTAACAGTAGGAATATTGGCAATCTCATTCAGAAACTTACTACATCTAGCATCCATTTCAATCGCTTCAGCGTCAAACCCAGAGTGCTTGGCAAGGTAAGTGAAGCATCCGAGTGACGGTCCAATTTCAAGCAGCCTACCTTGTTTAATAAACCTCTGAATTATTTCTATTTTGTATCTCTCATGAGCAAAACCAGATTTCAGTACATCCACTGAGTCAGGAATAGAGTAATAAGTCTGTGGGTAGTAATCACCAAGATTTTCTGGAATCGGATCAATAAAAATTAACTTACATTTCGGGCATTTATAATGATCAAAAACAGTATTTGTGACTTTTCTGTTGTAATCTTTACTCTGAAATAAGAGATTTGATTTTGTATTACAATAAGAACAATTTTTTTTCATAGAATCCAAACAGTCAATCTTAACTAGGGCGTGAATTGTTTACAACTTTTAATAAAACTTATGCAAGATGAAAAATGTATTTCAAGAAACCTCATATTTTTCTTTTAAAAACCGGCTCAATGCATCCCGCCAGTGTGGCAAGGTAACCCCTAGAGTTAAAGCTTTAGTATTTGCTAACACTGAATACAGAGGTCTTCTCATGCTACCAGACATCCCACCTCTATCAACTGGAGTGACTTTAACACTTAACCCCGAAAGCTCATAAATCGCTTTTGTAAACTCATACCAAGTACACTCACCCTCATTAACAAGATGATATATCCCAGCTTTTAGTTCAGGATGCTGTATTAGGCGCAATACTGCAACAGCTAAGTCTTTTGAAAAAGTAGGAGAAACTACTTGATCACAACCCATTTCAATTAGTGTATTGGTTTCAGCATCTAATATACGCTTATCTACAAAGTTTCCACCTTTTGAAGCGGCTCCACTCAACCCGTACAATCCACAGGTCCTTATAATAATTGAGTTTTCTAGTGCAGCTGACATTACAGCCAACTCACCAGCCAACCTTGAAATACCATACATTTGCAAAGGCTTAGGGCAATCACTTTCAATATATGGGGTATTCTTCTCTCCACCAAACACATAATCTGTACTAAACGTAACAAACAAAGCATTAGCTTTTTTGCAAGCTAATGCCAAGTTTCTGACTGCAATTACATTTATGTCAAACGCTCGATGGGGTTCTATTTCACAAATAGGAACATTATGAAACGCTGCCGTATTGATTACAACATCAGGTTTAATGTCATTTAGAGCAACCTCAAATGAAGATAGATTTTCGACATCTAAATCAACCCGATCTGGGGCAAATATCACATTAGAGGTATTTTCTGATAATATGCTTGAACCAAGTTGGCCCGATTTACCAATTAATAAAATTTTCAAAATACTTAACCTGTAAGACTTAACATTATAATTATGTTAGCTATTTAATCTTAAAAATAGCTTCAAAGAACTCTGTATGTACTGGGTTTAATCTTGCTGCAACTACTTCCCAAGTAGGCTTCGTAGGGTAAATAATAGCGGGTACAGTCATTTTATCTTCCGAATTTTCCCATAATACCCATTGTTTAGTATAAAAATACTTCGCTTTCTCATTCACTAACTCATAGTAATAATTTATTTGTTCACGTGACATTTCTTGCAAGCTACTTACATTAATCAATAGATCTAATGTGCCTTTTGGAAGTAATTCAATCTGATGTGGCAACAAAAAGCATATAGATGACTCATTGAACTCCTGCTCAACTTCTGAGAAATGGGTGAAATTGCGGTAGTCCATTATCTTGGCTTCAGGAAAGACCTCATGCAGATACCAATGAGCCACATATAAAGCGGGAGGCAAATCAATCAGAACAATTTTAACCCCTTCGTTCTGATGCAATAAGTGAAATAGATAACTTAATCTACCATATCCTCCACCAATCTCTGCAATAGTTTTCACATCAGAGAAACTATTACCTAAGGAACTTCTAATATAGGAATATTCCATGTATGAATTTGAAATATCTTGGCTAATGTGCTTGCCATTTATTTCAATAAAAATCGGGTTACCAATATTTGGCTCCTCTAATTTTTCGAATATTCCAAATTTATCTTGAGCCCTCACATACTCATAAAGAAACAACAAGTAAAGCGCATAAACCTTCCTTTGAACATATGATACTTTTGTATTCGTCGATACATATGTCCGATGAAACATCTCACCAACATTTGAAGTAAAAAGTTTCAAAAGTTTATCTGGATGACGTGCTATGTTGTGAAAATAAAATTGCGCAACATTTCGAAAATAAACTGATTTCGTAGTTACCATCCAATTAAAATAATTGTTATTCACAGTGCGCTTAAAGTTTTCAAGACCATCTTTTTTAAGCCACTCAACGTTTAATTGGTTTAACTTCTCCCAAAACTTGGATGCATGATATATTTCAGACGCAGCATGATGGTCTTGATTCATTTGTTCTATTAAATTAAAACTAATAGTTTCAATTGAATTATTTTTTAATTCCTCATTACTCATACCTTATGCGTCTCCCAGTTTAGTTTTGGCCTTAATACGCCAGGCATAGCACCTGCCCATCCTGACCTCGTTGAGCTAGTTTCGATCGAATCAACTACATTGAATGAAAGTGAATTTTTTTCAAAAAAATGAACATTCACCCCTGAATCAAAAGATGATAAAGCTAGTCCAACAAAATAAACGCCTTCATTTAGTATATTGCTAGGTATATGGCATATAGCCATATATTTATCTTTAGAAAAATTTAATTGAGAATCAGAAACACTTACAAACGCACATTCTCCATTTGCCGTATAAAAATAAAAATTAGGAACAAGCTTAAGCTGTTGATTTGTAGTTACCTCAAAGGTCATTTCAATTGTTATTGCTTCTTGAATTTGCACTTCTAATGCAACTTCAGCCTTGCTATTTTTAACCTCGCCTTTAAGTAACCTCACAGCGGTGTCGCCAACAAAACTTGTTGAAAAATCGTTGCTTGCAGGAGAGCTTTGACCACTTGAATAATATTCCATTACTACATCAGACACTAATCCAGATTTAACAATACGTCCTGAATCTAATAAAACCGCCTTATCGCATAATGAAGTAATCATCGGCATGCTATGACTCACAAAAATTACCGTACGTCCACTCTTTCCAACGTCATCTAATTTTCCCAAACACTTTTTCTGGAATTGCGCATCACCAACGGCTAAGACCTCATCAATAATTAAAATCTCTGGTTCTAAACTCGATGCTACTGCAAAAGCTAACCGAACATACATACCACTTGAATAATGTTTAACTGGTGTGTCTAGAAATTTCTCCACCTCAGCGAATTCAACAATCTCATCAAATTTCTGAGAAATTTCAGCTTTACTCATACCTAAAATTGCACCGTTTAAATAAACGTTTTCTCGCCCACTTAGTTCTGGATGAAATCCAGTCCCTACTTCTAGCAAACTGGATACTCGACCCCTTAAGGTAACCCGACCCTTAGTAGGCTCAATAATTCTAGAAATAACTTTTAGTAACGTAGATTTACCTGCACCGTTACGTCCAATAATACCTAAACGCTCGCCTTGTTGAATTTCAAGATTAACTCCATTCAACGCCCAAAACTCTTCTTCTTGCGCCTGTTGATGAGAAGAGTTTATCGGACTTTTAAATTTATTAGCGAGTTGTTTTGCTGTGTTTGTTAGTTCATCACGCAAAGAACCATAACGTTTATTGACGTTATGCTTAAGTATGTATTTTTTATGCAGGTTTTCTATAGAGATAATAGCAGTCATAGTTTCATCAAATCACATCAGCAAAGCTTCTTTCAGTTGCTCTAAAATATTGAACACCCGAAAAAATAAGTAAAATTACAACTACAACAGAAACAACAACACCCTGCCAATACAATGGTGTATTTGTACCAGTGATAGACCACCTAAAACCATCAATAATACCAACCATTGGATTAAGTGCGTACAGTAACCTCCATTTTTCGGGAACTATATTGCTATTAAAAGCAACTGGAGAAACATAAAGTCCAAATTGAATTACAAAAGGCACAACATAAGCAAAATCTCGATATTTCACATTAAGTGCAGCTACCCATAAACCAGCACCAACAGCAGCTAAAATTAATAATACAATAAAGAATGGTAGAAAAAGAACTCGCGAATCAGGCAAAACATTAAACCAAATCATCAAAATAACGAGCAGAACCCCAGAAATCAGAAAATCCACCAAACTTACAATCACAGAGCTTAATGGCACGATTAACCTAGGAAAATACACTTTGGAAATAATGTTTGCATTTCCTACTAGACTATTACCCGCTTCTGAAAATGCACTTGCAAAGAACAGCCAAGGTAGCATCCCTGATAAAACAAGTACCGGGTAAGGGACTCCATCAGAAGGTAGCTTAGCAAGCTTGCCAAAAACAAAAACAAAAACCATCATCGTAAGTAAAGGCTTTATCACCGACCATAAAACGCCTATGAATGTTTGCTTATATCTAACTAAAACATCTCGCCATGCCAAAAAAAAGAATAACTCACGGTAACGCCAAAGATCTTTCCAGTACGCAGATTCTATGCGCCCTGCTTCTATCACTACAATATGTTGACTAGAACTGCTCATTAAGCCGAAATCTTTAAAGAAGGTACAGCAGTTACAAATTGTCCGCCCCAATCACGGATATATGACAATTGAGCAATCACTTCTTCACGCAAATTCCATGGCAAAATCACCACATAATCCGGTCTATATTGTTTCAAATAGTCTTCAGCAACGATAGGAATGCGACATCCAGGTAGAAATTTATTTTGCTTTGCAGGATTTAGGTCAACGACATAAGGTAGTAAATCTGAACGTACACCAGCATAATTCAACAAAGTATTTCCTTTAGCAGCGGCGCCATATCCTGCAACAGTTTTACCTGCATTTTTAGCTTCGATTAAAAAGGTGACGAAATCATTTTTTACTTTGTTGGCTTTAGCTTGAAATCCATCATAAAAAGCCGAGGTTGAAATTCCAGCAGCGCCTTCTCTCTGCAAAAGTGCCGATACGTTTGAACCTATTTCTCGTTTTCCTAAATCAGTACGTTGCGCATAAACTCGCAAACTACCACCGTGAGTTGGCAGTTCCTCTACGTCAAAAATACTTAATCCATTTGTTTCAAAAATTTGCTTTACTGCCGTTAATGAAAGGTATGAATAGTGCTCATGATAAATAGTATCAAATTGATTTTCCGTTACCATGCGCAATAAATGGGGAAACTCAAAAGTTGACACCCCTGACGGCTTAAGTAAAGTAACAAAGCCGCTTACAAAATCATTAATGTCAGGCACATGTGCTAATACATTATTAGCAGCAGTTAGATCAGCTTGCTTCCCCTGCTGAACAAGTTGCTCTGCCAACCTTACACCAAAAAACTCTTCAACAACTTCCAACCCTTTTTCGCGTGCTGCACTTGCCGTACTTTTTGTAGGCTCAACGCCCAGGCAAGGAATACCTCGCGCTTTCGCATATTGCAACAAATAGCCATCATTCGCAGCCACCTCGACGATATGAGAACTTGCATCCAACTTAAACCGTTCTACCATATCCACAATATATTTTTCAGCATGCTTCAACCAAGTTGTGGAAAATGAACTGAAGTAAGCATAATCCTCATCAAACAATTCTTCAGCACCAGCATAGTCCTCAGTCTGCACCAACCAACAAGTATCACATACCAACACTCGAAGAGGAAAATACTTTTCTGGCCCATGTATAGTTTTATTGGTCACATATGAGTTTGATGGCGGAGACGTGCCCAAATCAATTAGCGTAAAGGTTAATTCCGTTTGACAATGACGACACTTCATAAAGCGATTCCCTGATAATTTTGATCAATATAAAGATGGTTACGATCTCGTTCAGAAAGATCGCTAATGGGCAAAGGCCAATTAATATTTAGTTTAGGATCCAGTACATTAAGCGCGCCTTCTGCATTCTTTGCGTAAGGAGCTGAATGAAGATAGATCAATTCACAATCTTCGGTTAGGGTTTGAAATCCATGAGCAAAACCCTCAGGAATGAAAAAGCTACGCTGATTTTCTTTACTTAGCACCACACCATGCCATTGCAGAAATGTAGGAGAATCTTTACGCAAATCTACAGCAACGTCAAACACTTCACCATTTAGGCAACTCACTATTTTGGTTTCAGCATGAGGCGAATACTGAAAATGCAAGCCGCGTACCGCACCTTTTTGACGGGTCAATGTGTGATTGATCTGGCTAATACCGCTTTTTAAGCCTATTTCATGAAATTCATCCGCGCAAAAAAACCGACTTAAAAACCCTCGCGAATCCTCAATTTTTTTACGTTGTACTATTTTTGCCCCTAATAATGGCGTATCAATAAAATCAAACCGCCCCATTATGACAGTCCAGTCTCAGTTTGCTGATAAGTCAGTATCTGCCCTAATGTGCATTGATGCATGTCAACACCAGCATTCCAATTGGCATGCCATTCTAGAATTTGATTCAATGCGGTATGTAATTTCCAGCGCGGTTGCCAACCTAAACGAGCATGTGCTTTGCTACTATCTAATCTCAAATGGTTAGCTTCATGTAATTGTGGATTTTGATCTAACTCCCAAGAGGCATTTGGAATTGTAGCTACTAACCGTTTCACAATCCACTCAACAGTTCGAGCATCTTCATCAGAAGGTCCAAAATTCCAACCTTCAGCAAACTCAGCACCCTTGGTATATAGTTGCTCTGCTAGCATTAAATAACCAGACAATGGCTCTAAAACATGCTGCCATGGACGTATAGCATTAGGTGAACGCAGAACTAAAGCATTACCTGAATCTATCGATCGTAAAAAATCTGGGATTAAACGATCTTGCGCCCAATCTCCCCCACCAATCACATTGCCTGCTCTAGCGCTTGCTAACGCTATACCTGCTTCTGCTAGAAAAGAGCGTCGATAAGCAGACGTCACTAGCTCCGAACAGCCTTTACTACTAGAATATGGATCATAACCGCCCATTGCTTCATCTTCACGGTACGGCCAAACCCACTCACGATTTTCATAACATTTATCCGTAGTAACATTCACAACAGATCGTACACTTGATGTTTTACGCACGGCTTCAAACAAATTAACTGTTCCCATCACGTTGACAGAATAGGTCTCAACTGGATCAACATAAGAGTAACGAACTAGCGGCTGAGCCGCCAGATGTAAAACAATATCAGGCTGTGCATGCTGCATCACTGCTGCCAGCAAGGAGGTATCGCGAATATCCGCAATTGTGCTGCTAGCCATCCCAGCACCGACATTCGCAACTGTAAAAAGATTAGGTGTAGTTGGGGATTTTAATGCGTAACCGTGCACTTCAGCACCTAAACTTTGCAACCAAAGAGATAACCAACCTCCTTTAAAACCAGTATGCCCTGTTAGGAAAACTTTTTTACCAGACCAGAATTCTGAGTTCATTACCATGATTTCCAAGGAGCTTTACCACTCTGCCATAAATCTTCCAACAGAGTTTTCTCTCTCAATGTATCCATTGGCTGCCAAAATCCAGCGTGTTCATAAGCCATCATTTGGCCGTCTCGTGCTATCTTAGATAGCGGCTCAACTTCCCATGACATATGATCCCCAGAAATATAATCTAGGCATTTAGGGGACAACACGAAGAACCCTCCGTTAATCCATCCGCCATCCCCTTTAGGCTTCTCAATAAAGCCACGAACAACCCCTCTATCTATATTAAGTGCGCCATAACGCCCTGGTGGTTGAACAGCGGTTACAGTTGCAAGCTTTCCATGGTTACGATGATAATCAACTAGAGCTGAGATATTTACATCTGCCACACCATCACCGTAGGTAAAACAGAAAGCATCTTCATCTTTCAAATACTCTTCCACCCTCTTTAAACGTCCACCAGTGAGTGTTTCTTCACCAGTATCGACTAGAGTTACGCGCCATGGCTCAGCATTTTGCTGATGAACTTCCATTTTATTATTGATCATATCAAACGTAACATCTGACATATGGAGGAAATAGTTTGCAAAATATTCTTTTATAATGTAACCCTTATAGCCACAGCAAACTATAAAGTCATTAATGCCATGCGAAGAATACATCTTCATAATATGCCAAAGCATGGGCTTACCACCCACCTCAATCATAGGCTTAGGCTTTAGATGCGTTTCTTCAGAAATGCGCGTTCCCAAACCACCCGCGAGTATCACTGCCTTCATTTAATCTTCCTCGATTTAACATTCCAAGTAAATGTCAAATTTGAATTAAAGCACATTCGAAATGTTAGTTTACAATTATAAATAGCAAAAAATTTAGCTTAAATTATCGTTAGGCACCTATCAACATCTGCCTATTAAATATTAGCATTAGGGCACCTCTAAAAATACGATTTAATCGCACCATGTTAGATAGTGATGCAAT